>NZ_MRWD01000079.1 GCF_002093625.1 Rouxiella silvae | reverse complement strand
CAATTGTAATATATTGAATAAAGACTGTTATTTTTTATTATTGCGAAGAGGAATAAAGTGATGAATAAGTTAATGGGTGTTTTTTGTTGTTTAAAATTATAAATATAATTGGATGTATATAGGATGTTTTTAGGGGGGAACTATGCGCTCATCAAAAACAGCATTTTGATTTCAGAAGAAAAAAATCAGCGATCGGCGAATTGTTGATTAAGTAATCTATTACGAATAAAGTCATCAGTAGGGGGGGACAGTCTTACTGCCGCCAAATATCTTAACGTTTAACGAGATTGCTCACTTTAATGTCGTCTTCCGCAGCTACTTCAACGCGCCCGGCCAATATCAATCTGCAGATCCTCGCCGTGATGATCTTCAACTTTGCGAATTACTTAACCATTGGTCTACCCATGGCGGTGTTACCCGGCTATGTCCATGACCATTTGGGCTTCAGCGCTTTCTGGGCAGGGCTGGCAATCAGTCTTCAATACTTTGCCACGCTGTTAAGCAGGCCGCACGCCGGTCGCTATGCGGATATTTTAGGGCCCAAGCGCGTGGTACTGATTGGGCTGGCGGGATGCATGCTGAGCGGCGTGTTCTATCTGCTGGCGGTGTGGCAAAACGCCTCACCCATTTTAAGCCTGCTGCTGCTGTGCATCGGAAGACTTATCCTCGGCGTGGGGCAAAGCTTTGCCGGTACCGGCTCTACGCTGTGGGGAATTGGCCGAGTCGGATCATTGCATATCGGTAAGGTCATTTCCTGGAGCGGGGTGGTCACCTATGGTGCGATGGCGATTGGCGCACCGCTTGGTGTATGGATTGTTCATCTCGGCGGTCTCGCGCTGTTATCACTGTGCATTATCGCCATTTCTTTGTCGGCATTTTTGCTGGCGCTAAGCAAAGCGGGCGTGAGCAAAGCGGCCAGCAGCGCTATCCCTTTTCGCCACGTGCTTGGCAAAGTCTTGCCCTACGGGTTAGTGATGGGGCTGGCGTCATCCGGATTTGGCGTTATCGCCACTTTTATTACTCTATTTTACGATGCCAAAGGCTGGAGCGGCGGTGCCTTTGCTCTGACCTTGTTTAGCTCGGCATTTGTTGGCATACGACTTCTGTTTCCCAACTGCATTAATCGTTTTGGCGGACAGCGCGTTGCCTTGGCGTGTTTTGTTTTTGAAATCATGGGATTACTGTTGGTGTGGGGAGCGTCAATTCCAACGATGGCGCTACTGGGTGCCATGTTGACCGGCGCAGGATCCTCCTTGGTATTCCCCGCCCTGGGCGTTGTGGCGGTGAAAAGGCTGCCGCAGGAGAATCAGGGTAGCGCGCTGGCGACTTATACTGCTTTTATGGACTTATCGTTGGGCGTTACCGGTCCGTTAGCGGGAATACTAATGATTCACGCCGGGGTCTCGTCGATTTATCTGGCTTCGGCCTTTGCAGTTTGTCTGAGCGGGGCATTGGTGCTGCGACTCGTGCATAAAGAAAAACGAGCGACGGCGGGGGATAGTTGTTAATACCCTCCCGCCGCAGGGGCTGGAGGGGTCATGACTTAAAGACGCACTCTTCCCATGTGATGGGTGGAAATCAGTTTACCGTTGCGCATGGCAAACGCCTCTGAAGTGCCTTCAATCACAAAGTCGAACTTTTTGTACAGCGCCAGCGCCGCCGCGTTATCGACAAACACCGTCAGCTCCACGCGGCTGATGCCAAGCCAGTTATCGCTGAGATCAAGCACCGCTGCCAGCAGCTTGCTGCCGATACCTTGCCCCTGAAATTCTGGATGCACCGCCATGCCGAAGCTTGCCACGTGGCGGCGTCGTATCTGGGGTTGAACGTGCAGGGTTATCTGCCCGACCACGCGCTCACCAAAACATGCCACAAGCCTATAGGTGTCAGGTCTTTCTTCCGTCGTACGTTTTTGCCATAGCGCCGAAGCAGGGTGCGGTAGCTGTAGCGTATCGCTGTAAACCTGTTCATGGCTGAATAGCTGGTGAAGCTGCGAGTAATCTTCAGGCTCAACGTGGCGGATATCAATCTGACTCATATAAGGCTCCTTTCGCATGTGGTGTAATAACCTTCTAATTTATATGGATATTTTTGATAGTCAATTTAATAATTGATGAAAAAAAACGCTTTACAACTGCGAATGATAATGATTATTATTGTCATGCGTTCCGGGGATGGCTATTCACCATAGTCAAACGGGTCCCTGGGAGGCACGACATTGCTCACATTGCTTCCAGTATTACTTAGCCAGCCGGGTGCTGGCTTTTTTTTGCCTGCGATTTGCCCCTTACTTTGTTGCCTCAACAAATCCTTTGCTTTTAATGATCTAATTCATGCAATTTAATTCATTGTTGCTACCTCACGCATGCTGTTTTTGTGCCAAATCCCGCCATTTTTTGCTAAAATTCGTGCTTGTTCCTCTGATCCCAGTTCATTGAAAATGAAGAAAAAAAGGCCAGTGCTTCAGGACGTCGCCGACCGCGTAGGTGTTACTAAAATGACGGTCAGCCGCTATTTGCGTAATCCCGAACAAGTTTCTCTGCTTCTGCAGGAGAAAATTGCCGCTGCGCTGGACGAATTGGGATACATACCTAACCGTGCACCGGATATCCTTTCCAATGCGAAAAGTCGCGCAATCGGCGTGCTGCTGCCATCGCTGACCAACCAGGTTTTCGCCGAGGTGCTGCGCGGCATTGAGAGCGTGACCGATATTCACGGTTATCAAACGATGCTGGCGCACTATGGCTACAGCGCAGAACGTGAAGAACAGCGTCTGACCTCGTTGCTTTCTTACAATATTGACGGGCTTATTCTTTCTGAGCGCAATCACTCGGCTCGTACTCTGAAAATGATTGAAGTTGCCGGTATTCCGGTAGTCGAGATGATGGACTGCGTGTCACCCTGCGTGGATTTAGCGGTTGGATTTAACAACTTTGAAGCCGCACGGCAAATGACCCAGCAAATTATTGCCCACGGGCATCGGCACGTTGTGTACTTCGGCGCACGTCAGGATGAACGTACCTTGATTAAACAGGAAGGGTATGAGCAGGCGATGCGCGAGTCGGGTTTGCAGCCTTATAGCGTGATGACCAGCCGTTCGTCCAGCTACACCGCCGGTGCGGAGCTTCTGCGTCAGGCCCAGCTCGATTATCCGCAAATTGACAGTATCTTCTGTACCAATGACGACCTGGCGGCTGGGGCGTTTTTTGAATGTCTGCGCCAAGGGCTGCATATTCCTTCACAAATGGCGATCGCCGGCTTCCACGGACATAACATGGGCCAGGCAATGGAACCCAAACTCGCGAGCGTGCTCACGCCGCGTGAACGCATGGGGCAAATTACCGCCGAGCGTTTACTGGCGCGCCTGCGTGGTGAAGAAGTGGTACCAAAAATGGTCGACGTTGGCTTTACTATTTCGGCGGGCGGCAGTATTTAACCGCCCGTCAAAGACTCTCAGGCCTCGGTACGGTGCTTGGCTTTGGCATTTTCTAGCGCGGTAACGCAACGTTTCACGACGCCTTCAACCTGATGGTCGATGTTCACTCGCACCACGTCGGCTTCGTCCTCGCCCGGCTCTTCAAGCGCTTCGAACTGGCTTTTCAGCATGTCTTGCGAGAAGAAGTGCCCGGCACGTGATTTCAGACGCTGCAAAATCACCTCTTCGCTGCCTTTCAAATACAGGAAGATGATACCGTCGTTGCCTTTGCGCAGCGCATCACGATAGCGGCGTTTCAGCGCCGAGCAGACGATAATACCGGTTTCATTTTTGTGCTCAAGGCTGTAAGCCGCGTCGCTCAAGCGCTCGAGCCAAGGCATGCGATCGTCATCGTTCAGCGGTTGCCCGCTCGCCATTTTCTGAATATTGGCGCGGGGGTGAAGATCGTCACCGTCTATAAATTTAGCGTTTATCGCTCTTGCGACGGCTGCGCCTACGGTTGATTTACCGCTGCCTGACACACCCATCAAAATGATGCTTTGCCCTGCCATAAGTTTGATCTCCGTCCCATATTTAGAATTTACCCGCGTGGGCGATTCCTTATATTAGCATGTTACCGGTATCATGATACCGATAACAAATGGAGGTGTGACTAACATCACAAAGGAACCTGTGTAAATTTTAGCGCTATCTGCTGATTAGGCTCGCGCTGAACTCGCAAACTTACAAAAAAATATCACTCGCGCACTGTTATCTGCACCGCAAAAGCATCGGCCATTTTTTGGCTCGAGGCCGGATAGGGCAGAAAGAGGCGGAAGGGGAAAGTTATGCCATTAGTCATTGTTGCAGTTGGTGTTGCCATACTGCTGTTGCTTATGATCCGATTCAAATTAAACGGTTTTATCGCACTGATCCTCGTCGCATTGGCCGTCGGCGTGATGCAGGGCATGCCTGTCGATAAAGTGATCACCTCTATCAAAAACGGCGTGGGTGGAACGCTCGGCAGCCTTGCTCTTATCATGGGCTTCGGCGCCATGCTGGGTAAACTGCTGGCCGACTGCGGCGGTGCCCAGCGTATCGCGACCACTCTTATCGATAAGTTTGGCGTGAAATACATCCAGTGGGCGCTGGTTATGACCGGTTTCATTGTCGGTTTTGCGCTGTTCTATGAAGTGGGCTTCGTACTGATGCTGCCGCTGGTATTCTCCGTTGCTGCCTCGGCGCGCTTGCCGCTGCTTTACGTCGGTGTACCAATGGCTGCCGCGCTGTCAGTGACCCACGGGTTCTTGCCTCCGCACCCTGGCCCAACCGCGATTGCCACCATTTTCCATGCAGATATGGGCAAAACCCTGCTATACGGCGCAATTTTAGGCGTGCCGACGGTTATTCTGGCGGGTCCGGTGTATGCGCGTTTCCTTAAAGGGATTGATAAGCCGGTTCCTCAGGGCCTGTTTAACCCAAAAACCTTTACTGAAGAAGAGATGCCAGGTTTCGGTGTCAGCGTTGCGACGTCTTTGGTGCCGGTTATTCTGATGGCGTTCCGCGCGATTACCGAGATGATCGTGCCGAAAGGTCACCCGATTCTGTCTTATGCCGAATTCTTCGGTGATCCAGTGATGGCAACGCTGATTGCGGTGCTGATTGCTATTTTCACCTTTGGTTTAAACCGCGGTCGCAAGATGGAAGATGTGATGGCGACCATCACTGACTCGATTAAAATTATCGCCATGATGCTGTTAATCATCGGGGGTGGCGGCGCGTTCAAGCAGGTACTGGTTGACAGCGGCGTCGATAAATACATCGCCGCGCTGATGCAGGGCAGTACGCTTTCTCCAATTCTGCTGGCCTGGACCATTGCAGCCGTGCTGCGTTTGGCGCTGGGTTCTGCGACCGTAGCGGCGATTACCGCGGGCGGTATTGCGGCTCCGCTGATTGCCACCACCGGCGTGAGCCCTGAGCTGATGGTTATTGCAGTGGGTTCTGGCAGCGTGATTTTCTCTCACGTGAACGACCCAGGCTTCTGGCTCTTTAAAGAGTATTTCAACCTGACAATCGGTGAAACCATGCGTTCTTGGTCAGTACTTGAGACCATTATTTCGGTAAGCGGTCTGGTAGGTTGTCTACTGCTGGCGAACGTGGTTTAACTCTCCCTCTCAGGTTCCTGTCGTCATTGGGCGGCAGGAACCTGTCTCTGCTCGATAAATATCTTTTCAACAATAGTGAAAGCTGCTCAAAAATGTGGCTCAATACGGCCAAATAATTTTTGATGCTGGACAACTTTCAATGCCCTCAGTTTTGCATTTTATATTGGCTCTTGTAGTCATCTTCTTCCTGGCGTTCATTTTTAGTAATGATCGCAAAAAAATCCGCCCACGCGTGATCCTTCAATTAATTGTGATTGAGGGCCTGCTGGCGTGGTTCTTTCTGCATGCCAGCAGCGGTTTATCGATAGTTACCGCAGTCTCCGGATTCTTTGAAAACCTGTTGACCTATGCGGCGCAGGGTTCAGACTTCGTGTTTGGCGGCATGAGTAAGGCAGGATTGGCATTTATCTTCCTCGGCGTGCTCTGCCCAATTATCTTTATTTCTGCATTAATCGGGATTATGCAGCATTTGCGTATTCTGCCGCTGCTGATCCGCATTGTTGGCACGTTGCTTTCAAAAGTGAACGGCATGGGCAAGCTGGAGTCATTCAACGCCGTCAGTACCTTGATTTTGGGCCAGTCTGAAAACTTTATTGCTTATAAGGGCGTGCTGGCCGATATCTCTCCTCGCCGTCTTTATTCGATGGCGGCGGCGGCGATGTCTACCGTTTCACTGTCGATCGTTGGCGCTTATATGACCATGATTGAGCCTAAATATGTGGTTGCTGCACTTATCCTCAATATGTTCAGCACCTTTATTATTCTGTCGATTATCAACCCTACGCCGCTGGGCGATGAGCCTGAAATCAAGCTGGAAAAGCTGCACGAAGACCAAAGCTTCTTTGAAATGCTCGGTGAATACATCCTGGCTGGTTTCAAGGTTGCGGTGATTATCATGGCCATGCTGATTGGTTTTATTGCGATCATTGCCGCAGTGAATGCGCTGTTTACCGCGATTTTCGGCATCAGCTTCCAGCAGATTCTGGGCTATGTTTTCTATCCCTTTGCCTGGCTGATTGGCATTCCGGCGCCTGACGCGCTGAAGGCAGCCAGCATTATGGCGACCAAGCTGGTGACTAATGAATTTGTTGCGATGATTGATTTGCAGAAAATTGCCAGCGAACTTTCTCCGCGCGGCCTTGGGATTTTGTCGGTATTTCTGGTCTCATTCGCCAACTTTGCCTCTATCGGTATTGTGGCGGGTGCTATCAAGGGGCTGAATGAAAAGCAGGGCAACGTTGTTTCTCGCTTCGCGCTTAAGCTGGTCTATGGCTCCACGCTGGTCAGCCTGCTTTCTGCGGCTTTTGCGGGATTAGTGCTGTAGGTTTCAGCTCGCGGCTCCCCCATTCCAACCTTATGTTCCAGCAAGACTTTTTTATTTCAGTACGACACCCATCTAGTCCCTTCCCCCTAAGGGGGAAGGTGAGGATGGGGGTGCTGACTACACCACCCATTCCCTAGAAATCAACGCACGCTGGGTTATCGACCTGCATGACCGAGTCCTGTTTAAAGCGCTGCTTGTAGATATCGCGGATCTCGGTGATTTTTTTCTGCTCTTGCGCATTATCCGCACGGATAAGCATCAGTGCTTTGCTGTTCTCTTTAATCACCACGCCTTCACTTCTCAACCACTGACCTTTGGCGTCAAATACACTTAAGCCATCTTTAAAACGCGGCGTTACGTCTTTATCGACGAACCACTGCCACTGCGCTTTGCTGACCGGAGCGGCATTGTGACGGCTCAGGCCAAAGTAAAGCGTGGTTTGCATCATCAGATTACCGGTTTTGCAGGCCAATACCGGCGCGGCAGGCGCAACAGTTTCGGCGGCCTTCGGTGGGTAAGGCGCCTGTGGTGCAGGGTGTGTGGCGGCACAGCCGGTAAGCGCTACGGCGACGAGAGCGGCAAGCAGAGCGGGGGTCTTCATTGCTGATTCCTTGTGATTTGCTATCAATGGCAGCGCAACACCTTTCGCGCTGTTTGTATTATTATCGGCGGTCTTATGTAAAATTCGCCGCCAATATCATAGGGTCTGATATCCCTACTAAGCAATCACTCAAGTTGGTGAAAACTCCCCACTGTTTCGCGATAAATTACTGATACTGCCAATAGGCGACGTGAGTTTGCAAATACTCCTCCAGGCCGTGACGGCCGTCCGCGCCGCCAATACCCGATTTTCGCCAACCGGCGTGAAAACCCTGCATCGTTTCGAAGTTTTCAAGGTTTACCTAGGTCTCGCCGAATTTGAGTTTTTTCAGCGCGATCATCGCGGTGTTGATATTTTGTGTATAAATACCGAAGTAAGGCCGTATTCGCTGCCATTGGCCAGCGCAATCACTATCCTCAACGCGTTTTAGTGCCTCGGCACTGATAAGCGGCGCCATATCCAGCGCGGCATTTTGCGCCGTATCGCCATAGGTTACCTGCTCAAACGCCTGGGTGAGACGGGTCATAAATTGACAGTAAACGCCTTCCTGAACGAAGAGGCGTTAGGCATACTCGAGATAGTCGGCAGTAAACAGCACTTCGGTCTGCGCCAATCCTCGTGTTTTTCCCCCTCTCTAGCGCTAGCAGGTGTGGTTTTATTTCTGATCCCTTCCCCCGCGCTTTTCAGCGGGGGAAGGTTAGGATGGGGAAGCAAACGACACACATCCTAAATCTTCAGATAGGCTCTGATCCCATCAAGGAACATCTGCGTTGAGAGCATCACCAATACCAATCCCATCAGGCGTTCAAGCGCACTGACGCCTCTGTCGCCCAGCAGGCGCAGGAAAAGGTTCGACAGCAGTAAAATCCCCATCGACAGTCCCCAGGCAATAAACAGCGCCAGCGTCAGGTGACCAATCTGATGGGGATATTGGTGCGAAAGCAGCATCAGCGTGGCCAATATTGACGGCCCAGCGACCAGCGGTATCGCCAGCGGCACCAGAAAAGGTTCTTCGCCCGCAGGCAAACCAGAGCTGTTATTTTCCTGAGAAGGGAAAATCATTTTGATAGCGATTAAAAAAAGAATAATGCCGCCGGAAATTGACACTGTCTCAGTGCGCAAATTCAGGAAGGACAGGATCTTCTCGCCGGCAAAAAGGAAGATAAGCATCAGGATCAGCGCGATCAACATTTCGCGGATCAACACCACGCGACGTCGTTTCGGATCCAGGTGTTTGAGCACCGACATAAAAATCGGCAGATTGCCCAGTGGATCCATAATTAAAAACAACAATATTGTGGCTGAAATCATTTCAGTCATAACCGCTATCCCCCTGGATATTATTCTCTCTATAAGCAAAGCTGCTAACAAAGCGTCTGGTATCGATTAAATTCACTTGCCACTTAGCGTACATTTTGTAAGGTATACACTCGCGCGCTAACGGGGCAACACGTCGCAATTTCACCCGCTTTACACGGGGAAATTGCGCTAAAACGGTGCAAACGCGCAATAAATGCAGTTATCACCCTCACGGCAGGACAGTAATTATGAAAAATGTAGGTTTCGTCGGCTGGCGCGGTATGGTCGGTTCTGTGCTCATGCAACGCATGACAGAAGAGCGCGATTTTGACGCCATTCGTCCGGTATTCTTCTCCACTTCGCAGCACGGCCAGCCTTCGCCGGTATTTGGCGGCCATCAAGGCACGCTGCAAGACGCCTTTGATCTGGACGCACTGAGTGCGCTGGATATTATCATTACCTGTCAGGGCGGGGATTATACCAATGAAATCTATCCAAAGCTGCGTGAAATCGGCTGGAAGGGGTACTGGATAGACGCCGCTTCTTCTTTAAGAATGAAAGATGACGCGATTATTATTCTGGACCCGGTCAACAAGTCAGTGATTCATGAAGGCATCGACAAGGGCGTAAAAACCTTTGTTGGCGGTAACTGTACCGTGAGCCTGATGCTGATGTCTCTGGGTGGCCTGTTTGCCAACAATCTGGTCGAGTGGGCGTCAGTGGCAACCTATCAGGCAGCCTCCGGTGGCGGTGCACGTCACATGCGCGAGCTGCTGACTCAAATGGGCATGCTGCACAATAGCGTCGCGCACGAGCTTCAGAACCCGGCGTCGGCAATACTTGATATTGAACGCAACGTGACGGCGCTGACCCGCAGCGGCACGCTGCCGACGGACAACTTCGGTGTACCTCTGGCTGGCGGCCTGATCCCGTGGATCGACAAACAGCTCGACAACGGCCAGACCAAAGAAGAGTGGAAAGGCCAGGCCGAGACTAACAAAATTCTGAACACTTCGAGCATTATCCCGGTAGACGGTCTGTGCGTGCGCATCGGCGCGCTGCGCTGCCACAGCCAGGCATTCACGCTGAAACTGAAAAAAGACGTGTCGATCCCTGAGATCGAGCAGATGTTGGCGACCCACAATGACTGGGTTCGCGTTATTCCTAACGACCGTGAGCTTTCAATGCGTGAACTTACGCCGGCTGCGGTAACGGGCACCATGAATACGCCGGTGGGACGTCTTCGCAAGCTGAATATGGGGCCTGAATATCTTTCAGCCTTCACCGTGGGTGACCAACTGCTGTGGGGCGCTGCCGAACCCCTGCGCCGCATGCTGCGTATTTTGCTGTAACCCCTTCTCGGGCGTGATGTTAAGGGATGCCGTTGGGTATCCCTTTTTTAATGCTTTTTTACCGCCTTTTTGGCTGTTTTTTGACCTTTCTACCACTTCTCGTCTTTACCAAAAATTTCTTTTAATTCAGGCCTTGTTCTTAGAAAGCTTTGTCTATGCTTAGTAGAGAGTGATTCGGAATTTGAGTAGGGCATTTGTCTGTTTTTTTTCAGAAGTGTGAACGCAAACGTAATTTGCTCCCTCAGCCGGAGCATAGTAGAGAGCTGTGTAATCTTTACGGGTTTACCCTGGCAAATGGGCCTTATTCAGGATGAATAGACGACGCTAATGGAAAATACGATCGGGCTGACACAATGATTTTATTGGATTTGTTGATTAATTGATCACAGGACGAAACACCATGCCAGTACTTCCCGACCAGCACGTTATTAATCAGATTATTTCCGGCCGCTATGCCGACCCTTTCTCATTGCTGGGGATGCATGAGGTTGCCGCAGGGCTGGAGGTGCGCGCACTTTTACCTGACGCCTGTCAGGTTTGGGTGATTGACGCCCAAAAACAGAGTCGGGTGGCTGAATTGAGCCGCTATGACGATCGCGGTTTTTTCGTTGGCCTGCTGCCAAGGCGCAAAAAATTCTTCCGCTATCAGCTTGAAGTGCGCTGGGGCGACAACGTTCATATCATTGATGATGCTTATCGTTTCGGTACCTTGCTGCAGGAGCTGGATATTTGGCTGCTGGCGGAAGGTACCCATATTCGCCCCTATGAAAAACTGGGTGCGCACCCGCAGAATCTGGACGGCGTTGACGGGGTCAGTTTTGCCGTTTGGGCACCCAATGCCATCCGCGTTTCGGTGGTGGGAGAGTTCAACTTTTGGGACGGTCGCCGCCATCCGATGCGTCTACGACGTGAAAACGGCATTTGGGAGCTGTTTGTCCCTGCCGCCTGTGAAGGCCAACTGTACAAGTTTGAAATTATCGACTGCCGTGGTCACGTCAGTCTACGCGCTGACCCTTACGCTTTTGAAGCGCAAATGCGCCCGGATACTGCCTCGCTGGTGCGTAAATTGCCAGAAAAGGTCGACTATTCCCCAGAACGCAAAAAAGCCAATGCGCTCAATCAGCCGGTGTCGGTTTACGAGGTGCATCTTGGGTCCTGGCGTCGCCATGCCGACAATAATTACT
Organism: Rouxiella silvae; assembly: GCF_002093625.1. Lineage (GTDB taxonomy): Bacteria > Pseudomonadota > Gammaproteobacteria > Enterobacterales > Enterobacteriaceae > Rouxiella > Rouxiella silvae. Next base: position 8,955 of record NZ_MRWD01000079.1, on the reverse strand, counting down.
GGCTGAGCTACGGCGAGCTGGCAGAACAACTGGTCTCTTATGCGAAATGGATGGGCTTCACCCACATTGAACTGATGCCAGTCAATGAGCATCCGTTTGACGGCAGCTGGGGTTATCAACCACTGGGCATGTATGCGCCAACCCGCCGCTACGGTTCGCCTCACGAGTTTAAAGCCTTTATTGATGCGGCACACAACGCCGGATTAAATGTGATCCTCGACTGGGTGCCCGGTCATTTTCCAAGTGATGCCTACGGGCTGGCGCAGTTCGACGGCACGGCGCTGTACGAATATGCCGACCCACGCGAAGGCTATCATCAGGACTGGAATACGCTAATTTATAACTATGGCCGCCACGAAGTTCGTAACTATCTGGCGGGCAATGGTTTCTACTGGATTGAGCGCTACGGAATCGACGGCCTGCGGGTCGATGCGGTGGCATCAATGATTTACCGCGACTACAGCCGTAAAGCGGGTGAGTGGATACCCAATCACTACGGTGGCCGCGAAAATCTTGAGGCCATCTCTTTCTTGCAGTACACCAACCATACCATTGGTAAAGAGCTCGGCGGCGCAGTCACTATGGCCGAAGAGTCAACCGACTATCCTGGCGTGACCCTGCCGCCCGAGGCTAACGGGCTAGGTTTTCACTACAAGTGGAACCTGGGCTGGATGAACGACTCCCTGAAATACATGCAGCTTGATCCGGTTCACCGCAAGTATCACCATAACCTGCTGACTTTTGGTGTGCTCTACACCTACACCGAAAACTTTATCCTGCCGCTCTCGCACGATGAAGTGGTGCACGGTAAAGGTTCGCTGATTGACAAGATGCCCGGCGATGCCTGGCAAAAATTTGCCAATCTGCGCGCCTATTATGGCTTTATGTGGGCACATCCTGGTAAAAAACTGCTGTTTATGGGCTGTGAGTTTGCGCAGGGCCGCGAGTGGAACTTTAACCAGAGTCTCGACTGGCACCTGCTCGACGACCCGAACGGTTGGCACAGCGGCGTGCAAAATCTGGTACGCGACCTCAATCACACTTACCAACAGCAGTCGGCGCTCTACGAGCTGGACTTCAATCCGCGCGGTTTTGAGTGGCTGGTGGTGGATGACCATGAAAACTCGATTTTTGCCTTTGCTCGCCGAGACGAACACGGCAACGAGCTGATTGCGGTCAGCAATTTCACACCGGTTCCGCGCTACGGCTACCGCATTGGCGTGAGCCGCCCGGGTCGCTATCACGAAGTACTCAATACCGACTCCCATCATTATCACGGCAGCAATATCGGTAATGCCGGCGATGTGTATACCGACCCTTACCCAAGTCACCAGCGTGAACACTCGCTTTCGCTGGTGATCCCGCCTTTAGCCACGATCTATCTGCGGCGGGAGGATTGCTGATGAGATCGCTTCAGTCGGGTAAATCTTCGCCATTTGGTGCTCATTTCGATGGAGATGGCGTCAATTTTTGCGTTTTTTCTTCCACGGCTGAAAAGATTGATCTCTGCCTGTTTGACGAGCAGGGCAATGAAAAGCGTCTGGCACTGCCGACGCGCACCGGCAATCTTTGGCACGGCTATTTGCCGGGTGCAAAAGTGGGGCAACGCTATGGTTTTCGCGCCCACGGTGCGTTCTCGCCTTCGCAGGGGCTGCGTTTTAATGCACAAAAATTACTGATTGACCCCAGTGCGCGAGCAATAGAAGGCAAGCTCTCCGACGACCCACGGCTGTGCGGCGGCGTTGACGTGGCCGACGCGCGAGACAGTGCCGATGTCGTCCCCAAGTCACGGGTGATGGATGACCGCTTTGACTGGCAAAACGACGTTGCGCCGGGCATTGCGTGGGGTAAAACCGTGATTTATGAGGCGCACGTTCGTGGGCTCACTCAGTTGCACCCAGATATTCCCGACGCGCTGCGCGGCACCTACGCCGCGCTTGGACACCCGGTGATGCTTAACTATTTCAAACGTTTGGGGATTACCGCGCTGGAACTGCTGCCAATTCAGCACCACGCCGATGAACCCAGATTGCAGCGTTTGGGCCTGAGCAATTATTGGGGCTACAACGTTTTGGCACCGTGGGCGCTGGAAACTGCGTATGCCAGCGGCGTTAATGGTGTGAGTGCGCAGGACGAATTTAAGACAGCGGTAAAGGCGCTGCATCAGGCCGGTATTGAAGTGCTGCTCGACGTGGTGTTCAACCACACCGCCGAGCTAGACGTTGAAGGCCCGACGGTTTCTCTGCGCGGTTTAGATAATCGGGCCTGGTACTGGCTGAATCCGGACGGCAGTGACAACAATCTTACCGGCTGCGGCAACGCCATGCGCCTGATTGATGATGAGGTTATTGCCTGGACGATTGCGAGTCTGCGCTACTGGGTTGAAACCTATCATGTTGACGGTTTTCGCTTCGATTTGGCTACTTTACTCGGACGCACGCCGGAGTTCGACCCTCACTCTCCGCTGTTTGAGGCCATTAAAGCTGACCCGTTGCTCAGCGGCTGTAAGCTCATTGCCGAGCCGTGGGACATAGGCGAGGGTGGCTATCAGGTAGGCAATTTCCCTGCGCCCTTTGCTGAGTGGAGCGACCGCTGGCGCGATGATATTCGTAAGTTTTGGCTGTACGGTACGCTCTCTCTGGGGACGTTTGCCACCCGTTTTGCGGCCTCCGCCGACCTGTTTGATCACCATAATCGCCTGCCTTCTTCGGCGGTGAATATGTTGACCGCCCACGACGGGTTCACATTGCGTGATTTAGTCAGCTTCAATGAGAAACATAATCAGGCCAACGGGGAAGATAACCGCGACGGACATGATAACAACTACAGCCAGAACCACGGCGAAGAGGGGCTTAACGTTTCAATGTCCGTGTCACAGCAGCGAAAACTCAGTCAGCGTGCGCTGCTCGCCACGCTGATGCTGTCGCAGGGAACGCCGATGCTGCTGGCGGGTGATGAGCTGGGCAATTCTCAGCAGGGTAACAACAATGCCTATTGTCAGGACAACGCGCTGACCTGGATCGACTGGTCAGACGCCGACGAGACGTTGACTGACTATGTCAGTGCGCTGATAGCCCTACGTAAAAAAATTCCGGCATTGAATCAGGACCGGTGGTGGCAGGAAACGTCACAAGAAGTGCAGTGGCTCGACGGCGCAGGACAGCCGATGACAACAAAAAGCTGGGAACAAGGCGGGCAGCAATGCCTGCAAATTCGTTTGTCTGACCGCTGGTTGCTGGTGGTCAATTCATCACTTAATGACGTTGAAATGACATTACCGGAGGGCGGTTGGACCTGCGTTGCGCCTTTTGACAATGAACAACAAAACGTCAGGGAAAGCTCGTCTTGGCGAGCGACGGCTAAAACGCTCTGCGTATTGACCCAAGGTTAGCAGGGCATTAGGAAGGATTCAGCTATGGCTACGTTAGAATTCAATGACCGCATGATGTTGGCGAGGCAATTACCTCTCAAGTCGGTAGCGCTGATCCTGGCAGGGGGGAGAGGTTCGCGTCTGAAAGACTTGACCAACACCCGTGCCAAACCCGCAGTCCATTTTGGCGGAAAGTTTCGCATTATCGATTTCGCACTCTCTAACTGCCTGAACTCGGGCATACGCCGCATTGGTGTGATTACGCAGTATCAGTCCCATACGCTGGTGCAGCACATCCAGCGCGGATGGTCATTTCTCAATGAAGAGATGAACGAGTTTGTGGACCTGCTGCCCGCGCAGCAGCGTCAAAGCACTGAGCATTGGTATAAAGGCACCGCCGATGCGGTCTACCAAAATCTGGACATTATTCGTCGCTATCGTGCCGAATACGTGGTGATTTTGGCAGGAGACCATATTTACAAAATGGATTACTCCCGCATGCTGATTGATCACGTTGAAAAGGGTGGAGAATGCACCGTTGCCTGCCTCGAAGTGCCGTTGTCCGAGGCCAGCGAGTTTGGCGTGATGGACGTCGCCGAAGACTACCAAATTAAGTCTTTCATTGAGAAACCCAAGGACCCGCCGTCAATTCCCGGCCAGCCCGATAAGGCAATGGCCAGCATGGGGGTCTATATTTTCAATGCGGACTATTTGTTCAGGCTACTGGAGGAGGACATGGCCAGCGAAGAGTCGAGCCACGATTTTGGGAAAGACATTATTCCTAAAATCACCCGTCAGGGCGTGGCTTGGGCGCATCCGTTCGGCCTGTCGTGCGTCACCTCAAACACTGAGTTGCCGCCCTACTGGCGCGACGTGGGCACTATCGACGCCTACTGGCGTGCGAACCTTGACTTGGCGTCGGTGACGCCCGAGCTGGACATGTACGACACCAACTGGCCGATTCGCACCCATATGGAACCGCTGCCGCCGGCGAAATTTGTGCAGGACCGCTCGGGAAGTCACGGCATGACCATGAACTCTCTGGTTTCTGGCGGCTGCATCGTTTCGGGGTCAGTGGTGGTGCATTCGGTGCTTTTTCCACGGGTGCGCATCAATTCATTTTGCAATATCGACTCAAGCATTCTATTACCTGATGTTGAGATTGGTCGGTCATGTCGTCTGCGTCGCTGTGTGATAGACAGAGCCTGCCAAATCCCTGAAGGAATGGTCATTGGCGAAAATGCAGAGGAAGACAGCAAGCGTTTTTATCGATCGGAAAGCGGGATTGTTTTGGTGACCCGCGCTATGTTGGCGAAATTATAAAGCCTGGCGAAAACGATCGAATTATTCACTTATTTCCGTTCACACCATTCGCTGTGTTTGGCGTGAAGACGTTTCAGGAGCGAGAATGCAGGTTTTACATGTTTGTTCCGAGCTGTTTCCTCTGTTGAAAACCGGCGGTCTAGCAGACGTCGCCGGTGCGCTTCCCGCGGCGCAAATTGCCGAGGGAGACGATGTTCGCGTTTTGATCCCTGCTTTCCCCGATATTAAAAAAGGCATCGGGGAGACCCAACTCGTTGGCACGCTGGACACGTTCGCAGGCCACGTTTCGCTGCTTTATGCCGTTTATCAGGGAGTGGGTGTTTATCTGATAGATACACCTGGGCTATACGACAGGCCGGGCAGTCCCTATCACGACCAGTCTTCGAATGCCTATTCAGATAACCATTTGCGCTTTGCTCTGCTGAGCTGGATGGCCTGCGAGCTGGCCTGTGGTTTTGACAGTCACTGGAAACCGGAGGTCGTGCACTCCCACGACTGGCACGCGGGCCTGACGTCGGCCTATATCGTGGCGCGTGGGCGCCCGGCAAAAACCGTGTTTACCGTGCATAATCTGGCGTTTCAAGGGTTGTTCTTTGCCCATCATTTGGCTGAATTACAACTGCCTGCCGACTTTTTCCAAATGCACGGGCTGGAATTTTATGGGCAGATTTCGTTCCTGAAAGCCGGGCTGTTTTATTCTGACCACGTTACCACCGTCAGTCCGACCTACGCCAAAGAGATCACGCAACCGGCGTTTGGCTACGGCATGGAGTCACTGCTGCTTGAGCGGCAGAATCAGGGCAAGCTGACCGGTATTCTCAACGGCGTGGATGAAGCGATTTGGGAGCCAAAAACTGACGTGCTGCTGTCTGCACGCTACAGCGCCGACGATCTGCGCGCCAAGTCGATCAATAAAACCTATTTGCAGCGGGCGATGGGACTGGACGTTGATGACTCGCGGCTAGTGTTTGCCGTGGTCAGCCGTCTCACCAGTCAAAAAGGGCTGGATTTAGTGCTTGAAGGCCTGCCAGAACTGCTGGAACAGGGCGGTCAACTGGCGGTGCTGGGTGCGGGTGATGCCGTTTTGCAGCAGGCTTTTCTGGCCGCCGCTGCCGACCATCCGGGGCAAGTTGGCGTACAGTTGGGGTATCACGAGGCGTTCTCGCACCGCATTATCGCCGGGGCTGACGTCATCATGGTGCCAAGTCGTTTTGAACCTTGCGGGCTCACCCAGCTTTATGGACTGAAATATGGCACGCTGCCGCTGGTAAGACGCACCGGCGGATTGGCTGATACCGTCGTGGATTGTGCACTCGAAAATCTGGCCGACGGTACGGCCAGTGGGTTTGTGTTTGAAGAGAGCACCGGAAAATCGCTGAGCAATGCGATTCGACGTGCTTTCGTGCTGTGGAGCCGGCCAAAACACTGGCGGCACGTTCAGCACCATGCGATGGGGATAGATTTTGGTTGGAAAGTAGCCGCTCAGGCTTATAAAAATCTTTATCAACGGCTGTGAACCACAAACAAAATTGGGAACATAACGCGATGACTTCACCGATTAACTACACCTCACCCACCGTCAGCATTGAGGCGCTTAAGCATTCTATCGCCTATAAGCTGATGTTTATCGTTGGTAAAGATCCCTCCGTGGCCAATCAGCATGACTGGCTAAACGCCACGCTGTTTGCCGTTCGCGATCGTATGGTTGAGCGCTGGCTGCGTTCAAATCGCCATCAGCTTTCACAGGACGTGCGGCAGGTTTACTACCTGTCGATGGAGTTTTTGATTGGCCGCACGTTGTCTAATGCGCTGCTTTCGATGGGTATCTACGACGATACCAAGCAGGCGCTGGACGAGATGGGGCTGGATCTTGAGGAGTTAATTGGCGAGGAAAACGATCCCGGCTTAGGCAACGGTGGTTTAGGGCGACTGGCCGCCTGTTTCCTCGATTCGCTGGCAACGCTGGCTTTGCCGGGTCGCGGTTACGGTATTCGTTATGAATACGGTATGTTTTCGCAGAAAATAGTCAACGGCGAGCAAAAAGAGTCACCGGACTATTGGCTTGAATACGGTAACCCGTGGGAGTTTCAGCGTTACAACACCCGCTACAAAGTGCGCTTTGGCGGACGCTTGCAGCACGAGGGGTCAAAAACGCGCTGGCTCGAGACGGAAGAAGTAGTGGCCGTCGCCTATGATCAGGTGATCCCAGGCTTTGACACCGATGCCACCAACACGCTGCGACTTTGGGGCGCGCAGGCCAGTAACGAAATTAACCTCGGCAAGTTTAATCAGGGCGATTACTTTGCCGCGGTCGAGGATAAAAATCACTCCGAAAACGTGTCACGCGTGCTTTATCCAGACGATTCAACCTATTCGGGCCGCGAGTTGCGCCTGCGACAGGAATACTTTCTGGTCTCGGCAACGGTGCAGGATATTCTGAATCGCCACTACATGACTCACAAAACTTTCGCTAATCTGGCCGATAAAATCGCCATTCACCTGAATGATACGCATCCGGTGTTGTCGATTCCCGAGCTGATGCGACTGCTCATTGACGAGCATAAGGTGAGCTGGCTTTCTGCGTGGGACACCGTGAGTCGCGTGTTCTCGTACACCAACCATACATTGATGACCGAAGCGCTGGAAACTTGGCCAGTGGACATGTTGGGCAAAATTTTGCCGCGCCATTTACAGCTGATTTTCGAAATTAACGAACACTTCCTCAATCACGTGGAAGAGGTGCTGCCCGGCGACAATGAAATGAAATCGCGGGTATCGATTATTGATGAAAATAACGGCCGTAAGGTTCGCATGGCTTGGTTGGCGGTGATTGCCAGCCATAAAGTCAACGGCGTATCGGCGCTGCACTCTGACCTGATGGTTAAATCACTGTTTGCCGACTTTGCCAAAATCTACCCTGATCGTTTCTGCAACATGACCAACGGTGTTACGCCACGTCGCTGGCTCGGATTGGCCAATAAGCCACTTTCCGCACTGCTTGATGATGCTATCGGTCATACCTGGCGAACCGATTTGAGCCAGTTGGCCGAGCTTAAGCAGGACATCGATTATCCAAGTTTTCTAAAGGCGTTGCAGAAGGCCAAGTATGAGAACAAAAAGCGTCTTGCTGCCTACGTTGGGGAGAAGCTGGGCGTGGTTATTGACCCCCACAGCCTGTTTGACGTGCAGATCAAGCGCATTCACGAGTACAAACGCCAACTGCTGAACGTGCTGCACGTGATCACCCGCTATAACCGTATTATTGACGATCCGGATGAAAACTTTGTACCACGTACGGTTATTTTCGCCGGTAAAGCGGCTTCCGCCTACTATGCGGCCAAGCAGATCATTCGCTTGATCAACGATGTGGCGGATGTGATCAATAACGATCCGCGAACTAAAAACAAGCTGAAAGTGGTATTCATTCCTAACTACAGCGTCAGTCTGGCACAGTTGATCATTCCTGCGGCGGATCTTTCTGAGCAGATCTCCCTGGCCGGAACCGAAGCTTCGGGCACCAGTAACATGAAGTTTGCTCTCAACGGCGCGCTGACCATTGGTACCCTCGACGGCGCCAACGTCGAAATGCTGGAACACGTCGGCGAGGAGAATATTTTCATCTTCGGTAACACCACGCCGGAAGTGGAGGCCTTGCGTAACAACGGCTATAACCCGCACGAGTACTATGAAAACGATGAGGAGCTGCACAAGGTGTTGACGCAAATTGCGACCGGCACGTTCAGTCCCGGCGAGCCTAAGCGTTATCACAACCTGTTCGACAGTTTGGTCAATTTAGGCGATCACTACCAACTGCTGGCTGATTACCGCAGCTATATTGATACGCAGGATAAAGTTGATGAGCTGTATCAGCAGCAGGATGAGTGGTCCCGCCGTGCACTGCTTAATATTGCCAACATGGGATATTTCTCGTCGGACAGAACGATCGGTGAATACGCCGAGAAGATTTGGAATATAAAACCGGTAAAACTTTAGAACAGATCTCCGCCCCAAATTTTTTGGGGCAGAGTTTTTAATATGATCCCCTTCCCCTAAGTGTCAGAGTATCTAAGATGATCTCCTCCCCCTAAGGGGCAGAGTTTCTAATATGATCCCCTTCCCCTAAGGGTCAGAGTTTCTAAGATGATCCCCTTCCCCTAAGGGTCAGAGTTTCTAAGATGATCCCATACCCAAAAGGGGCAGAGTTAATAAAAAAAACCAATAGCCAATTGGCGGGGGTGGGGTAATAAAGACAATGGGGGTGG
>NZ_MRWD01000078.1 GCF_002093625.1 Rouxiella silvae | reverse complement strand
GATAAGTATACTTTTATAAAGTAAGAATCTATAACCTAACGGTTTATAAATTGATGCTTTAGAAACAATGCACGTTAGGCGAAAACTCTTGAAGAGGTAATATGTTAACTGACTGGATTAACGAAAGTAATATTAATATTATTGAGCACGCAGACAATTGGCAGAGTGCTGTGGCATTGGCAGTGCAGCCGTTAATAGATGTTGGTGCGGTTGAGGCTCGTTATCTCCAGGCTATTTACGATATGCACAGAGAGATTGGTCCTTATTATGTACTGGGGGAAGGTATTGCTATGCCGCACGCCAGACCGGAAGAGGGGGTTATTCGCACCGCGCTGTCACTGGTTATTGTACAGAATGGAGTTGAGTTTTACAGCGAAGATAACGATCCGGTTTATATCATCTTCGCTCTGGCAGCAATAGACAGCAATTCACATATTGAAATGATCGCCAGCCTCTCACATCTTTTTTGTGACGATGCGGTGGTGCAAAAATTAAGAGGATGCCAAAGCAAAGAAGATGTTTTGCAGGCCATCAGTCAGTACTGAGCGTGAAAGAGTCGGTTAACATCATGAATCCCTTTGGCATAATGCCATTGGGGTTATCCGAAGTATGTCTTGTGAATGACGGCAAACAAAGGAACACCTATGAAAAAGTTATCAATTCTGGCGGTTTGTGGTGCGGGTCTGGGCAGCAGTTTTGCCTGTGAAATGAGCATTGAAGCGGCGTTGAAAGATTTAGGGATTGACGCTGAGCTAGCTCATTGTGATATTTCAAGCGCCACCTCAACGCGTGCGGATATTATCTTTACTGGCGAAAACTTCAGATCTCAGTTCGCTCATTATAATATCAGTGCAACCATTATCTATTTAAAACGCCTGGTCGATAAAAATGAAATAAAAGAGAAGCTCACACCTGTATTGCAAGATATGGGGCTAATGGCGCATTAGTAAAATCAGACAACATAGTCTGAAGTCATAATCTTAAAATTATTTAATAAAAACATCTTACTCAATAGCTCGATCACCGTGAACTCTACAGGGGACTTGATATGTCTTTCCTTCACTTTATCGTCAATGACGTACTGGGCCAGGCGTCTATTTTAATATCCCTGATTGCTATGATCGGGCTTATTGCATTAAAGAAAAGCCCAGGACAGGTTATTACCGGCACGTTGAAAACCCTTCTCGGTTTTTTGGTGCTGCTTTCGGGTGCCAGTATTATTGTCGCAACCCTAACCTTTTTGGGTGAAATTTTCCAAAAGGGTTTCCACATGCGCGGTATTGTTACCGACGTGGGATCAATTGCCGGCATTGCCCAACAAACGTTAGGACGAGAAACCGCGCTGATTATGGTGTTGGCATTTATTGTTAATATTCTTATCGCACGTTTTACCCGCTATAAATATATTTTCCTGACAGGCCAAGCATCATTATGGATGGCAACTGTCTGTTCGGTTATTGGGTATATGGGCGGCCTGCGCGGCACTGAACTGATCCTGATTGGTGGCGTAATTGCCGGTGTCATGGCGGTAGGTATGCCGGTGCTGGCGCAGCCGATTGTACGCAAAATTACGGGCTCGGACGATTTCGCCCTCGGCCACTTCTGCACCATTGGCTACATCATTCAGGCCGGTGTAGCAAAATTGACCGGCGACGTAAGCAAAAGCACGGAAGATCTTGAGCTGCCGCCGGCGCTGTCGTTCCTGCAGGATACCTACCTGTCGATGATGGTAGTGATGATCCCTATTTACCTGATCCCAGCCGCCGTTGCTGGCCCTGAGGTGATTGCACCGTTCGCCAACAGTGTGAACTATATGGTCTATGCCTTCCTGCAGTCGATTCAGTTTGTGGTCGGCGTTTATGTGCTTTTGGCCGGGGTTCGCCTGTTGTTAGCCGAAATCGTGCCCGCATTTCGCGGTATTGCACTGCGCATCGTGCCTAATGCGATTCCTGCCCTCGACTGCCCGGTGCTTTTCCCCTATGCACCCAACGCGGTCATCATCGGCTTTATCTCAACCACCATTGGTTCGGTCATCGGCATGTTCCTGTTCCCAAGTATTGGGTTAGCAATGATTTTACCCGGCATGTTGACCAACTTCTTTGCCGGAGGCACTGCGGGTATCTTTGGTAATGCCGTTGGCGGACGCCGAGGAGCCATTATTGGTGGCATCTTCCACGGACTGTTCATTACTCTGCTGCCCGCGCTGCTGCTGCCGCTGCTCGGTAAATTCGGTTTTTCAAACGTGACCTTCAGCGACTCGGACGTCATCAGCGTCGGGCTGGTATTTGGTCACATTCTTAACTTCTTTCACTAGGTTAAACGGGGGCTGATATGACTACTGCAATCGACGCCATTCTGGCACAAAACCTGGCGCCCGCCGATTGCGCCAACGCGCTGAATGAATTGGGTAAAAGTTATGCGGAACAGCAGGATATCGATACTGCGATTGCCTGCTGGGAAAAAAGCATGGAATGTTACGGCAAGCCTGGCTTTGCTCAGGCGCAACTGATGAAGGCCTATAACGCCAAACGTCGTGAGTGCTCACATGCGGGAGACGGTAATGGACTTGAGCTTTACTCAAATAAAATCGACGGACTGATGCAAAAAAGTAAAGACGCCATCCGCTACGGTTTTTAAGGAAGCCCAGTCAAAAAATCAGGTTTTTTTAAGAATAATTAAGGCCAGTGACCTCGCGTTGCTGGTCTTTTTCTTTAATCTTTCACCGATAGCTTTTATGATGGTGGTTATATTTTGAACGTAGCGAGAGGGCTTATGTCGGGTAAAAAGTTAGCATCAGTGAAATTAATTGCTGTAGATATGGATGGCACATTTCTGGATGACCAAAAAAAATACAATAAGGCAAAATTCCTTTCTCAGTATCAGCAGCTCAAGCAACAGGGCATCAAGTTTGTCGTAGCCAGCGGAAACCAGTACTACCAACTAAAGTCGTTCTTCCCTGAAATCGCCTCTGAAATCGCCTTTGTGGCGGAAAACGGTGGCTATATCGTTAAGGAAGGTCAAGATCTGTCCGTTGCTTCACTCAGCGCCGAGTCAGTGGCGAAGATCCTTGAGTTTATTGATAATACGCCGGGTTTGAACACGGTAATCTGCGGCAAAGACAGCGCCTACATTTTGGCGTCGCAGCCGGATGCGTTTTATCAAAAGATGCAAAATTATTACCATAGATTGAAGAAAATAGAGAATTATCAAGAAATTGACGACACTATTTTTAAGTTCGCGACCAATATTGATGACCATCACCTGGCAAACTTTATGACCTCGCTTGATAAGGCTTTGGGTCACATCATCACGCCGGTCTCCAGCGGACATGGTTCGGCTGACCTGATTATTCCAGGCCGCCACAAAGCCAATGGGCTGCGGATGCTGCAAGAAATCTGGGGCATTGATGACAGCGAGGTTGTCACCTTCGGTGACGGTGGTAATGACGTAGAAATGCTGAAACAGGCCGGGTATGGTTTTGCGATGGCCAATGCGATGCCCGCTGCCAAAGCAGCAGCGAGTTATTCAACCGTTTCTAATAATGAAGAAGGCGTGTTGAAAATCATCGACAACGTACTGGCGGGTGAAGCGCCGTTTAACGTTTAACCGTGACACTGGTTGGTGAAGACGTCGTTACCGTGTGGGCAAACATTGTTGCTGTTCGGGATAATTCTAAATATTGATTCAGCGGCACCGGCACCACAGCCGCTGAGCAGAAAAAGACAAACAACAAGGATAGTCACTTTCATTGAAATTCCAGCGTAAAACAGGCGAACAATGCATGGGAACCCCATACGCCAATGAACTGAGAGACATTCAAGTACACTCGACACGAGCATAACCTATCTTGAGCCAGCATAATGTCTTTCTTTTCTTAATGTAATATTCCTCTTTATACTGTCAATCTTTCATCCGTCGAGTCGTGATACGGGCAGTAATTCCAGGGACTTGGATCAAAAGGATGAGTAGCCGAAAACGTGTGCATCGAGGGATTCATCGAGCGTCATTAAGGGAAAATAATGAAGAAAAATATCACGATTAAGGATATTGCAGAGATTGCAGGCGTATCAATTACCACTGTTTCACGCGTACTCAACAACAACAGCTGGGTTTCTGATAAAACTAAGGCCAAAGTACAGAAGGTGATCGCTGAGTACAGTTTTAGCCCCAATCTGGTGGCGCGTGGCATGATATCTAAAAAAAGTGACACGCTGGCGGTGGTCGTTTCTGATATTACCAATCCTTATTTTGTCACTTTAGTCGCGCAAATTGAGCAAGCATGTTTAAAAAACGGTTATAAAATTATCCTCTTTGACACCCAGTCTGCGCGGAAAATGCCAGACTCTTCCCAGCCAAACGTTGATGTGGCTATCTTTAATTCAATCATGAACAGTCAATTAGATGGGGCAATTATTTTGGGAGGGGATATCGATTATGTTGATATTCCAACGGATTATCTTTCGGCGCTGAAAAAACTAACTGAACAGATCCCAACGGTCGTGGTCGGCAGAGAGATACCTCAGTTGGCCTATTCGTGTATTACGCGCGATCAAACCCACTGCGTACGTATGGTGACGCAGCGACTGATCGACAGAGGTTATAAAAACATTGCTTTCATCGGTGGCTCTGAAAAAGTTTATGTTACTCAACAACGCGTTGGCGCTTTTTATGCGCATTTGCAAGAGGCTCGCCTGCCGATTCACCCCGAGTTTGTTATTCTAAATGACTTCTATATCGAGCACGGCTATCAGGCCATTGAGCATCTTTTAGGCCGGGATGCGGCGATGCCGGATGCGATTTTGGCGATTAACGATCGGGTTGCGATGGGAGTGATCCGTGCTTTGAAAGACAACCATGTCTCGGTGCCTGAAGATAACATCGCCGTGGCCAGCTGTGAATATTTTCCCGGCAGTGAGTATTTTATTCCGAGGATCACCACGGCAGACCATCAAAACAATCGTCTAGGTCAGGCAGTGATAGCGACTATGATCGCGTTAATGCAGTCATCTACACCCAACAATGAACTAATAACCATCCCCCCTTTATTTCTCGAAGGGGAATCTTGCTAGTTTATATTTTAAGGCCGTTAAGTTAATTATTATTAAATATTAAGATAAAACTCATCCTAGGCCCTTTGGCCTTATTTTGCCAACTTGCTCACACTTCCATTATTTACTCAAGGATCGCATTGATCTTCTTCATCTGGCTGCATACTATCAAACCTGAAAACGTTTTCAGGTTTGTTGAGGACGTAAATGGAATTCAAAAATCTGGAGAACATAATGAAGCCTACGATGATGACGTATATTAATGAAGAGAAAGAGATATTGGCTAATATTTTAGCTAATTATCCAAACACACTACCGGTCATAAAAGACAAAAAAACGTGGCTTATTCTTGCAACGGGTTCAAGTTTCAACGCAGCCAAAAGCGCAAAATATTATATTGAAAATATTGGTCAAGCTCGCGTCAGTATTGAGGAACCCTTTCACTATCAATTTTTTGAAAAACATAATCCAATGATTGATTTAATCATTGGCGTTTCTCAAAGCGGAGAAAGCACGTCGACAATCAACGCAATTAAGAATTTGAAAAAGTCCGCCACAGTAACGACGCTAGGTTTAACCAGCAAAATGGGCAGTGAACTGGCAAATACGGTGGATCTCGCCGTCGATATTCACATCGGTGAAGAGCGTGTAGGCTACGTCACTAAAGGCTACGTTGCGACGATTTTAACCCTGATGCTGTTGGGTTTACGCAGTGCCCGCGCCGATGGTTTTATCACACTGGAGCAGGAAGCCGCTGAGTTGGCGATGTTTGCACGCGCGATTAACGCCATTCCTGCGCTGATTGACAACACTGAAGCTTTCTATCAGGCGTGGCAGCAGGAACTCAATGCAGGCCAGCGTTTCACTTCGATTGGCTATGGCCCGGCAGTGGGCGTTTGCAAAGAGATGGAAACAAAGTTTGCAGAAACGGTGCGTGCACCCTCACAAGGGGTGGAGTTAGAAACCTTTATGCATGGGCCTTATTTTGAGGTCAATCCGCAACACCGTATTTTCTTTCTTGAGACCGAAAGCGTTGGACAAGAGCGCTTGGTGCTGCTGAGAGAATATGAAAAAAAATGTACGCCTTTTATCTATACGGTGAAACTGGGGAAAAGTGAAGACCCAAGAACACTGGCCATCAACATTGATGTGAATGAATATATTGCGCCGCTGGTGATGGTTATTCCATTCCAGATCTTGGCACACCATATTGCCGAAGCAAAAGGAAATGATTTGCCGACGCGTATTTATACCGATTTTGGTGTTTCAGTAAAAAGTAAAACGAGACCAGGTGACTTTAATTAAATAATACTTAAAATTAAGGAAGTAACATGGCGATTAACTTTCAGGTATTAGCCAGTGATATCATTAAACATATTGGTGGTTATTCAAATATAGAGCATGTCACTCACTGTGCGACGAGACTGCGTTTTACCCTTAAAAATGTGGCCATTGTTGATGAACAGGTTCTCAGCGAATTACAGGGCGTTATTAAAATTGTTAACACCTCTAGCCAATTTCAAATTGTTATTGGCCCTCAGGTCGAAAAGGTCTTTACCGCAATGACTGCTCTGCAAAATCCTGCTGCGTTGACAGATCCACTTCCTGGGGCAACGGAGAAAATGTCCCTGTTTAATCGATTCCTATCCAATATCTCGGCCATTTTTACGCCCTATATTGGAGTATTGGCGGGCGTTGGGGTTGTCAAAGGCATCGTGGTGTTGTTGCAAACCATGCACTGGGTGGCGACAGATACCTATATTTTCACCGTATTTAATATGCTAGCGAGCGGCGTCTTCACCTTTTTACCCTTATTTATTGCCATTACTGCGGCAGAAAAGTTCAAGACTAATCGATACATTGCCCTTGCGCTTACTGCCGCGATGGTCTTTCCGCTAACAGACCCTTCAATGCCGAGCACTATGAGCCTATTCGGACTGACGCTCAGTCTTAAAATCTACGGCGGTGCGGTGATCCCGGCGATCTTCGCCGTGTTATTTCTAAGCTACGTTGAGCGGTATTTGAAGAAGGTGATCCCGGAAGTCGCTGCACTGGTTTTTGTGCCGTGTCTATCGTTGATTATCACCGGTTTTGTGGTGTTCACCTTCATCGGACCCGTGGCAGATTATATCGGTATCGGTATTGCTAATGCTTATATCTGGTTATATGAACTGAGTCCGGTACTCTCTGGCGCGTTGCTGGCCGGGATAGGTCAACTGTTTGTCGTCTTTGGCGTTCACTGGGGCATTATTCCCCTGGCGCTGGTTAATATCCAGGTTCACGGCTACGACACAATCATGGCCATGTTTATGTCGGCGGTTATGGGGCAGTTTGGCGCGGTATTTGGGGCAATATTTATTGCACGAAATGCGAAAGATAAACAAATTGCTATTTCTGCTTCAATCTCTGCTTTCTTCGGGATAACAGAACCTGCGTTGTATGGCGTTACGCTTAAGTACCGCATGCTGTTTATTTTTGGCTGTATTGGGGCATCATTGGGCGGGGCGATTACCGGGCTGCTGCGGGTTAAAACATACAGCTTCCTACCGGTGCTAAATGTCTTTGAATTAGGTTTGTTTAGTGGGCCTGAATCAAAAATGATTTACGAAGTTATCGCCATCGCTGTGGCCTTTAGCGTGCCGGCGATACTGACGGTCGTTTACGGTAAAACGTTGATGAAAAGGTCTTTGGCCACGCAGTTAACGCAGCCAAAGTGATAAAGGAATGTTTTAGCTCAACGCACCACTTACTCCCTCAGCTTGAGGCTGTGGGTGGTGCACCGCGATATAACGTTCGTATTTGGACGGTTTGAGCACCGACAAATCAACCAGCACCAATCCATCGATACAGTGATTAAAGGCGGGATCGCAACCGAAATCGATAAACTGTACGCCACCTGTTTCGCAAAGTTCTGAATACTGTTTATAAAGCGGTGGAATACTGCAACCCAAATTCGCCAACAGACGTTTCAGACACTGTAAATCTTGCTGATAATTGTCGCCGCTAAATTGTGCCAATACCTCCGGCAAAGACGCAGGATAGGGTTGGCGCGACGTTGCCAGCGGTAGAGACGGAGCAAAATAGAGGCGATAGAACGCAATCAGCAGGTCACGGGCAACCAGAGGTAAACCTCCAGAAATTGAAACTGGGCCAAACAGATAGCGGTACTGCGGGTACTTGGCCAGATAGGCGCCAATGCCGAGCCACAGGTAGTCCAGGCCGCGTTTCCCCCAGTAGGCAGGTTGAATAAAGCTGCGGCCCAGCTCAATACCCTGCGCCAGAATCGGGTCCATTTGATGGCCGTAGTTAAACAGGCTTTGACTATAAATAGCGTTGATCCCGCCTTTTTCCAGCTGTTCGGCGGTGGGAATAAAGCGATAAGCGCCGACTATTTCAAGCGCCTGTGGATCCCAAAGCACCAGGTGATAATAGTCGTCATCAAAGCTGTCGAGGTCACGACGACGGCCGCTGCCTTCACCCACCGCGCGGAAGGCGATTTCACGCAGACGACCCAGCTCGCGCAAAATGGGCACATAGTCTTCGCCGTGGCGGCGATAAAGATAAATCAGCTTGCCGTCAGGCGTTTTTCCCAAGACTTCGCTAGCTTCCAGCGCATGCTTGAGCACGGCGCGATCCTCCGCGCGGGCGATGGCCGATTCGGTGCGAAACAGTCCGGGCTTTCCCTGCCCTAGTCGATATACGTGTTTACGAAAACGCGCCGCCAGGTCTTTAGCCCGAGAATGCCCGTCGTGCCAGCTGTCGTAAGGGATACGTGCGCCAATTTGTAACTTAAGCGTACTGCCGCGGTGGCCAAACATTTCGTTTACCAGCAGCAGGGTGGCAATCGGTTTATAAATCATCGAACTTAAGTAAAACAGCGCGCTGTTGCTGCCGCTAATGTGCACCGGCACAATCGCGGCACGCGTTTTAGCCGCCAGTCGCACAAAACCGGTGTGCCAGCGTCCATCGCGAACGCCTTTTGATGTTACGCGTGACACTTCTCCGGCGGGGAACACGATAAGCACGCCCTGATTTTCAAGGTGCTCTTGCATCATCATCACCTGCGCACGGCCGGTGCGATTGCTCATGTTGTCGACCGGGATCATCAGGCTGCTCAACGACTCCACCTGTGAGAGCAGGCGGTTAGCCACCACTTTCGCGTCGCCGCGCACTGAAGCCACCGCGCTCAGCAGTGCAAGCCCTTCAATTGTGCCTATCGGGTGATTCGCAACGATCACCACCGGACCATAGCTGGGAATTTGTTCAAGACAGCGGGCGGAGAGTTCACAGCGAATGTGGAAGTAGTCGAGGATTTGCTCGACCATATCCACGCCCTTAAGATGACGATTTGTTTCAGCCAGTTGCTGAAACTCTTTTTCCCGAAACAGCTGTTTCAACAAATTAAGCTGCCATAAAGGCGTTTTACGCTGCGGCGCAAGGTCCTGAAGTACGTTGTCCATGCTGAACATAGAATGTCCTCCGGTTGAGTTATCTCGACCATAGGACATAACAATGACGATTTTATTTCAGCGTAGTGACGGTATGGGGAATTCTGCGTCAGTCACGTCGTGCCAATGATTAGAGGCGTGAGTAAAGATTGGCGAAACCGTCGAATTCCTTGAGATGTTCAATCCACCATTTGGCCGCGTTACCGCTGGCGTTTTCATTCCATGCTAGATAGGTCATGTCCTGATGGCATTCGGCACTATTTCGACCAGTACGCCCGATTTCAAATAAGGTTGGGCCAAATATCTCGGCAGATAGCCACAGCCCAGCGGCACCCATTTTACTTTTAAAATCATGCACGGTGAGGATCTTCTGGCGATCGAGAATGCGCAGGTCGCCGCCAGTGCTATGCTTTGATGAGTTCTGAATGATTCACACTTGCACCTGATCAGCGGCGGCCTCAACTTCAATCTCGAGCTGCTTTGGGAAGGTGTGACTTCGCTGGCCGATGCGTTAAGAATGCTCAAATAGCCAGCGCTGAGAACACCTTCGCTTCAGTGGGGGCGAGTTGCTGCCGACTCTCGATGAAATCAACGTCGCCGCGCCCGACACGTCAGTCTTTATTCTTCATCTTTACGACCGCGCATTTATCCCTGAGGTGCATGAGAAAAAACAGCTTACGCTGCGTCGGCTGCTCGTGTTTTGCCTTCTGACCGCGTTTTCTGATTCAAATCAGTTCTAGAACTTAACGGCTTCCTAAACAGGAGGTCGTTTTTTATTTCCGGTCGCCGAAGAGAGCGATAACTGCGAGAAGCTTAAGTTGGTTCAATAAGACAATGAGCTAACATACGCCGGAGAAATATCATGAATGTAAACGAGAGTATCCCCAATACAAGCCCACGCAACGATGTCGTGAGAGTGCAGGAAACAAGGTGCGGTAGCGTTATTTCTTCACTTCGGGCGGTTACCTCCGGCGGTAAGCTTGAAATGCGCTCTTTATCTCCCGGAGGGGGCGGAATTTTTAGTCGAGAGGCAAGTCCAGAACGTATTAACCCTTTACCTCCCCCCTCTTTGCCTGATTGCCCCTCCTTTTTGCCATTAACACCAACACCTTTCTCAACCTCCGCTGCGTGTGCTGAGTTTCCCTCTCAGCGTGAGCACATAGATTGTACAGAAGAGGATGTTAGGAATATCCGCATTGGTCAAAATGTAGAATATGTAGAGGCGTTGAGTAAATACACTAGGAGTATCAGCGATGCGCTTAGCGGCTATGAGAAGTTCGACGGTGCATTACTGAGTAGAGAGATTAAAGAGAAGATTTTCTCTTTAAAATGCAAAGTCGAGCGTAGTCGCATCGCGGCTGAACAATTCTTTAAAGGCTTAAACACTCGATTGGACTCGCTGCTTGGGCAGGTTAACTTAATGACCAAAGCCGCACTATTGTCCTCTGAGCAAAACTCGCTGTATTCCCACTCAAAAAACGTTTCAAAGGTGCTTGATGAAACGGCCCGTGTACTGCTATCCGTCCCCGAGGCAGACAAGACTTTAATTATCGAATTGCATGAAATCAGGAACCAGGCCTGTACTGCACGGGACAAAGCGCGTTTGCGACCCATGCTAGAGCGTCTGTCTTTGATAGAAAATGTTGAGGTAGCACAGCGAAATCTCGACCAGCAGGTTGACCGCTGCGTTAAGGTCAGGCACTTATTGCGACTATTGCTAAACCCTCATTTTTCCCTCTCAGAGCAATATTTCAAGGCTGTGCAGGCGTTTTCTACGCCCGACGAATTGTCGCTAATTGAAAATGTTTTAAAAGAGTGCCGTTTCAACGCTGAGCTGCGAGAAACCATTAACGCGTTACGAACAACGGCGCAAATGGAGGAAGTAAACAGGGATTTTAATACACTACAAAACATGCTTGAAAAAAGCGTGACAAGGTGTAATCGCAGGAATACCGAGGAGTGTGCATTAGAAAATATTCATCGAATAAATCAGTATTTTTATGAAATAAATAGTGCGCAGAAGGCGTATCAAGATACTCAGGCAAGAGCCTATTCGGCGGCGCAGGATGCGCAGTACAGAGGGTTGAAAGACAGTGAAGCACTAGAAAATCAATGGCATAAAGAAGTATTACTGGCTGAGATAGTCATAGAGGATGAGTGGCGCAATCAGAAAGTGGCCATCATTGTTGAAGAAAGTGGTGAGAAAAATATCAGGGCAGTAGGAATGAATGAGGGCGGAGCGGTGAATCACCACGTCACTTGTGACGAAAAAATAGTCGACTTGTCACGCTATGCCGTGCATTTATCGCGAAAGGATGTCATTAACGCAGTTAAGCACAGTGAATATGCCCTCGCTGCTGAAATAACAAAAAGACGTGGTTTTTTAAACATGCGGATAGAGACATTATCACAGGCCATTCCTTATAAAAATGCACCGAAGGTTGATGGTCATGTATTAAGGAAAGTTACTGTTTCGCAGGAGAAAAACCGAAAGATAATCGGCGTTGTTCAACACGATTTTGAGAAATTCCCGCAATTTGCCTCCTCTTCAAATCTTCAGGCTTTACTTATTGAGCAGGTAAGTCGACAACTCAACCAGCCTCCTACTCGGCACACCGAGCTCAGCCAGCATTCCTTTTCCGTTGCGCCGACACTGGGAGCCGCTTCTCATCATCAGGCCGACCGGTTAAAAAATAAAATCACTTCGACTCAGGTCAATGATGCCGTCAAGTCCGCGAACGCAGTGATGCTCAGACCGACATTAGAGAGCTCTTTGAAGCTCGACGTTGCGCAAATAAGTCAGGAATTTAAAAATAATGAGGTATATATGGCCCGCCGCAAAGAAAATACGGGTCGGGAGAGTTTGCCTCAGGCGACACCTCTCACTCCTGCAGTAGCCTCGACGAGCCGTCCCCCTTTAACGTCTGCGCAGTCCACGCTTTCACGACCCGCTATTGCGGCCTGCCAGGCGCAAGTATTACCGTCTAATAAAACAGGTGAGCTGACCGCTATTCATTTAAAGAATATTAAAGCTCTTGGCGCTGGTGATTTTTATCGGATGCTCTCATGTGCTATTTCAGTACCCATTTTTTATGTGGATAAAAATAATAAAATTACCAGAGTTCATTTACAGGGGAGACTTTCATACCTAATAAATTCAGATCCCAAGTCCATATCTGACGGTTTAGTGCTTTACTTTGAGAGTCGCGACGAAAAAATAGAGGCAAGAAAAACGGCAATGAAAACGCTCACGATGCTGAACACCGATAAATCTAATGTGGCAGCGTTGAAATTTATACCGCGAGATCTGTATGCCGTGCAGAATGAGCGGGAAATGTATCAGGTTATCATGTCAACAATGGAGGATTTTAGCGCCGAGGCCAGTAAATTTTTGAATCTTCTCTATTTGAAGAATAAAACTACTAGAAAAGATGACTTATTGTATTGTAGTAATATCTTCCAAAAGTTATCAACTAAACTTTGTGGAAAAACGGTTATAAGAAGTGAGTTTTTTAGACTTTTGGCTGAAAAAATAAAAGAATCTCCAGCCAGGACCACTTCTTTAATTAGCCCTGTGTTACAAAGAATAGGAAATCCGCCGGTTGCCTGGTTTAAGGTTATTGCAACGAAGCTATTGCACGCCATAAAAGACAGTGAGGATAGCATTGACGATTTAGCGTGCTTTTTAGCAACTATTTTCATCCTTTATAAAGATAGTGAAGATAACGCATTGAAGTCATTTATTGTACAGGTTACTGATCATTTCCAAAAAATAAACATAAGTGCCTATCCCCTTTTTATGATAGTGGCTAAAAACATGTATAAAGAAATAGACAGTCAGGGCAATGCACAGTTGGATTTGCATACTATACTTATCATTGCTTGTAATCGTGTAACGACTGCTTTGAATAATTCAAATCGGAGCATGAAATACCATGTGGATGTTTTGGAACCTCTTTTGCCCATGTTTACCTATCCCGGCCAGCGTTTTAAAACTCAAGCTTATCCCAGAATTAGAGACTATTTACTTGATAGATCGATATGCCCGATAATACAATTCCCTCAAAATATATCCATAAAAGATAAGGTATTATTATTTGCAATGATGGGGGCCTTTCAATACCCACGTAATTGGGCTGTTGATGTTGTCAGTAAATTTGAGACAATAATTGATGAACACGGACGCGACGGTAATGCAGCACTGGCGACGCTTTATCTTATTATTTTTGCCAACTCGCGTATTTCATCTGAAAACGGTAGAGCAATTTTTAAGAGGTTTTTCCAAAAACACGTGCAAAGAGACAGCGGTACTCAGGCGTTAGCCTTGCTTATGGTGTCGGGGGTGATGGCTAAATCGCTTATTCCTTCTATCTATAGAGCGAATGATAAAGAGGCGCTGGATTTAATTTTAGAATATTGGAATATATATAATGATGTGAAATTAACATCGATAGGTGAGAACAAATGCTTGATAATAGGCAATGGCCTTGGACGCATTGATGACAAGGTGAAATATTTAACGGGGCCAGAGTCTAAAGACAAGTCGCCTGTTTTTTTATCAATGCAAAAAGCTAACAACTGGATAGGGAAATGCCGCTATATTGAAGAGTATATTTTTACTCACAAAGAATGCGATGCAATTTTTTCCCGCATGCTGATAGATTATGCCGCCAATAAAAACAAAGTGAATTTTATTGCTGATATTATTAAGGCTAATGAAAGTTTTGATGTGAATATCAATAAATCAAAAGTCTCCGAGCTTAACGTGCGTTTGCAACACTTATTGGTAGAAGGGCGTGAAAACTCAAAAACAGACAAGAAATCCGCCGAAAATAATAAGAGTTTGTTTGAGGCTATACTTTCCCTACAGATTAATTTATTCAACTCCGGTGGTTTGAAAAACGCTGAAAAGTTGCTGGAAAATGTTGTGAGTAACTTTGCCTCAATCGATAAATTCATTGAGATGAAAGCACCGTTTACCTTGCTTAACGATAGGTTAATAAAAGGGGATATTAACGATCACCTCTATCTGTCCATTATCTCTAAAGTTATTCAAACGTCATGCGCCAAGAAAAATAATGATGGCGTAGAGTTCATTAGGAACCAATTAATGCATGAGGTTTATCAGATGATGGCAAGACGTAATAATCTGGATGAACTGCTTAAAGTTTTTGGGAATATAGTTATCAATATTCCACCTAAACTCGCGGGGTATGGCGTTTTTATTGAGCATATTAAGAGGGAAATACAATCTTCGAGTTTATCAAACCCCGCTGAGGGGCCGAACCGTAAAGAATTAATTAGATTTATTCTGGCGCAAGACATTACCTGGCTGGTATTTAAGGGGGCGTTCCAGGAATCAATACCTAACAGCGTAAATATTGATTGGTTATTTAATCCAGAGAACTTTTTCGAAGCCAAACCCGCCAGGCAGCATAGCATGCTTAAGTTTGATCAGGATATAGGGGACAAACCCTCTCCAGAATTCATTAAACGATGCATTTTAGCTGTAGGTGAGGGACTTGCATTAAAGTCTAACGCAATTAATCATACACTGGTTAGATCGTTCGGCTCTATATTAAACTTCTTAACGCAAGGAAAATCATTAGAGCTTATTGAACTTATGGATTTTATTTTAAAACAATGTGAGACACTCCGCGATAATGGGGTGCTTTCTTCTTTAGCACCCATGAAAGATAACGCCTTGCAAGGTATGCTAAATGTAATAAAAACACAGAATACTGTTGAGGCAGAGAAGTTATCAAAACGTCTGGACGACATTTTCGGGAAAAGTCAGTCTTCAGTTTACTACGAACCTCAATTTAAAGATGAAAACCTCAGTAATTCAACAACTAGCACCAGTGATTTCGAGGGTAAAAATAAAAAAAGATCACAACGCAACAGCATTACCGAGGAGTCAATGTCTGCAACAGAATCAGTATTGGCTAGCAACGTGGAGAGAAAGCCAATCAAAGATAAGGAAAAGTTGAGTCTTTATATTGAAACTGACTGGCAAAGCTTAAAAAAAGACTACGACAAAGATTGGGGTCTTGAAGAGGGGATGCAAATGTTCCTTTCCAACAGTAGAGCAAGTGAATTAAATCTCCATCCCTATACTCGAGAAAATAAAGAATCTCGTTTTTATACTATTGTCCTCAAACCCAAAAACACGCGAAGCACTAAGGGTAAGCATAGAGGTAAATCCAACGCAAGGGCCGGCTTGCTCAAGGGAAGTCACAATAGATATATTTTTGTGGGGGCGGGTAACCACAAGGAAATGGAGGCTCTGTCTACTAAATACTCAAAGAAGACCAAAGAACAAATTGACCAACGCATTGAGAGCGCCCAAGAAAAATCCTACCGCTTGCTGCTAAACGAGTTTGAAGAAATAGAGACCGGTGTTGAAGATCTTTAATTATTATCGGCATGACAATTAACATTAAGCCGGTAGCAGACTTATGCACCCAGCTTGTGCAGTTAGAGATGTTGGCGCAATCTTTATTACTGTATTATCAACGGGTCTAGCCAAAAATAGAGAGTGATTATGAGCATCGCAAACCCATTTCAGCCTTTGAATTATCAGGTTATCGCTGACAGTATTGCGACGCTTCTTTTTCCTCACGCCGAGGTGATTTTACATGACCTTAAAGCACAGCAGGTTGTCTACATCGCCAATAATCTCTCCAAACGTAAGATTGGCGATGACTCTGCGCTAGATGAGTTACCCAGTGACTCGTTTGCAGCTCAAAGCATCGGCCCCTATGAGAAACTGAATTGGGACGGGCAACGCCTGCGTTCAATCACCAGTATTCTGCGAGACGAGCAGGGGCAGGCGGTGATGGCGCTGTGCATTAACCTCAATTATTCGGTGCTGGAGCAGGCACGTGATGCGCTAAACCTATTTTTTCAATCAAGCCGTATTATGCCGCAGCCGGAAGCGCTTTTTCGCGACGACTGGCAGGAGCGTATTAACACCTTTATGCACGCCTGGCTGAATAAAAATAGTTTGGGCTTGAACAGTCTCCGCCGTGAAGACAAGCGCCAACTGGTAGAAGCGCTCTATCACGAACGGGCTTTTGAGGGGCGGAGTGCGTTTGACTATGTGGCGAACGTCCTGTCGATGGGCAGGGCCACAGTGTATAAATATGTGAAGGCCCTGCGCGAAGAGTCATTGAGTTAACCGGGGTTTAGACGCCTGGAAATGCCTCCTGACAGGCTTGCATGGCGTAAGCAGAGATTTGCGCATCCTGAACCGCTACGCCGGTTAAATCTGCTAGCGTGATCTGCTGGTCGTTTTCACGGCCTTTTGCCTGGCTATATAGCAGCTTTCCAAGCTCTATTAAACGCTCACTGGCTACCAATCCTTGTTTGCATGCGTGCGAAACCTCACCGTACTGACTGCACTGATAAACCGAATCGACGACGATAATGTCGGCGCGGGCAACCAGTTCTGCCTCAAGCTCCTGTTTACCGCCACCGTCGGCACCTACCGCGGTGATATGAGTCCCAGGCTGTATCCAGGCGCTTTGCAAAAGAGCCTGGCGCGAGGGAGTGGTGGTCACAATCAGATTGGCATTGCGGGCAACCTGTTCACAGTCCTGCGTGGTGGTGACTTCAAAGCCTAGCGATTGCGCAAATTGACGATAATCGTCGAGCGCTGCCTGACTGCGACCCCAGACTATTAGCCGACGGCAGTCGGTCAGCGGCATAAGCTGTTCCAGCTGCATGCGCGCCTGCACGCCGGTGCCGATAATACCGATACCGCTAATGACAGAGGGTGCCAGCCTCTCTGCCGCTATCCTTCCCGCCAACGCGGTGCGAATACAGGTCAGCCAGCCTTCATCCTGCAATAGCACCTGCGGCTGGCCGGTTTGTGCCGAGAGTACCAGCATCAGTCCATCATTACTGGCCAATCCATTGGCGGGATTATCATAGAAACCCGTCGATATTTTGACGGTAAAAGTTTTGCTGCCTTCTACCCAAGCTGATTTAATGCAGCAGTCGCCGTTGGCTTGTTCAAAGGTGAAGTTTTGTACTGGCGGAACCTGAACTCGGCCCTGTGAATAGGCAATAAAGCCTTCGGCAATACGACTGGCGGCGACTTTCATATCCATTGCGCCCATGATCTGCGTCTGGTTATAAATTTTCATTGGATTGCCCCAATAAATTTCTCCAGCAGAATGTTTCTTCCGCAAAGTACCACCGCCACTTTTTTACCTTGATAGTCTGCGGCGAGTTTAATGGCACCGGCCAGCGCGACGCCGGCAGCGCCTTCAATCATCCAGCGTTCATAGCGAGCGACCATTTTCATCGCATCACGAATTTCCTGCTCGCTGACCAACACCGTTTTATTGACCACTTTTTGGCACAGTGGAAAGGTAATACTGCCTGGCTCAATACCGCCGGCAGTACCATCAGACAGCGTGTCTTCTTCATCCATTTCAATAATTTTACCGGCCAGCAGTGAGCGCTGTAGGGTAGGTGCATTTTCGGGCCAGCAGCCGATTACCTCCGTGCCGGGTTTCAAATGGGCCAGCGCGGCGCCAACGCCAGAAATCAGGCCACCGCCGCCCACCGCGATAAACACGGCATCGACATCGGGCAGTTGCTCAACCAGCTCCGCGCCAATCGTGCCTTGGCCGGCGATAATATCGGGGTCGTTATACGGCGATATAAACAGCGTATTCTGCAACTGAGCCTGTTTTGCGGCTTCTAGCTCGACGCTGAGCGGGTCAGTATCAATAGAGATAACCTTGGCACCAAAAGCCCTGATGGCTTCCAACTTCAGCGGGGAAGCGTGGGTGGTGGTATAAACCGTGACCGGAACGCCGGCGCGCAACCCGGCCAGCGCTAATGCTTGACCATGATTGCCTGATGAGGCAGTAATCACGCCTTTTGAACGTTGTTCTTCGGTGAGCGTTAAAATTTTATTGCTGGCTCCACGAAATTTGAATGACCCGGTGTGTTGCAGATGTTCGCATTTTAAAAAAATTTCACAGCCGGTCTGCGCGCTAAGTGGCGCACTGTGGGTCAGGGCGGTGACCGCAACCTGAGGACGCAGCGACTGGTGCGCCCGCAAAATGGCGCTGGCAAGGCTTTGTAGTGAATCGTCGAGAGTGCTCATGGCGAGTTTCCGTTTAAAAGTGTTGTAAAAGTTGGCCGGTTTTACGATGCGTGAGCGGTGTTTTTCCTGCCAGCAGGGCAACCCTTTGTCCGGCCCTGACCAGTTTAAACAGCGGCTGCACAATAATTTTTCCGTCAACATCGCTAAAGACCGGCACTCTTGGCGTACCCAGTGCGGCGTCAATCGGTACAATTTCGGCAATTAATTCCCCGATGCTAACCGATTGACCGAGCTGCTTTTTCCATACCAGCAGCCCCATCGCCGGAGACTGCAAATGCGATGCTCCCTCCAGCGGGTAGATTTCAACGTTGGCCAACTCGGCAAGTGGCGGCGTCAGGGTCAGCAGGCCTTCATGAGCCAGAAATTGTAAAATGCCCTCGGCGTCGGCGCGTGCGACCTCGTCATTGACGTCCGCCTGACCACGCAATTCTATGCTGGTCGAAAAACCGCAATCTTGCGGATTGGCCAGTCCGGCCTGCATCAATAACTTCCAAGGCTTACCAAAAGCTTCATCGAACGGCTGACCGCCTGCCTGTTCTTCAAGGAAGACGGTTTCAATGCCCATACAGCCGGCGAGAAGTATCGCGCGCTCTTGCTGATGCAGGGTTGAGTAGAGATGCAGGGCGGCCGAGGTATCACAGTGTAAGTCCAGCACGATGTCGTGGCGAAACGCTTCTTCTAGCAACAGCTTTTTATTAGTTGCTACCGTATCAACGGCCGGGATCAACTCCAGCATCTGGGTAAAGATTTTCTTCACCTCGGAAGAGGTAAAGTGCGCGGCACCGTTTTTGGCTATGAACTCCTCGACGGCGGGGGAAATGTCCGGAAAGTTGCGGTTGAAGTTTTCACCATTGGCTAGATTAAAACGGCCAGTGACATAGCCAAAGATGTTTTGACCCAGACCCACGGGATTAGCAAAGGGGCATATCACCACTTCGCCCAGTATTTGACCGGCTTTATCAAGCTCCTGTAGCCGCCCCAGCAAATGTTGAATCACCAACAGGCCAGGGTGCTCATCCGCGTGAACGCCAGCTTGAATATAGGCACTCCGTGAATCTTGCCCACCGTTGAATCGGTGGGTAGTCAAATGGTGGCGTGTACCTGGCGCAAAACTGGGTAAATAGGTAGTTTCAGTTATCACAGACATGGCTGGCTCAGCTTTATGGAAATATTGTCCACAGTAGACTTATTGTCTATATGCCGCAACGGATTTTTTCTACTTTCGCTTAGCGGACAACGTGAACCTAAAATGGCAGTTCGACTCTGGCATCGAGTCTGATTTCACCCGCTTCAAATTAAATATTACTGTTTGTTGTTGTACTATATATATTGAGTTCAGCATAATTGTCGTATATTTGAATCAACTATGCTATCGGCTAGTTTTTTTATCTATTCAATTTAGCTCACAATGAATAGCTGTTGTGGATCTATCGTTTTTATTTATCAGTTATTACTGATCCATATAATTTCATGATGTTTGTGGGGTGTTCTTCCAAGGAATCACAGTAAAGGATTATCTATGATTATTGAGCCTAAAGGAGTAAATGGTTTTCTCGCTATCGTTGAAAATGGTAATTTTGAAAAAGCAGCGAAAAAACTAGGTATCACTACCTCTGCGTTATCGATAAGAGTTAGCACATTGGAGAAGCTCATTGGCGGAAAACTGCTGATTCGCAAACGACCTTTTATACTGACCGAAACGGGCCATCTTCTCTATAATCATGCCCTGCAATTGCGGGAACTTGAATGTAGTCTAAAACAAAAGATAGATAAAATATCGACCTAAAAGATTCTAACCTGGCAGATGGACCCTGGGTTAAACAGATCTAGCTCAGGGTTTTTCATCCCGATCCCCACTACCCACTCTTATATTGCAAATTATTTATTTAATCATTAAATATCAATTACTTATTG
>NZ_MRWD01000077.1 GCF_002093625.1 Rouxiella silvae | reverse complement strand
GCAGTTGCCTGCTCGAGTAAGAGAGCAGGACTAAAAGCTTCGCTTTTAGCACGTTGCTTGCAACGGCCCGAAGGGGGTATGACGAAGTCGTACATAAACTGCCAGGCATCAATTTAATATCCCGCTGTGAGTTAACCAGCTAGGTGTTGCAGTAGATTAGTATGCTGATATGGCTCAGTTGGTAGAGCGCACCCTTGGTAAGGGTGAGGTCCCCAGTTCGACTCTGGGTATCAGCACCAGAAACAAAGCGTTAAGTTTTAAAAGAATTTGCCTGGCGGCACTAGCGCGGTGGTCCCACCTGACCCCATGCCGAACTCAGAAGTGAAACGCCGTAGCGCCGATGGTAGTGTGGGGTCTCCCCATGCGAGAGTAGGGAACTGCCAGGCATCAAATAAACAGAGAAACCTCAGTCGAAAGACTGGGGTTTTTTTGTTTAACTCGTTGATGGCCGGTTGCCTGCTCGAGAAGAGAGTAGGACTAAAAGCTTCGCTTTTAGCACGTTGCTTGCAACGGCCCGAAGGGGGTATGACGAAGTCATGCATAAACTGCCAGGCATCAAATAAAGCACAGAACCTCAGCGAAAGCTGGGGTTTTTTGCTTTATAAAATACGGTATTCCCTGCTCGAGAAGAGAGTAGGACTAAAAGCTTCGCTTTTAGCACGTTGCTTGCAACGGCCCGAAGGGTGTATGACGAAGTCGTACATAAACGGCCAGGCATCAAATAAAGCACAGAATCTCAGCGAAAGCTGGGGTTTTTTGTATACATCACACGGTAATAAAAAGGCCTCGATCTGACGATCGAGGCCTTTTCTGTTTAATTTACCGTCTAATTATTAATGTTTACTGCTCTGAGATATGCCAATACCGGTCTGAGAGCGTACAAATTGTGGCCAAAAAAGCTTCCTTTCTGCCGCGCCCGAAGGAGATTTATCAGTGATCGAGAAGAACCAAATACCGACAAATGCCACAATCATTGAGAACAGCGCTGGGTACTCATAAGGATAAATCGGCTTGGCGTGACCCAGAATTTGTACCCAAATAGTTGGACCTAGGATCATCAAAATAATTGCTGTGAGGAGCCCTAACCATCCTCCAATCATCGCACCGCGCGTCGTAAGTTTTGACCAATACATCGAGAGCAAAATAATTGGGAAGTTACAGCTGGCGGCAATAGAGAATGCCAGCCCAACCATGAACGCAATATTCTGTTTTTCAAACAAAATACCTAGCGCGATGGCCACAAAGCCAAGCACCACTACCGTCGATTTTGATACCCGCAGCTCGGCAAGTTCCGTTGCCTTGCCATCCTTTATCACGCTAGAATAAAGGTCATGTGAAACCGCCGAGGCACCAGCCAGTGTTAACCCCGCTACGACCGCCAGTATGGTGGCAAAGGCGACGGCGGAGATAAAGCCGAGGAAGAAACTGCCCCCTACCGCATTGGCCAGATGCACTGCCGCCATATTATTACCGCCTAACAGCGCACCGCTGGCATCCTTAAAGGCCGGGTTAGAACTCACTAACACAATGGCACCGAAGCCGATGATAAAGGTGAGTATGTAAAAATAACCAATAAATCCAGTGGCATAGAAAACGCTTTTCCGTGCTTCTTTGGCATCGTTAACGGTAAAGAACCGCATTAGAATATGCGGTAATCCCGCTGTACCAAACATCAGTGCCAGCCCTAATGAAAGTGCCGATATCGGATCAGAGACCAACCCTCCGGGGCTCATAATGGCAATGCCTTTCGGATGCACCGCCGCCGCTTGAGCAAACAGGGTGTTGAAGTTAAATCCAACTGACTTCATCACCATTAAAGCCATAAAACTTGCGCCCGCCAGCAGCAGCACGGCCTTAATGATTTGTACCCAGGTGGTCGCCAACATGCCGCCAAACAGCACATAGAGCACCATCAAAATACCCACCAGCACCACGGCAACCATGTAGTCGAGGCCAAACAGCAGTTGAATGAGCTTACCTGCCCCCACCATCTGAGCAATCAAATACAGCGCGACGACCACCAGCGAACCGCAGGCTGAAAGGGTACGAATAGGCTTTTGTTTCAGTCGGTAAGAGGCCACGTCGGCAAAGGTATATTTGCCCAGATTTCGCAAGCGTTCGGCTATCAAAAAAAGAATAATGGGCCAGCCGATCAGAAAGCCGATTGAGTAAATCAGGCCATCATAACCAGAAGTATAAACCAGCGCAGAAATCCCAAGAAAGGAAGCGGCAGACATGAAGTCTCCGGCAATAGCCAGACCGTTTTGCAAACCGGTTATCTGCCCACCTGCGGTGTAGTAGTCCTGACGCGAGCGGGTCCGTTTAGAGGCCCAGTAGGTGATATAGAGTGTGGCACCGACGAACAGCACAAACATGACGATAGCTTCGATGTTTAGCGGTTGTCGTTTGACGGCACCTGAAATCCCCTCGGCGGCCCAGGCGCTTGAACTCAGCGCCAAAGAGGCCAAAACTCCCAGACGACGGGCGTTCATGGCTTCACCTCGCGGATAATATCTGCCGTCAGACGATCAAATTCACCGTTTGCCCGCACCACATAGATGCCGGTTAATACAAAAGAGATAACAATCAGCCCAACGCCCACCGGGATCCCGCGAGTAATGGTGGCACCCGCGTAAAGTGGCGTGCCCAGCCATTGGGGTTCAAAGGCGATAAGGAAGATAAAGGCGACGTACAATAACAGCGTGATAATGGAGAGCAGCCAGGCGAACCGGCTGCGCTTATGCACCAACTCTTTAAAACGCGGATTACTTTCAACCTTTTGATAAATGAGATCATTCATCGACACGACTCCTATGAGGCATTGATTGAGTTCACCGCGCAGAGGCGGTGAAAATTATGACGACGTTTTCATTGATTGTTTTTCTTCCAACAGTTTATCGACCACGCCAGGATCGGCGAGGGTAGAGGTATCTCCAAAGTTGGAGGTATCACCCGCGGCAATCTTGCGCAAAATGCGGCGCATTATCTTGCCAGAGCGGGTTTTTGGCAGTGAGTCCGTCCAGTGAAGAATATCCGGTGTTGCGATCGGTCCTATCTCTTTGCGTACCCAGTTACGCACTTCGGTATAGAGCTCAGGCGTCGGTTCCTCTCCGTGGTTCAACGTCACGTAGGCATAAATTGCCTGTCCTTTAATGCTGTGAGGGAAACCGACCACCGCCGCTTCAGCGATTTTAGGATGCGAAACCAACGCAGATTCAATCTCTGCCGTACCCAGACGGTGGCCAGAAATATTCAATACGTCATCAACGCGGCCAGTTATCCAGTAATATCCGTCTTCGTCACGGCGGGCGCCATCACCGCTGAAGTACATATTTTTGAAAGTCGAGAAATAGGTTTGTTCAAAACGCTCATGATCGCCAAACAGCGTACGTGCCTGACCCGGCCAGGAGTCGACGATGACCAGATTGCCTTCGGTCGCGCCTTCCTGCGGATTGCCTTCGTTATCGACTAAAGCGGGCTGCACACCGAAGAACGGACGGGTGGCCGAACCCGCTTTAAGCTCCGTTGCGCCCGGCAGCGGGGTAATCATGAAACCACCGGTTTCTGTCTGCCACCAGGTATCGACTATCGGGCACTTGCTGTTACCAATCGTCTTGTAATACCACTCCCAGGCCTCTGGGTTGATCGGTTCGCCGACCGATCCGAGAATACGCAGTGAACTGCGGCTGGTGTCTTCAATGGCCTTATCCCCTTCGGCCATTAATGCACGAATAGCCGTGGGTGCGGTATAAAGAATATTAACTTTATGTTTATCAACAACCTGTGACATGCGGTTTGTGGTGGGATAATTTGGCACGCCTTCAAACATCAGCGTAATCGCGCCTACCGCCAGTGGTCCGTACAGCAGATAGCTGTGCCCTGTTACCCAGCCTACGTCAGCGGTGCACCAGTAAACATCGCCGTCGTGATAATCGAATACGTATTTGAAGGTCAGCGCGGCATAAACCAGATAACCGCCGGTGGTATGTAATACGCCTTTAGGCTTACCGGTTGAGCCGGAGGTGTAGAGGATGAAGAGCGGATCTTCGGCTTTCATTTCGGTTGGTGGGCAGTTTGCCGACGCGTGAGCAATCTCATCATGCCACCACACGTCGCGACCTTCTTTCCATTCACCTTTTTTTCCGGTGCGCTGATAAACGATAACGTGGGTGATGGTCACCACGCCCGGGTTTTTCAACGCATCGTCAACGTTTTGCTTCAGCGGAATTGTGCGACCGGCGCGCAGGCCTTCATCGGCGGTGATCACCAGTTTGGCATTGGAATCGATGATTCGTCCTGCAACGGCTTCCGGTGAGAATCCGGCAAAGATAACCGAATGCACTGCGCCGATGCGTGCGCAGGCCAGCATGGCGACCGCCGCTTCTGGCACCATTGGCATATAGATTGCGACTACGTCGCCTTTTTTAATGCCCTTATCTTTTAAGACATTGGCAAATTTACAAACGTCTTCGTGCAGTTGTTTATAAGTGACGAATTTATTTTCGGCCTTAGGGTCGTCGCCTTCCCAGATTATAGCCACCTGATCGCCGCGTTCGGCGAGGTGACGGTCAAGGCAGTTGGCCGCCAGATTCAGCGTACCGTCCTCAAACCAGCGGATATCGATGTTACCCGGTGCAAACGAGGTGTTTTTCACTTTAGTAAAAGGTTTGATCCAATCGATGACTTTCGCCTGCTCCCCCCAAAACGCCTCAGGTTCTTCCACAGACTGTTGATAGTATTGTTGATATTTCTCAGGTGTAATCAGGGCTCGCTCTGCAATAGACGCAGGAATAGGGTGCTTATGGGATTGGCTCATCATTTTTCTCCTTATGAATAGGTTAATACTATGTCAATCAATGGTTAATTGTAGGTTGCCCCCCAAGCTTTGTTTGGGTTTTGGGTCGCAGATCACGCAATGCCTTTGCAAGACAATTAGTTGGCAGGAGAACTCAAATAAACGGAGATTAATTCAACCACTTTTC
The DNA here is from genome assembly GCF_002093625.1 of Rouxiella silvae. Taxonomy (GTDB): domain Bacteria; phylum Pseudomonadota; class Gammaproteobacteria; order Enterobacterales; family Enterobacteriaceae; genus Rouxiella; species Rouxiella silvae. The sequence continues at coordinate 16,055 of NZ_MRWD01000077.1, read as the reverse complement.
GCTCAAAATCTATCTGTATTTGGCTTCCCAACGGCAGTGTTAACATAGGATGGGTGTGGCAGCAGTCAAAGCCGTCAACGATGGGCAGGGGTTGACCGTTTAGTACCTCAAGCAACACCTCTATTGGACGACGTCCGCTGCCTGAATCATTAAAACCTTCGTGTTTTCCTAGCAATACCGCCGAAACGCGGTCGAATATGCCATTAAGTTTTAACATGTTGAATGAACGCTCAACGGTGGCAATGTCTTTCAGGCTGTCTTCAATGAACAAAATATCACCCTCAACAATGTCAGGCATGTATGGGCTTCCCCAAATGCCGGATAGGGTATTCAAGTTACCGCCGATAACCCTGCCCGCCACCGTTCCGCTGCCAAGAAACTGGCAGTTATTGTCATAGAGTTTTTTAGGACGCTCGGGAACCGCAGTATCCCAGTTGAGCTTTTCATCACTCCAAACGGTAGGCTGAGAATAGGTATAAGGCAGCGCGGGCGGTGTTATTAGCAGTTGGGAGAAAGAGTGCCAAGTGGTATCAACAAGAGGAGGAAATTCGCCAAAGGAGGCAACCAGCGCGGGGCCATAAAAGGTAATAAGCCCCGTTTGAGCATAGATACCCAGCAGTAGAGCGGTAGTGTCAGAATAACCAATAATGATTTTAGGATCGGCTCTGATCGCCTCATAGTCGATATAGGGCAGCAGCGCATTGCTGTTCATGCCGCCAATCGTCGACATTACGCAGCGAACCTGCGGACAGCGCAGCAGTTGGTTAAACTCTTCTGCACGTTCTTGAATGGTCCCGGCGCGATAGAAATCTGACTTTTGCGTCAAGAGTCCGGCTTTCAGGCCGAATCCTTTATCTTGAAGAAAACGTTGAGCGCGGGCAAAACGCTGAGGAGCCGTGGCGGTTACTGGTGCAGAAGCCGAGAAGAAACCAATGGTTTCCCCCGGCTTAAGTGATTGAGCTAAAAGCGGTTGATAGGGGGTTTTCACGGTAATCTCCTTATTCATAGGGAAGATTAAACATCGCTTATTTACCCGAATTCCTCAATAGAAAGATTATATCCTCAGCACCAGTCCCCCAAAGTTCGCACTATACCGGCACTGAAAATTCAAAGCAGGCACCTTTGCCTGGATTTTCAATCAGCGCGATATCACTGCCATGCAGTTCAAGGATCCGCTTCACTATCATCAACCCCAAACCGCCTGCACGTTTTCGGCCTGTGCTTAAAATAGAAGGACGAATAAACAAATCCGCCTTAAGCTCGGCGGCAATGCCCGGCCCGGTGTCGTTAAGTTGCACCATTACTTTCTCTTTTTGCGGCCAAAGGCGTATCTCAATGGTGCCGTGATCGGGGGTGAAACGGATGGCATTGTCCAGCAGATTAGTCATCACACGCTCCATCATCGCCAGATCGGCGTTGACCAGAGGAATACCCGGCATCATGTCTGCCTGTAAAATCAAATGGCGCGTTTCCGCCGTTAATTCAAATTTCTGATAGACGTCCTGCACCAGTTCGCACATTGAAAATGGCTCTTTTTGCGGTTTAACCACGCCGTACTCAAGGCGAGCCAACTCAAAAAGTTCCTGCGCCAGCCGCCCCACCTTTTTACTTTGTACCAGGGCAATATTCAGGTAACGCTGCCGGTCTTCGTTGCTTAGCTGGTCTGATTTAACAGACAGCGTTTCAAGATAACCATGCAGCGAGGTCAACGGCGTGCGCAAATCATGTGAAATATTGGCGATAAACTCGCGTCGTTGCTGGTCCTGACGGGTCAGGCTTTGCCACTGTTCATCGATGCGTTTTGCCATATTGATAAATGCCTGTTGCAGCTGGAAAACTTCATCACGCTGTGCTTTGGCGTCCGGTAAGGTATGCGAAAGTGCTTTCACCGCCTCCATGCCGCCGCTGTCCAGACTGCTGACCTGCTCTGTCAAACGACGGATCGGACGCGTCACCCAGCGGAAAGCCAGTGCGCCCGCGACCAAACCAAATAAAATCACTAACCCCATCGAGCGTACGGCCATTAATACTGCCGAATGCAGCTGAGCATCGCTGTCGAGCGCGGTATATTCATCGCCAAGCAGGACGATATAGACATAACCCTGTACTTGCCCATTGTCGAGCAGCGGGGCAGCGCTAAACACCTGATGTGAATCATTGGTAATATTGCGCGGATTATCGCCATAAACCGGCATTTTTGCGCCCTGCAACAGCGCTTGCACCGGTTGCAGATTTATCCGTTTTAGTTTCAACGAGCCCGCTGGCGCGGCGTCACCAATAATATTTCCCTGCTTGTCGAGCAGATAGACTTCAACGCTGGGATTCACCGCCATCAGTTGATCAAACAGGGTGTGCACCGAGGCATTGTTAAGCCCATTTTGACTCAGCAGGGGGTTGCTGTCGGCAATGTGCTTGGCAAGGTTCTGCGACAGTCGCTGAATAACCGCCTGGCTGTACTGATTGCTGGAGCGCACCTGCAACACGCCAGAAATGGTGCCGCAGGCCACCAAAAGAACAATAAAAACCAGCGTAAGCCGCTGTGCTAACGTCATATTCTTCATCATTTACCCCTGCGCCTCATCGGTGGACTGCATGAATTTATAGCCCATTCCCCAAACAGTGAGAATACGGTCAGGTTCGGCCGGGTTCGCCTCAATTTTGGTGCGTAAGCGATTGATATGCGTATTAACTGTATGTTCATAGCCCTCATGCTGGTATCCCCAAACCTGATTGAGCAGGCTAAGGCGGGAGAATACTTTTCCCGGATTTTTGGCAAAGAAGTACAGCAAATCAAATTCGCGCGGTGTGAGTTCGATAATTTGCTGATTCAGCATCACTTCACGCGAAATAGGGTCAATCACCAATCCGCTGCTGTTCAGCGTTCCCGCATCCATTTGCAGATTACGGCCCATGGCTTCTTGACGTCGAAACAGCGCCTTAACCCGCGCGACCAGTTCCAGCATCGAAAAAGGCTTGGCCAAATAGTCATCTGCGCCTAACTCGAGTCCAAGTACCCGATGTACTTCACTGGAGCGGGCGCTAATAATAATAATCGGCGTATAGCGCGTCATGTTTCTCGCTCGACGGCAAATTTCCAAGCCGTCTACGCCCGGTAACATCAGGTCGAGTATCAACGCATCCCAACCGCCTTTATCCAGCAGCGCCACGCCAATGTTGCCATCCGCCGCGTGGGTAATTTGATAGCCCTCGTCACGAAGATGCAGCGTCAGAAGTTCAGCGATATTGCTGTCGTCTTCGACAATCAGAATTTTTTTAGTCTTGTCCATTATCGCGCCCTGACCTGTTTAAAGCGTATTCATCTCACTTCAGTCTACACAAGGTCATCAGGCGGAGTTATCACATTTTATTTAACTTTGCGTGAGGTCTTGGGGAACAAATTGGCGCAATACTCATTTCATCGAAACGGCAGGTGTCATTGTAAATAGCGGGTTCGGGAGCACAGCATGACCTTACACAGTGAATTGCCACCTGCGGCAGGTGGCCATAGCAAACCGGCGATTGTTCACGCCCTCTGGCTGCGTTTAGCCCACTGGATTAATGCACTGGCGATTCTGATTATGGTCACCAGCGGCTGGCAAATTTATAACGCATCGCCTCTGTTCAATTTTGAATTTTCCAAGTCGATAACCTTGGGTGGCTGGCTCGGCGGAGGTATTCAGTGGCACTTTGCCGGCATGTGGTTGTTCGGCATCAACGGCCTGTTCTATCTGTTAATGAACATCTTCACCGGGCGGTTAAAAGCAAAGTTTTTCCCGGTAACGCCACGTGCCATCTTGGCCGACTTGTTTGCAGCGCTTAAGGGCAGGCTGGCACATGACGATTTACGTCATTACAACATGGTACAGCGGGTCGCCTACCTGTTTGTGATGGTTGACGGTGTTTTACTGGTGTTGTCAGGGCTGGTGGTGTGGAAGTCAGTGCAGTTTCCCCTGCTACGTACTCTGATGGGCGGTTTTGATACAGCCCGCTATGTACACTTTTTTGCCATGTCGTCGATGGTTGGTTTTGTCGCCGTACATTTAATAATGGTGCTGCTGGTGCCTAAAACATTACTCGCCATGCTGCGTGGACGCTGAGGTCATACCGATGAAAAAAGATAGCAAAATCATCATGCCGGGCGCTGATGCAGACGACATTGTCAAGGAAGCTCAGGGGCTGATTGCTCGGCAACTTGACGCGTCATCCCGCCGCAATTTTTTGCGTCAGGGCCTGACTCTAGGCGGTATGGCGATGCTCACCGGCTGTGATATCAGCGATAACACGAGTGTTGATAAAGCGTTGGTCTCAATTTCAGGATTTAACGACAGAGTGCAGGCGTGGCTATTCGGCGCAAACCGTCTGGCACCAGAATATGCAGAGTCGATGATAACCCGGCCTTTTCCTTTTAACGCCTTTTACAGCGAAGAGGATGCGCCCGAGGTTGACCCTCTCTCTTATCGTCTGCAAGTGGCGGGCAAAGTGTTGGACAAGTCTACCTGGTCGCTGGCGCAGCTCTACCAGATGGCGCAGGTAAGCCAGATAACGCGACACATCTGCGTTGAAGGATGGAGCGCGATAGGCAAGTGGGGCGGTATTCCGTTTTCACAATTTTTAAAACTCGTTGGTGCTGACCTTAGCGCGAAATATGTGAGCTTCAAATGCGCCGACGACTATTACACCAGCATTGATATGGCAACGGCGCTGCATCCTCAGACCCTGTTGGCACTGACCTACGATGGGCAAATTTTGCCGCGTAAGTACGGGTTCCCAATGAAATTGAGAATGCCGACCAAGCTTGGCTACAAGAATCCCAAGCATATCAAACTGATTGAAATCACTAATGCCTATCCCGGCGGTTACTGGGAAGACCAGGGCTACAACTGGTTTGGTGGAAGTTAATTGCTATAGAAAATGACCCTGCACGCTTCGTGCATTATCTAAAAATGAGAAGGAAATACCATGAAAAAGTTAATCGCCGTAATGATCTCTTCAACATTGATGCTGGGTATGATGAGTGCGCACGCTGAAGACGCAATGACAAAACCTGTGGTGAAGAAAGACGGCATGAGCATGTCTAAAGACCACATGGGCAAAGACACTATGGGTAAAGACCATATGGGTAAAGACAAAATGTCTAAAGATCATATGGGCAAAGACACCATGGGCAAAGATGAAATGAAGAAAAAATCAGCCATGAGTCAGTAAGCATCCGCTTGGGCAACTCTGGATGAGATGTTTCAGGGTTGCCCTTGTCGTCCCCTCTTTTGTATCAAAGTCTCTGCATTAAAAGCGTATCAGCGTCAGGATATCGCCCTCGAGACAGTGCCACAGCCCGTCAAACGTCATACCGGCCTTCAGTGTAGGCGTCAAAGACTCCGCTAGCGTGAGAGTAAAGCGTTGAGTCGACGGCGATAGCGCCGTCATAAATGCCGCTGAAAAATCAAAATATTCGCCAACCAGCGGGAAAAGTGCCTTAAACAGGCTCTCTTTGGCCGAAAAAATCAGCGTCGCGACCTCTTCTTGTGACAGCTCACTCTGTAATAACAGCCCGTGTTCCACAGGCAGAAGTACGCCGTCGAGAATATCCGCCATTTGCTGCGTTGAAATTACCTGTTCGATATCCAGGCCCAGACCGCAGACCCCTTCAGACGAGAGAGCGACCGCCGCCAGCGCCAGACGATGGGTGTGGCTAATTGAGCCAATAACGCCAGAGGGCCAGAGTGGTTGACGATGTGTACCGATCGCAGGAATGTATGGCCTCATTCCCAGCGCCGTCATTGCTTTTCGTGCTGCCAGCCTTCCCGCAAGATGCTCTGCCTTACGCGAAGGGACAGCCCGTAAAAGCGCCCCGCGATAAGGTAAAATCAGTAAATCCTCAGGTTTCAGCGTATTGACATCATAGTGTGCAACCACAATCGGCTGAATGACGTCGGACATAGACAGGGTAAAACAGGAAAACTGAATATTCATCGGCGGACACTTTGGAAGGAAACGGTCGGGTACGAACTGTACCCGACAGAAACAGGGGATTATTCGAGTTTAAAAGTGGGTATTTAAACTCATGTAGAAGGTTCTTCCCGGTTCATTATACGTCGCTGCCCCGGCACCGTACATGTAGGCGTTGGTAACCGCGTTACCCACGGTTTGTGCATTACCGGCGCGGAATTGGCGTTTATCGAGCAGGTTATCGATACCTGCGGTTACGCTAACATATTTCGATACCGTGTAGGTGCCACTGAGGCCAAACACGGCGTAAGGGCTGACCTCATGTTTCTCGCTGCCGGTCACATCCTCGCCCTTGTAGTTATATTTCTTCGGCTTTTGACGGCCATACCAGGTCATGGTGGATTGCATTGAGAGGTCTTCGGTTGCCTGCCAGCTCAGCGTAGAATTGACGGTAAATTTCGGGATGATCGACAGATAATCGCCGGTCTCCTTATTTTTACTTTCAATCATATAGGTTCCATTGTTGGTCCAGTTTACGCTGCTGCTGAGCGGGATATTCAGTGTGCCTTCCAATCCCTGAACCACGGCTTTCGGTACGTTCTCCCAGCGATAAACGTCGGTCGAGGTATTAGTCGATGAGGTGCTGGTTGGCAGATAACCCGCTTCAATCTTGTTGCGATAGTCGTTGCGGAAGTAGGTGATGCCCGCCAGTAAACCGCCGTCGTGATACTCAAGGCCTATCTCTTTGTTGGTGCTGGTTTCGGCGTTGAGATCTTTATTACCTAGCAGATAGCATCCGCCTGTACTCGCCGCACAGCCCTGTCCCTTACTGTAGAGCACATAGTTAGGGTTGGTCTGATACAAACTCGGCGCTTTGTAGGCGCGGGCAATGCCCATTTTCAAGGTAAAGTGGTCACCCAACTCCTGCGACAGATTAAGCGACGGGCTCCAGTTATCACCAACGATAGAGTGGTGATCGAAGCGCAGTCCCGGTACCAGCATCGTACTGTCGGTGAGTTCGATATTGTCTTCGGCGAAAAGCGAGAAGATTTGCGCAGAGGAGTAAGGACTGCGACCGGTGCTGTCGACGCCCGTGATTGCCCCACCGGACAGCGCCTGCGTATTGGACGATCCGTCCTTCATTTTCTGCTGGTTCCATTCAGTACCCAGCGTAGCGGTTTGCGGTACGCCCAGGTCGAATGGAATGCTGACTTCACTGTGTGCCAGCACGTTGCCAAGATGAGTATCCTTGAAGCTGTCGTCGGCAAAAATCCCTTCAGTGCCGCCCGCCAGTCCTTCATTCATGCGTGAGTTAGTGGTTTTCTCATACTGAACGTAATGGGTGGTGCTAACGCCGTTTTCCCAGGCACCTCGATAGGTAAGCGCATAGGTTTGGCGATAAATACGGTTAGTTTCTTTTCCGTACATGCTTTTCACCAGCGCGCTGGTGTTGGTGTTTTGCGTGTCACCGGCGTAGAGATTGCCCTGACGGCCGTTTGAAACTTCAAACTCCAGCGACTGCATTGGGGCGAAATCCCAGTGCAGCAGGGCATCGATATTTTTGTCAATCACCCCTTCACGACCGGCTGGAAGCGTGTCGGCATAGGTTCCGGTGCGCTCTGACTGATGCCCAGCGTTGATGTCCTGCGCATCGGCCTTAGTTTTACTGTAGCCGCCGAACAAGCGGAAGCTGAACTGATCGCCCAGCGGGCCTGACAGGCTGAAATCGGTGCGCTTGGTTGAGCCTTCATCTTTGTGCTGCGGCGCATTGAGATAGGTATTCCACGAGCCGTGCCAGTCTTTGGTGTCTTTTTTGGTGATGATATTCACCACGCCACCGGCGGCGCCGTTGCCATAGCGTGCGGCCGCGGGACCGCGTAGCACTTCAATCCGCTCAATCATATCTGGCGGAACCCAACTGGTGTCGCCGCGCGTGTCGCGTTCGCCGCGCCAGCCCTGACGTACAGAGTTACGGCTGTTGGCCGGCAGTCCGTCAATCAGAATAAGGGTGTTTTCCGGACCCATGCCACGAATGTCAATTTGACGATTGTTGCCGCGTTGGCCGCTGGTGGAGTTACCGGTAAGGTTTACGCCTGGCATGGTGCGGATCAGTTCATTGATGTCGCGCGCAGGTGGTCGTTTTTGAATTTCAGCGGAGGTAATAGTAGAAACGCCCGGAGCCTGAAGGTTTTGCTGGGCGGCGGTGACAACAAGGGTGTCGCCTTTGTCTGTTTGTTCTTTGGAAAGGGTTTCTGCTGCGCTGAGAGGGAACGACAGTGCCGAAGTGCCTAATCCGAGCCCTATTACTGTAGCCAAAGAGTATTGCGAAAGTTTAAAAGTCATACTGGTCTCTACCCTGAAACCCATCCCTACACTGTCAGTAGAATGAAGACTCAAACAGCGGGATGGCCTGTTGTGTGTACTTATCCGCTAATGGAAAAGCCAGCCCTGTGGATGGGCGGTTACACACTATTGCAAATGAAAATAATTATCAATACTATTCTTTTTAAGTTTAAGATGGGGTTCATACGGTGTTAGAAGTTAACATCTTCTAAGTATTGAATATTCTTTATCGCCTTAAAAAGAGTAAGCGTTTTGAAACCAGATTGTGTAGACCGGCTGTCAATGTCAGCGAGCAACACGCTATTGAACAGCAAGCATGCAGGAAGCAACGGATGGTGGTTGGAGGTGGCTCGTCGGGGAACGCCTTGGGTTGAGCCTTCGCAAAAGGGCCGCTGCAAAGTCACCTTTTTCTGGCGCGATCCTCAGGGGAGTGAATTTACCTCTTCTTATCAACGGGTCTGGATCAACATCAACTGTCTGACTGACCATCATCAATCCTCCCCGCCGCAGAGTCTGCAAAGGCTGAGCGGCACTGACGTCTGGTATTGGCAAACCGAACTCCAGTCTGACTGGCGTGGCAGCTACAGCTTTATTCCCCGCGTTGAAGACCGGCCTTTTGGCGCAGAAACCGACGACGCCTTTGGGCAAATGTTTGCCGTACGTAGCTGGTGGCGCAGCATATTTTCTCACGCGAGCCACGATTTACTGAATCAAACACGCTCTTGGCCCGGTGCAAAAGGCCACGCGCTTTCCGGCCTCAGCCTGCCCGATGCGCCGCCACAACTTGGCTGGCAAGATTTCGACAGCTATAACACCTCAAGCGGGCTGTGTATGCCAGCGCCTCCGGCCAAGATTCAGCGCTATCAGTGGCGCAGTGAACGGTTAGGCAACCAGCGCAACGTCTGGATTTATACCACCGGCGAGGGGGAGAACCCATCTTCTCGCCCGCTGGCTATTTTGCTCGACGGGCAGTTTTGGTCGCAAAAGATGCCAATTTGGGAGCCTTTGATGCAGCAAACTGCTCAGGGCAACTTACCCGCCGCGGTTTACGTGCTTATCGAGGTGATTGACAGTCAGCATCGGGCACAGGAGCTGACCTGTAACCCTGATTTTTGGCTGGCGGTACAGGAAGAGCTGCTGCCGGAAGTCGAAAAGCGTGCAGCCTATTCGACCGATCCTGCCAAAACGGTGGTTGCCGGACAAAGCTTTGGCGGCCTCTCGTCGCTGTATGCGGCACTGAACTGGCCACAGCGTTTTGGCTGCGTGCTCTCCCAGTCTGGTTCCTTCTGGTGGCCACGTCGCGACATGCTGCAGTTCAGCGAAACGCCGCAAGATGCCTGCTGGTTGCCGAAACAAATCGAGAAAGGACTCGGGCAACAGAGTGCGTTGAAGATATTTATGGAAGCAGGCCGTCATGAAGGACTCATTCACAAAGTGAACAACGACCTGCTCGACACCTTTAAAAGCGCAGGGCATCGCGTGCATTACCGCGTGGTAGAAGGTGGACACGATGCACTGTGCTGGCGGGGTGGGTTGCTCGACGGCCTTAAGGTGCTGTGGGCCGATGATTTTATCGTGAATGAACAGACGGGAGTCGCCAATGGAAAAGCTTAACCCTTTTGATGACGAGGCCCAGACGCTGTGGGTGCTGAAAAACAGTGAAAATCAGTACAGCCTGTGGCCGGATTTCAGCGCTATTCCTCAGGGATGGGAGGCGGTTTTTGGCCCCGCAGCACGCACGGATTGTATTAACTGGCTCGAATTAACTCGCAGGAGTGCTTAAGGTGCAGGACGCAACGTCAAAGCTTCAATCTAAAAATCATTCGCCCGCCAGCCACGACGTTATGCCGCTGGTGGCTGCACAGCCGGGTATCTGGGTTGCAGACCAACTTTCTCCCCACGACAATGCCTATGCGGTTGCTCACTATATTGAATTAACCGGTCAGCTTGACCGCGAAAATTTGTGCAAGGCCATAGGCCAGGGGCTTTCTGAGGCCGATACGCTGCGTATGCGTTTTGACGAACACGACGGCGTGCCGGTGCAGTGGGTTGACGGCGCGGCAGAGATCCCCGCCGTTGAGTGGGTCGATCTTTACGACAGCGCTCAGTCACAGGCCTCTGTGCAAGGTCTGAAAAAGGTCGAATGCCAGTCGTCTGCCGCGCTGTCGCTGATGCACGATGATCTTAACGGCAAGCTGCGGGTGGCGGACGGGCAGCCGCTGTTTCGCCATATCGTGATCCGTGTGGCTGAGGATCGTTGGTTCTGGTATCAGCGCTATCACCATGCTGTCGTCGATGCCTTCAGCTTTACCGCCATCGCCCGCCGCATCGCCCAGATCTACACTGCGCTGTGCCAGCAGCAGCAGCCCGAAGCCTCGCCGTTTGTGCCCTTTCGCGACGTGGTGGAAGAGTATCAGCAGTATCAGCAGTCAGCGCTTTACGAGCGCGACCGCCAATTTTGGCTGAAAAAAGCCCGCCAGCTGCCGCCTGCCGCCAGCATCAGTGCGCAGCCGTTGGCCGGACAAGCGCCGTCCACGCATATTTTCCGTCTTTCTCAGGCCTGTAGCCCGAAGCAGTTTTCTCGGCTTGCTGCAACGGGCGAGGCGCATAAGCTGACGCCGTCCGACATGGCTCTGGCGCTGGTGTCGCTGTGGGTTTCGCGGCTCAGCGGGCAAACCGAATTAGGTGCCGGATTTATCTTTATGCGCCGTATGGGCTCGGCCGCGCTGTGTGCCACCGGTCCGGTGATTAACGTGCTGCCGGTAGGATTCAACGTGGCGCCGCAGCAGACCTTGGTCGAGGTAGCCCGCAGCATTGCGCAAGAGTTGAAAATGGCACGCCGCCATCAACGCTACGACGCCGAGCAGATCCCGCGTGATATTGGCAGCGTAGGTGATTCTCAGCCGCTGTATGGCACCGTGTTTAACTTTAAAATGTTCGATTTCCGTCTTGATTTCAACGGGATGGAAGGGGTGACTCACGAGCTTGCCTCCGGTCCGGTTCGCGATTTGGAGATAGCACTTTATATTGACGAGTCCGGCCAGTTGACCGTTGATTTACTGGCAAACGCCGAACGCTATCAGCCCGATGAGCTTGCCGCACACTTACAGCGCCTGCCGCTGTTGCTAAGCCAGTTTGCTGACAATACTGCGCTGCTGACCGGTGATGCTGATATGCTTACTGACGCCGATCGCACGTTGATTGAGCGCGTGAATGACACCGCGTTTCCGGTCGAGGAGAGCACCTTGAGCCGCCTTTTGGCGCAGCAGGCGGAGAAAACGCCCGACGCCCCAGCATTGGCTGACGAACGACACCAGTTTACCTATCGTGAGACCCGCGAGCAGGTCATTGCACTGACGCAAAGGCTGATGGATCAGGGGGTAAAACCGGGTGATATCGTGGCCGTCGCGCTGCCGCGTTCGGTGTTTCTTTCACTGGCGCTAATGGCCATCGTTGAGGCCGGTGCCGCGTATTTACCGATGGACACCAGCTACCCTGACGATCGTTTGGCAATAATGCTGGAAGATGCTTCGCCGCGTCTGATAATCACTGATAACGGCCAGCTGCCGCGCTTTGCCCGCCAAGGCAACGTGATGATTTATGACGGCCTGCTCAACCTGAAATCAGATTTTCCTCAGGTATTTAAGGGACCCTCACCTCAGCATCCGGCCTATCTCATCTTTACCTCAGGGTCGACCGGTCGGCCAAAAGGCGTGGTGGTGGGGCATCAGGCTATTGTTAACCGTCTGCTGTGGATGCAAAACCAGTATCCCCTCGGCAGCGACGATGTCGTTTTGCAAAAAACGCCAAGCAGTTTCGACGTCTCGGTGTGGGAGTTTTTCTGGCCGCTTATCGTGGGTGCCAAATTGGTGATGGCACCGCCGGAGGCCCATCGTGACCCTGAGCAGTTGCAACAACTGATTGCCGACCATCGCGTGACGACCCTGCACTTTGTGCCATCGATGCTGGCGGCGTTTGTCAGCGCGCTGGAAGAGGCGGACGCGGTACGCCAATGCGCCTCGCTGCGTCAGGTATTTTGCAGCGGTGAAGCACTGCCCGCCGAGCTGTGCCGCCTGTGGCAGCGCCGCACCGGCGTGGCGTTACACAATCTTTATGGGCCGACCGAAGCGGCGGTCGACGTCAGCTATCATCCGGCGTGGGGCGAGTCGCTGTCCGCCGTCAGTGGCGCGAATGTACCGATCGGTTTACCGGTTTGGAATACCGGCCTGCGCATTCTCGATGCCCGATTGCAGCCAGTGCCGCCGGGTATTGCTGGTGATCTTTATCTCACCGGCGTGCAGTTGGCACAGGGCTATCTGGGGCGGCCGGACCTCACCGCTAGCCGCTTTGTTGCCGACCCACAGGGCAACGGCGGGCGCATGTATCGCACCGGTGACGTGGCGCGCTGGTTGCCGAGCGGGGCGGTTGAATACCTCGGGCGCAGTGACTTTCAACTGAAGATTCGTGGTCAGCGCATTGAGCTGAGCGATATCGATCACGCGCTGCTCTCTTTGCCCGGCATTGCACAGGCGGTGGCGCATGCCATGACGTTGGGCTCGCCAGCGCAGGACGCAACCGGCGGCGATGCGCGCCAACTGGTGGGTTATGTGGTCGCCCAGCAGGATGTGCGTCTCAGTCTAGAGGCACTGCGCAACGCGCTGGCCGAAATTTTGCCGCCGCACATGGTGCCGGTCGCGTTGGTCGAACTGCCTACGCTGCCGCTGAGTGCCAACGGCAAACTGGACCGCAAAGCCCTGCCACAGCCTGAATCAGCGCAGCAAACTCAGGGGCGTGAGCCTAAGCCGGGCCTTGAAACGCTGATAGCTCAGGCAGTGGCTAGTTTGTTATCCCGCGAAAAGGTATTTGCCGACGACGATTTCTTTGCCCTCGGCGGACATTCTCTGCTGGCGATGCGCTTAGCTGCACAGCTGCGGCGTGAGCTGGGCAGGCCGGTCAGCGTGGGGCAAATTATGGTGGCCTCTAAAATCGAAAACTTGGCCGCGCTATTAGGTGAGGAGCAAAGCCAGGCTGAGGGTGATAACTGCGGGTTTGAGGCACTGTTGCCTCTGCGCAGCGGCAAAGGGCCGACGCTATTTTGCCTGCATCCTGCTTCGGGTTTCTCGTGGCAGTTCAGTGTGTTGCCGCGCTACATTGATCAGCAGTGGTCGGTAGTGGGCATTCAGTCACCGCATCCAGACGGGCCTCTGTGCACGAGTCAGAATATGAATCAGGTGTGCGATGCGCATCTGCAAACTGTGTTAAGCGTTCAGCCCCACGGGCCGTACCATTTTATCGGTTACTCGCTGGGCGGCACCTTGGCGCAGGGCATTGCGGCCCGTTTGCAGGCCAGAGGGGAAGAGGTGGCGTTCCTCGGGCTGCTGGATACCTATCCGCCAGAAACGCAAAGCTGGGACGTGATGCTGGACGACAATGTGCTTAAAGAGATCCAGCGCGAGCGCCAGCAGTTTATCGCGGTTTCAGAAGGGGCGCTGGATCCTACAGACCAAGGCGAAAAAACGTCGATGTTCGATAAAATCGAAGCCAACTATGCCGATTCGGTGCGGCTGCTGTCGGCCACCCACACTGCGCGTTTTAACGGCGAAGCCACGCTGTTTGTGGCACGCCGTACCTTGCAGGAGGGAATGGACGTTCAGCAGACCTGGTCACATTATGTGGATTCTCTTCAGGTTCACGAATTGGACTGTGCGCACGTTGATATCGTTTCACCGGCGTCGTTTAAAATATTGGGGCCGATGCTTAACCGAATATTACGCGCTTTATAAAATTATGCGTAGTTAGAAAGAAAAAGACGCTGTTGGGTATAAAACAAAAATGCCGCGATATATATCACGGCATTTTTTATACTTCAGTCACTTAGCACTGATTAGTTACAAGTCCCTTTGTTTTCCCACATGCCGCCTTTCCAATCATTGGCGGAAGGATTATTTTGATCGTGTACGGTGCCCCATTTCAGATTATAAATGGTTTTATTTAAAACGACTTTTGCAGGTGGGTTGTAATCACTGTCGGCTATTCCATTCGGAATAGCTGCTGCATTTTTTGAGATCTTTGACTGGCTGAACTTTATCATCAGGTTTGACGTAGTTGCTATCAATCTGGCACTGGCCACCGGACAAACTCAACGACAAATGAGCAGGCTTGTCGGCTGTTACTGCTGCAAGCTCCGACTGAACTACGGCTGCACAGGCAACATCAGTGGCTTTTCCACCCGCGAGATATAATTGGGTAATTTTGCTGTCTGCATCGACAGGAACAGTTTGTCCAGGATTTAGCCAGCTGTAGTAATTGTCGACGCCTTTTACGCTAAGGAATACCATATCCCCGACGTTAGTTAACGTTGATTTTTTACTCATATCAATAGGTGCTTTTTCTGCAAATTCAGCAACCGGTAAATTCACCATCATTACTTCCAGTATTTTACCGAAATCGTGACGATAAGAAATAACCTGCTTGGCAGCAATTTGATCAAACTTGGCTAATACGTGCACTTTTGCTTTGGCAATATCTTCTTTGCTGTAGAAACCATAGCGTTGAATTAGATCAAGATAGTTCGAAATATCATCGCGGGTCAATTCTACATCATAGCTGGTGGACTCATCAGCAGCGGCTGCCAACAGTGTATGATTGACGTCTGGAATTTGACGCATATATCTTGAGCCTGGGTCATTTGCCTGATTAAAGCAGGTAACGTCGCTCGCCAACTTATCAACCACGCTTGCGCAATGATCAAATACTTCGTTATTTTTAAGTACCTGATCTTTGGCCGCATACGCGCCACGGTTATACATAAAGCCCATCACAATAGCTAAACCATCTTTACTTTTAGCCTGTTGCAAAAACTTATTCATCTTGTTGATGCTTAACGAGTCTGCGGTCGTCTGGTCGTAAGCTTTGATAGAACCGCTGGTAATGCCCAACGCCATCCCGTTGTAATAGCTGCTGGTCAGTGCTGAACCCACGATATTACGCGCGACGCCATGTTTAGAGTGAAGAACCTTCAGCGGGTCTAATTTTGTAAACACTAATGGGAAACCACCCTCACCTGAGCCTTTTAGTCCGCCCCAAGCGCTATTATCTGAACCTACTTTATATTCAACCTGCAAAACGCCGTCGTCCTGTAACTCAGGAATATCTTTACCTAAAGAGCTCTCTTGTAATCCTTTAGAAAGATAATAGTTAGGCCCTAAGTTACGCGCAAAGTACTCGCCAAACGATTCGCCCGTACCAAAAGGCTGTGATAAGTCAAAAGTACCGTCTTTTTTATTTAAGCCATACTGCATTTCGACCATGCTGCTAACATATGCCTGTGCAAAAGCCATGGCCCACAATTTATGTTCTTCAATCGTTTTATTACTTGGGTCTTTGTATAAGTTTAAATTAACAGTATCAGGATAGTTTTTCTTCCAATCAATATTGAATGGGGTTTTTTCACAATTATTTCTGTCAAGGACTAATTCACCATTTTCACTTTTAAGATCGCAGTGATACTGAACGTCAATTTTATCCGCTAATTTCAGATCATAATTAACTTGCCCATTTTCATCTTTAGGTAAAAGCTTCTGATATTGTTCGCTGTTAATATGTTGTACGGCGTAGCTATTACTGATAAAAAAGGCCGAAACGATCAATGCCAAGGTTTTAAATTTCATTTAAATAATCCTCATTAAAGTTATGTCAACTAAATATTTATTCACATAACTTTACATTAATCTAAATATGGTTACATTGAGATAAGCCACCAGCAG
>NZ_MRWD01000076.1 GCF_002093625.1 Rouxiella silvae | reverse complement strand
CATTTACGTTAACTTGATTTTTAATCATCAACGACAAGCATTCACCTGAGTCTCGCGCTCTTGTACAATATGGGGAGAATCGATTAGCAGGAAGAGAAAGATGAACCGTAATCTGGCCGAAATCAGCAAAGACGAAATGGATAAAATCAACGTAGACCTGGCTGCCTCAGCCGTTGCGTTTAAAGAGCGTTACAATATGCCGGTCGTCTCGGAGATTGTTGAACGCGAACAGCCAGTGCAGTTACGCGACTATTTTCGCGAACGCGTGGCTTTCTATCGAGCGGAGTCACATAAGTACTCTCGCCTGCCTTTCGAGCCCAAACAAAAATAGTTTCGGTTCTCAGGCAAACGAGATAAACGTCAAAACTGTCAGCTGCGGGCAAACTTCTGATTTGCACGGATCAGTTGGTCGAGTATACCTGGCTCATTGAATGAGTGTCCCGCACCTTCGATGATATGCAGTTCAGCTTCAGGCCAGGCCTTTGCCAGATCCCACGCATTCTGCACCTGACACGCCATATCATAGCGGCCGTGGACAATTACTGCGGGAATGTGGCGAATCTTCTCGACGTCACGCAGTAGTTGGTCGTCGGCATCCATGAAACCTAAATGGGTGAAGTAGTGGTTTTCAATGCGCGCAAATGCGAGCGCAAATTCGTCCTCTCCAAAAGACGCCGAGTCTTCAGTTGGCAACAGCGTTACCGTCTCTCCTTCCCACAGGCTCCAGATTTTAGCGGCTTCAAGCTGCACCTGGCGATTTGAGCTAGTCAATCGCGCGCGGTAGGAGGCAATAACATCTTTACGCTCTTCCTCAGATAAAATTGAAAGAACGTTTTGCCATTTGTCAGGGAAGAAACGCGACGCACCGTCCTGGTAGTACCACAACAGTTCCTCTTTGCGGATAGTGAAAATACCGCGCATTACCAATTCGCTGACGCGATCGGGATGTTTCTGCGCATAGGCCAGTGCCAGCGTTGAGCCCCAAGATCCCCCAAATACCAGCCATTTATCCACGCCAGCCATCTCGCGCAGACGCTCGATGTCTTGAACCAGATGCCAGGTGGTATTGTTTTCAAGACTGGCGTGCGGTAAGGAGCGCCCACAGCCACGCTGGTCGAACAACATAACGTCATAGTCATTTGGATCAAACAGTTGACGATGCACAGCCGAGCAACCGCCGCCTGGCCCACCGTGTAAAAATACCGCAGGCTTACCCTTCGGGTTACCGCTTCTTTCCCAATAAATTTGATGCCCATCGCCCGTATCCAGCAATCCACTGGCGTATGCTTCCCGAGGTAAATACAACCCTTTTAATTTACGCATAACATTTCCTGTTATTTTTTCAGTCCAGTGTATTGATTTGCTTGCTCCTCTTTACTATCAGCCTAACCGGACAAGGGGGTCAATCACCTTCCCGCTTCTTGGACAAAAAAGGCCAAAAATTTCGACCAAGAGCACAGTAATTCATCAACATCGCACAGATAATCGCCAGTTGCCTCTTAGTTGACCAAAAAGTCTGGTTTAACAGTCTATTGTCTGAAAAGTTGACGTGCCCTATTGCAACTTTGCGCAAATAGGCAGTAAATAGCATAGCAACCCAATCCACCCGATTTAGAGAGGCGTATATGAGTAAAGGAATGGATAGCAAAAAGAATGCGAAGAAAAAGCCACTGAAAACCCCAGCCGAGAAAAAGGCTGAGAAACGTGCCAAAAAGACCTCAGCGTAATACATACTGAATTCGCAGCAAAATAAACCCGCCAAGCGCGGGTTTTTTGTTAATGGCCTAAGTTGCAATCATCCGAGAACATTTCATGAGTCACTTTATTATTGCTGCGGCGCAAATCACCTGCCTGGCCGGTAATATCGACCTAAACCTGAACCACCATGCCCAAGTTGTGGCCCTTGCTGCCAAGCAGCAGGTAAAACTGCTCATTTTTCCGGAGCTTTCGCTGACCGGTTATGAGCCAGAGCTTGCTCGTAAGCTTGGTATCACGCTTCAGGACCCACGTCTCGAAACGCTAAGAAATCAGGCAAAAACTCATGATATGACGATTGTTATTGGTGCTCCTCTGTGCTGCTTGGACGGTGATGCTCTGTATATTGGGGCGATCGTTTTTTCTCCTGACGGCACTCTCTACTCTTATACCAAACAACATTTACACAGCTCTGAAGAGACCGTTTTCACTGCGGGTCAAGGTGGACCTATGCTGAACCTGGGTGACAAGACGTTGGGCCTGGCTATCTGCGCGGACATTGGAGTGCCTTCTCACTCACAGTTTGCTGCTGATAATGGCGCTGATATTTATGGTGCAGGGGTGTTAATTTCCAAGCCAAGCTATGACAAAGAGAGCGCAATGATGCGCTGCTACGCCGAGAAACACGCGATGACCGTTATCATGGCAAACCACTGTGCCCCCACCGGCGGCTGGATCCCAGCAGGAAAAAGCGCCATTTGGTCTGAGCTCGGGCATGAAATTGTCGTTGCACCCGCCAATCAGGATGCATTGGCTATTGCCACACTGACACCCCAAGGGTGGAAGGGACACGTTGAACTGGTAAGCTATCAAGGAATGTAAATTACAGGAGCGAAGAAATGACTTTCAGGGTGATTGATACAGAAACCTGCGGGTTCAACGGTGGCGTGGTGGAAATTGCCTCGGTCGACGTAGTGGACGGGGCCATCATCCGGCCAATGAGTGATTTGGTCTGCCCAGACCGTGAAATCAGTCCTCAGGCCATGGCAATTCACCACATTACTGAAGAGATGGTTGAGGATAAGCCACGCATTGCCGTAGCGGTGAGAAGATATCAAGATCATCCGTTTTACGTCGCACACAATGCGGCTTTTGACCGAGCAATGCTGCCTGAAATGAACGGTCAATGGATTTGCACCGTCAAGCTGGCGCGCGAGTTGTTCCCAAACCAGCCCAGCTACAGTCTGCAAAACTTGCGCAGCAGTCTTGCGCTAGAGACTTACCCGCCTGAACATTTACATCCCCATCGTGCATTATATGACTGCTATGTCACCGCGGCGCTGCTTCAGCGTATTCTCGACGAATCAGGTTGGGAGGCAGAGCAAATGGTTGCTATCACCGAGCGCCCTACTCTGCTGCGCACGCTAAAGTTTGGAAAATACCGTGGGCAGAAGATTGCTGAAATCGCGCAGCAAGACCCGGGATATTTGCGTTGGATGTTAAGGTCTGTCGACAGTCTTAGTGCCGACATGAAGTACAGCCTCAACCACTTCTTGCAGAAGGAGTAACATTTGGCAGTAAGACAAAATCTGCCCGAGGCAAAAAAAAGAGAGAGCATAGGCTCTCTCTTTTTGATACTGATTTTTATATGAAGAATTTCTGATTACTGCTTATTAAGCGCAATCACAAACGCGTACTCCATTGCGA
Source organism: Rouxiella silvae (assembly GCF_002093625.1). GTDB lineage: Bacteria > Pseudomonadota > Gammaproteobacteria > Enterobacterales > Enterobacteriaceae > Rouxiella > Rouxiella silvae. The sequence goes on along the minus strand of NZ_MRWD01000076.1, from coordinate 17,810 downwards.
TGTCTTCATAGGCTTTAAAACGTCCTGACTTACCGCCGTGACCGGAGTCCATGTCGGTATACAGCAACAGCTGGTGATTATCTGTTTTTAGGTCCCGCAGTTTGGCAACCCACTTGGCCGGCTCCCAGTACTGCACCTGAGAGTCATGTAAACCGGTTGTCACCAGCATATGCGGATAATCCTGCGCCTTCACCTGATCATAAGGGCTGTATTGCAAGATATAGTCGTAATAGGCTTTGTCGTTTGGGTTGCCCCACTCATCATATTCGCCAGTCGTCAGCGGAATAGATTCGTCAAGCATGGTGGTTACCACGTCAACAAACGGCACCTGTGCCACAATGCCGTGATACAGCGTAGGTGCCTGATTGATAATCGCGCCCATCAGCAATCCACCTGCGCTACCGCCCATTGCATACACTTTATCTTCCGCACCAAATTGCTGCTTGACCAATTCTTCGGTTACATCAATAAAGTCGTGGAAGGTGTTCATTTTATTGAACAACTTGCCGTCATCATACCACTGCTGACCTAAATCGGCTCCGCCGCGAATGTGCGCCAAAGCAAAGACGAACCCGCGATCCAGCAGGCTAAGACGGCTCCCGCTAAAGCCCGGATCCATGCTGCTGCCGTAAGATCCATAGGCGTAGATCAACAGAGGATTATGCCCAGGTTTAAACAGATCGTGGCGATAAACCAGCGAAACCGGCACTTTGACACCGTCGCGGGCTGTAACCCAAACGCGTTCGCTGCGGTAATTAGCCGAGTCAAAGTCTTTCACTTCCTGCTGCTTCAATAACGTGCGCTGTCCGCTATCGAGATCTAACTCAAACAGTGAACTGGCCGTGGTCATTGAGGAATAGCCGTAACGCAGTAATGAAGTATCAGGATCTGGATTGAAAGAGAGCCAGGTGACATAAGTAGGATCGTCAAATTTCAGCGATTTCTCTTCACCGGTCTTCCAGTGGATCTGGCGCAAATGGGTCAGCCCATCCTGACGCTCTTCGATAACCAACCAGTCGCGGAACAGGCTAAAGCCTTCAAGCATTACGTCATCACGCGCGGCGATCAGCGTCTGCCAGCTGGCTTCATCGGCGGTTTCACTTTTATAAAGACCAAAGTTTTTGCCGTCTTTATTGGACCGAATATAGAAGTTACCCAGATAATGATCGAAAGCGTATTCGTGGTCTTTGCGGCGCGATAAAAACATCTTTGGCTCGGCCAGAGGTTTATCGGCGTCAAGCAGCAACACTTCAGAAGTTGTCGTACTGTCTAGATGAATGAGGATGTAGCGCTCAGAGGTGGTCTTGTCGAGGCCGACGTAAAAAGTATCGTCTTTCTCTTCATAAATCAGCACATCGTCCGCCGGATCAGTCCCTACTTCATGACGATAAACCTGATAAGGCAGCAGCGTGGTCTTGTGTTTACGCACATAGAAAATGGTTTTCGAGTCGTTAGCCCACTCAGCACTTCCTGAGGTATTACTCAGAACTTCCTCAGACCAGCTGCCGTCACTCAGATTTTTAACACGAATATCATACTGGCGGCGCGACAGAAAATCTTCTGCCACCAGCAGTTTGCCATTATCTGGGCTGACGTCTAATCCACCCAACGTGTAAAACTCACTTTCAGCGGCGCGTTCGTTACCGTCGATTAGCGTTTGCCACTGCTCTGATTCTGAGGCGGGCTGACGGAAGTAAATAGCGTATTCATTGCCCGGCTCATAGCGCGTCTGATAACGGTAACCGTGCTTCACATAAGGAACCGAATGATCCTGCTGAGGAATACGGTCGACCATTTCCTGATACAGCGCCTCACGCAGTGCCTGATGCGGCTGCATTGCCTGCTCGGCCCAGGCATTTTCAGCCTGTAGGTAATTGAGCACGTCTTCATCGCCGCGCTCATCATCGCGCAGCCAATAATAGTCGTCCACGCGCGTGTCGCCGTGCGTAGTTATCGGATACGGACGTTTTTCAGCCTTTGGAGGTATCATCATTATCGGGTCTCTTTCTCCTCAATTTTACTTAACGCAGCAAAAAGGCCTTACAGTTCTTGCCTTTGATTTTGCCTTCCTGCAAACGCTGTAAGGCTTTCTTGGCGCTATTTTTGCGGATTGCCACATAGGCATGAATCGGGAACATATCAATTTTTCCGACGTCGGCGGCAGTCAGGCCCGCATCACCGGTCAGTGCGCCGAGAATATCACCCGGACGAATTTTGGCCTTACGACCCCCGTCGATACACAGCGTCACCATTTCTGGCTCAAGCGTCGTTGCCGCGGCAGACAGGCTTTGCGAGGCTGATTGCCATTTGAATTTCTGATTCAGGTAATCTTCGAGGGCATGAACGCGCACCATTTCCTGCGGCGCTACCAGACTGATTGCCAGTCCACTGGTCCCTGCACGGCCGGTACGCCCTACGCGGTGCACGTGCACTTCAGGGTCGAAGGACAGCTCGTAGTTAATCACCAACCCAAGCTGTTTAATATCAAGACCGCGCGCAGCCACGTCGGTCGCGACCAGCACACGGCAACTGCCGTTGGAGAAGCGGATCAGCACACGGTCGCGGTCGCGCTGTTCTAAATCACCGTTGAGCGCCAGCACGCTAATGCCTTTGCTGGCCAACGTGTCGGCCACTTCCTGACAGTCGCGTTTGGTGTTGCAAAATACAACGCACGAGGTCGGCTGATGCTGATAAAGCACCGCGGCCAGCAGCGACAAACGGCTATGACGATCGGCTTCAATAAACACCTGCTCGATATCGGCCACGTCATCGCCGCCTTCAATTTCAACGTTCAGCGGCTGGCGCTGGAACTTCCCGCTAATTCTGTCGATGCCTTCCGGATAGGTCGCGGAAAACAGCAGCGTCTGGCGAGAAGGTGGCGTGTAGCTGACCACGTCTTCGATGTCTTCGCTAAAGCCCATATCGAGCATGCGATCGGCTTCATCAAGCACTAAAACTTTCAGCTTATCGAGTTTGAGCGTGCCTTTGCGCAGGTGTTCCTGAATGCGTCCCGGCGTGCCGACGACGATGTGCGGCTGATGCACCAGCGAGTCGAGCTGTGGCGCGATAGGCTGGCCACCACACAGGGTCAGAATTTTAATGTTCTGAGTGAAACGCGCAAGGCGACGGAGTTCTTTACTGACCTGATCCGCCAGTTCACGGGTTGGACACAGCACCAGCGACTGACAAACAAAATCGCCAACGGTAATTTTGTCCAGCAAACCAATACCAAAGGCGGCCGTTTTGCCACTGCCGGTTTTTGCCTTAGCGCGAACATCTTGTCCAAGCAAAATCGCAGGTAGCGAGGCTTCCTGAATAGGCGTCATTTGGGCATAGCCCAGCTCTTCAAGGTTGGAAAGTTGTTCAGATGGCAAAGTCAGGGTGGAGAAAGAATGCGTGCTCAAGGCGATAACTCTTTATATAAGGCGAATAAAAACGAAGCGGCGCGAGGCAGTCAGCGCCATGTATTACAGATGATAATAACAGAGAAGGGGAAATTACGCCTCAGTGCTGTTTAGCGGCGTCAAAAAAACCCGCAACGCAGGCGGGTTTTAGAAAGACGTTATCTTGTATTTTCAGTTGCCAAAAACCTTGGCGGCCTGACTTAGAAAGTCAGAAAACTGATTACAGCGCGACAACGTTAGCAGCTGACGGGCCACGTGGGCTGTCTTGAATGGTGAATTCTACGTTCTGACCTTCAGCCAGAGTTTTGAAACCATCGCTATGGATGGCAGAAAAATGGACGAAAACGTCTTTAGAACCATCAGCAGGGGTGATGAAACCAAAACCTTTGCTCTCGTTGAACCATTTTACCTGACCAGTTAACTTGCTCATTTTACTATCCTTTACTTTAAAAAAAGCAGCCGCCTCGATCGCGGATGCCCAACTATTAACGCATATTCAGCGTCTGCACGCAAATCGTGACGAAACGACGCAAACGTTTTCGTAGTACAGGATTTTCCTATATAATGCGCCGAAACAGATCCGGGATCGCCGGAAATCACGTTATTAACCGCAACAAATTCATCATCACTGACAACGAGTTAGGTATCCCGCTATGTTAACCATTGGAACTGCACTGCGCACCGACGCTACCCGCGTCATGTTATTGGGCTCTGGCGAATTGGGCAAAGAGGTGGCCATTGAATGCCAACGTCTCGGTCTGGAAGTCATCGCCGTCGACAGATATGCCGATGCGCCTGCAATGCAGGTTGCGCACCGCAGCCATGTTGTGAACATGCTTGATGGCGAAGCGCTTAAACAGCTGATTGAAAGCGAACGCCCTGACTTTATCGTGCCGGAAATTGAAGCTATTGCAACCAGCATGCTGGTTGAGCTGGAAAAACAGGGTCACAACGTGGTGCCGTGCGCCGAAGCTACTCGCCTGACCATGAACCGCGAGGGCATCCGTCGTCTGGCCGCCGAAACGCTGAAATTACCGACCTCTACCTACCGTTTTGCCGATGACGAAGCCAGCTTTAAACAAGCGGTGCAGGAAATTGGCTATCCGTGCATCATCAAGCCGGTGATGAGTTCTTCCGGTAAAGGTCAAAGTCTGATCCGCGGCGAGGAAACGCTGCAAGCAGCATGGGACTACGCGCAGCTTGGTGGTCGTGCCGGCGGCGGTCGCGTAATCGTTGAAGGCCTGGTGAAGTTTGATTTTGAAATAACGCTCCTGACCATCAGCGCCGTCGACGGCATCCATTTCTGCTCCCCAATTGGCCATCGTCAGGAAGACGGCGACTATCGCGAATCCTGGCAGCCGCAGCACATGACTGAACTGGCGTTACAGCGCGCGAAAGACATTGCCAAAAGCGTCGTTGAAGCGTTGGGCGGTCACGGCCTGTTCGGTGTCGAACTGTTTGTTTGCGGTGATGAAGTGGTGTTTAGCGAAGTTTCCCCTCGCCCACACGACACCGGCATGGTGACCTTGATTTCTCAAGACCTTTCCGAGTTTGCACTGCACGTGCGCGCATTCCTTGGCCTGCCAATCGGGACTATTCGCCAGTTTGGCCCCGCTGCTTCTGCCGTAATTTTGCCGGAACTGACCAGCAATAATGTGAGCTTCATCGGTTTAGAGCGGGCGCTGGTAGGTTCGAATCAGGTGCGTTTATTTGGCAAGCCTGAAATTGTCGGCAAACGTCGTTTAGGCGTGGCGCTGTCGATTGGCGATACCGTTGAACAAGCCGTTGAAACGGCGATCAAGGCGGCGGCGGCAGTGGTTGTTAAAGGCTAACGTGGTTGAGTGAGTGTTGTTGAGACGTTGATACACTGATTTTTGAATAGATTTATCTGGCCGTTGCACTTGGCATAAACTTTACCTGGCATGAACAGTCTTTGCGTAAAGTCATATTCCCGCTGCAACGGCCACTATTTTCAGGACGGTTTATTCATCGTCTTCATCATCAAAAATAACCGTCACGCGGTCACCTTTGTGGGTTTCACGAATTTCGGCGGCAACCGTGGCGATAGCCTCACCGCTGCTCATGCCTTCCTGCATTAATACATGAATACGATCTGCGGCTTCTTGCTGCTCTTTGTGTGAAAGTGAAGGCATACCGGTGAGCATAAGAGTGTTCCTGTCTTCGAATAACGTAAATGTAGCGAGCTTAGCCGAGCATTATACGCCTTAATCTTCCAATGACCTACCCGCATCAAATCTATGCTAGGATCCTCACGCCAGAGTTGCATTGTCATCACGTCAGGAATTTTGCCGAAACCATGCCAGCCGCCCAATCCATTGAATGTAAAGTCTTACCTTATCAGCCTGATGCCTTGCTCACCCGCTTTGCACCACTCTCTTCTTTGCCTTGGTCGATGCTCCTGCACTCTGGCTCTGCCGAGCATGCGCATAACCGTTTTGATATTCTGGTCGCCGACCCGATAGTCACGCTGACCACCCGCAACGGGGCGACTGAAATCGATCGTCTTAAGGCATCGGCGACGCAAGTCGAAACCCGTCACGGCGATCCTTTCTTATTATTGCAACAAGAGCTTGAGAACAGCGGTCTGCAAGCTGAATTTACCCCTGACCTGCCTTTTCAGGGGGGTGCACTTGGACTGTTGGGCTATGATCTTGGCAGAACTGTCGAAGCCCTGCCCTCGCAGGCTGAAAAAGACATTGCACTGCCGGATATGGCGATGGGCCTCTTCGACTGGGCGCTGATTGCCGACCACCAGCTACAGCGGCTGACGCTGCTGTCTCACGGTGATATGAATCATCGCTATGAATGGCTAATGCAGTATCAGGCCATAAAACCTGCGGAAGATTTTCGCCTGACCTCAAGGTGGCAGGCGAATATGACCCGGGAGGAGTACGGTGAAAAATTCAGGCAGGTGCAGGAGTATTTACACAGCGGCGATTGTTACCAAATCAACCTGGCTCAGCGTTTTAAAGCAGAATATGAGGGTGATGAATGGCAGGCATTTCTCCGGTTGAACAACACTAACCGTGCGCCGTTTTCCGCCTTCCTGCGTTTGCCGGACAATGCAGTTCTCTGCCTGTCGCCCGAGCGTTTTATCTGGCTGGAGCAGGACAGAGTGCAGACGCGTCCTATCAAGGGCACTCTGCCGCGCAGTGAAAATCCAGAAACCGATCGGCGGCAGGCACAGCGTCTGGCTAATTCAGAGAAAGATCGCGCCGAAAACCTGATGATCGTCGATTTACTGCGTAACGATATAGGTCGCGTGGCCACGCCGGGAAGCGTGAAGGTGCCAGAGCTGTTTGTCGTCGAGCCTTTCCCTGCCGTGCATCATTTAGTCAGCACGATCACCGCAAGGCTGCCCACCACGTGTCATCCGGCTAGCCTGCTGCGGGCATGTTTCCCGGGTGGGTCCATCACCGGCGCGCCTAAAATAAGAGCGATGCAGATTATCGAACAGCTCGAACCCCAGCGTAGAAACGGCTACTGCGGCAGCATTGCCTATATCAGTTGCTGCGGCACCATGGACAGCAATATCACCATCCGCACGCTGTTAACCGAACAGGGAAATATATTCTGCTGGGCCGGTGGCGGTATCGTGGCCGACAGTCAGGAGCAGGCGGAATATCAGGAAACCTTTGATAAGGTCGCCCGCATCTTGCCGCTACTCGGCCAGGATGTCGTGCAATGAATGCCTTCGGTGACCTCAACAATCAGCCGCTGCCGCCAGCGGTAGAAGAGTTTGTACGCCAGTTTCAATTACACCTGCCGACACACACTGCACACAAGGCCTCGGGTCGCCGTCAGGCCGCGGTGCTGGTGCCGATTATCTGTCGGCAAGAGCCTACGCTGCTGCTGACTCGTCGCTCGGACAAACTCAGAAAACATGCTGGTCAGGTCGCGTTCCCAGGTGGTTCTGCCGATACTTCAGACCTGTCGCTGGTGTTTACCGCGCTGCGTGAAGCTTACGAAGAGGTGGCGATTCCGCCCGCCTCGGTGCGCGTGCTGGGGCAGCTGAATCCAGTAGACAGCAGCAGCGGATTTCAGGTCACGCCGATTGTCGGGCTGCTGCCGGTTGACGTTCCGCTCCATCCCAATGAGGATGAAGTCGCCGAACTGTTTGAAATTCCTCTTCAGGAAGCGCTAAATCTTGCGCGCTATCATCCGCTTGACTTCCACCGCGCCGGCGTCAGTCGTCGAGTTTATCTTTCATGGTATGAAGAGCAATTTGTATGGGGAATGACCGCAGGAATTATTTTACAGCTGGCGAAACAGATTGGTAGATGAGATCACTCTGTGAGCTGCGTCCCATCTTGCTTTTCTCTAATGCGACGAATTACTTTATTTCATGCGAAAACCGCTGTGCTAACCCTCATGCCCTTTTACACTATAGATCTAACAAGTGAACAATAAATAAACAAAGTTTGGGCGAGTCTGGCCACCCAAGAATTACCTGCGGCCGATTTGCCCCAATCAGGAGTCATTACGTGATCAGTGTTTTCGACATGTTTAAGGTGGGCATCGGCCCGTCGAGTTCCCACACCCTCGGCCCAATGAAAGCAGGCAAGCAGTTTGCCGACGACCTGTTGGAAAAAAACCTGTTGCACGACGTCACGCGCATCGCCGTCGACGTATACGGTTCATTATCGCTGACCGGTAAAGGTCACCATACTGACGTCGCCATTATTTTAGGTCTCGCCGGCAACAAGCCTGATACCGTCGATATTGATGCCATTCCGCACTTTATTAAAGACGTAGAGCAGCGCCAGCGTTTACCGGTTGGTGACACCCAGCATGAGGTGGACTTCCCGCGCGACAGCGGCATGGTCTTTCGCAGCGAGAATCTCTCGCGTCATGAAAACGGCATGCAGATCCACGCTTTCATTGGCGAAAAGATGGTTTACAGCAAAACTTATTATTCGGTAGGCGGCGGATTTATCGTCGACGACGAGCATTTTGGCCAACCTGTTTTAGACCAGGTGACTGTGCCCTACGCCTTTAATTCGGCCAGTGAAATGCTGCAAAAATGTCGTGAAACCGGCCTTTCTCTGTCGGGCCTGATGATGAAAAACGAGCTGGCCCAGCATAGCAAAGCCGAAATTGACCGCTATTTCGAAACGATTTGGCAGACTATGCAGGCCTGTATCGATCGTGGCCTCAATACTGAAGGCGTGCTGCCTGGCCCGCTGCGCGTTCCGCGCCGTGCCTCGGCGTTGCGCCGCATGCTAGTGTCGAACGACAAGCTCTCTAACGATCCTATGGTTGTGATTGATTGGGTAAACATGTTTGCGCTGGCGGTAAACGAAGAAAACGCCGCCGGTGGCCGCGTGGTGACAGCGCCAACCAATGGCGCATGCGGCATTGTTCCCGCCGTGCTGGCCTACTATGACAAGTTTATCGGCTCAGTCAGCCCGGACATTTACCAACGCTATTTCCTGACATCAGGCGCTATCGGCATCCTTTATAAGATGAATGCGTCAATTTCAGGAGCAGAAGTCGGATGTCAGGGTGAAGTGGGCGTGGCTTGCTCAATGGCGGCGGCAGGTCTCACAGAACTGCTCGGCGGCAGCCCAGAGCAAGTTTGCGTGGCGGCTGAAATTGGCATGGAACACAATTTGGGCCTGACCTGTGACCCAGTGGCCGGACAGGTTCAAGTTCCCTGCATCGAGCGCAATGCTATCGCCTCAGTCAAAGCCATTAACTCATCGCGGATGGCGCTGCGTCGCACCAGCGAACCACGCGTGTCGTTAGATAAAGTGATTGAAACGATGTACGAAACCGGCAAAGACATGAACTCGAAGTATCGCGAGACATCGCGTGGTGGGTTGGCGATTAAAGTCCAGTGTGATTAATGTTTAAAGGGCGTTAAGCAGGCTTACTCCAACGAGGGCAGGCATTGAAAAATGCCTGCCCTTTTTACAGATTACTCTTCTTCGTCTCGCGCATCGTAAGGGGAGACTTTGGTAATGCGTACACGTTCGATGCGGTATTCTACCACTTCAATCACTTCAAAGCGCAGAGGTGGCATTTCAATGATTTCTCCCTCTGTCGGCATCTGCCCAGATTGCGAAAGCAGCAGGCCAGCTAGGGTTGCATAGTCGGCATTTGGGCTGACCAAATCATAGGTGTTAAGCAGCTGTTCAAGCGAGTGCAGATCCGTGCCACCTTTTGCCATCCAGCCGTCACCGTCAACTACCACGTCAGGCGTTTCGTCTTCGTCCGGGAATTCACCGGCAATCGCCTCGAGCACGTCAAGCGGCGTCACCAGACCTTGAATAACGCCAAACTCGTTGCTCACCACCACTAAACGCCCTTTCGCGCGTCGTAGAACCGCCAACAGCTTGATAACGTCCATGGTTTCGGGCACCACGATGGGAGGCGTTTTCTCGGCATAAGCCACGATATCCTCACCGTTTTCCAGCGCCACCAGCAGATCTTTTGCTCGCACCACGCCGATGACGTCGTCCAGAGACTGCCGGCAAATCGGGAACAAACTGTGCGGCGTATCCAGTAACTGTTCGCGGATATCTGCGGCAGAGCGTTCACAGTCAACCCATGAGATGTCGTTGCGTGGCGTCATAATGCTGCGCAGCGTGCGCGAGGCTAGGGTCAACACGCCACTTATCATAAAACGCTCTTCTTCGGCGAACGTTTCATCCTTCGGCTTGGCGGCGTCGTGATTGTCGTCTTCATGCTGATGATTGTCTCGCTTCCCGCCCATCAGTCGATGAATCGCCTCGGCGGTGCGTTCACGCATCGGGCGATGTGACTGACTTTTCAGGAAGTTTCGGCGTGCAATCTGGTTAAACAACTCAATCAGAACCGAGAAGCCAATCGCCGCGTAGAGGTATCCTTTCGGAATATGGAAACCAAATCCTTCGGCAATCAGGCTAAGTCCAATCATCAGCAGGAAGCTCAGACACAGCACGACGACCGTAGGATGCGCATTTACAAAGCGGGTCAACGACTTAGATGCCAGCAGCATAACGCCCATGGCGATAACCACGGCAGTCATCATTACGGCCAGGTTGTTCACCATACCTACGGCGGTAATGACAGCATCGAGTGAAAACACGGCATCCAGTACCACGATTTGCGCCACAACCGACCAAAAACTGGAGTATCCGCGGTTATTACCTCCCATGTCACTGTGCCCTTCCAGCCGCTCATGCAGCTCGCTGGTGGCTTTAAACAACAGGAAAAGTCCGCCGACCAACAGGATCAGGTCACGTCCTGAGAAGGTGAATTGAGCAATGCTAAACAGCGGGGTGGTGAGTTTCACCATCCAGGAAATCAGTGAGAGCAGTCCCAGACGCATAATCAGCGCCAGTGACAAACCGATAATGCGTGCTTTATCTCGCTGTTTTGGCGGCAGTTTATCGGCCAAAATAGCAATAAATACCAGGTTGTCGATCCCCAGCACAATCTCTAACACGATCAGTGTCAGCAATCCGACCCAAATCGAAGGGTCCATTAAAAATTCCATATCAGACTCCGCATTGAGTAATCAGAAAGAAAGGTACGGTCAGCCGTGTTTCCGCTAACGCGCAACTTGGGTTCAAATAACAGGCGATCGGGAGCAGCCCTAGGCGGTACGCCATTGGAAAATAATGAGCACGATTTTAGAAAGGTCGTTGTTCCTGAAATAGGCGTTTTGACGCAGTGGCCAAACCTTGGGTGTATCGCTTTCTGGAGAGTCAAAAATGTTGTGGTTGCGAGCGAGGTAAAGCGTCTTCGGTGACGGTCCATAAGGTGGGCTGATGCCCGGTACTCCTGTGTAATAATTGGAAATACAATGTAACAGGTCTACTTCTCGATGCAAGTTCCTTTTAAGGCGCATTAGCCTAACTGCACCTATGCTAAGAGTTGTTTTATGCGATAAATCATTTAAATGCTCAAATCAGGCCGATCCGGCTCATATGCATCTCTGAATTACTGACTGTCGTCACAAAATTTATTTTTTCACGCACTAAAATAAATCCAGTCGAGACATTCGGCCGCTAATTTTGATGTTTGTTTGTTGATTTTTCAGAAACAAAAGGAATGGAGAGTTTTTTTAACTCAAAAATAATGTAGGGAACACAGCATTCACCAAAGGAAGCTATTGGTGAATTATAAAAGCTCCATCACTTACGTGCAGAATCCGCAAAGCGGGTTAAAAGAGGAGGTAGCGAGTGAGTATAGCTATTATCATCGGCACTCATGGTTCAGCGGCGGAACAACTGCTGAAGACGACGGAAATGTTAATAGGCGAGCAAGAAAACGTTGCCTATATCGATTTCGTCCCTGGGGAAAACGCCGATACACTGGTTGAAAAATACACCGCAAAGCTGGAAGGTCTAGACACACAAAGCGGCGTGCTGTTTTTAGTTGATACCTGGGGTGGCAGTCCGTTTAACGCCGCTAGCCGCATCGTCATCGATAAAGAAAATTACGAGGTCGTCACCGGAGTTAACATTCCAATGATGGTCGAAACGTTTATGGGACGCGACGACAACCCTTCCCTTTCCGAGCTCACCGGTATTGCGCTCGAAACAGGTCGGTTAGGCGTTAGAGCCTTAAAGCATGACGAACCTGAGAGTGATAAGCCCGTTACTCCCCCACCGGCAGCAAAACCGGCCGCTCCTGCTAAACCACTCGGCCCCAATGACCACATGAAAATTGGCCTGGCACGCATCGATGACCGTTTAATTCACGGACAGGTTGCGACCCGTTGGACCAAAGAAACCAATGTAAACCGCATCATTGTTATCAGCGATGAAGTCGCCGCCGACACGGTGCGTAAAACATTACTGACGCAGGTTGCGCCTCCCGGCGTAACGGCCCACGTTGTTGACGTTGCGAAAGCTATTCGCGTTTATGACAACCCGAAATATGCCGGCGATCGCGTTATGCTGCTGTTCACCAACCCGACTGACGTTGTTCGTGTTGTTGAAGGCGGTGTAAAAATTAGCACCGTCAACATCGGGGGCATGGCGTTTAAGCAGGGTAAAACGCAGGTCACCAACGCTGTTTCTGTAGACCAAAAAGATATCGAAGCATTTAAGACATTAAATGGCAAAGGTATCGAACTCGAAGTGCGCAAAGTTTCCTCGGACAGTCGTCTGAAGATGATGGATTTGATTAACAAGATGAATTAATGAAGCCAGCGCAAAGCGTCCGGTAAGCGGCAAGCTGCGGACGATTTAGGTCGGCATTATTTTACTCAGCTTCCTTTTTATAGGAGAAGGTCAATGGAGATCACCACACTACAAATTGTGCTGATATTTATTGTCGCATGTATTGCCGGAATGGAATCCATTCTGGATGAGTTTCAGTTTCACCGTCCATTAGTAGCCTGTACGTTAATCGGTATTGTTCTTGGTGATATGAAAACCGGGATCATTATCGGGGGTACCCTCGAAATGATCGCGCTGGGTTGGATGAACATCGGTGCCGCCGTGGCGCCCGATGCCGCTCTTGCGTCGATAATCTCGACCATTCTGGTTATTGCCGGTGGGCAGTCGATTGGTGCAGGTATCGCGTTGGCCATCCCTCTGGCCGCAGCAGGTCAGGTCTTAACCATCATCGTTCGTACTATTACCGTGGCTTTCCAGCACGCAGCTGACAAGGCGGCAGAAAAAGGCAATCTCAGTGCCATCTCGTGGATACACGTTTCGGCGCTTATTCTGCAGGCAATGCGTATTGCTATTCCGGCCGCGATTGTTGCTGTTTCAGTCGGTACCAGCGTTGTCCAGAGCATGCTGAGCGCTATCCCAGAAGTGGTTACCAGCGGTCTGAACATCGCCGGTGGCATGATAGTGGTAGTAGGTTATGCCATGGTTATCAACATGATGCGCGCTGGCTACCTAATGCCATTCTTCTACCTGGGCTTCGTTACCGCGGCATTCACCAACTTCAACCTGGTTGCGCTGGGCGTAATTGGTGTGGTGATGGCAGTGCTGTATATCCAGTTGAGTCCGAAGTATAACAAGTCTTCACAGGCTGCCGGACCGGCTCAGGGTATTAACGATCTCGACAACGAATTGGACTAGGGTGAGAGAAATGGTTGATAAAACTCAAGAGAAAAAACTCACACCCGGCGATATTCGCGGTGTGTTCCTGCGCTCAAATCTGTTCCAAGGGTCATGGAACTTTGAACGCATGCAGGCGCTCGGCTTCTGTTACTGCATGGTGCCGGCTATTCGCCGTCTTTATCCTGAAAACAACGACGACCGCAAACAGGCGATAAAACGTCACCTGGAGTTCTTTAACACCCATCCTTATGTGGCGGCACCGGTTCTTGGTGTGACCCTGGCGATGGAAGAACAGCGTGCCAACGGCGCACCTATCGATGATGCGGCAATCAATGGCCTTAAAGTCGGTTTGATGGGTCCATTGGCCGGTGTCGGCGACCCTATATTCTGGGGTACCGTACGTCCGGTGTTTGCAGCATTGGGTGCAGGTATCGCGATGAGCGGGAGCCTATTGGGTCCGCTGCTGTTCTTCGTGCTGTTTAACCTGGTACGTTTGCTGAACCGTTACTACGGTGTGGCCTACGGCTACAAAAAAGGGGTTGATATCGTTAACGATATGGGCGGCGGCTTCCTGCAAAAACTGACTGAGGGGGCGTCAATTCTCGGCCTCTTTGTCATGGGGGCGCTGGTCAATAAGTGGACGCACGTTAACATACCGCTGGTGGTTTCAGAAATAACCGACAGTACCGGAAAAACCACGGTGACCACCGTACAGGGCATTCTCGATCAGTTAATGCCAGGCCTGGTGCCGCTGCTGCTAACCTTCGGCTGTATGTGGCTGCTGCGCAAGAAAGTCAATGCGCTGTGGATCATCATGGGCTTCTTCGTACTGGGTATTTTCGGCTATTGGATTGGTCTGTTAGGCCGCTAATCGCACAGCATCAATCGGGGGCTAATCAAGCCCCCGTTTTTATCAGGAGGAAATTTCGGGATGACGTTGACAGATATCGCACTGGTTATTTTTACTTTTTTGCTGTTGGCCTATGCGGTTTATGATGAATTCATCATGGATAAAAAGAACGGCAAAACCTTGCTAAGGGTTAATTTGCAACGCAGAAACAAAATTGATGCGATCATTTTTATCGGCCTGGTGGCCATTCTTCTCTACAACAACGTTAACGCGCACGGCAGTCCGATCACTACGTATCTGCTCATTAGCCTAGGCCTCGTGGCGTTTTATATTTCGTTTATCCGCTGGCCTAAAATGTTGTTGAAACCGACCGGCTTCTATTACGCCAATATATTCATTCACTACGCACGCATCCAAACGATGAACCTCTCGCAAGACGGCGTGCTGGTGATTCAGCTTGAGCAGAAAAAGCTGCTAGTCCGGGTGAGTGAACTGGATGATCTTGAAAGAATTTATAAGGTCATGGTCAGCTATCAATAGCCGGCGCTATACGGCGAAACAGGCTTATCACAAAGTCGGTTTCACAGCTAAAGCTTTCACGCTGCGACAACTCGGCCATCACCGCTTCAGTTGCTCGCCAGGCGAACGGCGTCATCTGCAATAAATCAAAAGCCTGCTTGCCATTTAGGTTCATGTTGTAACCCAGTGACTCGGTGCTGATGCGCTCAAAACCTTCCAAACTCTCTTCCACGTCGCTGTGAAGCTGAACCTCTGGATAAATGCAGGCTTTTAACTGATATAAATGCCGCGGTCCAGGTGCCACGGTTAGCACTAATCCTGAGGAGTTAAGCACGCGATGCAATTCGGCGGCCTTACAAGGTGCGTAAATGCGCACAATCGCATCCAGAGAGGCGTCGGCAAAAGGCAGGCGATGGCTCGAGGCAACGCAGAACGCCACGTCAGAATAGCGCTTAGCGGCATAGCGGACGGCAACCTTGGCAACATCAAGCCCATAGACTTGTATGCGGCGACGGGCATTAAGCCCCTGCTCCATTGCTGAAGTGTAATAACCTTCACCGCAGCCAATATCCAGCAATGCACCGGCATTAGCACTCAGGTGCTGGTCAAGCAGCGAAACGACTCTGTCACGCAGCGGCTGGTAGTGTGCCCCTTCCAGAAAGGTACGGCGTGAAAGCATCATTTCCGCGCTGTCGCCCGGTTGTTTAGAACGCTTATGCTGCACCGGTAAAAGGTTTACGTATCCCTCTTTGGCATTGTCGAACTGATGATTATTTTCACAGCGCCACTGTTTATCAAGACGCTGCAAAGGAAGATGACAAAGAGGACATTGATAGGTCATGCATATTTCCAGAAAGGTGATGCACCAGGGATCTAGACGCCGGTGTCTTGCAAAATTACTGGCTCCAAGTCTAAAGAAGCAGCGTGAGAGTTGCAACTTTTGCCCATACGGCGGCGGCTTAGAGCAAACGGCAGTAAAAATACGGTGCAAGCGGCCCTCACCCAAGGCTACACTGCTAAGAGGTCATTTTTAGTTGGATTCTGTTAACCTGCCTTATCAACCAATAGCGATCGTTTGATGCCATGAGTGATTTTTCTGCCCTGCTCAGCCAAGTACCGAGAATTCAACACGGATTTGGCAGTAAAGAAGCGTTGTTACCTCTATCGTTACAGCCCTACAGTGAGAGCTTGCCAACTAAAAAGCAGGTTCACGGCTTGAATATTGTCGATGTCACCGCGCCTCGGCAGCCCTGTGGTGAAGCTGACGGATTTTATACCGAATTGCCGGGTATTCTTCTCACCGTGTTTACCGCAGACTGTCTGCCGATCATTTTTAGCCGCAAAGACGGCGGTGCGGTGGGAGCTGTACATGCAGGATGGCGAGGATTACGCCACGGCATTATCGAGCAAATGGTAGAGCGCATTAATCGACAGGGTTCAACCGCGGACTGGGTTGCCTCGATTGGCCCTGCAGCGGGCGCCTGCTGCTATGAGGTGAGCCAAGAGTTGGTCGATGAGTTCCAGCAGAGCCTGAGCCTTTCCCCTGCACTTATTTCACCGTCCTACCGACATCTTGACCTTGGTGCCATAGCGCATGCCAAACTCATTCAGGCAGGCTTCTCGGCGGTGGATTTCTCGGGGAGTTGCACTATTTGTACCCCCAAAGCGGCTGAAACAGTCTCTGAGCGGGCGCAGGCATCCCCGTTTAAATACACCAGCTTTCGCCGCAACAGTCTGCAGCGAGCAGTAGATCCCTCTTTACCCGGCATCAGCGGCCGTAATCAACAATCGGGGATAGTCATTCTGCCAGACTGAGAATGAGGCTTAATATCGTCTAAAAATATAAAAACAAAAAACCCGCACCAAGGCGGGTTTTTTTTACAGCTAACGCTGCTTAGATTGCAGTTACGTTAACTGCAGATGGGCCTTTCTGGCCATCTTGGATTTCGAACTCAACGTTCTGGCCTTCAGCCAGAGTTTTGAAGCCGTTACCCTGGATTGCAGAGAAGTGTACGAACACGTCTTTGCTGCCGTCAGCTGGAGTGATGAAACCGAAACCTTTAGACTCGTTGAACCACTTAACTTGACCTTTGATCTTTGCCATTTTGAGTATTTCCTTTGGATTGTTTAAACCGCCCTGCGGCGTTACACAGACAAACTTGAGTCGTTACTGCTTGAGGCACTAAGATAAAAATCGGCAGAGAAGCGGTATTCAACGATAACGTCTTTACTCAAAACTTCTTTACTGAAAATGCCACACATATACAGAACTGTACCTCGTTTTACCCAGATGCGTTATCACATACTCTGAATTTAATGGCAAGCCATTTTTAATCAGTGATGGACCTGTCGCACATATTTGAGCCGGTTAAAGGCACTTACTGCCAATGCAGGCGAAAATAGGTTGATAGCCCTGCTATTTTTTGCACAGAAGACAACGGGGCCTAACAAACAAATCAATAACCACTCACCGCTGATTATTGATCAATAAACGCCGAACAGTAAGAGTTAAAATCAGCTTTAATTGAATTATTATTGTATTTGATATAACACAAATCGCGAATACGCAAGCGTTTCAGCGCATCTTCTGCCAAACCGGAATCCGCCTCTTGAGCCAACGTAAGCAGTCATAGCAGGGTTCTTTAGGTTTACCAGGCGGCATTTTGCCACCCAACTCCCTAACGGCAAGAGAGCAGATAAACTGTACGAAAGTTGATCTGGCTCAATGCTGAAAATGATTGATTATGCAGTAACCAATACAGACATAATGGTACTGCTCTGGTGCAAACACGTCATCACACCCTATTACTCTGCACCTTAAGCGTGCGAATTTTGTAACAGATAAATAAAGATCTGATCCATAAAAAAGGCCAGGGTTTGCTCTGCTTTAAACCCATATTTTATAAAAGATGACAGTAAAGCATTGTCATACAGCAATGATTTTACAAACTCATGAAATTTATATTAAATGGAATGCGTAAAATTTAAACACTATATTCATAG
>NZ_MRWD01000075.1 GCF_002093625.1 Rouxiella silvae | reverse complement strand
GCGTTCATAAATGTAATTCACTAAGAAAGATTGGTGTTGATGTTAGCAGCAGTTCAGCATTGTTCTTTTTACAATGCCACGATGTGGGTAACAAAAATCGCCAAGCTATGAATTAAAAAAATAGGGCTTGCCCAGCAATGGGTAAGCACCTAATACATTATATATTAAATCACAATATCACTTTAAATATCCTGCATATAGACAGGGCGGCACACTTTTGTCTGAACACAATGGATGAGGTTAAGCTTTTAATATGGGCGCAGTGGCAGCCATAAGCCAGGGGCGGTAGCATATTTATTATTTGTAGTTTTTTAATACCAGTTAAAAAAATAATTGATGAATCAATCCAGAAAAATCATGGGTTGCAAAACTTAGCGGATATATCCATCAGGAAAAACTAAGCATGTCGCCTGCTCCCTCTCAAAAGAAAATAGTATCAAGTTCTCATGAAATATCTCCGGGTCGTCTCATCGGAGAATTGGTAGATAATCGTCGATTGATTATCTGTATTACAGCCACTATTACGCTGTTGACCCTTATTTATATTCTTTTTGCTACGCCGGTTTATCAGGCTGATGCCGTTATTCAGGTAGAGCAAAAAGAAGGTAATGCTATTCTTGAAAGTCTTAATCAGATGCTGCCTGACTCAACGCCGCAGTCAGCGCCTGAAATATCACTTTTACAGTCACGCATGATCTTAGGAAAAACCGTCAGCGATCTTAATTTGCAAACGGTAGTGCAGCAGCTGTATTTCCCGATATTTGGCCGTGGATGGGCACGCATGATGGGACATGCGCCGGGGCAACTGGCCATTAGCCGACTCTACTTGCCGGCTGACGGCAGCAGTGCGCCAAAGGTCATTCTCAGCATAATTGATGCTAATCATTATCTCATCTCTGGCAAAACGTTTAAGACTAAGGGACGCGTGGGCGAGTTGGTGGAAGATAGCAATATATCCATCAAAGTCGATAAAATAGATGCCAACCCCGGTGATGAATTTAGCGTTAAATACATCAGTGAATTCGATGCTATTGATAACCTGCAAAATAACTATTCTGTATCTGAGCAAGGTAAAGACAGTGGCATGCTTAGCCTGGTGTTGACCGGTACTGACAACCTACTTTTGAAACGCATACTCGATGACATTACCAGTAATTATCTGGCGCAGAATATCGATCGCCAGGCCGCACATGATGCCAAGAGCCTGGATTTTTTGAAAGTGCAGTTGCCTAAAGTCAGGAGCGACCTTGATACTGCTGAGGATAAGCTGAACCAGTATCGACAGCAGAAAGATACTATTGATCTTCCGATGGAAGCTAAAACGGTGCTCGACCAAATTGTTAACGTCGAAAACCAATTGAACGAATTGACCTTTAGAGAAGCTGAGATCTCCCAGCTTTACACCAAAGATCATCCAACTTATAAAGCACTTCTTGAAAAGAAACAGACGCTTAAAGAAGAAAAAGAACGTCTGAATAGCAAAGTTTCAACGATGCCTGATACTCAGCAGCAGGTACTGCGACTCAGTCGAGATGTTGAGTCGGGACGGACTGTTTATATGCAGTTGCTCAACAGGCAGCAAGAGCTGGATATCGCTAAATCCAGCGCCATTGGAAACGTCAGAATCATTGATATCCCTTTGACTCGACCCAAGCCGGTTAAACCGAAAAAGATATTACTGCTCGCGATGGCCGTGGTCTTCGGCGGTATGTTTGCTGTGGGATTTGTATTTATCCGTCTCATGTTACACAAAGGAATCAACTCTTCCGAGAGTCTTGAGGAGCACGGTATCAATGTTTATGCAAATATTCCTATTTCGGAATGGCATTTGAGCAGGCTGCGATCTTCATCTAAGTACAATGACGTGAAAAAAACCAATATCAGTAAAGCCACTCGGGGTTTGCTGGCATTGGAAAACCCGGCAGACCTGGCCATTGAAGCCATCAGGAATCTGCGCACTAGCCTTCACTTTGCCATGATTGAAACGGACAATAATTTGATAATGATCTCGGGAGCCAGTCCGGGGGTCGGTAAAACGTTTATTAGCTCAAACTTGGCCGAAGTCATATCGCAGATTGGCAGAAAAGTTCTCTTGATTGATGCAGACATGCGCCGAGGTAATCTGCATGCCATATTTGCACAGGATGTAGGCTTGGGGCTTTCTGAAATTCTCACGGGTAAGGCCGAGATAGACGAGGCGGTGAAGATTGCTCGTGGATCAAACTTTGATTATATATCGCGAGGTAGGATCCCGAGCAATCCTGCGGAAATATTGATGAGCCGTCGTTTAGAAGACTTGCTGTCTTGGGCATCAAAACACTATGACTACGTTATCATTGATACTCCACCGATTCTGGCAGTCACTGAGGCCGCTATTATTGGCCAATATGTTGATACCACCCTGTTAGTCGCCAGATTTGAGGAAAATACAGCCAAACAAATTGAAGTATGTATTAACCGATTGGCACAAACCGGCGTCAAAGTCACTGGCTGCATATTGAACGGTTTAGAGAAAAAACAGGGGAGTTATTACACCTATGGCTATGACAACTATGGCATAGCCTATTCAAGCCAGAAAGAGGCATGATAATCCCTTTATAGACACTAAAGCGTTTTTCCGAGGTTAAACTCAGCAATTAAGTGCCTTTGAGAGAAAGTGGATGCTCGAACTATCGTATTTTCTATTAGTATCAATAAATATTATCATGTTTTTGCTTTTGTTTATCGTCAATAGAGTAGGGCTGTTCATTACTCAGTGGCTGATATTTGTTGTCTGGTTTTTCGCGTTTCCTTCTTTCTTGCAATACTCAAATCATATTTACCCTTGGGCAAATTATCCGTTGCCCAAGGAGATAACCTTTGTCAATTTCATCACCCTGTTGTTTAGTCTGTTTATGTTCATTGGCTACGCCATCGCTTATAAGAATGATCTTGGCGGAACTTCTGCTGCCAAGACGCGGAGTGATGTGACAACGTTAGACTTGCACATTGATCTCAAAACGAATTTGGTTGCTTTGATGTTAATGTGCCCGTCAATAGTCTTTATTGGTATTGTGGGCGTCCCTTCTTTCTTTATGGGCCGGTCAATCATTAGCGACCTCGTGTATGCCGATGGTTTCCTGCCGATGCTCTACGCATTGTCAAAGTTTTGCGCCTTTGGAATATTTGTTGTTTATCTGTGCTTCTGGGTTAATAGAAATAAAGAAGAAAAATTTGGTGTATTGTCTTATACGACAATGCTTCTTTGCAGCGGCATTAACTTTATTATTAATAGTCCCTTGTCCAGCCCACGCTTTCATTTTCTAAGCATGGCCGTAGCCATTGCAGTTGCACTCAAGAAAATGAACAGCAGGCTTTCCTCGATTATATTATTTATAGCCTCACCGCTGTTCCTGTTCGTTTTATTCCCGATGGTCAAACATTTAGGTGAGACGGGAAAAAGTTATAATACCTACGATCTGTCCGATTATATAGTAGGCGGTGTTGATTTTGACTCTTTCCAGCAATTAGTTAATATCACTCGGTTTGTTAAGGACCAAGGGTATTCTTGGGGCATAAACTTTGTCTCAGGGATTAGCTTCTTTGTGCCCAGAAGCCTTTGGGAGTCAAAGCCAGTTAACCTGGGCATCTTAGCCGCTCAGCATCAGGGATACTTTTACACCAACCTGAGTGCCCCTATTGTGGGTGAGCTTTACTACGCCGGTGATCTTATTGCGGTAGTGTTAGGCGCACTTTTCATCGGGTTATTGACGGGGCGGGCTGATTCATATTTGAGACAGGCAAAAGCCTCTTACTATTATTTTGTTGGTATTTGGATTTCATCATTCTCATTTATCATTTTCCGTGGATCTTTTGGATCCATTGCTCCTCCAATAATGCTCGGTTTGTGTTCATCGATACTGTTGCTTTATGTAAATAGGTTTAACAGGCACCCATCAGCATAACTGAATAAGAATAACTCTGTAGATGAGACGAACTATGAATAACGTCGTGATGTTCACCCGCTCTCTGCCTATGCATGGGTTAGGCGGCATGGAAGTGGTAGCTTGGGATATTGCCAAGGGATTACGTGATGAGGGCTGTAATATAAAGGTGATCACCACCTGTACAGAGGAACTTTCTGGACATCACTTAATTGAAGGAATCGATGTCTATTTTATCGAGAATATAAAAATCGGTAAATATTCTGCGAAGTGGTGGCGAGAGTCAAAACGTATTTTTGACCAACAATTTTCTCACCATTGCGATACTGTGTTTAGCGTTAGCTCTGGTGCCTATGGCATTATCAATCATCGAAGTGAATATCCGGACACTCAGTTTTTAATTCAGGTTCACGGAACCGCGTGGGGCGAATTTATTTCAAAAATTAAGACCAGAACACTGCGCGGGTTCTTGACCTCACCTAAAAACTTAATGTGGTTGTGTCGCGATCTTTTAACTTATAATAAGTTTGATTATATTGTTGGTATTGGACAGCAGATCTGTGCAGATTTCAAAAAATGGCCATATTTCAGTGCAATTAAATCAGAAAAAATAAAACTTATTAGCAATGGAATTGACATCAATTTATTTAAAGACTCTCGAAAAAATACTGATGAAATAAAAAATAAATACCAAATACCCGCTAATAAAAAAGTCATTCTAACTGCCTGTCGACTCCATCCACAAAAAGGCGTTTATAACTGTATCCAGGCACTGAATCTGCTGGAAAACAAAAAAGATATTATTTATCTGATTGCCGGTGATGGCAGTGATGAAGCCCGCTTAAAGGCTTTGGTAAACAGTTTTGGTGCCCAGGATTACATCAAATTTGTGGGAGCGAAAAGTCGTGATGAGCTTGCAGAAATTGCGTCAGTCAGCGATATTTTTTTGTTTCTCACCGACAGAATAGAAGGTCTTCCACTGAATATCCTTGAAGCGGCAGCGGTAGGGTTGCCGATAGTGTTAGCGGAGCAGGTGAAAATCTTTTCTTCAGATAACATTCATCTCATTAATCCAAGAGACTATGCGACGGCCGCAGGTAAAATTGCCTTTTTACTGTCCGGGACGCAGCGTGAAAAAGTAAGTTATATTCCGACTGAATACACGTTGAATTTTGCTGCCAATAAATATAAGCGTCTTCTAACGTCTGAATGATAAAAGGATATACTGCGTGAGGAAGGCTATAGTCTCATTAATAAGTGGTAATTTACTTTCCAAGGCATTAGGGCTTATTAGGGAGGTGGTTGTCGCTGCATTGTTTGGTACAGGATATGTCAACGGAGCCTATCGAGTGGCGCAAACCGGAACATTGGTGCCGGTAAATTTTTTAGTCAGCGACAGCCTGACCGCATTTATCCCGCTCTATAAGAAATTTAGTGCGGAAAATGAAGATAATGGAAAGTTATTCTTCTGGTCGATGCAGCTCGTTTTTCTAATATTCTCGATATTCTTAACCTTTGCTGCAATTATTTTTGTAGGCCCTTGGTTAAGCATTCTGGCCCCAGGTCTGGATGAAAAAACTCGAGCACTTTCTGAAAGTATGCTGATTATCATGAGTCTTGGCATTGTGCTTTATTTAGGCTCAGCCTTGATAAACTATGTCGAAATGGCGCATGACGATTTTCTGCCGATGTCGATGAGGCCGTCTATCCAAAATTTCGGCATGCTCGTGGGCGCACTTTTTGCTTATATTATCAACGACCCTATTTACCTAGCCTGGGGTTTTACCTTCAGTTATGGCATTTTTTTTGGTTGGGTATTTTGTCGTGGCCTTAAAAAGGGGATCTTAGGATTTCCGCGAAAATTTGAACTGTCCGTGTTGAAGGAGGTCAGTGCAAGCTTCTGGAATACCTTGAAGCCGCTTATTTTATTGCCCTTTTTATATCAAGGTAATATCGCCATTGAGCGTGCAGCAGCAACATTAATCAGCATTACCGCCGTTTCTGCCCTCGATTATGCCAAATTTATTACTGAAACTCTGCTGCTGGTTGTCTCTACACCGGTTGCATTGGCAGGGCTTGCCAATTGGGGAGGCTTAAAGCCAGAGATCATTAAAGCAAAGTTAGTCGAAGCTTTTACCTTACTTTTGCTCTTTTCTTTGCCTGTTTCTCTGTTCCTCGGACTGCACGCCAAACTGCTGGTTACCGTGTTGTTTGCCCGCGGGAAATTTGACTACAACTCAATCGTCGTAACGGCCCACATTCTTCAAGGAATGTCGATTGGCCTTTGGGCAAACGTCATTAGCTATGTTCTTATAAAAGCCTTGAATACTCAATTCAGAAACAAAGCCGTCATGGGACTGATGACGTTGGGATTACTTAGTAACGCGCTATTTAATATTTTCTTTCACGACTATTTTAAAGAGTTAACGCTAGGGCTGGGATATTCACTTTATGGATTGATGACATTGGCCGGATGCGTATATTTACTCGGTATTTGGAACTGCGTTAAAAACGGTGTTGCTTATATGCTGTTTTTTTCAGTGATTTATATTTCTTTGAGTTATCTGAATATTAGTCTGTCAAACTCTCTGGCGAACCTGTCATTAAATGGTGCTATTTTTATCATTTTTTGGAGTGGGGTTATTTATTGGGTTCCCTCTTTTAGAGCAAGCATTTCATCAATCATCATTAAACGGAGAAAGGTTGATGTTTAAAAAAATAAGGCTACGCTTCCTTATTTCATTTTTCAGATGTTTATTTTTAATGATTAAGCATGGCAGGAATATAAAAATAAATCCGCTAAAAGTATATATTTCACTTAGCGCAACAATAAAAATAACCAACGGTGGAACGCTCGAAATTAAAGGGGATCGCGATCGAGTCTTCCTGTCTAAAAATACGTCAATACACTGCTCGGGCGGAGTATTAACTATCGGGAATGGTGTGTTTTTTAACGAAAATAATCATCTTGTTTGCCACTCTTCAATGTCGATCGGAGATGACTGCCTGTTTGGACAAAACGTCTGTTTTTTCGATTCAGATCATAATTTTAGCAATATAGAACAGAAAATACGCAATCAAGGATACAGCACAAAATCCGTGAGCGTTGCCGATAATGTCTGGATCGGCGCTGGATCAGTCGTGACCAAAGGAACATCTATCGGTGCGCACAGTGTTATTGGTGCGAATTCTGTCGTTAGAGGTTTATTAGAGGGCCAAAGCGTCTATGCGGGCAATCCGGTCAAATTCGTAAGGAACATTCATGGAAACCGATAATAAAGAAATCGTTTTGTTGTCTACCGCCGATTGGGATAATCCGTTTTGGACTAACAAGCAACACGTTGCCGTTGAGTTTGCGCGCAGGGGGTATAAAGTTCTTTATATCGATTCCCTTGGCCTGAGGGCGCCAAGTCTAAATAAGAAAGATTTTGGCCGCATAGTAAAGAAGCTGCTTAAAGTTGTGCGACCGCCAAAAAAAGTGCAGGAAAATATCTGGGTGTGGTCTCCCGTGACGTTGCCCTGGAACGCCTACCGTCCAGTTCGATTTTTCAATAAATTTTATCTGAGTCTGTGTGTGAAGGTGTGGAGTAAACTGCTCGGTTTTAAAAAGCCTTGGCTGTGGACTTATAACCCCTTGACCACCGAATTTCTAAAACCGGATGACTTCTCGAAAACAATTTACCACTGTGTCGACGAGATAAAGGCACAGCCGGGAATGCCTATCGACATTCTTGAGCGTGAAGAGAAAACGCTGTTAAAACGTGCTGATATTATCTTCGTGACAGCCCCCCAGCTAAAAGAATCTCGTCTGCAATGGAATGATAATATTCATTATTTTTCTAACGTCGCTGATTTTTTACACTTCAATAAAGCACTGACGGAAGATTACCCAATACCCGATGATATTAAAGCTATCAAAGCACCCATTCTTGGTTTTGTCGGTGCCGTGAGTGCTTATAAAATCAATATGGATCTATTGTGTTATCTCGCTAAATCAAGACCAGAATATAATATCGTTATTATCGGTGAAGTAGGAGAAGGCGACCCCTCAACTAAAGTACACCTTTTGAGGGAGTATCCGAATATTCATCTTTTGGGGCCAAGGTCTTACTCCCTTTTACCAAAGTACCTCAAGCATTTTGATGTTGCGCTTTTGCCAAATAATCTAAATGAATATACTGACAACATGTTTCCAATGAAATTTTTTGAGTATTTGGCAGCAGGTAAGCCTATTGTCAGTGTAGATCTTTCTTCTATTAAAGAGTTTCACCATATTGTAAAAATCGGACGCAGCGCCGAAGAGTTTGTTCAGGCGGTTGACGAAGTATTAAAAGGAGACGTTGCTTCATTATCTGACCGGTTGCACCTAGCGAAAGAATATACCTATGAGATACGAACGGCCAAGATGTTGAAAATGATTGATGAGTAGGATGCCGATAATTTATATCTACATCTGTTGTGTTTTTTATGGCTATTAATTCGTGCGTGGCCTCATCGCTTTTCTTCTCTAATAGGTGTTGTAAAGTATGAATGTTACTAAAAGACTGCTCTTAAAGAGAATCTTATTTGGTGCTGCTTATTCATGTATAGGCTCTAAGTCATTTGCCGGTCAGGTAGCGTTGTCGACAGCGGATATTAATCCTATCGCTAATCAGAATGTGACCGATCCAGCATTATTTTTAAAAAAAATAAAAAATAAGATCACGCTTGAAGCACTAAAAAGCATCAAGGGGTCAGAGACCTATGATTACTTTTTCGTTTTGCCCGATGACGTAAAGAATGTCCCTCTCAGCTTGTATATCTGTATTGGCAGTGCAACACCCACCTCTAGCGAATATGTGACCTCTGCTGACGGTCTTAAATGGCAGAAGTATGTTTTACAATTTGAGCTGAGTGACTTTGGTGCCATTGGAGACGGGGTCACTGACTCTGCTGAGGCCATAGAATTAGCGCTTAACTCAGGCTTGGCAATAACGGAGACCAAAACCTATTCCTTTTTGCTAGGCAGAACAATCAATATCAGCGATGTTTATTTGAATTTCACCGGACTCGGCCAAAGTAAAACGACTTTTCTCCTGAATCATTATAATAACGGTATCGAGTTTAGCAGTGCTTCTCCAAAAGTTGATAAATCAGCCGTTACACTGAAAAATTTCACTATAAAAAGGCTCAATAATGCGCTTTATGAGGGGGTTGCAGGCCCTAAGGGATTGTATGTGGGTAATGCAAATCCGTTACTCATCGAGAAAGTAGAAGAGTGTTATGGCTTGGGCTATGGTTTGCACATAGATTATTCAAATAATGTTGTGGTCAGAGACTGTTATGTCCATGATCATAAAGGACAGGCAGCAGGATTATCCGGCACCGACGGTATTCATTTCTATCGCTCACAAAATGTCACCGCTGAAAATAATTTTGTGCATGATGTTGGCGATGATGCAATTTCTGCAGGTTCATATGTCAACACTTACGCGGCCGAAAATATTTCATTCCTCAACAATAAAATATATTCCTCTAAGGGAGGGATGAAAATTTATGGCTTTGCGAATAACGTTCTTATTCAGGGAAATAAAGTTGTGGGCGCGCGTGAGGGTGGGGTATACCTCACCGATGACGCTAACTCCCCTGAAGGCTCAACCGTTGATGGCGTGAAAATTATCTACAACGATTTTTATGCTATTGGTGTTTATGGCCAGTCTGATGAAGGGGGAGCATTAAGAATTCGATTCTGGCCGGTAGATGGGCGTACTTCACGCATCACTAATGTTAGTTTTGAAAATAACTCAGTGTATAATTCCCGAGTGGGTATATCTGAATTGGCTTATAATAGTACTAAACGTTTGTCGAATTTACATGTCTTAAATAACACGTTTATTGTTAATGGCAATGCCGTTGGGGTAATTAAAAAATACTCTATTAAATTAACCCAGTGTGATGATATTCTGGATATTTCTAAAAATATATTTACTTTTCCCACGCTTGACTACTCTATTTTATATGGTGCGGGTCTTTCAGAGTTACAGTGGAATTCAACAGCACAGGCAAATACTGTCGGCAATAGCGTTGTCATCGCATAATTTTTATCTCCTCCAACGTCATTTTTTATTTTCTAATAATGAACAGTAGTTACTAAATTTAATTTTAGTAACATTGCACTTATCAATTCCTCTGAGTGTCTTGCCAGGGAATATATATCGAGGATGACTATGATTCTTCCCGTTATTATGGCCGGTGGTACCGGCAGTCGCTTATGGCCAATGTCTCGTGAACATTTCCCCAAGCAATTTTTGAGTCTACATGGCGAGCAGTCTATGCTGCAAGAAACCATAACCCGCCTTCGCGGCCTAGACGTTTGCGAACCGTTGGTTATTTGTAATGAGCTGCATCGCTTTCTCGTCGCCGAACAGCTACGTCAGATTAATCAGCTATCCAATAATATCCTTTTAGAACCGATTGGGCGTAATACCGCCCCTGCGATTACGCTGGCGGCATTACACGCGGTCAAATATGGGCAAGATCCGTTATTACTGGTACTGGCTGCCGATCACGTCATTGAAAATCCCGAAGCTTTTCATAAAGCGGTACGGGGAGCTATTCCTTTTGCCGAGCAGGGAAAATTAGTGACTTTCGGGATTGTGGCCACCGGCCCTGAGACCGGCTATGGCTACATTCAGCGCGGAATAACGTTTGGCAGTGACGCCGTCCCTGCCTATCGAGTACAGCGTTTCGTCGAAAAACCGTTGCTGGCCACCGCGCTGGAATACCTTGAAAGCGGAGAATATTATTGGAATAGCGGCATGTTTCTCTTCAGTGCCACACGCTTTCTGCAGGAGATGGAGCAATTCCGTCCCGATATTCTTGCAGCCTGCCGTAAATCTATTGAAAACGCTCAGCCCGATCCTCAGCAAGACTTTATACGCGTTGATACTGCATCATTTATTGCCTGTCCGGATGAGTCCGTTGATTACGCGGTAATGGAAAAGACCACGGATGCCATTGTGGTTCCCCTCGATGCAGGGTGGAGCGATGTAGGGTCGTGGTCTGCACTGTGGGACGTAAATAATAAAAACGATCAGGGTAATGCCCTCATCGGTGATGTATTTACTCATAATGCCGCCAACTGCTACATAAAATCCGATGAGAAACTGGTGGCCGCGATTGGTGTCGATAACCTGGTCATCGTCAATACCAAGGATGCGGTGCTAGTTATTAATAAGTCTCAGGTTCAGGACGTAAAAAAAGTTGTAGAGTTTTTGAAACTAAACCAGCGTCGTGAATATCGATTGCATCGTGAGTCATACAGCCCGTGGGGACACAACGACAAAGTGGTCAATGCTCCGCGCTATAACGTCAATCGTATTACGGTGAAACCAGGGGGGAAGTTCTCGCTGCAAATGCATCATCACCGCACTGAGCATTGGGTCATTCTCTCTGGTACTGCCAAAGTGAGTCTCGAAGATAAAACCTATTTACTGACTGAAAATCAATCTACTTTTATTCCGATTGGTACCCAACATACCTTGGAAAATCCGGGGAAAATTCCGTTAGAACTGCTCGAAGTCCAGTCAGGCTCCTATTTAGGCGAAGACGATATTATTCGTATTTCGGACCTCCATGAACATTTCTAACGAGAATAAAACATGTCAGCTAAATTAACCTGCTTTAAGGCCTATGACATCAGGGGTGAACTAGGCGTTGAGTTAAATGAAGATATCGCTTATCGAATAGGTCGCGCATACGGTGAGTACTTAAAGCCTAAGAAAGTTGTCGTGGGTGGAGACGTGCGCTTGACTAGCGAAGCGCTTAAGTTAGCTGTGGCAAGAGGATTGCAGGATGCAGGAACCGACGTAATAGATATTGGGGTATCGGGGACCGAGGAAATCTATTTTGCCACCTCTTACCTGAAAGCTGACGGCGGTATTGAAGTGACTGCCAGCCATAATCCAATGAATTATAACGGTATGAAGTTAGTCCGTGAGGATTCAAAGCCCATCAGCGGTGATACAGGTTTGCGTGATATTCAACGGCTGGCAGAAGAAAATAATTTCAATCACGTCGATGAAGATAAGCGAGGGTGTTACGAAACGCTGTCGGTGCTTGATGCCTATGTTGATAAATTGTTGAGCTATGTGGATATCAATAATTTCAATCGTCCCCTCAGGCTGGTGATTAACTCGGGCAACGGCGCAGCGGGACACGTCGTGGATGCTATTGAGCAGCGCTTTATGTTGGCGGGTAAGCCGGTTGAATTTATCAAGATTCATCATCTGCCGGACGGAAATTTCCCTAATGGTATTCCTAACCCGTTATTGCCGGAATGTCGTCAGGATACGACAGATGCCGTCCTCAAGTATAAAGCTGATATGGGAATAGCTTTTGATGGCGATTTTGACCGCTGTTTTTTGTTTGACGACGCCGGTGAATTTATTGAGGGTTATTATATTGTTGGGCTGCTGGCCGACGCATTTCTCGATAAATATCCGGGTTCGCGGATTATTCACGACCCGCGTTTGAGCTGGAACACCATTGATATTGTCACTCAGGCCGGTGGTACGCCGGTGATGTCAAAGACGGGACACGCATTTATTAAAGAGCGCATGCGCGAGGAAGATGCCGTTTATGGCGGTGAAATGAGCGCGCACCATTATTTTCGCGACTTCGCCTATTGCGACAGTGGCATGATCCCTTGGCTTTTAGTCGCCGAATTGCTGCATATAAAGGATAAATCCCTGAGGCAGTTAGTTAATGACCGAGTTATTGCTTATCCGGCGTCGGGTGAAATAAACAGCGTGCTGAGCTATCCCGATCGGGCAATTTCACGTGTGCTGGCCGTTTACAAGCAAGAAGCATTAAACGTGGATTATACCGACGGTATTAGTCTGGAGTTTGACGATTGGCGCTTTAATCTGCGCAGTTCAAATACTGAACCGGTGGTTCGCCTAAACGTTGAGTCTCGTGCCAATGCGGCCTTGATGTATGAACAAACCGAGAGGATTATTTCTATTCTCCGAGACTGATCTCTTAAGCCTATTTTAAATAGCAGTTCGTCTTAATAATCATTAATCAGGGTTTTAATTCAGTTGCACAGCAATTCTATTAAAAATAAATGTAAGCCAAGATGATAAATTTCCGGCTAATCCTCTTCGTATATTTGCCGCAAATCGTTGCTTTGTGCTTTATTATAAAAAAGGAATAATAATGTTACGAAACGTCAACGTTGGCATTGTTGCCGACTGGTTGGTTACCTTTGCGGGTTCTGAAAAAGTTATCGCCGAATTCATTAATCTTTATCCTCAGTCAGAGATTTATTCTGTGGTTGATTTTCTCTCTGATGAATCAAGGCATCTATTTAACGATAAGAAGGCTACGACTTCCTTTATTCAACGACTGCCTAGAGCCAAGGGAAGTTATCAGCAATATTTGCCTTTAATGCCCTTGGCAATAGAACAGCTGGATGTGACTGGGCATGACATTATTTTATCTAGCAGTCACGCTGTCGCAAAAGGCGTACTGACAGGGCCGGACCAGCTGCATATCAGCTATGTTCATTCACCTATTCGCTATGCCTGGGACTTTCAACATCAATACCTGCGCGAGGCTGGACTGACTAAATGTCTGAAAGGAAAATTGGCGCGCCTGTTCTTGCACAAAATAAGGTTGTGGGATTACCGCACTGCCAACGGTGTTGACCATTTCATCGCTAACTCGCAGTTTATAGCTCGCCGAATCAGAAAAGTGTATGGCCGCCATGCAGACGTAATTTATCCACCAGTTGACGTTAATAACTTTACACTGCAGGAAAATAAAGAAGATTTCTATCTTACCGCCTCACGGATGGTGCCTTATAAACGTATCGACCTGATCGTTGAAGCTTTTAGCCAAATGCCTGACAAAAAATTAGTCGTTATTGGCGATGGCTCAGAAATGGCCAAAATTAAAGCCAAAGCAGGCTCGAACGTCGAGATCCTCGGCTATCAACCGGACGATGTGATGCAGGATTACATGCGCCGTGCAAAGGCTTTTGTCTTTGCGGCAGAGGAAGATTTTGGAATAACGCCGGTCGAAGCTCAAGCCTGTGGCACGCCAGTGATTGCATTCGGCAAAGGCGGAGCACTCGAAACGATCAGACCTTACGGTGAGCAAAACCCGACTGGCGTTTTCTTTGCTGCGCAAACAGTAGCTTCGCTGAACGAGGCAGTGCAACATTTTGAGGCTGTCCGTGAAGCCATCACGCCGCAAAATTGCCGCAATAATGCCTTAAGATTTTCAGCAGAACGTTTTAAATTGGAAATAGATACATTTATTAAAGAGAAGTGGTTGGCGTTTAATAATAATAAAAAGGTTGTTTATTAGGTTATTACAGTTTAACCGTCTTGCCTTTTACCAAAGCACTTTAACACCGCTCCAAATAGAGCGGTGTTAATACTGATTAATGCAGTTCCGCCAACAATCTTGCTCGAGTCCAGGCGGGATGCCCGGTGGCCTGTTCTGCGAGCTTTTCGATCATATTTTGCGTCGTGGCTTTTTTGCCTGTGCTGAGCAAAATAATTGGCAATATTAATAATATAGCGAGCTGTGGCAGCGTGAATGCTTGAACCTTTTGATGGCGATTAGCAAACAAAAACAGGCTGCTGGCGCTGATACCTAAAATCAAACCGGCAATCACTTCGCTCGGTGAATGCGCGTTAAGCACAACCCGGCTTATACCAATTAATACCGGAAGCAAGAAGCCGATGGTAACCATTGTGCGATGGATGCAGCGGCGATAGCCTCCGGTGAGTAACCAGAGCAAAACCGGCCATACCGTCGCTGACATCGTAGTGTGTCCGCTAAATCCGGTAAAATTATAGGTCGCACTGCCCATACCCCAGGCGAGAAAAATAAATTTTGAGATACTGACGATTAAGCCGGTGATTCCAAAAGTAAATAACCAGGCCCAAGGTGTTAAACGACCCGTTACTTTCCATGCCATAAATAAAGCAATAATAACCCCAGTCGGCAATAACAGCATGCTATCACCAAAATAAGTCAGGCTATTCCAAGACAATAGGATTCCCCTTAATTAATTCTAACTTTTTGTTTAAAAAGGCCTAGTAATAATTAAAGAGTGTATCAGCAGGCGGGCGTAGAGGGATAGTGAAATTGTCTTCGCCCGACCTAAGATAAATCATATTTTAGCGTGGATATTCTTTTCGTTTATCTTTGTATGAATAATGAGCAGCCTGTTTTTGGGGCGAAATTACAGTGCATCTGCAATAGCCTGACCCAGCTGACGGGTATTACCCTTACCGCCCAAGTCGCCGGTTAATGGCGCATTGTCTACTCCAAGACTTAACACCTTTTCGATTGCCTGCAGTACCTCCGCGCCCGCCTCAGGATAGCCAAGATGCTCAAGCATCATACCCCCGCACCAGATTTGCCCAATCGGGTTGGCAATGCCTTTACCTGCAATGTCGGGTGCCGAGCCGTGAACTGGTTCAAACAGGCTAGGGAAGTGACCTTCGGGATTAATGTTAGCCGAAGGTGCAATTCCGATGGTGCCGGTACAGGCAGGGCCTAAGTCTGAAAGAATGTCTCCAAACAGATTGCTGGCAACCACGACATCAAACCAGTCAGGATGCAGTACAAAGTTAGCGGTCAGAATATCAATGTGATATTTATCGACCTCAACGTCGGGATAGTTTTTGCCCATTTCCACCACGCGGCCATCCCAGTAAGGCATAGTAATCGCAATGCCGTTAGACTTGGTCGCCGAGGTCAGATGCTTTTTCGGACGCTTCTGCGCCAAATCAAAGGCATATTTCAAAATACGGTCAACGCCGATGCGCGTCATCACCGTTTCCTGGATAACCACTTCTCTGTCCGTATTCGGGAACATTATCCCGCCAACGCTCGAATATTCGCCCTCGGTGTTCTCCCTCACGACGTAAAAGTCGATATCTCCCGGATTTCTGCCCGCCAGCGGCGCTTTTACGCCGGGCATCAGGCGTACAGGACGTAAATTAACGTACTGGTCGAATTCTCGTCGAAACTGCAACAGCGATCCCCACAGAGAAACGTGATCCGGTACGACCTCTGGCCAACCTACCGCGCCAAAATAGATGGCATCAAATCCTTTCAGCGTTTCATACCAGTCATCCGGCAGCATTTTGCCATGCTCGAGATAATAATCGGCGCTGGCAAAATCAAACCACTGCCACTCAATATTGATCCCATGCCGTGCGGCAACTTTCTCCATAACTTTAATACCTTCCGGCATGACTTCTTTACCGATACCGTCGCCGGGGATCACGGCAATTTTATGTTTTTTATTAGACATCTTAAGGGCCTCTTATCATTATCGGGCGGAGTTGCATCATTAATTGGGTACTGAACCAGTGTATTTACTTCCCTGGGGTTCAACAATTTGCTAAATGTTTAAGGCATTCTTAACTAAAAGTGAATAAAGATGTCCTCAACTGATGACCTTCGATTTTTCAGTCTGATTGCGCGTCTCGGCAGCCTGACGGCGGTTGCCCGTGAGATGGGGGTGACACTGCCGGCA
Organism: Rouxiella silvae; assembly: GCF_002093625.1. GTDB lineage: Bacteria > Pseudomonadota > Gammaproteobacteria > Enterobacterales > Enterobacteriaceae > Rouxiella > Rouxiella silvae. Next base: position 4,824 of record NZ_MRWD01000075.1, on the reverse strand, counting down.
GTGAGTAAGCGGCTGACTCAGCTTGAACAGCGGCTGGCGGTACAGTTGGTGCTGAGGACGACGCGCAAGCTGCAGTTAACGCTCGAAGGCGAACGCTACGTTGAAGGCGCACGCCTTATTGTTAATCAAATTGACGAGCTGGAGAGTGTGGTATCGAACAGCCAGGCGCGGCTGACGGGCAGGCTGAGCCTGAACGCCTCCTTTGGCTTTGGGCGCCGTTTTATCGCGCCGCTTATCTCGTCTTTTCACCGGCTGCATCCCGAATTAGATATCGATCTTCAGCTCACCAGCCAGCCGCTAAATTTTCTTGATAACGGTGTTGATATCGACCTGCGGGTTGGCGAGCCGCCTGATTCTCGCCTGGTTGCGATAAAGCTGATGGATAATCCGCGCGTTGTCTGTGCTTCTCAACGTTATCTCGACCAGCACGGAGTGCCGACCTGCGTGGCGGACCTTGCGCACCATAACTGTATTGTGCTGCGTCAGTTTGAGGGCGATTACGCAGTGTGGCGCTTTACCAAAGAAGGCAGGGAGTACGTGCAAAAGGTGAGGGGAGATTTATCGAGTAACGACGGTGAAACGGTGGTGAACTACGCGCTGGACGGACATGGAATTATCCTTCGCTCAGGGTGGGACATTCAAAATAATCTACAGCAGGGTGAGTTAATCCCACTGCTCACGGACTATCACGCGCCAGAGGCAGATATTTATGCGGTTTATACCTACAGGAAGCACGTGCCGGCGCGGATCAGCGTTTTTATTCATTATCTCAAGCAGCATCTTGGACATAATCTGTGAATGAAGGAAAATCGTCGAGGTTTTCACCCTTTCGCTTTAAAAAACATCACTCAGGCGCGCTAACCCACTAATCTGTAAAAAAGCCGTTGACGACACAGGGCCAATACGGTTTAATGCGCCCCGTTGCCCGGATAGCTCAGTCGGTAGAGCAAGGGATTGAAAATCCCTGTGTCCTTGGTTCGATTCCGAGTCCGGGCACCATCATTCATACAGCGTGGGTCAGAAAATGCTTCTGACTGGCGTTAGAAAGTTGGTGTTAGAATCTACTTGAAACTCAATAGACATACTCAAGATTTAGCATCAACTTCAAGAAGGGGACCTTTAAACGGGTTCCCTTTTTTTGTTGTTCGTCATCTTCACAGTCAATACCCACAAAGTCAATACAAGTAAGACGTTAGATTTATGCCTCGCCACCTTCACGATTTATCCTGTTACTAAGCTTACCCAGATTTTAAATGCTATCCATGTGGCAGCTTTTTTAAGTTAATAGTGTTTTGACCCGATATTTCACCAAACCTATTCCCGCTTAAGATGATAGTTTTCTGGACCGGAAAACTGTGAAGGTTGACAGAGTGGGCATTGGTAAAGGTAAGTTGTATACGAGCCGTTTTGCCCGCTCAGATGCACTGGAGCGGGTCAAAACGAAGACATTACTAAAATCGGGGCGTACTAATCAGCGGGGAGCAGGTCACAGGTCAGAGCCTCAATTTCTTTTTTAATTCTTCAACTTGAAGTACTTCACTACCACGATGAATCATCGCGTGACAGTTCGGGCATAAGGGAATCATGTCGGTTACAGGATCGACGACGTAGTTTTCGCCAATAGTATACAATGGCTTAATGTGGTGTACATGAATGAAACCTTTCCCATGTTCGCCATAGACCTTCTCAAAGTCGAAGCAACAGCATTTGCACGTAGTACCGTGATACTGTATGCAAGCATGTCGAGCCTTGGGATCACGTTCGTAGTGGTTTACTGTAACCTGCGTCTTAGCCCCTTCGACAAAACTTTCAGACGATGGGATTTCATCAGGAAATGGATTCGGTAGGAAATCTGCGTACCAAACATCACCTTCTTTTCGAAGATAACGTTTGTTTAATTCACGCTCAAAATCCTTTATTACTGCAACCTCCGGATTATCTGGATGTTCTGAGAAAACCATATTAAAGGTGAAAAGTTCGTATCCTTCGTGGGCTAAACGGATATGTTCGAGTGCCTGTGTGTAGCCCGGTTGCTTTTTATTGTTAGAGTTGTATTCCCATTTCTCTCGGAGAATTACAGAACGCTCCTGATCTCTCTCAACATCCCAGGAACCAAAAATAACCACCTTCTTGTCATGGTTAACAAACGACCAACTCCACGTCCAGTTATTGCAAGTAGCCCCGAGTGACTGGATGAATTCTTTCCTATTCATATGAGACCTTTAGTTAGTTAAATTAGGCTTGTCGAAATGATTGTAAGATCATAAAAATGATTCGCTAGTTTACCTATTTTTAAACGGGCAGATAAGTTGAATCAGCTTGTACGCTGAATATGCTGCGTGGGTTTGTGACCTATTTCTTGCTAATTAACAAAGACTGATGTTAGCCACGTCCGCTTCTGGCACCAAGTTGACCCTCTGAAGTGCCACGAGGTCAGGTAAGAGCGAGAAGCGGAAGTTCGAAATTATTATCAACATGGAATAGAGCATGATGAAAAACTCAGTGCAATATGAGGCGGGTCAACTGTATGCTTTCCAACTGTAATACAGTATGTTTTCATAGTGACAATCAAGCCCTTGGAATCTAATATGGCTATTCGGAAAAGTATCCCAAACGAAACCAAATTGCGGCTGTTTTCGACGTCGGCAGGTCATTGTCAGAAACCAGAATGTCTTGAGCCACTTTTCCCAGCAGAGATAGGCGGTGATAAGCATATAGCTGAAATGGCACATGTCATTCCTCATGGTGATACTGGGCCCCGCCACGAAGAGAGACCTGCTGAGGAGTTTGAGGCAGACTCATTTGAAAACCTCATACTGCTATGTTCAACTTGCCACACTATTATCGATAAAGCGCCTGAGTCATTCCCAAGAAGCACGATTTTAGACTGGAAGAGCAACCATCTTGCAGCCTTAGCGCACAAGCAAGGTATTATTCTTTATGAAAATAGAAGACAAGCAAGAGAGTCTGTCATAGCAGCTATGGATGAAAGTAAGGCTATATGGAAAGAGTTCGCTCCTGTTGAAGGGGCAAAGTCTGAGTTCAATCCTGAGTCTGAAACGGCCCAAATATGGTCGCTTAGGATGAAAAGTGTCATTTTACCTAATCACTTCCGCATTCAGGCGATCATAAGCATGAACTTATGCCATCTGACAGCCGAAGAGCGGGAAACCTTTGCACAATACAAAGAGCATGTTCGTGGACTTTCTGAGCGCCATGTTTGTGGTGTTTCTGGAAGGGCCATTCGTTACCCTCAAGATATGGATGGAGTATTTTCATGAACTGGCAAGTTAAATTTGCACTTGAAAATATAAATAACCACTTCAAAAAAGCAGGTTCCGCAGAACATATCGCTGACGATGCTATCAGAATTTCTATCCACGACAGACCTGACACATTAGCTATTATTTCCGCATCATGTGAGATCACTATTGAGATAGCTAAGCAGTATCATGAAAAATTCCCTGATTTGAATTTTCTCTGTGGTTACAGAAAAGAGTGTGTGTGGACAGGTGAGGCTATCAACTACTTAAGTAACGCAAAAATAGGATGGGGCAATGCAGGCACCTTATATTCTGCCCTTTCAGACAATAATGTTAATATTGCTTCTCACAAAGATTATTTTTTCTCGTATCGGCTTATCACTCAAATGGGAGTTGTAAGAAGTATAGAGCGGGAGTTTGATCGCGTATTCAATATTGATTTAGCCAATGGTCGCAAGCTGAGGGTGGGCATGCTACTTGAATACGAGCCTACAGCTGATGCCGTGCGATCATTTTGGGAAAAGTTTGGTCCTGTTGATGTGATGTGGAACATTAATCCTAACGGTGATCCTACTAATAATGCCCTTGCAGCAGGGCGTGACCTTGGTTGCGGAGTCATGAAATGGTCAGAATTCAGGGAATTAATTCTTCGCCGTTGATGTCGGTAAGCGACGTGGCACGCCACCTTTTAAAAACGTGCCAAGCATTGAAGTTTTTTGAATGTTTTATGTTTGGTTCGTCGCTTTTTGGGGTTGGAACTGATTACGATATGTTGGTTATAGGCCCTGCTGGAGAAGCATTAATCCAACTCAAAGCAGAGCTGAAGCTTGCGGGAGCGGAATTGCCGCTGGATATTTTATACATGCTTCCAAAAGAGGCGGAAGAAACCGATTTTGTTGTAAAACAAAAATGTGTATCCCTTACCCATTTAGTGACCCTGGATTCACTGTTTGTGTAACTTTAAGAATCCCCGTTTTGTTTGCAGAATTTTGGACTACAAACTTCCACTTTCGGCACGAAACCGACCGTAGCTGCATCAGCGAGCTGCTATGAGCGAGGAGTGGAGGTTGTTTCCTGCCTGCATTGATCGTGACTTCCATGGTCACTGAAGTTAGACAACTTACCAATTGCTTTCTATACATTAAAAAGTGTAAATTATTGTATTAACTTCAAAAAACCAGCATCCGTGAGGGAATTATGAAAAAAAGTCGTGGTTCACGTGGTCATGTGCATATATCAAATCCAAAGTTTACCGGAATCAGCATTACATTAGCCAAAAAAGATAACCCAGATAGAACGATAAAAGCCTCGATAAATTCAAAGTTTATTAATATAAAAAATGGACGTGTAAGTTTAAATTCCAGACAAATAAAAAAAGGCAGCTGGGTAATCGTTTCAAGTGTAAATATTACCATTCCCGAAAACGTACCTAAAATGACTACTAGCACAGGGCCTAAACGTGCAAATATTAATAAGGTACTGTAATGATTTTAGATAAAATACAGCAAACGTACTATGCTGCAAGCAGTTCACTATCAAATATTAATAGGCAATCATGCTT
>NZ_MRWD01000074.1 GCF_002093625.1 Rouxiella silvae | reverse complement strand
GTTTAATTAATTAAGTAAATTATCCGGCGTGTTTATTAAGTGAAGAATAGGTGTCCTGTTTTTAATTATTACTTTATGCCTAATCTTTGCCTAGCGTTATTAATAGAGTGCATGAATAGTCTGATTCATTAAACACAGTAATTGTTTATTATGGCTTATCCTTATACAGCCTGTCGGGGCACATCGTGGTGTTGATGCCTATTAATCGTTATACTTTGTCAATCGAATGAGTTCTCGCGTTTTGTTAATAGCCGAGTTTAACGCCAGGCTTAGTTTTTCCAGTAAGAGCGCGCTGAAATTAGTGACCAGCCTCTCAACCTAAACATTGTTTAAAGCTTAGCTGGTAAGATGAGTTAAAATATTGTTAAGGGTGTGATGAAAGTGCGTCATTGAGAGCGCGTAGATAATGAAATCAGGAGTGATACCTTGGAAAAGGTCTGGCTAAAACGGTACCCGGCGGATGTTCCTGAAAACATCGATCCTAATCGCTACAGCTCGTTGGTCGAGATGTTCGAAAACGCAGTATTACGTTACGCGGACAATCCCGCGTTTATCAACATGGGCGAGGTGATGACCTTCCGTAAGCTTGAGGAGCGCAGCCGCGCCTTCGCTGCCTATCTGCAAAATGAGCTTGGGCTTAAGAAGGGTGATCGTGTTGCCCTGATGATGCCCAACCTGCTGCAGTACCCCATTGCGCTTTTTGGTGCGCTGAGAGCAGGGATGACCGTCGTCAATGTCAATCCGCTTTATACTCCTCGCGAACTCGAACACCAACTCAACGACAGTGGTGCAAGTGCTATCGTGATTGTGTCTAACTTTGCCCACACCCTCGAAAAAGTAGTATACAACACGCAGATTAAGCACGTTATTCTCACCCGTATGGGCGATCAGCTTTCGCCGGCCAAAGCTACGCTGGTTAACTTTGTCGTTAAATATATCAAACGACTGGTGCCAAAATATCATCTTCCCAACGCTATCTCTTTTCGCAGCGTTCTCCAACTTGGCCGCCGTATGCAGTACGTCAAGCCTGACGTCATCAATGATGATATTGCGTTTTTACAATATACGGGAGGGACCACCGGCGTGGCGAAGGGCGCAATGCTGACCCACCGCAATATGCAGGCAAACCTTGAGCAGTGTAAGGCCGCTTATGGTCCTCTGCTTCGTCCGGGGCAGGAACTTATTGTGACGGCGCTCCCGCTCTATCATATTTTTGCTCTGACAATTAACTGCATGTTCTTTATCGAATTAGGTGGCCGCAGCCTGCTCATCACTAACCCGCGTGATATTCCTGGCTTGGTTAAAGAGTTGGCCCGTTACCCGTTTACGGCGATAAGCGGAGTGAACACGTTGTTCAATGCCATGCTAAATAATGAGGAGTTTAAAAAGCTTGATTTCTCCCCTCTACGGCTTTCCGTCGGCGGTGGGGCTGCGGTACAAAAATCCGTTGCCGACCGCTGGGAGCAACTTACGGGCCATCATCTCCTTGAAGGCTATGGCCTAACCGAGTGCGCGCCGCTGGTGACCGGAAATCCGTATGATCTTAAACATTACAGCGGAAGCATTGGCTTGCCTGTGCCCTCTACTGAAATTCGGTTAGTCGACGAAAACGGGCAGGAAGTCGCATTGGGTGAGCCGGGAGAGCTACAGGTGAAGGGGCCTCAAGTGATGTTGGGATACTGGCAACGGCCGGAAGCAACCGATGAAGTGTTAAAAGATGGCTGGCTCTCAACCGGAGATATCGCTACAGTGGACGAAGAGGGCTTTTTACGTATTGTCGATCGTAAAAAGGACATGATCCTGGTTTCAGGTTTTAATGTGTACCCTAATGAAGTGGAAGAGGTTGTTTCGCAGCATGCCAAAGTGCTTGAAGTTGCAGCCATTGGCGTTCCGAGCCAGTCAACAGGCGAAAAGGTTAAGATTTGCGTGGTTAAACGCGATGCTTCACTGACGGTTGAAGAGTTGATCGACCACTGTCGGCGCAATCTTACCGGCTACAAAGTGCCAAAAGTTGTAGAGTTTCGCGACGAGCTACCGAAATCAAACGTGGGTAAGATTTTGCGTCGTGAGCTGCGTGATGAAGAAAGTAAGCCCAAAGCGCCAGACAGGCAAGACGCCGCCTGAGGCCATAACGCTGCTTTTTGCATCAAACGAAGGCCACCTTCACTCAACGCCGGATTAAGTCCGGCGTTTTCACGTTATAATGCAGGTAACGCGAAGCAGTAATTGTTTTCTAATGCCCGGCGGCAGGAAGCATGCCGACCCGGTTTCTAACAGCGAAAAGAGAAAAAGCTTTGAATTATCAGTTGATCGTTAGCAATGAAGACCTGGCAAAGGTTTGTCAGCAGGCGCAACAGTTTAGCGAGATTGCACTTGATACCGAATTTGTCAGAACCCGTACTTACTATCCACAGCTGGGTTTGATACAGCTTTATGATGGTGAAAACCTAACGCTTATCGACCCCTTGCCGATTACGGCCTGGCAGCCGTTCATCGATTTATTGACCGACAAAAACGTGGTCAAATTTTTGCACGCAGGCAGTGAAGATCTTGAAGTTTTCCTTAATGCCTTTGGCGTGTTGCCCGTCCCGTTTATCGATAGTCAAATTTTGGCCGCCTTTAGCGGACGTCCGCTATCCTGCGGTTTTGCCCGTCTGGTTGCTGAAACTACGCAAATCGAGTTGGACAAAAGCGAGTCCCGTACCGACTGGATGGCTAGGCCATTAACCCAAAAACAGTGTGATTATGCCGCTGCCGACGTACTTTATTTGCTGCCGCTGGCGCGCCAACTGCAACAGGAAACCCTTGAAGCAGGTTGGATCGACGCTGCTCTGGATGAATGCCTGTCTCTTTGCCGTCGCCGACAGGAAGTACTTCAACCAGAACTGGCCTATCTCGAAATTGGCAATGCTTGGCAGCTGCGTCCGCGTCAGCTGGCCTGTTTGCAAAAGCTGGCCTCATGGCGCCTGACTCAGGCCCGTCAGCGTGATTTGGCGGTAAATTTTGTGGTTCGCGAAGAGAACCTGTGGCAGGTGGCTCGGTATCAACCAAAATCGTTGGGCGAGCTTGAGGCGCTGGGCCTTAGCGGACCTGAGATCCGCTACCATGGACGCATGCTGCTGGCCCTAGTGGCTGAGGCTGAAACCGTCGAAGAATCTGCACTGCCCGCCCCGATAGCCAATCTGATTGACCAGCCAGGCTACAAGAAGGTCTTTAAAGATATTAAAGCACTGATTCAGACCGTCAGTGAAGAAACGGGGTTAAGCGTTGAGCTCCTGGCATCACGCCGTCAAATAAACCAGATGTTGAACGGGCACTGGCAGCTTAAAACTAAAGAGCATCAGCCGGAACTGGTGAGCGGATGGCGCGGTAAACTGCTCGCCGAGAGACTGGCCGAGATTTTGGCGCAGTATTAATCGGTTTGAGTGTTTAATCAGCTCGTGAGTTGACATGGCCCCACTTTACCCCTCCCCGAACGGGAGGGGTAAAACAGTTGCCTTTAGCCAATAAATGAAAAAACGGTGTAATCGGCATCGTTGTATGTAAACTCGGCTACCGATTTCATGCCCATACTTTGATGAGCCTTGATTGAAGGGGCATTATCATTGCGAATAAACAGGATGCCCTCCCTGCCTTTAAGCTTGTCTTTCAACGCATTAAACATCTTTTTCGCCAGTCCCTGACCTCTTGTTGATTGACTTACGCAGATGGGTCCATAGATGTAGGCATTTTCACGGCCCTGATAAGCAAAAAGCATCGCCTTAACAACCGGAATGTTAGCGTTGCGTGACAAGTTCGACGTCATTAAAAAGCCAACAATTTCACTGCCTCGACGGGCGACAATTAGCGGCAAGTCATCCATCATGGCCTCGACCGTTTCTCTTGGAACAGTAGACGACAGGGTGCCACCGTTAGAAGCCAGATTATCTTCCAGCAATTGCATAATTTCGTTGAGATCTTGATGAATAGCGATGCCGATATCGACGTGTTGCTCAGACATTTTTTTCCCCAGAGAGGTGAGTATCGTTTCTTGTCAAACGATACTCACGGTTAGGCAGGAATCAACTTTTTCAATCGTTTTGCTTGGAATCAGGCATGTGAGGTGGCGGTCGAATGAGGTAATCACCACCACTCCTGCGACAGGAGGCAGTAGCATTAAATGACTGGGGCAACCGTTAGCACGATATTAGCGAAGCGCCGCTGTTCACCGGTGGCAATGACCAGCAACGTGTGCTCCGATTTTACCGCGGAATAAAAGGGCTCGCGCATAAGAAAATCAATGGGACAGCTTTCTGGCAGCAACTGCCGATATTCGTTTTCGATAGTGTTTATAAAGTCCTGCGGGTAAGACATCAGCGTGGCTTTTTCTACGTTGATACAGGTGAGGATCTTTTCTAGAACCAGCGTGGCAGAGAGCGTGCCGGGTGACAGGTTTAAATATACGATGACAGCATTCTGCGGCGCGTTGGTGACAAAAGCATAGTTACTGTCTGCGATTAATATTTGGGTTTTGTGCCCACATTTTGCCAGTGCAGATAATAATTCTGGGTGAATGATAGTGGATTTTATCATCTTGATTCTCTCAAAATGCAGGCAGCCACAGCGCGCTGCCTGCTGGTTGCTTACATGCGATAACTTCCGCCGTTGATATCAATGGTGGCGCCCGATACAAATCCATCATATTGCGCAGCCAGGAAAGTAATAACATTTGCCACATCTTCCGGCGTGCCCGCTCTGCCCAGAGGGATCGTATTAATGGTTTCTTCGGCCGATTCTTTGGTGGTGTGGCGCGCATGAAAACGCGTGCCGAGGATAAGTCCTGGGGCAACGGCGTTGACCCGAATGCCATGTTCGCCCAGCTCCGCCGCCAAAGAGCGCGTCCAGGTCAGTACTGCACCTTTGGTTGTAGAATAAACCAGAGAGCCAGAATGCCCCCCAGCGCGACCCGCTAGAGAAGCCAGGTTGATGATGCTGGCGCCTTCTGGCGCTGCTTTTAAGAACGGCAGTGCCGCTTGGGTGACATTCAGTATGGTGGTCATATTGACGTCAAGAACCGTTTGCCAGAATTGACGATCTATCTCTCCCAGCCATTTTCGACCGACAATCCCTCCGACGTTGTTAACCAAAATATCTATGCCACCCAGAAAATCAGCCGCGGCCAACACGCAGCACTCGGTGTCATCGGTAGCAATGAGGTCAGCATAGCGATACGCAGCCCGTTGCCCCAGCGATTGTGCCAGTTCGACCAAGGCTTTAGGTCCTTGTTCGTCACTGTGATAGTGAAGATAAATATCGCACCCCGCTCTGATTAACTGTTCGGCGGTTGCGCGCCCAATGCCTTGTTCTGCGCCGGTGATAAAAACTTTCTTGCCCGTAAGATTGCCCATAAATTACTCCTATTACATTGATTTAAATTTGGTTTGTTTATTTGAGTTAAGAATTCTGTTTATTTAAATTAAGGATTAATGACGCCCTCGCGCTGTTTGGCGCAGTAGAAAATACAGACCAGACCGGTTATCAGCAGGCTTAAGGACAAGAAAATCAGTCCCGGCGTAGTGCTGTGGGTCATATCTTTCATAACGCCTACCGCGTAAGGGGCGAAAAAACCGCCGAGATTACCGATACAGTTCACAACCGCTAACCCAGCGGCAGCGGCAGCGCCGGTCGAGATATTGGCTGGCATTGATAAAAAGGGCGGCACGGCGGTATAGATCCCGACGGCGGCGAGGCTTAAAAATGAGAGTGAAATAAACACGTTATATTTAAAGAATATGACTGCCCCTACCAATCCACACGCCGCAACCACCATGCTGAGACCGGCGAATAGGCCAAGTTTTTTAGTTTTAGTGGCCCACAGGCTCCACGGATAAACCAGCAGAGCAGCCAGGCCGTAGGGGATAAGTGCCAACAGGCTGACCTTGAAAATATTGTCGCCGGAAATTGACGTAATAATGGAAGGCAGCCACATGCCAAAGCCGTAAATTCCGCACACCATGCCGAAATTAAGCATTGCGTAGAGCAGGTATTTGGAGTTTTTAATTCCTTTCAGAAAATCGGCTAACGTTATTTTGGAGCCAGATTTGGAACGGGTGGTGCTGTCCATCAGCCAGGCTTTTTCCTCCACGTCGAGATAGCCCACTTCTTTTGGCGAATTTTTCATCAGAAATGGGATCAGCAAACCAATAATAATGGGTGGCGTGCCTTCAATAATAAACAGCAGTTGCCAAGGTTCGAACCCGAACCCGCTGTGATCAACGTTGAGAATGAACCCAGAAATTGGCGAGCCAAGGGCGTTAGACAGCGGTTGGACAATAATAAATATGCCAAGAATTTTGGTACGGTATTTCTGTGGAAAGAAAACGGTAAAGTAATAAACTACAGAGGGGAAAAATCCAGCTTCACAGACACCTAACATAAATCGACAAATATACAGCTCGGTCGGCGTTTTAACAAAAGCAAGGAGGGTGGCGAATATTCCCCATGAAATTAAAATTCGTGCAAACCAAATTCGTGGTCCGAATTTAATTGTTCCGGCGTTGCTGGGTATTTCAAATATGAAATAACCAATGAAAAAGATCCCCGATGCAAATCCAAAGGCGGATGCGGTGAGTCCTAAACTGTTTTCCAACGCCATTGCTGCATAAGCCATATTGTTCCTGTCTAGGAACGCCAGAAAATATAATAGCGTCATTAAGGGCACAATATGCAGCGTCAGTTTTCTTATCGTGCTGCGTTCAATATCCTGCACTGTTCTTTTATTCATAATAAGCTGTTTCCAAATTTAGCGAATACTTATCCTGACGAAGAGGGTTAGATCTTCGTCGACATGACGTTCACTGCGCGTTGCTTACGTTTTACTTAAGGCAAAAAGTCGTATCAGGCTGCGCTCGCTTTTACCGATTGGCGGCAGACTAACGTCGGGGGAAAAAGAAACTCTCCCGGCCGCAGAGTAGGGTCATTAAGTCGGCTTATAATACGTTCTACCATTACCTGAGCCATTTCTGATTGAGGTGGCATGACTGATGTCAGTCCGGGTTCTGCAAATGCGGACAGTGAAATATTATCAATGCCGACAAGTGAGACGTCGTGAGGAACCTGCACGCCAGCGGCGCGAAGTCCGGTCATCAATCCAATACCCAGTGCATCATTAATGGCCACTATGCCATCTGGAAACGGCGTTGTGGCCAACACTTTTGACGTCAGTGCCAGGCCCAGTTCGAACATTTCCGTGTCGCCATACTCGCTGCAGGCTTTTCCCTCGACAATCCGTTCGATAAGTGAAAACCGCTGATTTTTCAATACAGTCAAAAAACCCTCAATTTTGTGACTGCGGCTCATGGTGAGCGTCGATTCGGTCGCAAAAATAATATTTTTACAGCCGCGTTCAACCAGATGCTGAGCGGCCAGATAACCTGCCTGGGTGTTGTCCATCGACACACTGTCAAAAATGCGGGTATCGCTTGCCGTAGTCTCCGGGAATCTATTGTCATAGCTGACAATGGTCATTCCTTTTTCAGCAGCCCGGACGAAATGGGTTTTGCGGATATCGCTCGCCGCTACAATGATGCCAAGCACACCGTGAGAAAACATATCTTCAATGAATGCGCGTTCCTCATCCTCCTGGCGGTAGGAGTTGCCAAGAAGTACGCGATAATTGTACGCCCTGGCAGATAAATCCACTTCGTGAGCCAGTGCCGAAAAACTGGGATTGACGATAGAGGGTACGAGCAGGCCGATGATTTTTGCCTGACCGTCCTTAACCGGCACCGCGGCTCTTACTGGGTTGTAGTCAAGTTCGTTCATCGCTTGTTCAATTCGTAAGCGGGTTGAACGGCTCATAAGACTAATGCGGTTATTCAGAAGATTAGAGACGCTACTAATGGAAACACCGGCCAGCCGAGCAACGTCACGAATATTAGCCATCTTGTTAGTATTCCTCATGTTTCAGGTACTTTCGGCGAACTCTACTGTCGATGCCTGCGGTCTGCTTAACGTGATTTTCTTTGCCAATGCTGAGTAACTTATAAGGGAAAAATGCGGCAAGCAAGCCGCAATCAGGGCGAGGAGGAGGCGGATAGCGTTTTTGTGAAAACAGTCATAAGGCGGTATAGGTGTTTACTAAACAAGGTGGGGGCTAAAGGGCAAATTTGCTTCCAGCAAGCGAATGCTCGCTGGATAGAGGAGATAACAGGTAAAACACGTCACCGTTTACTCTACGGCTCAGGACTATTTTTCAACGGGGTAGTCGGTTGAAAACGCCAGGTCTTTTTGCTCTTCCAACGCAGCCAAACGTGCTGAGAGTTGCTGGTGCATCACATGATAGGCGTCGCTGCCGAGTGCGATGCGCGCGGGGGCGGGGTGTTGACTGGCACTGGCAATCATAATCGAGGCCATTTTTGCCGGATCACCTATCGGAGCATGGGAGCGGTCTGTCAGCCTTTGACGCGAGATGCTTATCGCAGAAGCATCATAGGCGTCAATTTTAGACGCGAGCTTGGCGCTTCTGAAGCGGAAATCGGTGCGCGCACTGCCAGGTTCAATCAGGGTACAACCAATATTGAAGGCGGCTAACTCTAACCGAAGAGAATCAATGAAACCTTCGATACCCCACTTGGTTGCATGATAAAGCGAGCCTCCGGGAAACACCGCCTGTCCACCCACGGAAGACAGCTGAATGATGCGTCCAGCCTGTTGCCGACGCAAATGAGGCAGTGCCGCGCGCACTAGCTGAATTGAGCCGAGCAGGTTGGTATTAATTTGATGCAAAATTTGCTCGTCGGTCATTTCTTCAGCGGCGCCGAACAGGCCGTAGCCTGCGTTGCTCACGATGACGTCAAGCTTTCCCAATTCGCTGAATGCCTGATTGACCACGCGATGAATAGACGGAGTATCGGTAAGGTCAAGCTCAGCCAGCCATAATTGATTGCCATAACGGGCTTTTAGCTTCGCCAACGCAGCCATGTCGCGCGTGGTGCCCGCAACACACTCTCCGTGGGCGAGAAGTTGTTCCGTCATATGACGGCCAAAACCACTGTTCACGCCGGTGATGAACCAAATTCGCTGTTGCATTGTTATATTCCTGATGGACAAGTTTGGGTGGATAAAACCTAAGTTGAGTGTGAAACGCCTGAGGTAGAGAGGGACGCTTCAAACTGTAGGTCAGAAGATAACGCCCTTTTTTAAGATTTTTAATGCTTGAAAATCTCTGTTTTATGCGCAAAAATCTGAATATGTATCTCGACCCTTTTTCCGACCTCTTAAAATTACTCAATGCTCGGTCCGTTTTGGCTGGGGGACTGGTCACCGGTGGAGATTGGGTGATTGAGTTTCCCGCATCCGACCAGCTAAAGTTTTGGGGAATTGTTCAGGGTGAGTGCTCAATGGCCTTTGAGGGTGAAAATGGCGCGATCGGCATTAAGGCCGGGGATTTCTTTCTCCTTCGCACTCCTCGTTCACACGTGCTGTCGAGTGGTCCTTGCGCACCGGTGATCCCACTGGCGACAGTCCTGGAAAATCGTAAAAGTGCGATTGTCAGACACGGTGAGGGTGAAACGTTTTTTATGATCGGCGGAAAAGTCGAACTGTCTGACCACAGCGCGCAGTTGCTGATTAACGAACTCCCTCCGTTGATTCATATTCGCGCAGCATCTCGGCATTCGGCCTCACTGCGCTGGCTATTAGAACAGCTTGTCGCAGAGCAGGATGGCAGTCAGCCCGGGGCCGGGGCCGCGACATCGCAACTCACTCACTTGATGTTCATTCAAATTTTACGCGCCTATTTTGAGGGAGCTGAACCCATTGCCAGCGGCAGATTGCGGGCGATGGGTGACAAACGTCTGGCACCTGCGCTGCGGTTGATGCACGGTGCGCCCGAGCGGGCATGGCAGCTTGAGGAGTTGGCAAAATCGGCCGCGATGTCTCGCGCGACGTTTTCATCCTATTTTAAGTCGGTTGCCGGCATTGCACCGATGGCCTACTTAACCGAATGGCGTATGCGCCTCGCCGAACGCCTGCTGCTTCGCGACAGAGTGAGTATCGGCACGCTCTCTGTTTCGCTTGGCTACACCTCAGAAAGTGCATTTAGCCATGCTTTCAAGCGTATAGTGGGGATATCACCCCGAAACTATCAGCGAGAACGGCAAGATAGAGATGTAAATTAATGAGAACGTGGCTCGCTTTGAGCCAAGTCTTTATGCATCGCTCTGCTTGATATCTTCGGCAAATCTACGCATCAGGCGCACGAGGTTTGTTACATCTTCACTGTCCCAATTCGCAAAAATTGCCAGCCCGATCCTTTCTCGCGCCTCATCGATGCTGTCGGTCATCGTCTTGCCTTTTTGGGTAATCATTGACTCTCGAACGCGGCGGTCACTGGCTTTTCCCTGCCTGTCGACAAGGCCCAAGGTTTCTAACTTGGCAATTTGGCGACTGACGGTGGTGTAATCACGACCAACGCGGTCAGCCAGTTCCACCACGCCGATGGGGCCTAGACGCTCGACGAGCACTAACAGCGGAAACAATGCTCGGTCGAGTGAAATACCGGCTTCTTTCACCATGGCTTCGTCGCGCTGTGGCCGATTCATCACGCCAACAATTTCAACCAATGCTCCGTGAAGTTCACGTAACTGAATACTGATGGGTGTATTTTGCACATTTTTAATTGACAAGCGGTTTCTCCTCTGACTATTGTGTGCATATTACACATAGGGAGCGAAAAATGGCAGAGCAATTTTCAGCAGACGTACTTATTTGTGGTGCCGGTGCGGCCGGTTTAACGCTGGCGCTGGACCTTGCTCGAAGGGGGGTATCATTCCGACTGGTCGAGAAAATGACTGTGCCTTTCGGCGGTTCACGTGGGAAGGGCATTCAGCCTCGCACTCAGGAAATTTTCGAGGATCTCGGCATTCTTGAACGCATTGCCGCCGCCGGGGGTGTCTATCCACCGCTGCGTAAATACGGTGACGATGGCAGCTTCGCAGAGTCTGATATCATGGAAAGTACGGGGTCGACGCCGGCTGAGCCGTACAATCAGTCGCTGATGCTGCCGCAATTTATGACCGAGGGCCTAATGCGTGAACATCTTGAAGCCTTAGGTTACAGGCCTGAGTTTGACCGCGAGTTGACAGCGTTCGAGCAGGACTCCGAAGGCGTGACGGTACACCTTTGCGGTGGTGTTGGCGAAGAAACGCTCCGTGTGCGCTGGATGGTGGGCGCCGACGGCGGTCGAAGCTTTGTGCGCCATGCGCTGGGTCTCGACTTCCCTGGCAGTAGTCTTGGCCTGCGTGCTATCGTGGCCGATACTCGGCTGACTGGATTGACCCGCGACGTTTGGCACTGCTTTAACCAGAGTGATAAGGCGCGTATGTTGATGATCTGTCCACTTGCCGGTACTGAGATGTTTCAAATACAGGCACCCGTCGCTCTCGACGGCGAACCTGATCTCTCTGCCGAAGGACTGACAGCGATGGTCGCAGATCGCACGGGGCGCCATGATATTAAGATCCAATCAGTTTCCTGGGCATCCGCTTATAAAATGAATGCCAGGTTAGCTCAACGCTATCAATCAGAGCGCGTGTTTCTAATTGGGGACGCTGCGCATATTCATCCTCCGACTGGAGGGCAGGGTCTCAATACCAGCGTGCAGGATGCCTACAATTTGGGGTGGAAACTGGCAGCCGCCGCTCAGGGCGCGCCCGACGCGCTGCTTGACACCTACAGTGAAGAGCGCCGACCGGTGGCGGCGGCAATGTTAGGCTTGGCAACTCAGCTGCTCGACGCTCAGAAGCGGGGCGAAATGCGACGAGGCCGTGAGGTGCATCAACTGGATATAGGCTACTCTGGATCCTCGCTGGCTTTCGACACTTTGGGGCATGAGCGTTTATTGCAGGCCGGCTATCGTGCGCCAGATGCGCCAGTCCGGACCGCAGCAGGGCAATCAATAAGGTTGTTCGATTTATTTAAAGGACCGCATTGGACGCTCCTGGCTTACCAGTGCGATACCGATGGGTTAAAACAGCGCACGGGGCTGCATATTTATCGATTCGGTACGGGTGGCCCACTCATTGATCATGCAGGGCATTTTTGCGATGCCTACGCTCCCAAGGTGGGGGAATGGATTTTGGTGCGCCCAGACGGTTATATTGGTGCCATCGTAGCGTCTAAGGACGTGGAAAGACTGGAAGATTATTTCCTTCAGGTTGGGCTAGGTCGGTAACGTAATGAAAAAACAGGATTTTATATCTCAAGATCTTCTGAGTAAAATATACCAATGTGAAGGCGCGACACTGACAAAACTTCCTTCTGAACGCAAGCTTGCAGAAGAGTATGGGGTGGCGCGCTCGACCATTAGAAAATCTATTGAACACTTAATCAGTATCGGAATAATAAGCGTCCTGCCAGGTTCAGGCATTTTTATCAATGAGCGCGTGAAAAACAACCCGCTAATTTACAATTCAGTGTCCAAAAGTCGCTTCGATGAAATGCGCTATAAATTGATCACCCTGCATAAAACATTGGCTTCGGCTGAGCAACAAATTATTTTCAACCTGTCAGGCGAAGCCTATGTATGGCAGTTCTGTCGCCTTCGATTTATCGCTGAAAGATGCGTGCAAATTGATAATTCAACCATACCCGTTAATACTTTGCCCGTTTTGAATCAAAAGATAATTGAAAGCTCACTTCAGAAATATATTATTGATAGGGGATTGAGTGTTTCGCATAATATTACACGCTACCGTGCAATTATTATCAGCAAACAGCATGCGGACTTACTAAAATGTCGCAGAGGACTCCCCGCTATGCACATCAACAGTCGGGGAGTCCTGAATACGGGAGAGGTATGTATCTTATCCGATATCATAGATATCGATTATGACTGCACTTTTAGTATTCCCTTTAATCACGAAAATATCTTGCGTAGATCATCGCTTTAAGGTGTGTGTATTGCACCGTTAGGCAACCGGCTTTGAGTCCACTCATGCGCGCGGTATTCGAGCGGATATTGTGCAGCGGTAGCTTCACATAACTCGACGCCTATCCCTGGGCGTTCAATAGCATAAAGGTATCCATTGTCTGCGCAGCCGTGAGCGCCAGGGAATACGCTTAAGGTTTTTTCACCGGGAGGAATAAACTCTTGTATTGCTGAATTATGAAGATGAATATTGAGGTGGGTATTTACCGCTGCGCCAATAGGTGTCATGTCGGGTGGGCCGTGCCAGGCCAACTGAATACCAAAGTTTTGGCATAGAATAGCCAGTTTGACGGCGGGGGTAATCCCACCTAACTGGGAAACATGGCAGCGAATAAAGTCAATACGTCTATTAATCACCAAGTCCTGCCACTCTGCGGGATTATTAAACAATTCCCCCATTGCTAAAGGGACTGATGTTTGCTGTCGGAGTTGCTCCAACCAACCGCTTTGCTGTGGAGAGATAATATCTTCAATATAATAAGGGTGATATTTTTCAAGCGCCTTGGCCAGGCGAATAGCCTGATTTGGAAATAACCTTTCATGCACATCATGCAAAATATGAAAAGTATTATTGTATTTTTCACGTAAGGCTTTAAACATCATGACAGTATTATCGATATACTCGTCCTGATCGTAATATGCACCATGAGTCGGTTGGCGAGTCGTATGCAAATTTTCAGGAGTGCCGCCATAAAAACCTAATTGACATCTTATATGCCTATAGCCGTTCTTAAGCATATTGTCGATTTGTGGAAAAAGTTCATCCAAAGTATCCGCTGTGGCATGGCCATAGACCGCAATAGCATCTTTCGATTTTCCTCCCAACAATTGATAGAGCGGCATCTTGGCGATTTTAGCTTTTATATCCCATAGTGCCATATCAACGCCAGAAACTGCATTGTTGATCACGGGACCGTTGCGCCAGTAGGCGTTCACCATCATCATTTGCCATAAATCTTCGATATTATTCGCATCGCGGCCAATGAGCAGAGGTTTCAGATATTCATCGACCATCGTTTTAACCGCTAATGGCCGTTGTTGAAACGTTGCACATCCATAGCCCGTAATGCCTTTATCGGTAGAAACCTTAACAGTAATGAGATTATGCCTGTCAGGTTTGGTTATTATGCATTCGAGTCCAGTGATAAGAGTAGGGTCCATGTTTTCTCCTAATAAATAACTTATTTCATTGGCATAATTATCAGTGCAATGTGGCAGTAATTGCCACTTATTTATTTTGGTATGGTTTTCGCCAGCCATAATGAGAAAAAGCAGACCAATTCTATATAATGGCTCGCAATGACCAAAATTGCGTTGGAACTGTGACTTGTATCATATTCTTTCATCTGTTATCGCTATCTTGAGCGGGTAAGCTTTATCGATTGTCACCAGGGTTATGCTCATTTCAGGAGTTTTGATGGATATTCTTACCGATACTTATACGAATAAAAAAAACGCTGCCGACAGTGATCTGGATTTTAAAATTGAACGTGTTTTATCACTGCTGGGTGGGAGTGAAAATATTGTCAAATCTTGGCATTGTATGACGCGACTTCGATTTGAACTCGAAAATGAAAAAAGCGTCGATCAGGATGAAATAAGGAAAATACCCGGTGTGTTGGGATCTCAGTTTCAAAATAGCCAATTTCAAATTGTCATTGGTCCCAATGTTAATCACTGGCATCAAAAAATTCAGGACAGCCTGGGTAATACCAACAATAGTACCGCCGAGCTCGTTAACGGTGAACGCAAAGTCAAACCTCGTGGGGTCGTTGCCTTACTCATGGATACAGTCTCGGGAGTCTTTGGCCCCATTGTACCCGCGATAGCTGGGGCGGGCATGATAAAAGGTTTACTGGCGGGTTTTGTCGCGTTAAATATAATCTCTGCAAAAAGTGAAACGGTCGTAATTCTAGATATAATTTCAAGCGGGGTGTTTTACTTCCTGCCGTTTTTCCTGGCTATTTCTGCTGCTAAAATGTTTAAGACCAATGAATATATCGCTGCCGCCGTGGCTGCATGCCTTATGTACCCGACATTAATTGAAGCCGCGAAGGCCTTAGCCGGTCATCAAGCCGGTGCAACGGATATTTACTGGTTTGCTGGGCTTTTACCCGTATCGGTGATGAATTATTCGGCAAGCGTGCTGCCGATTATTTTTTCTATTCTCGCGATGAGTTATATCCATCGTGTTGTCGACAAATATATGCCGGATGTCTTAAAAACCGTCGTTACGCCCACGCTCACGCTATTTATAAGTGCTCTGGTCGCATTGACGGTTATTGGTCCTGCGGGGGTATGGTTTGGTAAAGGATTAGCCTGGTGCGTGCAAAGTTTGTTTACGTTATCACCGGTGTTAGCGGGACTTATTGTGGGAACTATTCGGCCACTCGCGGTATTTACCGGTATGCATCATGCTATGACACCTATTGCGTTACAGAACTTCAGCGACCTCGGGTACGATATGCTCATGCCGATGATGTTCATGGCAAATATGTCGATTACCGGTTCAACGTTGGCTATCTGGTTTATAAAACGTCATAGCGCTGATAGTGCAATTATTCTCTCTGCGGCTATTTCCGGACTTTTAGGAATTGAAGAGCCTGCACTGTTTGGCGTATTGGCCCGTGAGCGCAAGGCGTTTATTGCGGTGACTATTGCCAGCGCAGTGTCGTCTGCCTTTATTGCCTTCTTTGGGGTAAGAATCTATGGCTATATACTCTCGAGTATATTCAGTCTACCCGCTTACATCGGCCCCTATTTCATTTATGCCCTTATGGGGGTCTCGATTTCTCTCGGATTATCATTTTTCCTGACACTGTTGTTCGTTCGAAAATAAAGGCTAACTTGTTAGAAACGTCTTTACTGCACCCGTGATACATCCCCCTGTTCGAAAACAGGGGGCAATCAAACAACGTCGATCATTTCGGTGCTTCTTCCGACTCGGGTAGAGTCACGTTGAGCTCTAGAACCGATATATCGTCGCCTTTCTGCTCGAACTGAACGTGAAGCATTTCAGGGTCAATCTGAATGTATTTACAGATAACCGCTAAAATATCACGCTTAAGATCGGGCAAATAAGCGGGTTCACTGTCCCCTCGACGCCGTTCGGCTACGATGATCTGTAGCCGTTCCTTGGCTATATTGGCTGTCGGTTTTTTGCGGGACAAAAAGAAATCTAACAAGGCCATGGTTTATCCCCCAAACAGGCGTTTCAGAAAACTCTTCTTCTCTTCCTCAATAAAACGGAACGGGCGTTCCTCACCCAGCAAACGACTGACGGTGTCATCGTATGCCTTACCCGCGTCGGATTCCTGGTCAAGAATAACCGGTTCGCCCTGGTTGGACGCGCGCAGTACAGACTGATCTTCAGGAATAACGCCCACCAGAGGGATGCGCAGAATTTCTAGCACATCTTCCATGCTCAGCATGTCACCACGGCTCACGCGGCCCGGGTTGTAACGTGTCAGGAGCAGATGTTCCTTGATAGGATCCTGGCCCCTTTCCGCACGACGAGATTTTGAAGACAAAATACCGAGGATGCGATCGGAGTCACGAACAGAAGAGACTTCAGGGTTAGTGGTAATGACGGCTTCATCGGCAAAATACAGAGCCATTAGCGCGCCGGTTTCAATGCCCGCCGGTGAGTCACAAACAATGAAGTCAAACTCCATCTCGCCGAGGTCATTCAGAATTTTTTCAACGCCATCACGGGTCAACGCGTCTTTATCACGCGTTTGTGATGCCGGTAAAATAAACAGATTTTCAGTGCGCTTATCTTTGATAAGTGCTTGATTCAGAGTTGCATCACCCTGAATGACATTGACAAAATCATACACAACGCGACGTTCACAACCCATGATCAGGTCGAGATTACGCAAACCGATGTCGAAATCAATGACGACGGTTTTTTTGCCTTTTTGGGCCAGGCCGGTAGCAATGGCAGCGCTCGAAGTGGTCTTGCCAACGCCCCCTTTACCCGATGTAACAACAATTATGCGTGCCATGTAAGGATTCCTTGTCAAAGGTCGTAGTGTCTGCCCCAATCCCCCCCTCGGGGTAAAGAAGTGCAGAGACTTAATATAAAGGTTGTACGGTTAACACGTTATCCAGAAGGCTAAGTTTCGCGGCCTGTCCAAAAAAACTGGACGGGATTTGATCGCTTAACCAGTACTGACCTGCGATAGAGACTAGCTCAGCGCCCAGATAGGTGCAAAAAATCTGACAATTCGTATCACCCGCAGCGCCGGCCAAAGCTCGGCCGCGCATCATGCCGTAAATATGAATATTGCCATCGGCAATCAGTTCGGCACCGGCACTTACGCTGCTGGTTACAATAAGATCGCTGTTACGGGCATAAATTTGTTGACCTGAACGGACTGGCGAACTGACAATCCGCGTTTTGGCGGGCGCGTTATCCGGCACAACGGCAACCGGGGTCGGCGGTTCAGCAACGACACGCTTCGCACGACCTTCGCTTAGCAGCGGCAAACCCGTACGAGATATCGCACGTTTTTGCTGCTCATCTTTGCACCCACTGATGCCGACAACGCGAAAGCCTGCAGAAACGACAGCCTGTTGAATGTTTTTCCAGTCTGCATCACCAGTCAGTGCTGCAACGTTAATAACAACAGGGGCATTTTTGAGAAAAGCCGGAGCCTGCTCCACCTTTTCCTGCAATGCCTGATGAATAACCTCGGGCTGTGCACTATATAAATGAACAACTGACAAGGTAAAACTGCTGCCTTTTAGTTCTATTGGCGATTGTGACATCTATCCTGACTCAGTCTCAGCAACTTTAAATCCCCGGAATACCACACGGGGGGCGATATTCCGATGTACGTTATGCATGGTATAGTTACAGCTATATCTAGGCAAGCCACCGTTCCAATAAAATAGAGTTAAAAAAATGCTTTGTGCAATTTATAGAAGTACCAAACGTGATCAGACCTACCTATATGTCGAAAAAAAAGACGATTTCACGCAGGTTCCTGAAGAACTGATGAAAAGTTTTGGTAAGCCGGACTTTGCGATGGTGATTAATCTGGCCACCCGTCAGAAATTGGCCAACGCCGACATTGATAGAGTCAAACAGATGCTAACCGAGCAAGGCTATTACGTTCAGGTTCCCCCGCCAGTTGAAAATTTATTAAATCTTCATCTGGATGCAGACAAAAAATAATCAGATTACTTTAGGGAAAATCTGACATTTCCCGCCTTTTATGAAAATGAGAGGCGGGCAGCTTGCATTCATTCCCGCGCTGCTGCAGGTTAAACTTTATGTGGAACAGAGTTCTCCTAAAGGTTCGCCATAAAAAGGAAGCACGCGATGAGAATGTCGATAATTACCCTGGCGATGGGCGCCGTCATGTTGAGCAGCTGTGCCAACGATAAAAACCATGCCGCAACGGCAGCTTCACCCGCTGCGCCTTCAACCACGGCCGCGCCGATTATCCCTAAAACCGGACAAACGACCTTGGCACAAGAGGGCCGCAATCCCGCAGAGTTTCCCCGCTATGTCGAACAAT
Organism: Rouxiella silvae; assembly: GCF_002093625.1. Taxonomy (GTDB): domain Bacteria; phylum Pseudomonadota; class Gammaproteobacteria; order Enterobacterales; family Enterobacteriaceae; genus Rouxiella; species Rouxiella silvae. The sequence continues at coordinate 3,736 of NZ_MRWD01000074.1, read as the reverse complement.
TGAAACAAAAAGCCAGACAGCAGGGCATCAGCCAGCCAACAATCGACAGCGCTTTTGCCAACATCCATTTTGTCGACCGTGCAATCAGTGCCGATAAAAACCAGCTAGAAAATAAAATCACTCTCGACGACTACCTGCGCCGCGTGCTTCCTGCGGCTAAAATTACTCAGGGTCAGACCCTTTATCAGCAAAACGCCGCTTCTTTGCAGCGTGCCAGTGCTCGCTATGGCGTTCAACCTCAGTATATTGTTGCGCTGTGGGGCATGGAGAGTGGTTATGGAAAGATACAGGGAAAGGATGACGTATTTTCAGCGCTCGCCACCTTGGCCTTCGAGGGGCGTAGAGAAGCCTTTTTTACCAATGAGTTAATCGCCGCGCTGACGATAGTTGATAAAGGCGAGGCGACCAGCGAAATGATGAAGGGATCGTGGGCCGGTGCGATGGGCCAATCACAGTTTATGCCGAGCTCGTATCTCAGCTACGGCGCTGACGGTGACGGTGACGGTAAAATTGATATCTGGAATAACACTGACGACGTGTTTGCCTCAACCGCCAATTATCTTTCCCGCGAAGGATGGAAGAATAATCAGGAGTGGGGGCAGGAGATAAAACTGCCCACAGGATTTGATAGCGCTTTGCTGGGCCTTAAAAACGAGCAGATGCGCAGCGTAAGCGACTGGCAGCAAAAAGGCATTACCTCCGCCGACGGCAAACCTTTACCTGCTTCTGTGATGCGTGCCTGGGTTATTACTCCAGATTCGGATCAGGGCAGGGCATTTCTGGTTTACGATAACTTTAGGACCATCATGCATTGGAACCGATCGTACTACTTCGCTATCAGCGTAGGAATGATGGCCGATGATATCGCTGGGGCCAGTGCTCAGTAAGTGTCGCTTCCCATAAATACTGCGTGAGAGGGAGAGTCTTATGTATCAGCATCGTGATTGGCAGGGTGCGCTTCTTGATTTACCGGTCAGTAAAGTCGTTTGTGTCGGAAACAACTACGCCGAGCATATTAAAGAGATGGCCGGTCAGCATCATGAAAAAAATCATGACGACTCTGCCGACCCCGTGGTCTTTATCAAACCTGAAACCGCGCTTTGCGATATTCTTCAACCGATCGCCGTGCCTAAAGAATTAGGTGCGGTGCATCATGAGATTGAGCTGGCGGTGCTGATAGGCTCTCCCTTAAGACAGGCCACTGAGGCGCGCGTGGCTGAGGCAATTGCCGGCTATGGAATTGCGCTTGATTTGACCTTGAGAGAGCTACAGGCCGGGTTTATCAAGCAGGGGCAGCCGTGGGAGAGAGCCAAAGGCTTTGACGGCTCCTGTCCTATGTCGGGCTTTATCTCTGCTGCGGAACTTGGCGATGCGCAGCAGGCCGAGCTACAGTTACGTGTGAACGATGAACTGCGCCAACGGGGAAACACGCGCGACATGCTGACCCCTATTTTGCCCTTAATCGCCTATATGAGCCGTTTTTTCACGCTGCGTGCGGGCGATATTGTGATTACCGGCACGCCTCAGGGCGTAGGGCCACTGGTCACTGGTGACACTATTGAGGTGTCGCTCAACGGCCGAAAGCTTAATACTCGTGTAATTTAATCGCTAGGCTGCCGTTTGTTAAGTGCACTTTGCTTGCATCTGACGGCCAAAGCGTCTATATAGTCAGCCTCATTTTATTTTAACCGGATGCCACTATGACCCAACTCGCTTTTTGGCAGCAAAAGACGCTGCCTGAAATGACTGATGACGAATGGGAAGCTTTGTGCGACGGTTGTGGGCAATGCTGTTTACATAAGTTAATTGATGAAGACACGGACGAGATTTACTTCACCAACGTTGCCTGCAACCAGTTGAACATCAAGTCTTGCCAGTGTCGCAACTACGAAAATCGCTTCGATCTTGAAGAGGACTGCATCAAACTTACCCGTGAAAATCTCACCAAGTTTGACTGGCTGCCGCCAACCTGTGCCTACCGTTTAATTGGCGAAGGGAAAGATCTGCTGCCGTGGCATCCTTTGCTAAATAAAACCTCAAAATCGGCCATGCACACCGCACGTATTTCTGTACGCAATATTGCCGTGCGGGAAGATGACGTGGTCGACTGGCAGGACCATATACTCAATAAGCCGCAGTGGGCTAGATAAGCTACTGATAGCTCTGTTTAAATACCCTGGCCCATCCTCGGCCGGGGCATAAATGTGGCGCACAACCGTCGGGTAGCAAAATCCCGTTAGCTCCTAAAACGCGTCATTTACATTGGGGCCTTGATTTCATCATCCGGCGGCGACAAGAAGTCATCAATCACCTCTTGGGTGATTTCGTCGTCAGCGTTTTCAATAAGAGATGTCATTTCGAGCAATTCTTGAAATTTTGAGAGCAATAATTCTGCATCTGATTTTATTAAATCATCAGAAGAGGCAAGAACTGAATTTATTGCTTTCGACACACTTCCAATCATTTCTGCCGCGCCGCCTTCTTTGCCTATAGTTAACATCAGGGCACTGATGAGTAGCGACTGAGCCTCAACCTGTGCGGTAAGCTGCTTAGATTCAGCATCCATTCTGGAAATTTTTGCCAACATGTGAATAATGACATTCCGCATAATACCCCCTTTAGAACAATAGGTTATTCAATTACCCACCACCTTCTCGCCAATTCTCGATATGGCTAAAATGTGATTTATTTATTGTGATTTACTTATGGCCAAAATCTACTATGCATGAAAATGTATCGGCTGGGGTAGTGGAGCATCACAGCGAATGAATAATTCTTAGTAATATATTTTGAACAAACATTAATGCACTGTATAGTTTGTTGATAAATATGGCTTTCTGTCCAGGGTGAGAATACGGTGAAGAGCCACAGCCTGCAAGGTTGTTCACATCAAGGACAGAAGCTGATACTTTGATTATTCCTTGAGCAAGTCGGAATACTCTTATGGCGAGATTTACAGTCAGGGTGGAGCTAAGGGATCCCCACGAGTCGGATTATCTGGAACTTCACAAGGCAATGGAACTTAGAGGTTTTTCCAGAACGCTTACCACCAATACCTCCGGTATTGTCTATCAACTTCCTCTTGGCGAATATGCCTATGAAAGCGAGACGATGGATAACGTGGCCGTGGGTAAGTTGGTGGAAGCTATAGCAGAAAAAATAAGAACTAATCCGATGATATTGGTAACTCAGTCCGCCGGCCGTTATGTATTAAATTTAACTCGAATATAAAATTCCATTCTTAGAAAGCGCGCCATTTACTGCATAAATTTATCAGCAATATCATAATAAAAAACCCACCTCGCGGTGGGTTTTTGTATTTTTTGTAGAACAAGCGCAGAAAAATTTAGAAACCGACGCGAAAAGGTTTTTTCGCCTTTTTAGCGGCTTCGATAGGGTCTTCATTTTCCAGCCATTCGGCGTATCGCAGATAAGACTCAATAAACTTCACAAAATAACCTACATCGTTCATCGGTTCTGCACTGCTGTCCATATATTTAGACGCCAGTTTAAACGCATCGTCGTTATCAAATCTCATTGCTGGCCCCCTTTAATATTCAGAAGATTAAAATACAATCATTTGGTGCATTTAGGCAACAACTCGTTCTTATCGTTTAGGGAGTGCGGGGAGAAGACTGGGGCGTTAATATACCCGCCTTCCAGAGTTGGCCGGCGGGGTATTAAATATTTGTTAATGTTTTCAGATCAGTAATAGTAACGCCCTGGGCCATTATGG
>NZ_MRWD01000073.1 GCF_002093625.1 Rouxiella silvae | reverse complement strand
CAAAAGAGTTTTTAAATATAACTGAAAAATATAAAGTTTAATTTTTAACTCCACTATCCATTCTACATAGCGTAAAGTTCGGTTCGAATAATTCGGAAACCCCATTAGATAAGAAGCCCGTTCAGAACGCTGAGCGGGCTTTATTTTAAACTAATCGAACCGAATAATTCATTCACAATAATTCAAATTGTCGACAACGCTACAATGTTAGCGCGAGAAAACCACCTTATGCTAAAAATACAGAATAGAACTCATGAAGCACGATTAAGTGACGTCAATCATCTCAGTGTTAATAATGTTAATGGATTGCCATCAAATATCAGTAGCGTAGCCATGAGCACCCGAAGCTTGTGCTCAATGACCCAACCAACATTCCCCTCTCTGTCAACTCAGACCATCCCTTCAATAGCCCATTTTCATTTATATTTATCACCTACCGTTATAACGGCAGTAGAGGATCTTTCCTCTAACAATGTCACGAAAAACAAAGACGACACATTTTCATTCAAAAGTACGCCGTTAAACGATAAGTACAAAATAAATATTTATCAAGCACTCAGAAATATTATAGATTTTGTCAAAAAAAACTCAAACCATCAGGTCCGTTTATGGACAGATACAAACTCCAAGGCAATAATTAAAAAAAGCATGGTAGACAGTGAGCTCAGTCCTGTGCTGTTTGAAAAAATAGTCCTGAGCGATATTCATGAATTTTTTAACGGATGGAATTATGACGCCAAAGAAAAGAAATTTTTATATACGTTTTTTAGACAAGAAATGGTGGGTTCTGGTAAGAATCTCGCTGCCGCAAAAGATATTGCACAATATGCTGTATTAGAAGCTTACGGGGGACTAGGCATTGATTGTGATATTACCACAATGAAAGAAATTGGCCTGCTTCAAAGCACGACTGGAATTCTTATTGCTCTTAGCATTAATAAACTTGGACTCACTACAGGTATAAGCAATGCGGTGATAGCGGCAGTTCCTCAGCACAGTACAATACACAAAACCCTTGAACATATTAACCATACTTATCAGGGAAATTTTCATCCAATTCCAGAAAAGAAACTCTACGTCTCCCGCCACCAAACTTGTGCTATTTATTGTGCGTTTACGCATGAAGGGAGTAGCCTAACAGAGCAGGAATCTGTCAAATTTCTGGCGAAAACCATGAATGAAGACAAGCGTTTTAACGTTCAACCAAAATGGATTGCTGGCCGCATGTACAAATCTGCCAGGCTTGGGATCACAATGGCGGCGACAGGTCCCCGAGCTCTATTTTGTGCTTTGGACCGTATGCAAGCCAACACGCATGAAAATGTAGAAGCGTATTCTTTCGGAAACGTAAGTGAAACTTTTGGCCATCTGACATCAAGTGAAACATTAAAGGATGCGCTCACTGACTTGAGAGAAAACAAAGTACAAAAGGAATTGCCCGCCGATGGCAATAGTTGGACTGATCCCACCAGTAGGAAACGAAGGGATTCATTTTAAAATCTTTTTGTTGATGCGGGGGTCAGTGATGTATGCAGCTTTTTGTCGAAAGGACATCAATATAGTTAGCTCACTTTCGGCGCTCTTCCTGCTTGCTTGAGTTTTTCACTGGCCACGCCCTTCAGACTGTTTCAACGTAGGTTTACCCCCTCTGAATGTTAAATGAAGGTTAAACAAAATATTGATTAATACTTTGCGTATCACATAAATATTAAAATATTAATAACCAGCGCATATAGTTGTGCGGGCGCTGGCGAATGTGTAGTCATCCCTATCAGGTGTTTGTATCCCGTTTTTCCCCGGAGAGAATATGACGTTTTTGAATATACTGATATTGGCTATTATTCAGGGTCTTGCCGAGTTGCTTCCTGTTTCAAGTTCTGCGCACGTTATTATGGCTGAAAAAATTCTTGGGCTTGACCCAAGTGCGCCAGATATGACCTTACTCTTAGTTATGTTGCATACTGGTACCATGTTTGCCGTTATCGTGCATTTTTGGCGGTCATGGCGCGAAACCTATTTCAGTTCAACGGCCGCGTTCAAACACAATGCGCTGCGTATTATTCTTGCAACAATGATGACCGGCATTGTGGGACTTATCCTGCTGCATCTGATTAAAAAGTTTTATGCCAGCGATGCGTCAACCTTCGAGATTGAATCGCTGTTCAGCAACAGCAAGCTGATCGCCTCAGGATTGGTGGCGGCAGGTATTCTTATCATCGTATCTTCCAGAATTAAAGAAAGCCACAGCAAAGAACTCTCCCTTTTCCAATCAATGACCATCGGTATCGTCCAAGGGCTTTGCCTGCCATTTCGCGGTTTTTCGCGCTCGGGTGCGACGATTTCAACCGGTTTATCACTTGGCGTGGCCAGGAAAACCGCTGAGGAATTCAGTTTTGCCTTGGCCGTTGTCCTGACGCCGGTGGTAATTATTAAAGAGTTTGTACGCGTTTATCAGAACGGACCCACTGCGTATCCTGCGGGTATGCTTTCATCAATATTGCTGCCAAGCCTGTTGGGCATGGTGTTCAGCTTTATTGCAGGACTGTTGGCATTACGTTGGCTTGCGGGCTGGCTTGAGCATGGGAAATGGCATCTTTTTGGCGGATATTGTATTTTTGCAGCCTGCGTAGTGCTTTGGATTGGCTGATTTATTTGCGAGCCTTGAGGGATGAAGATGATCAAGCTCAGTGGACGTTTAGTTTGTAAAAATGAAGATGAATCAGATCTCGTCCGTCAGCATCTGGCTGAACATATGAGATTGACGAAAGATGAAGCGGGTTGTGTTTCTTTCAAGGTAACGGCAACTGGCGACCCTCTCATCTGGAGAGTGGAAGAACTCTTCACCAACAAAGAAACTTTTGCTGCGCATCAGGTAAGAACAAAAGCGTCACTGTGGGGGTCTGAAACCCGTGCCATTGTGCGGGAATATGAAATCTCAGAAGTCGAATAAGTGTTCACTCATGTGACTTCGAGTGCAGCCTCATGCTGCACTCGAAGGGGGCAGTTTGATGATAAATTTGCTGATTATTTATTGAGGTAGCCACTGTGTTTAGTAAAGACCATCGTATTAATATGCACATCAATAATGGTTTGTTTAACGGGAAAACTGTTTACATTCATTACACTTCGAAGGAAGGACTTGATGCGATAAAAATGCAAAGAAAAATATCAGCAAACCCAAACAGTGAACGCCGGGGAACAAACGCCAAAAAAGGGGTATACCTCACCTTTGCTAAAGATGCTATGAATGGCATGAATGCCCATAATCTGCTGTTTTTTGGTGAAGAAAAATACGCGTTGAGTGCCCTATATTGCGTTATTTTTGTCTTCAACAACCCTCTTTACTTGCGTTCGGCTCCCGTCACTTCGGGGAGTCATGTAACAGAGGTTATTTCATTGAGTGATATATACTTTCATCAAATAAACATCATCTACGAGGGTAAAAACCCCTTTATTTAGACAAGCACATATCCTGGATTGTTATTTTTGTGTTCAAAGATGTTGTAGCTTGTGGCGTTAATTGTCCCCAAAACCATAGGCTTTTAAACGTTCATGCCCAAACTGCCTCTTATAACGCCCCCTTCCGCAGCATTTACTTATATCTAAAAAAACGCCAATAATGACTTCCGCATCTTATAATCTGCTGTCCGTTTAGGACGTTATATTTCATTGTCCAAAATCTGTAATTTTCTGCGCAAATTCGAAAGAAACGCTCTACCCATTCATTATGATGGTGTGGCGCGAGTTTCATCATCACAAACTAGACTGACTCGCTTTAGTGCAGGAGGCACAGTGAAATTACCCTTTATCCACATATCACCACGTTCTTATACTGTAGAGTCGAATCTGCCAAGTTCAGGCAAGCAAAGCGGATCAGTTATTCTTAGCAAATGTGAAAAATCACCACTGAAAGCTGAGTTGACAGCACAGGGAATAAAAAACGCTTGAGATGTGCTGTCCAGTGGGCATATTGCCCTCGGACGTCACTCTGCTTCACAAAGCATTGCAATTAAATTACTCCAGCCCAGTGATATTAGCGGCAGATGCAGACAACAAACTGCTGCTTGCTTTAATGCGCTTTACGCAGGAAAGTAGTGCGCCTGAGGTTGAGGCGGGTCTGCATCAGCTCGTAGAGATCACTCGCGATATGCGTAAACACCTACTCTAAGGGATGAAAAGCCCTTTGATATAGACCCGGCGTGACTCCCATGAATCTCTTAAACCAGCGTGTGAAATGGGCCTGATCTGAAAAACCCGACAACGCACCAGCATCGACCAAAGTCACTCCCTGACGCAGCAGGCGCATGGCGAATCTCACCCTTGCCTGGCGCTGGTATGCATGGGGAGTCATTCCATAGGTGCGCTCAAAGGCACGAAATAATTTGTACTGCGCAAGCCCGGTTTGTTCTGCAATGGTCACCAGACTGACGTTATCCTGTAGGTGCGCATCAAGAAAATCACGCGCCATCCTTACTGCCCCCAATTCGTTGCCGTCTTTCTCAATACGATAACTGTGCTTCACATGCCTTTCTAAAAGCTTGTCGGCAAAGGAAAGATAGGCGCGGTCTCGATAAAGGCGCGACCCTTCAACCTCGGAGCACTGATGCAGCGCATGGAGATGTGCAATAACCTCTGGATCATTGATAATAGGTCCGGCGAGCGCAGGCAGGTTGGCACCACGTTCGCCTCGAACCAATTGACGCAAATGCGCGACATCGACATACAGAGTGCGCAATCGCCACCCTTTTTCATCCGTCGCCCATCCTGCATGGGGTTCATCGGCATCAATGGCATAGAGGTCGCCTTTGCGTGCAACAAACTCGGTTCCACGCATTTTAATACGAATGCTGCCTTCGGTAAGCAAGGCAAAACAGGCCGTTTCGTGGGTATGAACATCGTAGGCATAGTCCACAAAACGTCCGTGTATCAACTCGGCCTGTAGCTCGTGACTGCGCCAGATATTAATATCAGATTGATTTGATGACATTACCAAACCCCACAGCTGGTTTATAAAGCACTAATCTGCACCTCGTGCAATAGCGTTCAAGACGTGCCCTTTTCTTTCTAGCATAGTGATCATCTGTTTCACAAACATCTTGATAAAACACTTTACCGCTATTTTTAAGGAGCATGGAAATGACCGACGTTGTTACCGCAGAAGGTATCCCTACACATGCCGTTGAAAACATAAAGCTTGAACGATGTGTCATTGTTCTTAATCAGAGCCTCACACCAGGTAGAGCCGCCAATGCGGCCGCGGTCATTGCCTTAACTATTGGCCAGCGGCATCCGCAGCTCGTCGGACAACCTTTAGTCGATGCTAGCGATGTGTCCCACCCTGGATTAATTCCGCTAGGCATTGCCGTACTTTCAGGGTCCGGAACACAGCTGCGGGAACTACGCCAGAAAGCAGCCGAGTTAGGAAATATTGATTTGATAGATTTCCCGGTTCAGGGGCAGCAAACGAAAAATTATGCCTCTTTTCAAGAAGCAGTAGCGATCATTCCTCTCGTTGACATGGACTATTCAGGCGTGGCATTAGTGGGTGCCAAGAAAGCGATTTCAAAAATAGTGGCCGACTTGGCGTTGTTCGGATGAAACTTAACAAGTAAACGTTGTAGACACAGCGCACGCGTCTCGTGCGCTGCTGTCGCCATTACTGACGAAATGATCACGTAAAGGTCCCTAGCAGCTTGCTATCAAATTCATCTAAGGTATGGGTGATAGTGCATAATAAATATCGAACTCATCCTCGTGAGTTTGAATAAAACCATGCTTTATATAGAAAGCATTGGCCGGACTGCCTCGCAGTGCGCCCAACCTAAGAGGAAGCTGACGGAATTGAGCCTTCCTGGTGATGTATTCAACAACGGCCTTACCTAATCGTAAATTTTGATATTTGGGCAATATGTAAAGATGGTCCAAATAAAGATGGTCTCCTTTATCTCTGATAACATACAAGCCCGCCAAAGCGCCCTGATGAAGGATTTTGAAGGTGTCTGCCGGAACATAGGTATCGAGAAAGCGCTTCCTAACCCGCTGAGCGTCATAGCGCCCCAACGCTTCAAGACTCGGCCTCATCGCGGCCGCTCTTATCTCCGCAAGTTCAATAGCGTCCTCGGGCTCTGCCTGAATCAAATCCATGAATTCCCTCTCACCAATAAACCAGTATTTTCTTTTTATAACAGATAAGCGGATAAGTTTTAACACCTCTCTCACTCATCTTTTTACAATATTTATGCCCCCTGTCGCCTCAAGTTTACGTGCAGTGATTACACTTACCCCTACAAAGAGTGTGTTCCATCTTTATTATCAGGAGTTTTCATGACTAAAAAAAGACGCGCAGTTCCCGGGATTCATCCCTACGATGGACCGGCGGGCGGCTGGGGTGCCCTGAAAGCGACAGCCATCGCAGTACGCACGCAAATGGACAATTTGACCGCGCCCGCCACGCTGCTTCGTACTAATCAACCCGATGGTTTTGACTGCCCGGGTTGTGCATGGCCAGATAAAGAACAGCACTCGACGTTCCAATTTTGTGAAAACGGCGCCAAGGCCGTCACCTGGGAAGCAACCAGCAAACGTGTTAAGCCAGAGTTTTTGGCGCAGAACACCGTTACCTCACTGCTGCAAAAGTCAGACTACGAGTTGGAAAACTTTGGTCGACTGACCCATCCATTGGTTTATGACAGTGAGACGGATACGCTGCGCCCCGTTGAGTGGCAGGCTGCGTTTAACCGCATTGCTGAGGTATTGCAAGGCCTCCAGTCACCCGATGAAGCCGAGTTTTACACTTCCGGTCGTGCGTCAAACGAAGCCGCCTATATGTTTCAGCTTTTTGCCCGCGAATATGGCACCAATAACTTCCCCGACTGCTCCAACATGTGCCACGAGGCCACCAGTGTCGGCTTGCCCTTCTCTATCGGCATTGGCAAAGGGACGGTCTCACTTGATGACTTTGATGAAACCGAGCTGGTTATTTCGATGGGACATAATCCCGGCACTAACCATCCGCGTATGATGGGAACGCTGCACGAATTGGCGAAAAAAAAGGTGCCGATCGTGGTTCTAAATCCACTGCGTGAGCGCGCACTTGAACGATTTGCTGACCCACAAAGTGTGATAGAAATGGCGACCTACAGCGCCACTGATATCGCCTCAAATTACTTTCAAGTGAAAGCCGGGGGTGACGCTGCCGCACTTAAAGGGATAATAAAAGCGCTGCTGCTGCTTGAACAAGTCAGGGGTGACGTGCTGGATAAAGACTTTATTGCCGCTCATACCCAAGGTTTTGAAGCATTTAGCGCCGATATTAACGCCACGGACTGGCCCGAAATAGAAAAAGAGAGCGGTTTGGTTCGTCAAAATCTCGAACAAATTGCCGAGCTTTATGCTAATTCGAAGGCCACTATCGTCACCTACGGCATGGGGATTACCCAGCATAATAAGGGCACGGCCAACGTTCGCTTAATCGCCGACCTGCTGCTGATGCGCGGTAATATGGGCAAGCCCGGTGCAGGTATTTGTCCCCTGCGCGGTCATTCAAACGTTCAGGGTAATAGAACAGTGGGGATTACCGAGAAACCATCGGCAGCATTTTTAGAAAAGATTGAGCAAGTTTTCGGCTTTACTCCGCCGAAGGAGCACGGTCACGATGCGGTTAAAGCCATGCAGGCCATGGTTGACGGCACGGCCAAGGCGTTGATCTGCTTGGGCGGTAATTTGGCGGTGGCGCTTCCTGACCCTGAAAAATGCTTCCCAGCAATGAAAACGCTCGATCTCAGCGTACATGTGGGCACTAAGCTAAATCGTTCGCACCTTCTGGTTGCAAAAGAAACTTATATTTTACCTTGTCTTGGGCGAACCGAACTTGATTTGCAGGCCAGCGGACGACAGTCCGTCACCGTTGAGGACTCAATGTCGATGGTGCACGCCTCTTCCGGCAAGCTTAAACCGGCCTCAGATCTGCTGCTTTCCGAACCTGCTATTGTTGCCGGTATGGCCAAAGCCACCCTGCCTGGCAGTAAAGTTCCGTGGATGGAACTGGTAGCCGACTACAGTATTGTTCGTGACCTTATCGAAAAAACCGTTCCAGGGTTTGATAAATACAATGAACGAATCGCTATCCCCGGGGGATTCCGCATGCCTTTGCCGCCTACTGAACGCAAGTGGACAACTGCCTCAGGCAAAGCCATGTTCTCGGTATTTGACGGCGTGAATGAGGACGCACTCGTTGAAGGTGATGATGTATTACGCATGATAACGCTGCGCAGTCACGATCAGTATAATACGACTATTTATGCGTTGGATGATCGCTATCGTGGCGTGTTTGGCCGCCGGGATGTCTTATTTATGAGCGATGAAGATCTCGATAAGCGTGGTCTCGAACACGGTGATTTGGTTGATATTGAAACCCTGGTCGCAGGCAGCAGTCTGCGTTTGGAAAACATGACTGTCATTGCTTATAACATCGCGCCCGGCTCTGTAGGCGCTTATTATCCCGAGGCAAACGTGCTCATCCCGTTAGACTATATTGATAAACAAAGCGGCACGCCGTCTTATAAGTCAGTACCGGTTCGGGTAATCCAGCATGTAGGCTAATACAGCGATCAATATTGAGTTACTCATACTGCCGCACCCTGTGCGGCAGTATTTTATTGGCGGCCGCATCAGCCTATGAACTTCGCCAAATGCCGATCCTCAAGGTTTACTTTCCTCAACATCCTGACGTAACGTACTGTTAACCAATGGTGTGTTGTTCACCTCAAGGTCGCTGGAAACAAATTTATTTAGGTAAACAAGGAAGTAGAGTTCCAACTTTTCTACTCCCATCGACAGCAAAATTGACAGCAGGACGCAAGCTGCTGAAAAACTGTACATGTAAGTATGTGCCCACTCGACGTGAGTAGTAAAATAGGAAAAAACGGTAATCAAGATAATAAAGTGGAACATGTACAGTGGGTAAGATATTTTCCCCAAGAAGATGCAAACTCGTGACGAGAAAAACCCTTTCAGCGTCGAAGATGTATAAATACACAAAACGATGAGTGGACTGCTGATCAACAGACCGACTCCGGATATTTTTGCACTGTATCGCAATAACAGATAACCATTAAGTATTATGAGTGCAGTAAGAATAAGTATTGACTTGACGTTGCCAATTTTATTTTCTAACGCAACCAGAAATCCATCGTTACGCGCCATTGCCAACAACATGCCTATGAAAAAGAGATAAATATAATTCCCAGAGAGGAAAAAAATAACAGCAAATGCAATGGCATACTTATAGCTGCTGGTGATGAAGTTTTTACAGAAAAGCAGTGCAATAACAAAAAATGACCCAAGCAGTTCATATTGCATTGTCCATAAAAATGGATTGTAAATTTTAGGACTGTCCCACGTGTAAACTGCACCGAGGGAAAATTGCAGCGTAGACAACAGGCTGGGCTCAAAATCCAGTAATGTTTCAACCCAAGTTGAATGAAGCAGCTTACCTGCGTGAACATTGAAAGTCAGATGAGATGCCATTAAGAAAAAAACTAAGAAAGAGCAGATAACGATGAGAAAGGTCAGTCTAAAATATCTTTTTAAGAATGATTTCACCAGCGTGGGGTAACTTCCTCTTTTTAGAAAACCTATTGAAATTGAGTCGCCTGAAAGGATAAAAAAAAGTGCGACACACAAAGGGCCATTCATCAAGCTTGCGGTCCAGAGACTTCTTATATCGCTTACAGCAGGAAGCGCCTCCCAATAAAAATGGTATATTACAACCATTAATGCAGAAACGCCTCTTACTCCATCTATATAGTCTACCCTGGTATTGCCCATCTTATTTCCTTTTAATGATCAATAGATTTCATTTATTGAGTGAGGCGCACAGCACTATGTTACGAATTTCATTTTACAAGTTCGCAGTTATTAACATTAAGTAGATAGAAAGACTCGCGGCTCTTAAAACCACACAATGCTTAAGATTTATTAACTAATTTAATTTTGCTTAAAACACGCGAATCGTCAAGTTTTAATCGTTATAAATAGTAGAGGTCAGCTCCATGCAGTCAATGCAAGCAATTCTAGCTCAGGTAACGTCTGAAACTCACGGCCTTCATTTTCTTAAATAAAGTCCGAACAAAAGGCCCCTTTATTTTAATGAAAACTGCCTAAAAGCACGTATTGTTAAACCGTGAGCATGCGCGATTTTTATTCAAAAAAACTATAACATTAGTCATTTTAAGCATTTGTGGTTGATGCTTGGCCAGATAATAATCCGTTGATATGAAGAAGATAATTATTGGAGGCAGGATGATTAATGTCAGCGGGCTAAATAAAAGCTTCAACCATTTCCCGGCTCTTTTAGACGTGAATTTTAGCATTAAACGCAGTGAAGTGATTTCTGTCATTGGCCCTTCCGGTTCCGGTAAATCCACCCTACTGCGTTCACTTAATTTATTGGTCAAGCCTGACTCAGGAAGCTTGAAAATTGGCGACCAGCAGATTACGGCAGAAAGCCTCACGTACAGGCAAATTGCTGACTTTCGGCGTCAAACGTCAATGGTATTTCAACACTATAACTTATTCAGAAATAAAACGGCGCTAGAGAACATTACAGAAATTCTGATTTGCGCCCGCAAATTTACTAAAAAGGAGGCACGCGAGCGTGGCATGGAACTGCTGACCCAGGTCGGTCTTTCACATAAGGCGGATGCTTATCCTGCGACGCTTTCTGGCGGACAGCAGCAGCGCGTTGGCATTGCCAGAGCTCTGAGCGTTGAACCGCAGGTTATTTTATTCGACGAACCGACCTCTTCTCTCGACCCAGAAATGCGGCGCGAGGTCCTTAACCTGATAGCCAGCCTGGCAGAACGCAGCCTGACCATGATGATTGTCACTCATGAGATGAGTTTTGCCCGTGACGTTTCTGACCGGATCTTTTTTATGGAGCAGGGAAAAATAATTGAGCAGGGTAAACCGAGTCAGATATTTACCGCTTCGTCAGAGAACCGCACCCGTTCTTTTTTACACGATTTTGCCTGAGACAGCCGACGGAACTCCTTACCATGAATTTTGATTTTGCCTATATGCTGAGTATTATTCCGCAAATTCTTAGCTATCTTCCCATCACTCTGCTTATTTCTGGCTTATCCATTTTGCTTGCAACAGTGCTGGGTATTGTATTTTCCCTATTACTGCGGGCCGGAAAAATACCGGCGGCCTTTGCCCACCTTTATATTTCCTTCTTTCGCGGCACGCCGGTACTGGTCCAGTTATTAATCATCTATTTTGGACTTCCGCAGATATTCCCTGCCTTAAATTCGATGAGTGCCATTAATGCCGTGATACTCGGTTTAAGCCTGAATACTTCCGCCTATTTGGCAGAGATTTTCCGTGCAGCCATTGATTCTGTTGACAAAGGCCAGCTGGAAGCCTCGCTTGCCTCCGGTCTTAATTTGTTTCAGGCCTCATGGCGTATTTTGTTTCCACAGGCCTGCCGTAATGCCATTCCTGCTACGGGTAACGTCTATATTGGGTTAATCAAAAACTCCTCACTGGCTTTCACGCTGGGTGTCAGTGAACTTTTGGCTGCTGGTAAACTCGCTGCCACCGAATCCTTAAAGTACTTCGAAGCCTATTTTGCCGTCGGTCTTATTTATTGGGCGTTGACCATTATTTTAAGTGAGCTGCAGCGGCGTCTCGAAAAAACCATAAATAAACCATACGTAAATTAATACAGGGAAATAATTATGAAGCTGTTAAATCTGGCATTAGTGGCTTGTTCAATACTGCTGCTCAACGCCTGTGATAAACCTGCGTCACAGGCTGATGACAAACCGGTTCTTCGTGTAGGCGCCACCCCCGACGGTTATCCACACTATTTTAGCGAAAACGGCACAGTGAAAGGGTTTAGCGTCGATATTCTTAACGCCGTTGCCGAGAAAATTAACTATAAAGTGGAATGGGTTACCTCGGACTGGGTTGGCGTTCTTGGCTCACTGGAAACCGGCAAAATTGATACGGTGGGCAACTTTGCTGATACACCCGAGCGCCGCCTAAAATATGATTTCAGTGTGCCTTATTACTACAGCGCCGCGCAGTTGGCCGTGAGTAAAAATAACGAAAGCATTCACGGCTTACAGGATATGAAAGGCAAAACGGTGGCGGCAGACCTAGGCTCAAACTATGCCAAAGTGCTAAAAGAGTTTGATCCGCAAAACCAAATAAAGCTGGTGACCTTTGAAGGCCAGGATGTGATTTTCAACGCCGTAGCGCAGGGAAAAATTGATGCCTTCGTTTCTGGGCAGGTTATTTTACTCGGTCAGATAAAACGCAAAAATTTGCCACTCAAGGTGGTCGGTCAACCGTTTGGTGTCAAACAGGTCGCTCTGCCGTTTAGAAAAGATGCGCGTGGTGAAGACCTGCGTAAAAAGGTCGATGTCGCTTTGGAACAGCTTCGTGCCGACGGCACGTTGAGAAAGATTTCAGAAAAATGGTTCGATCAGGACCTCAGCGTCAAGCCCGCCACCCAAGAACCTGCAAAAGGATAGCGCAACCTATTCATTCAAGTGAACAGCGCTGAAGGTGTCACAATGCAGGACAATCGCGTTTTGATACCTTTCTGAAACAATAAAACATGATTGATAGATATCGATATTTGAGACTATTATCTCGGTGGGTTATTCACATATTGGCCAAGGACTTATGAAAAAAATCTCCCCTTTAGTCTCGTTAATCCCCCTGTTAATGAGCTTTGCCGCTTTCTCTGCTATTGCTGCCTCTGACTCATTACCTTTACCCAGCAGCGTGTTAAAAGACAACCTTGAAACCTTCGAGATTGATTGTCCTAACAATCCCCAACAAACCACGGTAGATCTTGATGATTGTATGGGCACAAAACGAGCGCAGGTCGAGGCCATTGAGAGTAAATATGTCACAACGGCACGTCAGTTAATCGCGAACAGTCCCGATTTTTCCAAAGAACAAACTCAGAAAATTCTCGACGCCTTTGACGCCGAAAACAAGGCTTGGGACACACTGATTGCCACTGCCGCCCATGCAACAGAGGTAAACTGGGACGGCGGAACTGTCCGCGCAGCTAAGGCCACCGACCGCGAAATAAAGCTCATTGAATTACGCGTGCATAATCAGTGGCAGAACTGGCTGCGTTATGAAGATTCAACCCCGCCCGCACTGCCAGAACCAAAGTTTAAAAATGTAGAATGAATGCAAAAACGGTGTGGATGTGTTGTCAGTATGAGTTTAGCGAATGACACATCAACCGCTACCGCGTTACGCGGTCACGTTGACTTAGACGCGCTTAGCTTCGGGTAAATCGATAATCACCAACGTGCCAAAACTGCCAGACAGTACTGTATGCGGAATGCCCGCCTTGGCGACGTAAAGCTGCCCAGCCTCAACGTTGACGATTTCTCCGCTAACGTTGAGCGTCAATAGGCCGTCGATTACCAACAGCCCTTCATCGTAATCATGTACCTCTGCGATAATTTGCCGATCGTCCATTTTTAACACTTTTAGATTCGCCTGGCCAACGCAGCCCAAAATGCGGGACTGCCAGGCCTGGGGCAGCGCATCTGCTGTGGTTTTTAAATCAAACAGTGACATCAGGCACTCTCCCTTTGCTGTTTCTCATCTGTAAATTGATACTTTCCCACCGATGACAACAGCTCACGCGTATAGGCGTGTTGTGGCCGCTGCCATACGTTTTGCACCTCGCCGGACTCGACGATTTTACCTTTCTGCATCACCAGCACTCGGTCAGCCATATAGCGCACCACGTCGAGGTTGTGCGAGATAAACAAATAGCTCAGCCCAAACTCTTTTTTCAGCTCCAGCAAAAGGTTTAAAATTTGTGCCTGAATAGAGACGTCAAGCGCTGACACGGCTTCGTCACATACCACCAGCTCGGGCTGAGTTATCAGCGCACGGGCAATGCCAATACGCTGACGCTGCCCGCCGGAAAACTCATGGGCATAACGGTCGAGGCTGTGCTGCGGCAGCCCAACACGGTCGATAATGGCCAAGATACGTTGATTACGCAGGTGTTTATCTTTAACACCGTTAACACGCAGCA
The DNA here is from genome assembly GCF_002093625.1 of Rouxiella silvae. Classification (GTDB taxonomy): domain Bacteria; phylum Pseudomonadota; class Gammaproteobacteria; order Enterobacterales; family Enterobacteriaceae; genus Rouxiella; species Rouxiella silvae. The sequence continues at coordinate 9,706 of NZ_MRWD01000073.1, read as the reverse complement.
CTCTGTCTAGAATGCCTTTTACCGTTTGGCGCGGATTGAGTGAGGCGAAAGGATCCTGGAAAATCATCTGCACTTTGCTGCGCAACGGGGTGAGTTGAGACTCTGGCAGCGGGACAATATCGATGCCATTAAGCAGGATCTGGCCGCTATCGGTTGTTAACAGTCGCAGTAAGGTGCGAGAAAGCGTTGACTTACCACAGCCTGACTCTCCCACCAGCCCCACCGTTTCGCCTTTAAACAGGGTAAAATTCACGTCACTGACCGCGTCAACAGATTCACCGCCCTGCTGAAAAGAGACATGTAAATGACGTGCCTCCAGCAGCGGCCTTGCATCAACGATTTCAGCCAATGGCGGAAAGCTCAGGGTTGGCGGCGTAAACAGTGAAAATACCGGTTCCCCTTGCAATTGTTGCGCGCGAATTTCAGTCAGACAGCGCTGACGATAGTGTACATTCTGTTGGTAGTGCAGCGAGGCTGCCATCAACCCACGGGTATATTCATGCCGTGGCTGACTGAACAGCTCGGCGGTAACATTATGTTCCAGCTTGCGGCCGCCAAACATCACTGCCACTTCATCCGCCCACTGCGACATCAGCCCGAGATCATGACTTATCATCAGTACGCTCATCGACATCGATTTACGCAGCCTGTCTATCAACGCCATAATTCTACCCTGTACCGTCACGTCTAGCGCGGTGGTAGGTTCATCGGCAATCAGCAGTTTGGGTTCACAGGCCACGGCCATAGCAATCATCACCCTTTGACGTTGCCCTCCCGAGAGCTGATGCGGATAATAATCAACGCGGATTTCGGGACGGGGCAACTCAACCAGCTCAAGCAGTTCGATGGCCCTTTTTCTGGCTAAACTTCGTGACAGGCCAAGATGCACCGACAAACTTTCAACAATTTGATCGCCGACGGTATGAACAGGATTCAACGAAGTCATCGGCTCCTGAAACACCATCGAAATATCTTTTCCTCGAAGCTGTCGCAGCTTTTTTGCTGGCAGAGTCAGCAAATTCTGCCCTTCAAACATTATTTCGCCACCTATATTGGCGTAGTCAGGCAGCAGCCCAAGGATCGAGAGCGCAGTCGCTGATTTGCCGCAGCCAGATTCCCCCACTAGCGCCAGCATCTGCCCACGCGCCAGCGTCAGGTCAAGGCTGTTTACCGCCCTCTGCTGGCCGAAACCAACGTTGAGTCCTTTTATTGATAACAGTGGCTTCATCTAGCGCTTCCTTAACCGTGGATTAAAGGCATCGTTCAAGGCATCGCCCAACAGATTCAGCCCAAGAATAGTGATAACCAATGCCAATCCTGGCTCGGCGGTAAGATACCAGGCACTGCGCAGCATCTCTCGGCCGCTGCCAATTAACGATCCCCAACTGACGTTATTCGGATCACCAAGCCCAAGAAACGCCAGCGCCGACTCCATCAGAATCGCCGAGGCCACCATCACCGATGAGGTAACGATAATCGCCGGCAATGCATTAGGCAGGATCTCCTGAAAAATGATCCGCCACGCTGAGAACCCGCCCGCCCGCGCGGCAAGCACGAACTCGGCGTCGCGCAGCGTCCTGAACTCTGCGCGCACCAGTCGCGCCACGGTTGGCCAAGACGTGATGCCAATCGACAACGCAATCAGAGAAACCGAAGGCGTAGCGATCGCCAGCAGAATAATCACCAGCAAAAACGCGGGCATAGTTTGAAACAGTGCGGTAATACGCACCAAAATGTTGTCGATAACACCGCCAAAATAGCCACCAATACTGCCAAACAGCGTGCCAATCAGCAGTCCTATCACTGTCGCACTTACCCCGATCAGCAAAGAAACGCGCGCCCCGTGGAAGATACCCGCAATCACATCGCGCCCCATGGCGTCGGTGCCCAGTGGATATGCACTCTGTGCTCCGGGCAACAACAGCGGCGTAGCGACCATATCCAGAGGGTCGCCCGGATAGAGCCAGGGAGCCAGCAGCGCCATGCCAATGACCAGCAGTAGAATAAGTAGACCAATAACGCCCGCGGGGTTACGCAGCAACTGTTGCAGCACCGAGCGCGGTCGAACCTGAGGTGATGTTGTGAGTTCAGTAATGGCTGTCATATCAACGCACCTTTATCCGTGGGTCGAGCCAAGTGTGGATCAAATCCACCACAAAGTTAGCCGCCAACACCAGCAGTGAGGAAAAGAACAGAATACCGAGCAGTACGTTTACGTCGCGGGCCATGACGGCGTCTAGCGCCAGTCGCCCCAATCCAGGCCAGGAGAAGACGGTTTCAACCACCGCAGCACCGCTGAGCAAGGTCGCAATGTGCATCCCCGCGACGGTCACCACCGGAATAAGTGCGCAGCGCAACACGTGGTGTACTGTGACACGCCAAGGGGATATTCCTTTGGCCTTTGCGGTACGCACAAAATCCTGATGGGCTATTTCAAGCATGGCGGCGCGGGTCAGCCGCGAATAAATGGCGATGAAAAAGCTGGCGAGAGAAAATACCGGCAAAATTGCATGACTCACACTGTCTTTAATCGTTCCCCATACCGAAAGCTGCGCGCCGATGGTCACATTACCGCTACTCGGCAACCAGCCAAGCTGTACCGAAAACAGCACCAGTAACATTAATCCGATCCAAAACCCCGGCAGCGAATAAAGCAGCAAAGTAAACAGAGAAAGAAAACGGTCCGGCCATTTACCGACAAACAGCGCCATGACTACGCCAAAGAAAATACCAAACGCCATGGCGACAATTTGTGCCGCTAACATTAATCCCAGCGTGGCCGGAAGGCGTGAGAATATCAACTGCGTTACCGGTGCGTTAAATCGCGGAGAGAAGCCTAGGTTGCCCTGCACAATATTGGCAAACCAGTGGGTGAACTGTTGCCAGGCCGGCAGATTCAGCCCGTATTGCTCACGCATCAGGGTCATTGAGGCTTCACTCGCCCCGCCCGACTCGCCGGCCATGACGTCAACTGCGTCTCCGGGGATCAAATGAAGAATGATAAACATAATGAGCAGGATACCCAGCAGCGTAGGGACCACCTGAATCAGGGTTCGCCAAATAAGCAGCAAAAACCAGTGGCGCTTTTCCAACATAATGTATTGACCGGTAGAATAAAAAACGGGTCGAAAAAGACTACCAGCGGTCAAGAATGAACATTAATGCTTAATCTGTCTTTGCTTATACCAATAATCGTCAATAAAGCGCGGCCTCATCATAAAATATCGTCCAGGCCAGTCATAAAATAGTTATCCGTTGCCAATTTACGTTACCCCAACATCATCGCAATAAGCTTGGGTATCACTTCGTTCTTTATTAAAAAAACAGCTTAACAAACCTAAAAAAATCAGTAGTCAGCCCCGTCGTTATCTCAGTTAACTAGGCGTCGAAAATAATGCTACTGATAAAGGTCAGGGAATGTCTGAAGCGGGTAATACTTCCTCAAAGATTAATAAACAGAAAAATAGACTGGCGGTTGACGTAGGCGGCACCTTCACCGATGTGGTGCTGCTAAAGGGGGATGAACACTTCTCGGCCAAGGTGCTGACCAGTGCCGATGCACCAGAGCGCGCGGTGCTAACCGGCATTGAAAACGTGCTGACCGACTCGGCGCTAAGTTTCTCCGACATTGACCTGCTGATACTCGGCACCACGCTAGCAACCAATGCATTGATAGAGCGTAAAGGTGCCAAGACCGCATTAATCACCACCGCAGGATTCCGCGACTTGGTTGAAATCGGTCAGGAAGATCGTTTCGCGCAATACGACGTGTTTCTACAAAAACCGCTGCCGCTGGTTGAACGCCACTGGCGCTTCGGCATTGAGGAACGTATTGACGCACAGGGCAAGGTACGAATTGCGCTGAATGAGCAGCAGGTGCATCAGCTGGCCGAAAAGCTGGAAATTTTGGGCATCGAAAGCGTGGCGATTGGCTATCTGCAAAGCTTTGTTAATCCCGAACACGAGCGGCGCACAGCAGACATTCTGCGCGCCCGCCTGCCGCACATCACCTTCTCGCTCTCCAGTGACGTTTGTCCCGAAATTCGCGAGTACGAACGTCTGTCTACCGTATGCGCCAATGCCTATGTGCAACCTTTAGTAGCCGGGTATCTGACCCGTCTGCGCCAGCAGTTAGGCGATAAAGGTCTGCGCGTGCCGCCCTTTTTAATGACTTCAGGCGGCGGTATTACCACCCTTGAGACGGGAATTGATGAGCCCGTGCGTTTGGTCGAGTCCGGCCCTGCCGGTGGGGCCATTCTTGCCAGCAATATTGCCACGCGTCTGGGGCTGGAAAAAGTGCTGTCGTTTGATATGGGCGGGACCACGGCAAAAATCTGCTTTATCGATAATTATCAGCCACAAATTTCACGTAGCTTCGAGTTTGGTCGCGTTCATCGCCATCAAAAAGGCTCGGGGTTGCCCATTCGTATTCCCGTTATTGATCTGGTTGAAATTGGTGCAGGCGGTGGCTCTATCGCCCGCATCGACAACCTCTCGCGTTTGCAGGTAGGGCCAGACAGCGCTGGGTCTTCCCCGGGGCCAGTGAGCTACAATCTGGGTGGGACGAACGTCACCATAACCGATGCTAATGCCCAGCTCGGCCTGCTTGACCCTGCGACTTTTGCCGGTGGCAAGGTTGAACTGAATGTTCAGTTGGCCGCGGCCGCGCTAGACCAGCAGATTGCCACCCCGCTCGGCCTCAATACTGACCACGCCGCGCTGGCGATTACGGAGATTATTGCTGAAAACATGGCCAACGCTGCACGCGTGCACGCCAGTGAGTCCGGTAAACAGGTTGAGAGCTATACGCTGATTGCCTTTGGCGGTGCGGCACCGCTGCACGCCGCTCGCCTCGCCGCCAAGCTCGGCATAACCAAAGTGGTTATCCCGCAGGCGGCTGGCGTGGGTTCCGCGCTGGGTTTCCTGTGGGCACCGGTTGCCTATCAGGCGGTACGCAGTTTCTATCAACGCCTTGATAATATTGACACTCAGGCCGTGGGCGAACTTTTGGCTGACCTGACTCATCAGGTGCGTCACGTCGTTGAGCAGGCCGATAATTCCTCCCCTATCAGCGTACAACGCAGCGTTTATTTGCGCTATTCCGGCCAGGGCCACGAAGTGCCTATTGAACTCGATGCCGGTGAACTTAATAGCCCGTCGATTAAGGCGCTGCACCAGCGATTTACCCTGGCCTATCGACAGCTCTATGGCCGTAGCCTTGACCACGTCGCGGTAGAAGCGATCAGTTGGACAGTAACCGCCAGCACCCCGGCGCCTGAAATTAACACGCAACCTATTAATCCACACGCGGCGCCTGCGCTAAACACATCGCTGCCCCTGCGCGAGGTTTATTCCGCTCGGCAGCAGCAGCGCATTCAGGTTCCAGTTTACGGCCGGGCACAGCTTTCCACCTCGGCGGTGCAGAACGGGCCGCTGCTCGTCGTCGAACCAGAAACGTCAACCTGGGTCGATGAGGGCTTTTCCGCGCACATCACCGCAGAAGGCCACCTTGTGTTGCAGCAAATCGCCCCCACAGACGGAGCAAAATCATGAGTCAGGACGTAATTATTCATCAGGTGATTTGGAATCGCCTGATTTCAGTGGTTGAAGAGCAGGCGCAGGCACTGATACGTACCGCGTTTGGCACCTCAACGCGCGAAGCCGGAGACCTTTCTGCGGGCGTATTTTTACCTGACGGCCGCATGGTTGCACAGGCAGTCACCGGTACGCCGGGCCATGTCAACTCAATGGCCGATTCAGTAGTGCATTTCCTGCGCGCCTTCCCCATAGAAACATTGAATCCCGGCGACGTGTTAGTCACCAATGACCCTTGGAAAGGCACCGGGCATCTGTACGATATTGTGATGGTGACACCGGTGTTTTATCAGCAAAAAGCAGTGGCTCTGTTTGCCTCGACCCTGCACGTTGTTGATATCGGCGGGCTTGGGCCAGGGCCGGATGGTCGGCAGATTTATCATGAGGGCCTGTTCCTGCCGATGATGAAGCTGGTACACGACGGTGAGCTGGACCGTAACGTGATGTCCATCGTTAAGGCTAACGTGCGTGAGCCAGAACAGGTTGAGGGCGACTTCTTCGCACTGATTGCCTGCAATGACGTTGGTGCACGCCGTCTGATCACCGTGCTGGATGAATTCAGTCTGCCTAATCTGCAAGCCGCCGGAGAATACATTCTTGAGCACTCTGAACAGGCGATGCTTAATGCGGTGCGCGAATGGCCACAGGGAAGCTGGGACGCCGAAATGTGGGTTGATGGCTACGGTGAGCCGCTGCTGCTCAAGGCGAAACTGACCCTTGGCCATCAGGGCATTGACGTTGATTTCACTGGCAGTGCCAACTTTGTAGCCAAAGGTATTAACGTCGTGAAAGCCTACACCGATGCCTACACCTCATTCGGCATTCGCTGCCTGATTGGCTCGGACGTGCCCAACAACTCTGGCTCGCTGGGCGTTATCCGCGTGACCGCACCGGAAGGCTCGATTCTGAATGCCCCTTATCCGGCGGCCGTAACTTCGCGTCACATTATTGGACAGATGTTGCCAGACGTGGTGTTTGGCTGTCTGCGTCAGGCACGCCCGGGTGAAGTACCGGCTGAGGGAGCTTCCTGCCTGTGGAATATTCAGCTTTCCGGCGGCCACGTTCTACCGGGCTATGACGCGAAAAGCTTCCTCTCGCAGCCGCGCTTTTCAATCACCAGCTTCTCAACCGGCGGCACCGGAGCGCGTCCGCATCTTGACGGACTCTCAACCACCTCATTCCCCAGCGGCGTACGCAACGTGTCGCTCGAGATCCTTGAGTCAATAAGCCCGGTGGTGTTTTGGCGCAAAGAATATCGACCTGATTCAGGCGGTGCCGGACAGCAGCGCGGCGGTCTGGGGCAAATCATCGAGCTCTCGCACGGACAAGATGCACCCATGTCGCTAGGCGCGGCCTGGGATCGCATTGACTTCCCCGCTCGCGGCGCAGAAGGCGGACATTCCGGCGCGCCGGGTCGAGTACGTCTATCAACGGGGGAAAGGCTATCAGGCAAAGGCGTGCAAACCATTCCACCCGGCAGCCACCTGATTGTTGAAACCCCCGGCGGCGGCGGCTTGGGTGCTCCTGCTCAAAGACTTGCCGCTAGTGTCAAACGCGACGTACTCAATCAGTTGGTCAGCGACAAAGCGGCACAGCGCGATTACCTCCTTAAATCAGAAGACTCGATAACGACGCTTATCCACGGAGCTAAATAATAATGACACTTTCTTCTTTTCGCCGCAGCCTGTGTGCGGTGGCGCTTTTAGCCTGTCTGACGGGAAGCGCGATTTCTGCCGAGCAGCCTCAGCGCGGCGGTACGCTTAACGTAGTCTTGAACTATGAACCGCCCGCGTTAATTGCCTTAACTACCGTGGCAACGCCGGCGCTGAGCGTCAGCGCTAAAGTAACGGAAGGGCTACTGAGCTATGATTTTAATCTCAAACCCGAGCCACAGCTGGCAACAAGCTGGGAAATAAGCCCGGACGGTACCCGTTACACCTTCCATTTGCGTCCGGACGTTAAATGGCAGGATGGTAAAGACTTCACCTCTGCTGACGTGGCCTATTCCATAGAACTGCTGAAGAAGGTCCATCCGCGTGGCTCAAGCACCTTTGCCAACGTGACGCAGGTCGAAACACCCGATCCGCTCACGGCAATCATTGTCCTTTCTAGACCAGCACCTTATCTGATCAAGGCCTTTGCCGCGGCAGAATCGCCGATTATTCCGCGTCATATTTATGAAGGCACCGATGCGCTGACCAATCCGCACAATAATGCGCCGATTGGCACCGGTCCGTATATTTTTGAAAAATGGGTGCGCGGCAGCTATATCCTCTACAAACGCAATCCAAACTATTGGGACCACTCGCGCCCTTACCTTGACCAGTTAGTGGTGAAATTTATTCCCGATCCCGCGGCGCGATCGGTAGCTTTCGAGACTGGCGAAGCCGACCTCGGTTATCGCACGCCCGTGGCACTTAACGACGTCGCCCGCCTTAAAACACTGCCACAGCTGGCCTTTGAGACCAAAGGTAACAGCTATTCGTTTAACGTAACCACGCTTCAGTTTAACCTCGACGATCCGCACTTTAAGGATTTACGCGTTCGACAGGCGGTCGCACACGCGATTAATCGCAACGTTATCCTTCAGGTTGCCTATTTTGGTCTGGGTAAAGTGACCGCATCACCTATTGCCCCCGGTATCAAAGAGTACAGTGATCCGGCACCGTCACCTTATGACTTCAACATTCAGGCCGCCAATGACCTGCTGGATCAGGCTGGATACAAAAAAGGGCCGGACGGCACGCGCTTTAGCGTCATGCTGGACTATAACCCGATCGCCGAAGACATGTTTAAAACAGCAGAATACGTGCGTTCTGCACTGTCGAAACTGGGCATTAAAGTCACCCTGCGCTCGCAGGACCTTTCAACCTTTGTTCGTCGAATTTACACCGACCGCGACTTCTCCTTTACGGTGAACGGCCACAGTAATTTGTTTGACCCCACCGTCGGCGTGCAGCGCATCTACTGGTCGAAAAACTTCCGTAAAGGCGTGCCGTTCTCCAATGCTTCTGACTATCACAATCCTGAAGTCGACCGTCTGCTAGAAGCGGCGCAAACGGAAAACGATCCACAGAAACGCGTTGAGGAGTTTCGTCAGTTCCAGCAAATCGTTGAAAAAGAGTTGCCGGATATCAGTCTGATATCTCCACAGTTCATAACTATTTACAACCGCCGCGTGCACGACCATTCCGTGACCGCCGACGGCATCGAGGGTAACTTGTCCGGCGTTTGGGTTGATAAAAAATAGGATGCGACCTAAAGAGCAGTCGGCTTCATTTCTTTCACAAGGAATGAATGACGGCTGCGATTTTAATTACATCGAATTCACCTGAGGAGTCGCGTTACATTTCTCGGCAACATAGTGTACTAAATTTTTTATGCAATCTGGACCGCCTGCAAGTTCCGCCTCCCCGTTAACGACTTTATTGCGGTTAAATAGCCAAGGTTGCATTAGTCGCATCTTTCGATAAGGCTAAAAATTTAACCACTGGGGGGATAATATGAGTCCCTCCTGTCGTTACGATTGCAGATACATTCAAACTAAAATCCAGTAGCAAAAGGGTCATATTCCCCACTTCCCCTATAACTGAAAAGCTTTCGGCTTTATTATTTTGTTCTTTAGCCCCTGCGGCAAGCCTCTCTTTAAAACAATCACTTTCTTTAATGACTTTATCCTGTGGCGACGAAATAAAATCTTCACCGTCAAAATTTTTAATTTCAACTTTACAATCCCTGGAGAGACTTTCCATATGAATATCCAGCGCTTGATTTCCTTTAGTTGAATAATTTGAAATTTCGTTCATGATAAACCTCTATTTATCGTGTTTATAGCGAGTAAATACCCTCCGGTAAAAGAATGTATTTATTTCTGTGTCCTGTACGTAGATGTACCGCACATGAGTTTTCTCTTCTTCTGTTTTTCAGCTGAAATTTATGTGTTTGAAGCAACTGCCTACGATTTCGATGTGTTAAAGATGGGTGATGGGTGAGTGCCCACATCTGGGATTATTGAAAATGGAAAGCGCTTTCTTTCGTCGAACGGCACGGGTCCGGGATACTTGATGACACCGTTGAAGAGCGGAGTGAATTTGAGTGAAAATATGTAAAT
>NZ_MRWD01000072.1 GCF_002093625.1 Rouxiella silvae | reverse complement strand
CTTGAGAAAAAAAACACCCAGAGGACATGGCTGATTGAAGAAGGTTTAAAAATAAATACATTAAAAACAATGAGATAGTACAGACTGATAACACCCCCCCTCACAGGCTCACCCTCATTCAAAAGCTCTTCACAATCATCTCACATTCAAAAAATATCATTATTTTTCATGCAAATAGGAGGAATGGCAAGATAACTCCAACTTTAAGATATATCTTGACCCACGACAGTGTCGGGGATACCTTTAAATTATTAAACAGCGTAACAAAGAGAATGCAGTCTGAGAGAGAATAAAGACCGATAAATGAAAAAAATATACGCCATTCATGCACCGCCTAAAAAAAATCACGCCAGGCGTGGTAAAACATTCAAGAATGAAGAGTTGCTGCTGTTGGTTCTTTATTTTATAAAAATTAATCCGGCGCACGGCTATGGAATAATAAAATCAATAGAAAATTATTCCATGGGCGGCTACGTGCCTAGCGCTGGTGTGGTCTACCCTACTCTCACCATGTTGGAGTACTTAGGGTACGCAGAGACACAACTGATTGATGAAATTAGGAAAAAATTTTTCATCACGGACTTGGGTGAGAAACATCTCGCAGAAAAAAAGTCCGCTATCGATACTATTTTGGAGAAGCTAAAGGCGTTGGTCGCGGAGAAAAATCCGGTGAGAAACTCTGAGATTTATTACGCCTTAGAAAACCTAAAAATAATAGTAAAAATTAAAATGCGTAATGAATGCATTAATCGTGAAGACATTGAGGAAATCATTGAAAGCATTCAGGAGGCAACGCACAGAATTAATGAAATCTAAAATTTCATTACCGGCCACGCCCCCACTGAATTAATACGCCTGAATTTTGGATACCAACGCGCTCGGTATGAGAATAATTGTCTCAGGGGTCTCTGTGCGCAAAAACAACTCACTCTATTTATTTTTGGGATCCTGCTATGCCATTACGAATTTTATGCATTTTAACCCTTATCGGATTAAGCGGCTGTCATGACGCGAATTCACCTGATAAGAAAACCGCCCTCGTTCAGGTTGGCGTCGTCACCTTAAAAAGTCAGCCATTCACTTATACTAGCGACCTTACGGGGCGGACTACGGCGACGTTAACCTCAAGCGTATTGCCGCAAGTTGGCGGTATCATTCAACGTCGCCTGTTTAAAGAAGGGGATGAGGTAAAAGCAGGCCAGCCGCTGTATCAAATTGATCCCTCAAGCTTCAAGGCAACCTATGATCAGGCGGCCGCCACGCTGCAAAGTGCCAAAGCATTGGTTATTGCCGACTGCCAGCAGGCCAGACGCTATTCTATTTTGGTCAAAGAACAAGGTGTTTCACAGCAAAACGCCGACAACGCCACCGCAACCTGTGGTGAAGATAGAGCCAGCGTCGCCGAAAAAGCAGCCGCGCTTGAATCGGCCAAAATCAACCTCGGCTGGACACGCATCACCGCGCCTATTTCGGGTCGAATCGGCATTTCAACCGTGACACCGGGTGCTCTGGTCACCGCCGACCAAACCACCGCCCTCACCACGATTACTGCGCTGGACAGCATGTACGTTGACTTGACCCGCTCTAGCGTGGACCTGCTACAGCTGCGTAAACGTGCACTGGCAACCAACAGCAGCACGTTAGATGTGACACTGACGCTGGAAGACGGCTCGGTTTATCCCGAAAAAGGCAAGCTAGAGCTGACTGAGGTTTCAGTCGATGAAGCTACCGGTTCAGTGACGCTGCGCGCCCTCTTCCCTAATGGTCAACATATTTTGTTGCCGGGTATGTTCGTTCACGCCAGCGTGGATGAAGGCGTCATTGAAAATGCCATTTTGGCACCGCAGCAAGCTATAACCCGTGACCCTAAAGGTAACGCCACGGCGATGGTCGTAGATGCAAATAATAAAGTCGTCGTTCGCAACGTCATAACCAGCGCCACTTCAGGAGAAGACTATCTCATTGTCAGCGGCCTACAGGCAGGCGATCGCGTGATTGTTGAAGGAACGACTAAAGTGAGTGCCGGCGAAGTTGTTAAACCAGTAGAAACTCGCTTGAGTGCAACCTCCTCGACCACACAAGGAGCGGCATGATGTTTTCAAGCTTCTTTGTCCGTAGACCTGTTTTTGCCTGGGTTATCGCGCTGCTGATTATGATGGCCGGGGTTATTGCTATCAAATCAATGGCCGTAGCACAGTATCCCGAAGTGGCACCGCCGTCTGTACGTATTAAAGCCACCTATACCGGTGCCTCGGCACAAACCATCGAAAACAGCGTAACGCAGGTTATCGAACAACAGCTTACCGGACTCGATAACCTACTTTACTTCACCTCGACCAGCAGTTCATCCGGCACGGTGCAGATAACCGTCAGTTTCAAATTGGGCACTAATCCCGATACGGCACAGGTGCAGGTGCAGGACAAACTTCAACAGGCTGAATCGCGCCTGCCGGAAGAAGTACAAGAAGCCGGTATCACCGTCACCAAGTCGCAGTCCGACTTCCTGATGATCGCGGCGCTGTATGACAAAACTGACAAAGCGACCAGTAATGACATCGCTGACTGGCTGGTCAGTAACATGCAGGATCCCCTGGCGCGTGTCTCAGGCGTGGGCAGTCTCAACGTTTTTGGCAACCAATACGCTATGCGCATCTGGTTGAATCCGACCAAGCTGGCGTCGTACAACCTAATGCCTTCTGACGTTGAAACGGCTATTACGTCACAAAACATTCAGCTTTCTGCCGGTAGCATTGGGTCCGCCCCCACGTCTTCCACGCAGCAGATTACCGCCACGGTGCAGGCAGAATCTCGTTTGCAAACGCCAGAACAGTTTCGCAATATCATTGTTAAGAGCGAGGCCGATGGATCGGTAGTGCGAATTGGCGATGTCGCGCGTGTTGAAATGGGCAGTCAGGATTACATTGCCTCTTCACGACTCAACGGCCATCCTGCCGCAGGCCTTGCCGTTCAGCTGGCCGCTGGGGCCAACGCGCTGGATACCGCCAATGCGGTCAAGGCGACCATCGATAAGTATCGAAGCAGCATGCCCGCCGGTTATGACGTTGCCTATCCGAAAGATTCTACGGAATTTATCAAACTGTCGATTCAGGACGTGGTGGAAACACTGCTGATCGCCATTGCGCTGGTGATTGCAGTGATGTACCTGTTTTTACAAAATATTCGGGCCACGCTCATTCCCGCCCTGGCAGTTCCAGTCGTGCTGCTGGGCACCTTCGGCATACTTTCCGCGCTCGGTTACACCATTAATACCCTGACGCTGTTCGCCATGGTGCTCGCCATTGGGCTGTTAGTGGACGACGCCATTGTGGTGGTTGAAAACGTCGAGCGCATAATGAGTGAGGAAGGGCTCAAGCCGCGAGCCGCCACTGAAAAGTCGATGAAAGAGATCTCCGGCGCACTCGTGGCGATCGCCATAGTACTTTCGGCGGTATTTCTGCCAATGGCCTTCTTCGGCGGCTCTACGGGCGTTATCTATCGCCAGTTTTCGGTGACCCTGATTTCTGCCATGGCGCTGTCGGTGGTGGTCGCGCTAACCCTGACGCCGGCACTTTGTGGCACGATACTGCGACACAGTAAACCCCATACCCAAGGCTTCTTTGGCGGTTTTAACCGTCTCTATTCCAGCACCGAACATCGCTACAAACAGGGTGTATTAAAAGGACTGCGCCGCCCGAGCATCATGATGGTGGTTTATGCCTTACTGGCCGCAGGCATGGGCTTTCTGGTCATGCATCTGCCAACCAGCTTCCTGCCCAATGAGGATCAGGGACAGGTGATGGTGCAATTCACCCTGCCTGCGGGGGCATCAGTCAATCGCACCAATCAGGTGAATACTCAGGTGACAAACTGGTTTTTGAATCATGAGAAAGCCAATACTGACGCCGTGTTTTCTATCACCGGTTTTAACTTTAACGGCAACGGTGACAACGTCGGCATGGCCTTCGTGGCGCTTAAAGACTGGGACCAGCGCACAGGTGCGGCCAATACCGCCCAGGCGATTGTCGAAAGAGCCAACCGCGACCTGTCCAAAATTAGCGATGCCAAGGTAATAGCCATGACGCCGCCGGCGGTTTCAGGCATGGGGCAAAGCAACGGCTTTACCTTTGAGCTGATGTCTTCCGGCGGCACCAGCCACGATGAGTTGCTTAAAATGCGCAACCAACTGATCGCAGAGGCCAATAAAAGCCCCGAGCTTCAGTCAGTGCGTGCCGCAGACTTGCCGGAAACCCCGCAGCTACAGGTGGACATAGACAATAATAAAGCCGTCGCTCTTGGGCTGGATCTGAGCGACGTAACGGCAACGCTGAGCAGCGCCTGGGGCGGCACCTATGTGGATGATTTTATTGATCGAGGTCGCGTGAAAGAAGTGTATATCGAGGGTGACATTCCGTTCCGCTCCCAGCCGAGTGACCTTGACAAGTGGTTTGTTCGCGGCACCAACAGCAGCGGAGTTACCACTATGACCCCCTTCTCTGCCTTTGCTACCACTCACTGGAGCTATGGCCCGCAGTCACTGGCCCGCTACAACGGCGTGACCGCGTTTGAAATAGACGGAGAAAATACCGACGGCTACAGCTCAGGTGCAGCAATGGACAAAATGGCAGAGCTGGCGTCTCAATTGCCGAAAGGTTCTACCTTTGCCTGGAGCGGTTTATCGCTGCAAGAACAGCTGGCCAGTGGTCAAACGGGCGTGCTGTATGCCATTTCAATCATGGTGGTATTCCTCTGTCTGGCAGCGCTGTATGAGAGTTGGTCGGTGCCATTCTCGGTTATTTTGGTCATTCCTCTCGGTATTTTAGGGGCCTCATTGGCCGCATCACTGCGTGGATTAAATAACGATATTTATTTCCAGGTGGCGCTGCTGACTACCATTGGGCTGTCGTCGAAAAACGCCATTCTGATCGTTGAATTTGCCGAAGCGGCAGTCAAGCAGGGAATGAGTCTGTCTGCGGCGGCGATGTCGGCGGCAAAAACGCGTCTGCGTCCGATCCTAATGACCTCGATTGCGTTTATCGCGGGCGTAATGCCGCTGGCCCTTTCAACGGGCGCTGGGGCAAACAGCCGTATTGCGATTGGCACCGGCATTATAGGCGGTACATTAACCGCTACGCTGCTGGCCATTTTCTTTGTGCCCCTTTTCTTTGTGCTGGTGAAACACTTATTCACTCGCCCTGATGTGAACGAGGAGTAACGTATGTTTCATCATAAAAACACTTACCGTCTGAGCATCGTCACTCTGTCAATGCTGTTGGCAGGCTGTATTTCACTCGACCCGCACTATCAACGGCCGACAGCGCCAGTTCCAAAGACCTGGCCAGTTCAGGGTAAAAATGCCGCTGCCAAAACAGTGCTTACGGATTGGCAGCACGTGCTGACCGATCAACGATTGAACAAAGTGGTAGAACGTGCGTTGGTCAGCAACCGCGACCTGCAACAGTCAATTGCTGATATTGAGGCGGCCCGGGCGCTGTATGGCGAGCAGAACGCCTCGCTGTTTCCGACCGTTGACGCCAATTTAACCCATACCCGCAGCCGAACGACTTCTGATGGCCTTAGCAGTTCTTCAGAGGCTAACGGCGCAGTCAGCAGCTTTGAATTGGATTTGTTTGGTCGTAACCACAGTTTGGCGCGTGCAGCAAAAGAGACCTGGCTTGCCAGTGAAGCCACAGCACAAAATACCCGCATCACGTTGGTGTCAGAAACCAGCACGGCATGGATTACGCTGGCGGCGGATAAAAGTAATTTGGCGCTCGGACAGCAAACTATGACCAGTGCGGCCGACTCGTTACGTATTACCCAACTACAGCTCAAAGAAGGCACCGCCGCCGCCGGGGACGTAAGTGAGGCAATGACCACGTATCAACAGGCTCGCGCCAGCGTTGCCAGCTATCAGACGTTGGTTGCACAGGATACCAACGCGCTTAACCTGTTGGTGGGTGAAACAGTGCCGCAAAGCCTGCTTCCCGGCACCATCGAAAGCCTGTCGCCGCAGGCGATTCAGACAGTTCCCGCAGGCGTGTCTTCGTCGGTATTGTTGCGTCGCCCGGACGTCATCGAAGCTGAACATAACCTGAAAAGCGAGAACGCCGATATAGGCGCAGCGCGGGCAAATTTCTTCCCGACCATCTCGCTCACGGCCAGTGCAGGCGTCGGCAGCAGTTCACTGTCTAGCCTGTTTAGCCACGGCGCTGATATCTGGTCATTTGCACCCAGCGTTTCGCTGCCGCTGTTTACCGGCGGCAGCAACCTCGCCCAGTTGCACTACGCTGAGGCCGAGAAAAAGGGCCTGATTGCCGCCTATGAGAAGGCAATACAAAGCGCCTTCGAGGATGTGGCAAACGCCTTAGCCCGCCGAAATACGCTAGATGAACAGATGGACGCACAGGTTCAGGCTGTCGCCTCGGCGCAGCGCAGTTACGACATTGCGCGACGCAGCTATCAGGTTGGCAGCGGCGATTACCTCACCGTGCTTACCGATCAGCGCACGCTGTGGTCTACTCAACTTGACTTGGTATCACTGCAACAAACCGATTTTGAAAACCGTATTACACTGTGGGAATCAATAGGGGGTGGGCTTCAGTGACACAGTGCTCTGGTTGACACATTTAGCTAGCGCCTGCGGTGCCATTTCCCCCACCCTAACCCTCCCCATAAATAGGGAGGGGATCAATTTACCCCTTCTCGACCCAGAGGGTTTGCGGGTTAGTAAACTCACGAAGTCCAAAGTGCGAAAGCTCACGGCCAAAACCGCTTTTCTTGACGCCGCCAATCGGTACGCGCGGGTCGGAAAAGCTCGGAGAATTGATGAACATCCCACCGGTATAAACCTGCTTGGCCAGATTTTTCGCGGCTTCAATGTCGCGGCTCCACAGACTGCCACCCAGTCCAAACTCAGAGTCATTGGCCATGCGAATGGCGTCATCCGCGTCTTTCGCCGTGATAAGCGAAGCCACCGGACCAAACAGCTCCTGTGTAAAACTGGTCATTCCCGGCTGAACATTACCCAGCACCGTGGGAGCATAATAGTTACCCGTGCCTGCAAGCGGCTCACCGCCCAGCAGCAAGGTTGCCCCCTCTGCCAACGTGGCTTTGACCTGTCCATCTAGCTCGTCACGCAAATCAAAGCGCGCCATCGGGCCGAGATAGGTCGATTCGTCACGTGGGTCACCCATTTTAAGCGCCTGAACTGCGGCCACAAATTTTTCGGTGAACGCCTCCATTATTGATGCTTCAACAATGATGCGTTTAGCGGAGATACAAATCTGCCCGTTATTCATGAAGCGCCCGGCAATCGCGCCCTTCACCGCCGCGTCGATATCGGCATCGGCCAATACAATAAAGGCGTCGGAGCCGCCAAGCTCCATCACACATTTTTTAAGCGCGGCGCCCGCCATTGAGGCAATGGCCGAACCCGCACGCACACTGCCGGTCAATGTAATGGCGGCGATTCTGTCGTCTTTAATACTTGCAGCAACGGCGGCATTATCTGCGTTGTAAACGTCAAACAGGCCCTGTGGAACGCCCGCTTTAGTGACAACGTCACGCAACAAATATGCGCTTCCCATTACGTTAGGTGCAGGTTTCAGCAGATAACTATTTCCGGCCAGAATAATCGGCACCGCACCGCGTAACACTTGCCAAATTGGGAAGTTCCACGGCATGACTGACAATACCGGCCCCAGCGGCAAATAGTTTACCCACGCTTTATCATCTTCAACCAGCGTCGGTTCTGCCGCCAGCATCGCCGGACCGTTTTCGGCGTACCAATCACACAGTGCCGCACTCTTTTCAACTTCAGCCAACGCTTGAGTGACCGGCTTGCCCATCTCTGAGGTCATCATTTCTGCCAGCGCAGAGGCGCTGTCACGCAAACCTTGTGCCATATTTTTCAGCAAACGCACTCTGTCGCCCATCGAGCTGTCTTTCCAACGATTGAAGGCAACCTGAGTGCCTTGTAACGCCGCATCGACTTCCTGAGCAGTGGCAAACGGATAGTGTTTCAGCACTTCACCGTTAGCCGGATTACGAGAGGTTGCGCCCGCTCGAGCGGTTGTTGAATGGGTCATTTGAGCCACCTTTTTAATGAGGGATCATGCTGTCTGTCTTCAATACTAGACTTGTGAAATGCTTTTTTAAAATGAATAATAATGAAGATAATCATCTCATTTTGAGAAAGAATGACGCGGAGATAGGATACTTATGGACCTTACCCAACTCGACGTTTTTGTCGCCGTGGCAGAAGAAGGCAGCGTGACTGCCGCCGCCGACCGTCTGCACCGTGTACCTTCAAACATATCAACAAGAATCAAGCAGTTAGAAGATGAACTTGGCACCCAACTGTTTCATCGTGAAAAGCTGCGCCTGCACATATCCGATCCTGGTAAAACGTTTCTGGGTTATGCCAAACGTATTTTGGCGTTGTCTGAAGAGGCTAAGCAGAGTGTTTCAGGGCATCATCCAAACGGAATTTTTACCCTAGGCTCAATTGAGAGCTGCGCGGCGGTACGCATCCCACCAGTCCTAACACGCTACCATCAAGCCTATCCCGAGGTTGAATTAGACCTCTCAACCGGTCCTTCTGGCGATATGATTGACGGGATAATGTCAGGCCAATTCAGCGCCGCCTTTGTCGATGGCCCCCCCAAACACCCTGAAATCGAAGGGGTACCGGTTTTTGATGAAGAAATGGTGCTGATTTCGGCGTTAAACCACCCGCCTGTCACGCGAGCCCGAGAAATCTCGGGATCGACTATTTATGCTTTTCGCGCTAACTGCGCCTATCGCCGACTGTTTGAAAACTGGTTTGCACAAGATGATGCGGCGCCGGGCAAGATTTATGAGATGGAGTCCTATCACGGCATTGTTGCCTGTGTCACGGCGGGCAGCGGGCTTGCGCTGATCCCTGCAAGCATGCTCGATGCTATGCCGGGTAAAAGCGGTGTGAAGGCCTATCCATTAAGTCGTCAGGCAGGGAAAATAAAAATTTGGCTGATGTGGCGCAGAGGGATGGCGGCGGCGAATTTGAAAGCGATGGTTACCCTGCTGGAGGCAATGCACGCCGAGTGACACATTCACAAACAACTGGTTACCTCTGGTAGCTTGTAGTTCTGCCCCACAAAGATGTAATGTTATAACATATCAATAAGCGGGTTGTTATCTTATAATTCTCTAAGGGGTTGGGATGAAAGGCAAGTTAAAAGTAATCGCTGCGGCAGTAGCTTTGGTAACAGTTTATGGCGGGGAAGCAGCAGCCTCTTCAACCGTGCTGCACGCAGTGGGCGTTGAAAATCAGTATGCTGATGTTATTTCTCAAATTGGCGGCAAATATGTAGAAGTGACGGCAATCGAGACCGACCCGAATACTGATCCCCACACTTTCGAAGCCAGTCCGAAGATTGCCGCCGAAATCGCTCATGCAGATTTAGTGGTAAAAAACGGGCTGGGTTACGACGCATGGGCGAATAAATTCCTTGCCTCTGCACCCAATGCCGCGCGCAAGGTGATTGACGTGCAGCAGCTGTTGGGCCTGCCGAATAATACGCCTAATCCGCATCTGTGGTACAAACCGGAAACTATGCCCGTCGTAGCAAAGCAAATTGCCGCCGATCTTAGCGCGTCATTGCCCGCTCAGAAGGCTTACTTCGAAGCCAATGCCAAAAAGTTTGAAGCCTCTCTCGCACCTTGGCACGCGGCCCTTGCCGAGCTAAAAAGCCAGTACGCCGGCACCGAAGTTGCGGTGACTGAACCGGTAGGTGACTATCTACTGCAGGCCGGTGGTTTGAAAATTGCTACGCCTTTCAATCTTGAAGCCGCCATTATGAACGGTACAGACCCGGCACCGCAGGACGTCACGGCGCAAAACGCACTGTTTAGCGACGGAACTCTTAAAGTGTTTGTTTATAACCAACAGGTTACCGACCCGTTAACCGAAACATTCCTTAATCAGGCTAAATCCCACCACGTTCCTATTGTCGGCGTGTATGAAACAATGCCGACCCCAGGCTACACCTATCAGAGCTGGATGTTGGCAGAAACCAAAGCGCTTATCAGTGCCTTGAAAGACAAAACCTCAACTGAAAGCCTGTTGGCAAGTCACTAAGATGGCAACCGAGGATGGCGGCGTGCTGGTCGCAGAAAATCTCAGCGTTTCATTTTCTGGAAAATCCGTGCTAAAGGGGGTGAATTTCACGCTTAAAGCCGGTGAATTCTGCGGATTGATTGGTTCTAACGGCTCGGGTAAGACCACCTTGCTCAGAACCTTGCTCGGCTTTCAGCCTATCGACAGCGGCAGCGTGATGCTTGACGGCA
This sequence comes from Rouxiella silvae, assembly GCF_002093625.1. GTDB lineage: Bacteria > Pseudomonadota > Gammaproteobacteria > Enterobacterales > Enterobacteriaceae > Rouxiella > Rouxiella silvae. The sequence goes on along the minus strand of NZ_MRWD01000072.1, from coordinate 14,724 downwards.
AGGTGGGAAAGGCAGGTATTAACTCTGTGGGATACGTTCCGCAAAAAATCATGCTTGATGCCGAGATCCCCCTGCGTGCCAGAGATCTCGTGGCGCTAGGGCTTAATGGGCAGCGCTTGGGATTTAGCCTGAATTCAAAGAAAGTTAAACAGCAGGTTGATGCCATGCTCAAAGAGGTGGGTGCAGAAGCATTCGCTGATAAGCGTATTGGTAATCTTTCAGGCGGCCAGCAGCAGCGAGTGCTTATCGCTCATGCTCTGATCCGCCGTCCTCGTTTATTGTTACTCGACGAACCCCTGGCGAATCTTGATATTCGTAGCGTGTCTGAGATTGTGGCGCTGTTGCGCCACCTTTCACGCGCCCATCAGGTCACTATTCTTCTGTCAGCGCATGATATGAATCCGCTGCTGTCATCCATGGACAGCATCGTTTACCTCGCCAATGGCCGTGCCGCAAGCGGAAAAACGGATGACGTGGTGCAAAGCCGCGTGCTCAGTGAACTCTATGGCCATCCTATTGAGGTTTTACGCGTCATGAACCGTGTACTGGTGATTGCCGCCAACGCCTCAAGTGAACCATGCGCCCTTTCTATGCCTGATGAAAACCTGATGAAAGCATGATTTTTCTATGAATTCCCTGATAAATTTCTTAATAGAACCCGGTTTCTTCACCAGTGCACCGGTTCATACCGCGCTCATTATTGGCGGTGGTACCGCTGTCGTTTCCGGCGTGGTCGGCGTTTTTACCGTTATTCGCGGTCAGTCTTTTGCAGGGCACGCACTGGCAGACGTCAGTAGCGCGGGCGGTGCACTCTCTTTTTTATTGGGCATTAATCCCCTGATTGGTTTGCTGGGCATGGCGCTGATCGCCTCCTTCAGCATGGAACTGGTTGATATTCGTCGCGCCCGTGAGCGTGACCTGATGACCGGTATCGTGCTGGGTGCAGGGCTTGGGCTGGCGGCGTTGCTGCTCTATTTCGACGTCACCAGCCACAGCACCACCGGCGCGGCCATTACCGTGATGTTTGGCTCAATGTTTGCCATACCTTCTTCAATGATACCGCTGGCCCTATGGCTTGGGGGAGGCGCGCTGGTGGTTATCGGCATTATTTATCGCCCCCTGCTGCTCAGCTCTCTCGACAAAGAGTTAGCCGAAGTGTTGGGCATTAATACCCGCCTCGTGTCACTTATTTATCTGTCGCTGTTATCACTGGCGGTAACGCTTTCCGCCATGACAGTCGGCGCCGTGCTTTCAACTGCCCTGCTGATTGGCCCGGCGGCTATCGCGCTCAGGCTCACCCATCGACCGTATACCGCGGTTCTGCTCGCCGTGATTATCGGCCTTGCCGCAACGTGGGGCGGTATCGCGCTGGCTTACGACAGTTTTTACTGGACGCCAGGTCATGGCTGGCCGGTCAGTTTTTTCATTGTGGCGCTGATTTTCATCGCCTACCTGGCCGCTACTCACCTAATTCCCATCAGGAAGCAGTAACATGTTCTCCAGTTTTATGATTAACACTTGGGTCGTCGTGACATTGGTGGCAATTGTCGCAGGTTTTGTCGGGTTTTTTATCGTGCTGCGCGGTGCCTCGTTCGCCGCTCACGCCCTGCCCCTTGGCACTTTCCCCGGTGCCGCGCTGGCCAGTTTACTGGGTATAAACAGCTTTATAGGGCTGATTACATTTGCCGGTCTCGGGGTATTAGGCATCAATCAACTGGCAAAAAATGGCCGTCACGAAGTGGCAACTGCCCTGACGCTGGTGATGTTGTTAAGCCTCGGCACGGTATTCTTAAGTATGAGCAGCCAGTATTCACAGCAGGTGTATGCCTTGCTATTTGGCGAGGTGCTGGGCGTAAGCCGCGCTGAACTGCTGCCCGTTGGCATCGTCAGCCTGCTGGTGATTGGCCTAACCGCGAAGCTGTTTTACCCGCTGGTAATAAGTTCAATTTCGGCGGAATTAGCCGAAGTTCAGGGCATTTCAGCTAAAAATATGGAGCTGTGGTTTTTGGCTATTTTAGCGCTATCAACCGCCATGGCGTTGCCCGTGGTCGGCGCGCTATTGGTATTCAGCCTGATGGTCGGCCCCGCAGCGGTGGCTCGCACGTTAACTTCGCGACCTGTAGCGGCTGTTTTACTCTCGATTGCTATTGCCCTGTTAACCGTCTGGCTCGCAATCGCGATATCTTATGAAACCAACTGGCCAGTAGGATTTTTTGTCGGTGGATTTGGGGCAATTTTTTATGGCATCGCCAAGGGATATGCTGCCCTGCGGGGCAGCTAGAAAGCGCAAGGATATCTGCTGTTAAGACACTTCTTCATGAAACGCGGCGGTTCTTTTTTTCCAATAGGCCGAGGTGCGTATGGCATTGATGTCGTGACCTTTATCGTCAACAAAAATGTTGCGTAGCGCCTTGATAATGGAGGCTTCAGCCGCACACCATACAAAACCTTCACCTGCCGCAAGTTGATGATTGTTAGCCCATTCTGTTAGCTGTTCAGGGGTGTCAACCCAAATAATTTCGGGGTTTGCCCGTGAGCTAAAGGTGAGCCTGTCGTGCTTGTCGGCAGCCAGGGCAACGACAGTAACGCGGGTACCCGCCGGTAATTCTTCCAACCGACGGGCAATGGCCGGAAACGCTGTTTCATCACCCAACATCAACTGCCAGTCATAATCCATTGGGATAACCCGAGAACCACGCGGACCGGCGATCAGCGCTTTGTCGCCGGCTCTAACATTCTCTGCCCACTGGTTGGCCGGCCCTTCTCCGTGCATGGCGAATTCTATAACCAACTCTTTTCTAACATTGTCGTATGAGCGTGGTGTGTAATCGCGCATCGCCGGCTCGGCCGCGTCGGGATTAACAATAAATTTTATGTGGTCATCAAATGATGCACTGATAAAATCAGCCAGCGAATCACCGCTGAGGGTGATGCGTTTAAATCCCGGACTGATTTGTTCAACGTTCACCACGTCAAGCTGGCGGCGTTTGATTTCATGGCGAATGAGCTGCACGCGGCTGATGGATAAATTGTCGGTCATGGTAAAATTGTTCCACTTGGTTGATAATATCAACAATCTAAATGAGAATAGGAGACATTGTCAACTAATGAGTGAATCCCACAATGACGATGTGCTGTGGATAATGCATATGATTATGCATCGCTATCGCGCCAAACAGTTTGAGCTTCTGCGTGATGGAAACTATGACATTACCCATATGGAAGCCAAGGTTTTAAGCTACCTGGGGCGTTATCCGGGCGCAGTTCAGGGTGATTTGTCACGTTTTATGGAGCGAGATAAAGCCCAACTTGCAAGGCTTATCAAGGGCCTGCGAGACAAAAGCCTGTTAACCAGCGACCCCGACGCAGTCGACCGTAGAATTATGCGTTTAACGCTCACCGAAGCCGGACGTGAGGTAAAAAAAATTATGCATCTACAGGGGCAAGAGCTTAAAAAGGTCGCCATTGAGGGGCTGAGTGAGGAAGAGCATCAGCAGTTGCTCAGCCTTGTTCGTCGCGTTTACGATAATTTTGAGCAACAGTAAACACGCCGGGCTGTAGGTTAAAACGCCAAAAAAGAGCATAAAAAAACCTATGACTTAACAAGTCATAGGCTCCACAACTGGGATAAAAAATCACATTCGACAAGACCGGGGAGATCTCAACAACGTTACTGCTCGTACTTCAGGAGAAAATCATCTTACCGCTTACTGCTTGAGCTGTTAAATTAGCACAGCTCATTCCAATAACTTTGACGCAACAGCCGCTGATATTGACTACTTCTGGCGATACCAGGAAGGGTCAATATTTCCGAGTTCGATACCATATAAAGATCCTGTTACAAGAAGCGATTCAACCAATCGTGAACTATCCGCAGGAGACTTTGAAAAGAATGTCGCAGAACATCGGCGCTTAATGCTTTGCCACAAAGAATTGGTGGATAATTTTTTAGCCATCACACACTCCTTATTTACCGATTCGTTTGGGGCGTATTCCCCGTCGACTGGAAACAGTAAACCAATAAACGGCCACCAATTGAACTAATCCTTTTAACTTTGCTTATCTGTAAAACGGCATAACGCCACTTATAACCCAGAAAAATATATTTGATACTTATTTAAACCCTCCAAACTATTTATTATGTAGGCATTTACTTTAAAAGTATCTAACAGCATAAAAAGAGAATCAACAGATACAGGCTAACTTCACACTGTACCTAATATTATCTTGCCGTACATTAATTAAGATGTGAGACTTCATAAGTCAACCAACGTTGACTAAAGTCGAAAGCCAGCCTTTTAAAATAAACTCACTGTATACTTCATAAATACATCAGGCTTTAGCCATGCAAGCCTGTATATAATAAAGGATTTGTCCATGCCAAATAATATCATGCGCATTATGGGTCATATTGGGAGAATTGCTTCTCGAGTCTACCCTGCTGTTAATCAACTTTTTATGAATGATATACAAGTACACAACACCTACCGTGTGCCTCTCAGCAGTTACCAAGACACGCTTGATAAAGCGCTAAAGAAATATGGAAAACTCGACAAACCTGATAGCAGATTAATAACTAATCCCTGTTTTGATGGCTCTCATCCCAACATCAAGAATAATAAAATTGACGAGATCAAAATGCGACGTGAAAATATTCTTTGCAAAAGCAATAAGCTACTTTCAGAAATAAAAGAGTTAATTGAAATTACTTCATCCTCACAGAGTGAACCGTCTTCACCAAAGCGTAAACCCAACTCTGACGTGCTAATAACACCTGAAACACTCCATGATGATTTCTTAGCGTGTATGACTTATGTGGTGACCTATAATCGTCTACTTGCCACCCTTTCAGGCAATACAATCATTCCACCCAAGCTTATTAACGCCAAAAATGAGCTTCAAAAACTGTGTGGCATATTTGAAGAATTGCAGTTAGAAGCGCGTGAACAGACTTAATAATATAACCTGTTGCGGCATTGCATGGCGCCAAGACCACAACAGGTTATCGGTATTTTGTTAAGTCATGACTCCCGACGTAGGCGACGTGAAATCACATTCCCTACAGATTGAAGACCTTGAACCACAATAATCAATACCACGGCGGTGGAAACTGTGGCAAAGGTATCAAAGCGCTGATAACCGTAAGTAATGGCCAAGTCGCCTATTCCGCCGCCCCCCACGGTGCCGGCCATCGCGGTCGCGCCAATCAGGCCAATAGTTGCAGTAGTCAGCGCCAGAACGAGCGAGGCCAATGCTTCGGGCAGCAAAAAATGCCAAATTGCCTGCATCGGCGTGGCCCCCATAGATTTTGCTGCCTCAATAATGCCCGGATTAATTTCCAGCAGCGAGCTCTCAACCAGACGCGCGATATAAGGCGCAATAAATATGATTAATGGCACAATGGCACCCGCAGTACCAATAGTGGTATGTACCACCAAGCGGGTAAACGGGATGATAGATATCATTAATATGATAAACGGAAGAGAGCGAACAATATTAATAATCGGGTTGATTACGGTATAGAAAAATCGGTTATTTACCAGTCCACCTGGACGAGTAATGACCAATAAAATACCCAGCGGCACGCCAAGCAGTGAGCCTATCAGCAGAGAAACGCTCACCATTAATAGCGTGTCCTGCATCGCGGCAATAAACTGATCTAAAGTAATAGCGGTCTCAAACATTAATGCAACTCCTCTACCCGCACGCCGCAGCTTTGCAGATATCCGATAGCATTGTGCAGCAGGGCTGCATCACCGGTTAACTGGATTATCATAAACCCAAGAACGGTTTCCTGAACTTCTGACATGCTGGCGAACAGAATATTAAACTCTACAGCGTAAGTTTTAACCATCTGATAAATCACTGGCTGTCCCGCAGTCTCGCCTAAAAACTCTAGGCGATAGCGGCGAACGCGGTGAGTATCAACCGGCGGCGAATCGATACTTTCTGGAAGGCTGTCGTGAACCAGCGTACGCACAAAATTTAGCGTGGTGGCATGTTTGGGCTGGCCAAAAACGTCGAGCACGTTGCCATGTTCCACTATGCAGCCATTTTCCATCACCGCCACTTTATTGCAGATTTTTTGGATCACTGACATCTCGTGCGTAATCACCACTAACGTGACGTTAAACTGCTGACTGATGCGCTTTAGCAGCACCAAAATCTGCGCGGTAGTTTGCGGATCCAGCGCCGACGTAGCCTCGTCGCAGAGTAGAATCGAAGGATTGGTGGCCAGTGCGCGCGCAATGCCAACGCGCTGTTTTTGCCCCCCGGACAACTCCGCTGGGTAACTGCCCGCGCGCTCTGCCAGACCGACAACCTCCAGCAATTCGTTAACCCGTTCGCTAATGAACGCCTTGCTTTTCCCGGCCAGAATCAGCGGAATAGCGACGTTTTTCCACACAGTTTTCGACTCAAGCAGATTGAAGCCCTGAAAAATCATGCCAATGTCTTTTTTCATTTCTCTAAGTTGCTTCGGGTTGAAGTCGCCAATAACTTGGCCCTTAACCACCACTCTGCCCGAGGTGGGTGCTTCAAGCGCGTTGATAAGGCGCACTAAGGTACTTTTACCCGCTCCGCTGTAGCCAATAATGCCGTAAATATCCCCCTGTTCAATTTTTAAATTGATATTATTAAGTGCCTGTGTAGTTTTACCTTTACGTTGAAATACTTTATCAACGCCCTGTAACTCTATCATTTCCCTGCCCCAATAAATAATGCATAACCATCGACTCGCCAGCCTGACCAGCAAGTCGGCTATATTTTTATTTTAAATAGTCTGGTAGCAGGTAGCCCTGATACTGCTCATTGGACAAGATATAGTGTTTAAACTCTTCCGAGTGATAACCGGCGATAATATCTTTGGCAAACTGCGCATCTTTATTCTTACCCGCAATGGTCACCACGTTAATAAAACCTTTAACTGGATTTTCAAGTTTGAGCGCACTGTTGAGTTTTATTCCGCTGGACACGGCAAAATTGCCTTGAATAGCGCCGTAGTCAACGTCCGGCAAGGCACGAACCTGTTGCGCATTGTCCATTTCTTTAAATACCAGCTTATACGGATTTTCAGTGATATCTTTTTGCGAGAAGGTCGCTGGGTCTGATTTAGGGGAAATTTTTATCCAGCCTAGATCTTGAAGCAGCAGTGCTGCACGGTATTCGTTCGAGGCCTGATTGGGTACCGAGATGGTTTGACCAGCTTTAGGAGTTTCATCCTTAAGGTGTTTATTGGAATAGAGGCCCATTGGTGGCGTAGGAACTTGCACGATACCAATATTATTAATGCCGAGCCGTTCATTAATAGCCTGCAAATAAATAGGATGCTGCATGATATTGCCGTCGATAGCACCGGTATCAACAGCATTATTAACCTGAATGCCGTCGCTAAAGTCCTTATAAACCAGTTTGTAACCTTTCGCTTGTAGAAAAGGACCTACGCCCTTGGCAAATTGCTCTTGATACGGTCCTGGATTAAACCCAAGGGTGATGGTTTTTTTAGCATCGTCTGCGGCGTGTCCGGCTGAACTTACCGCCATTAATAATAAAGATGCCAAAACCTTAATCTTACCTGTCGACATAAAAAAAGCCCTTTTTGATTGTTTATCGTCTAGGGCTATCCAATCATATTGATTCACGCGAGCTAAACAATTAAAACAGAATAGCTAAGCCATTTATTATCTAATAAATGGCTTAAGCCGCATGTTTAGTCAGGAAACGAGAATATCAGCGTAAAAACGCTCAGCCACATCAGGATGCGAGCGCAAACGCCCTTTTAGGTAATTCCAACCAACGTCGCGCAGCAGAGGGTTTTTCGGGTCACTTTCCGGGCCATTTGCCTGCGCCGCCAGCTCTGCTGGCAGTTGGAATACGGGCACTATTGCGTCAAGTCTAGCGCCGAGGAAGAAGGCCAGCGACAGACGCTCACTTTTAACAGGCGGAGCTATCACACGGTGCACGGTTGCGCGAAGATATCCGTTAGTCGCCAACTCAAGCAGTTCGCCAATATTAACCACAAATGAGCCTTCAATAGGCAATGCGTCTACCCAGCGCCCATCTTCAACTTCAACCTGTAATCCCTTCTGTCTGTCTTGCAGCAGGAAGCTTAAAAAACCAGAATCTTTGTGTGCGCCCACACCCTGATTACTTTCGTCGGCACCTCTTCCCGGATAACGAATCAGCTTAATATGCTCATTGGGTTTATCACCATACAGCGGGTCAAAGGCGTCTAGCGGAAGAGACAGCGACTCGGCAAAGGCACGAAGAATTTTCAACGACATGGCGGTCATGGCTTTTTGCCAGTTTAACAGCAGCGGTTTAAGCTCGGGCAGCGTTTCAGGCCACTGATTGGGTCCCTGAAGTCGTGACCAGGCCGGTGAGTTTTCGTGCTGCACAATGGGTAAACGTTCAGCCCCGAGATCAAACTGTTCACGCCAGTCTGGCTGTCCACGCGTAAGCTCGGAGGCGGCGCGATTGTAACCACGGAAATGCTTGGAATTCACCATGGCAACGCGGTCTTTTTCTGGCTGAGGCAGCGCGAAAAATTGTCGAGAAATGCTCTGTACCTGAGATAGCAACGTTGAATCAATACCGTGGTTTATAAGGTAAAAGAAACCAATATCCCGTGCGGCAACGCGAAGTTCCTTAAGAAATTCAGCGCGTTCATTCGTACTGCCGTCGAGTTTTGACAGGTCAATGAGGGGAATTGTTGAAGCAATAGAATGAGACATAACCTACTCCATAGTTAATCTCAGTAAACTCTATCACTGCAAAACAGGCGGCCTAAAGGATTTAAAGTGCATTACTTATGCAGCTATATTTATAAATACAGATGATGTTAAGTCACATTTCATTTCAAATAGAGAGGAAATGAAGCATCAATATTGATATAACCTCATGATTTCATCACTTTTCATTGTTAATTCTTGCTAGGTAATCAGAAATTCCTCACGAATTTAATGAATACTCAGAATGCTTACTGACACTCAGATCCTTATTTACAGCAGGTGAATACATGAACCGTCGTAATTTTATCATCGGGGCCAGCGCAGTATTTCTTGCTGGATGCGTTAACGCAAAAAAACGGCATCTGAGCGAACCACAGACAGCGGAATCACTGCGACTCTGGCCTTCAACACCGCCCGGCGGCGGTGGACCTGATGGACCTATGAAAATAAGTCAGCGTGGGGCCGTAAGCAACGTAAGCACTCCACACCTCACCGTTTATCAGCCCAAAAATCCTAACGGCTCGGCCATGCTGATTGCCGCAGGCGGGGGTTATAAGCGTATAGAAATGGAGTCGGAGGCGCATCCCGCCGCGCAATGGCTTAGCGAAAGGGGTATTACGGCCTTTGTACTCACCTATCGTTTACCGAACGAAGGCTGGCAGGCGGGTGCAATGGCTCCTTTGCAGGATGCACAACGTGCGCTGCGGTTAATTCGTGCGAATGCCAATAAATATGGCATCCGTAAAGATAAGCTTGGCGTTTTGGGTTTCTCGGCCGGTGGGCATTTATTGGGTATGGCCTCGGTGCGGGCTGATTTTCAGTCCTACTCGGCAATCGACGAGATTGACAACCACAGTGCAAAACCAGATGTGAGCGCGCTTATCTATCCGATAATTACGCTCGAAGCCCCCTATTCGGATACGTCAACGGCGCATATTCTGGTTGGCAGGCACGCTGACGAGCGAGAGGCGGCGCGGTGGTCAGTACAAAACTTTGTCACACCACAGACGCCACCGATGTTTTTAGCGCAGGCCAAGGATGATCCAATATCCAATCCTATGAATACCGTTATCATGAAAGAAGCCTGCGATAAAATGCATGTTCCCTGTGAACTGCATCAGCTCGCCAGCGGCGGCCACGGTTTTGGTATGGGCAAACCCGGTACTCCGACTGAAATCTGGCCGCATTTTTATCGCGACTGGTTACAGCGTGAAGGCGAACTGAGTTAAGCGTTTACTGCCCCGTAACCCGCGACTGCTGGGGATGAGAAACAAAGATGCTCACGCAGGCCAGTAATGCCAGTACACCACCCAGAATGAACGCTGCGGCGGTACCCTGCGTATCGGCCAGCACGCCACCAAAAAAGGCACCACAAGCCAGGGCAATCTGAAATACGCAAACCATCAGTGCCGAACCGCTTTCAAACATGGCAGGCGAGGCCTGATAAATCCAGATATTAAGACAAACCGGCAGCGCACCAAATGCCAACCCCCAAAGAATAACCAGCGTCGACGCGGCGGCAACGCTGCTGCTCACCTGCGAGGCGATTAACACCGAGAGTGCCAGCAGTAATACGTTGCCTAAAAATGCACGCCTCACGCCAAATTCTCGCACGGTCACTTCCGTGAGGAAAGTCCCTATCAGACCGGCGACACCGTAGCACATCAGCAGTAGTGAGATATCAGATGCAGACAACTTTACCTGGAATCGCAGCCAAGGCTCGAGGTAGGTGTAAGCAGAAAATTGTGCGGAGGCCATGAAAACACCAATCATCAGCCCTCTACGCACGCCTTTGATTTTTGCCACGGTTAACAAAGAGCCTAACCCCAGTGAATTTTTTGCTGGCAGGGAAGGCAGTGCAAACCATTGATAGATGAATACCGCTACGGCGAGAACCGTGTTCATAGTAAAGGCCATGCGCCAACCGAAAAGCTCGCCGATAAAAGCACCCGCAGGCACGCCTGCTACCGTTCCCACGGCAACACCGGCACTAATCAGTGATATAGCGCGAGCGCCCTGCGCTTCACTCACCATTCTTCTGCCCGCGGGAATAGCAAAGGCCCAGAAACCGCCCACACCAAAACCTAGGATAAAACGCCCCAGCAACAACACGGGAAAACTGTGAGCAAACATAGCGATAGCATTTGATACGATGATTGAACCTGAAAGGATCAGCAAGAGTGTCCGGCGATTCAACCTTCGGGAGAAAAGCATTAACAGCGGAGCAGCCAGGGCCGCGACTAGGCCGGGCAGCATAATCGCCCATCCAGCCTGACCCTCGCTAACGCCAAGCGCGTGCGCAATGGGTGTCAGCAAGCCGATAGGTAAAAATTCGGTGTTAACCAGAATAAAAGTCCCGCACGCCAGCGATAATACCGCCAGCCAGCGGCGCATTGACGAGGTTTGTGGTTCAGACTCAAGAGTTGTGCATTCAGACATTATTATTATTTCCGCAGGTATTTTGCGGTTATCAAACGTGATACCCGTCACAACGTCAAGCAGCCTCAGCACATATTGTCACGTTATCTCACACTCAGACATCTTTCAGTCGCGTCCTTTACACCGCCGCTATGCCCTGCCAGGCGAATTTTGCACCGTCGCTAAGGTTGTCACTTACTTTAAAATACACAAGTATGTTGTAACTAAAAACCGTCAAAAGACTCTTTCGTGCACCAAGATTGTCGTTTTTTTCAATTTCGCTCGGGAGATTGCCTATTTTTCAGCCAGCCAATAATTTCTTCACAAAATGCCGCAGGCTGTTCGAGCGGGATCATATGTCCACAGTCTTCAATCACCCGCAGTTCAGAGTCAGGAATATTTTCCTGGAGTTCCGTAGACTCCAGCAGGCTGCGCATACGGTCGTTTTTGGCCGCAATAACCAGCGTTGGGCAGTGGATTTGTGCAAGCAGTTCAGTATCTGCATTGCGGTCTAGCCGCGACTGGCGAACAAAAACGTCATAGCCAAGTCGCTGCCCCATTGACTTCAGGCGCTGTAGCAACTCAGGGTCGCGGCTGCGGTCTTGATGGAGTGAATGGCCGAGTGAAAGGTTACTCAGGCCATTATAGGAGTGTGGTGAGACGGCATCAGCGGCACTGGCCTTGGTGCGCCGCTGCTGCTCTGAGTCGGCACGGCTCGAGGTGGCAGCCAAAATCAACGACGTAACGCGCTCAGGAATACGTTGAACTATTTTACGGGCGATATATCCCCCCATCGAAAATCCGAGCAACGCGAAGGTCGGCGGGCAGTTTTTGATGATCTGCTCCGCTATCTCGTCCATGCTTTCACCCCGATCCAACTGGGCAAAAGTCAGTACCGCGCCGTGGCGTTGCAAAGGCTCGACAATGTCATCCCACAACCGGTCATCGGTCATATACCCAGGGATCAGTACAATATTACCCAACGCCATAATGTTATTCATTCCCTTAACTCATTCAAATATAGCTTTATATAGACTTATGCTAGGTTCTCGGTCAATGAAAATCCACGGATTGGCATTTGTGGGCTGTTGGCGCAGTCAGAAAGGTATCGCGCCGGAGGTTTGCCCTGCGCTTTACGAAACATAGTGACGAAACTGCTGGCGCTTTCATAGCCCAAATCCAGGGCCACAGTTTGCACGCTAGCCCCCTCAGAAAGCTTCTGCAACGCCAGTATGACGTGCAACTGCTTGCGCCAACGATGCACGCTGACACCAACCTGACTGGTAAAAGTACGCGTCAAGCTGCGTTCACTCATGCCAATCCGCCCCGCCCACTCTGCCAAAGTAGACTTGTCGGCAGGATCTTGCAGCATACCGTCGGTCAGTTGACGCAGTCGATTATCGCGCGGCAGCGGCAGGTATAAATCTTCCACTTTTGCTACGGCAAGCTGATCGAGCAGCACGTCGATCATTTTGCCTTCAGGGCCCTGTTGGTCATAAAGCAACGGGAAATGTGCAGCGTGCAGCAGCAGCTCACGCAGTAAAGGGGTAACAGAAAGCGTACAGCAGGTGGTCGGCAGATAAAGATTGGCATCCGGCTCAACGAACAGGCTGTAGCACTGATTGACACCCGTACCTCGCGCGGAATGCATAACCTCGCTGGGGATCCAGATAGCACACTGCGGCGGCACCACCCAAACACCCTGCTCCAACTCACAGCTAATAATGCCTTCCAGCGTATAAATAAGCTGCGCTTTACGGTGACGATGCATCGCTTTTTCCCACGCACCGTTGGCCCTTGAAGCGCCTAAGGCAACCACTGGACGGTCAATATCATCGATTGCAACACGATCGCAATCATTGGTCCCACACTGAATGATTGGCATTGTTGTTTAAGATTCCGTTAAGGTTTGGCTGATTTGATAAATAATATGGCTGAATTGCGCATTGTAGTCCAGCGTGAGGAGTGGCTAAATGTCATCCTTCAACGGGGGAATCAAAATATGTATCACGAAAGTATTGTCAGTGAACTGTTGGATTGGATTGAACATAACCTGGATCAGTCCTTAACATTAGATACCATTGCCGCGAAATCGGGCTACTCAAAATGGCACCTGCAACGCCTGTTCAAAAGTTTTACCGGTCAAACGCTGGGGACTTACACTCGCCAACGCCGCCTGACGATGGCAGCTACCGAACTAAGATTGACGCAAAACTCGGTTCTGCGCATCGCCGATAAATACCAGTTTGACTCTCAGCAGACGTTTACCCGCACTTTCAAAAAGCAGTTTAACACCACCCCTGCGGTTTATCGCCGCATGGAAAGTTGGCCAAGTCAGGGTCTGTGCCCGAAAATTGAGCTGGAGGAGAGCGATACTCAGGCTATTACTCAGCCGGTTGCAATTTTTGAACCGCAACAGCCAAAGCCGGAGTTCGAGTGGATGGGAATAAAGCCTGCGCCAAGCTATAACTGTCAAAAAACCGCCTGGCCGAAATGGATAAGCCCTCTAGACGGTGTCACCTCAAAATCCTGCTAATCAGTGGGCATGGGAGAAAACTTTTTATTCTCCCGGCCCCGCTGCACATCTCAGTCATTTAGTGGTATGAAAGCCTCGATCATATTCATGCGATCGCGCTCAATAGCCGTTTTTTGCATGCATTGGGCGAAGGCGTCGGTGCCTTTCTGATAGCCATATTGCGAACAACGCTGCCGGTCCTGATGAAGCTGCATATTCTGTAAACCACAGCCTGATAGCAAGGTTGCTGCGCTGAGCATAACGGTAACAGCAATCATTTTTACGTTCATCATCTTTCCAGCTCGTGAGGTTATGAGGAAAAACAAACGCGATTTTTCAGAGGGTTAACTGGAGATTATTCCGCTTTAATCACGTTTGTTTTAATGTGATTAGGGAGAAATGATAAGTAAAAGTGGAATGTATTAAGGTTTAATCAAGGTTTAAGGCAGAACATTACCGCAAACAGACTAGCTACTTATCACGTAGTAACCTCGGTTTGCGGTAATTTTTTGCCCCGTATATGCCCCTTAACTTAGGTCAGCTAGTAATCATCTTAGAACCCATGAGTTATACCGAAAACCAGGCGATACAAAACTCCTGTCTCGTATCGATATACCCCCCACTCCTATCTTCTTACCACAGCGGAATCAACCCAAAAAACAGCTTATCCCGCTTATTTATGAGCTTATTGTAAGCAATACACCTGTTCTGAGTAATCGGAGTTCATTATCAATATTTAAAATCATTTTATGGTCTATCGTTAATATTCCATCTGGCTAGAGATGGAATAAAGTGTTCCCTTGAGTTATGAATTAGTTTGCCCGTGTTCATACGGGCTTTTTTTTCCTTTCACTACTTCAAATAAGTAGTAAACTATCGAGTTCAAAAATTTAGAATCATAAATTTGTGAGTGATATTGCAAGATCAACAATGAGTAGAATAATTCATGACTTAATGTCACCCACCACTATAATAGTTGCAACTCTATGAATTTATTATTTTTTATTTTCAACTCACTCCTTTTATCTTTCCTCTAGAATCCTTTCTGCGAAAATCTTATCT
>NZ_MRWD01000071.1 GCF_002093625.1 Rouxiella silvae | reverse complement strand
GTACCAGGATTCGAACCTGGGAATGCTGGTATCAAAAACCAGTGCCTTACCGCTTGGCGATACCCCATCCGTGCACTTTCAAATTGTTTTTTATTTTCACCGTGTCGCCCGAAGAGCAAGACCGTGAAAAAAATTGGCTGGGGTACCAGGATTCGAACCTGGGAATGCTGGTATCAAAAACCAGTGCCTTACCGCTTGGCGATACCCCATCCTTGTACTTTCAAATTGTTTTTTATTTTCACCGTGTCGCCCGAAGAGCAAGACCGTGAAAAAAATTGGCTGGGGTACCAGGATTCGAACCTGGGAATGCTGGTATCAAAAACCAGTGCCTTACCGCTTGGCGATACCCCATCCGTGCAAACCGAGTGAAATGGTGCGGGAGGCGAGACTTGAACTCGCACACCTTGCGGCGCTAGAACCTAAATCTAGTGCGTCTACCAATTTCGCCACTCCCGCAAACATGAAAGAAATGGTGGCTACGACGGGATTCGAACCTGTGACCCCATCATTATGAGTGATGTGCTCTAACCAACTGAGCTACGTAGCCGTATTCTTTCTGCTCAACCTTCATCGGCGTTGCGGGGCGCATTATGCGTATATGGCCGTTTTGCGTCAACAAGTTTTTTGCCAAAAAAGTCCGGACAGGGTCCATTTGTGTAGGTTATGACCACTCCGGCGATAAATTCAACAAAAGATAGTATTTTCAATTAATTTAAACATAAAAAAACGGGCCTCAAGAGGCCCGTTAGATTAATAACTCGATGCTTATTTATAGGCGGATGCGTGAACGCCTACGGCACGACCTGACGGATCGTTCATGTTTTTAAATGACTCGTCCCACTCGACCGCTTTCGGTGAAGAACAGGCCACCGTTGGGCCACCCGGTACGCATTCTGCTGCGCTTGGGATTGGGAACAGCTCTTCGAATACGGTGCGATACAAATACCCCTCTTTTGAGGTTGGGGTGTTATATGGGAAGCGGAAATGCGCAGTTTCGAGCTGTTGGTCGGTTACCTGCTGCGCGGCTACTTCTTTTAAGGTATCAATCCAGCTATAGCCTACGCCGTCAGAGAACTGCTCTTTCTGGCGCCACGCCACGCTTTTCGGCAGATAGGACTCAAAACATTCGCGCAGAATGTGTTTTTCCATTTTGCCGTTGCCGCACATTTTATCTTTTGGGTTGATGCGCATCGCCACGTCGAGGAATTTTTTATCCAAGAACGGTACGCGTGCCTCCACGCCCCATGCTGACATTGCCTTGTTGGCACGCGCACAGTCATACATGTGCAGCGCCAGCAGTTTACGTACGGTTTCTTCGTGGAACTCCAGCTCGTTAGGCGCTTTATGGAAGTAAAGATAGCCGCCAAACACTTCGTCGGCACCCTCGCCAGACAACACCATTTTAATGCCCATCGCCTTGATTTTACGCGACATCAGGTACATTGGCGTTGACGCGCGAATGGTGGTCACGTCATACGTTTCGATGTGATAAATCACGTCACGTATAGCGTCGAGGCCTTCCTGCACGGTGAAATGGATTTCATGGTGCACGGTGCCTAAATGGTTTGCTACTTCTTGCGCGGCACGCAGGTCGGGTGAACCTTCCAGGCCCACGGCGAAGGAGTGCAACTGTGGCCACCAGGCCTCGCTTTGATCTTTGTCTTCAATACGGCGTCCGGCAAATTTCTTGGTCACGGCAGAGATGATTGAAGAGTCCAGACCGCCAGAAAGCAGCACGCCGTAAGGCACGTCGGACATCAGGTGGCTCTTAACCGCTTCTTCCAGCGCTTCTTTCAGCTCGACTTTGTCAGTGACGTTGTCTTTAACATTGTCGAATTCGAACCAGTCGCGCTGGTAATATTCAACGATTTCGCCGTCTTTGCTCCACAGGTAGCTACCGGCCGGGAACTCTTTAATGCTGCGGCAAACGGGTACCAGTGATTTCATTTCTGACGCCACGTACATGTTGCCGTGTTCGTCGTGCCCGACGTAAAGCGGGATAATGCCCAAATGGTCACGGCCAATCAAATAGGCCTCTTTTTCGGTGTCATAAAGGATGAAGGCAAACATTCCCTGTAGTTCGTCGAGGAACGCCGGGCCTTTTTCCTGATACAGCGCGAGGATAACTTCGCAGTCGGATTCGGTCTGGAATGTGTAGCTTTCGCCAAGGGCTGCACGCAGCGCCTGATGGTTGTAGATTTCGCCGTTAACCGCCAGAACGTGAGTTTGTGCTTCGTTGTACAGAGGCTGCGCGCCGTTGTTGACGTCAACAATCGACAGACGCTCGTGACAAAGAATTGCTTTGTCGCTGGCATAAACGCCAGACCAGTCTGGACCACGGTGGCGCATCAAGCGTGATAGCTCAAGCGCCTTTTTGCGCAGCTCGACGGAATCGGTTTTAATGTCGAGCACACCAAATATAGAACACATATAACTCTCCCTACGGCTTTTTCTCAGGCGGTGATGTTGTGCATTACCAGGTTTATTGGGCAGCGTTGCCGAATCTTTAAATGAGTGCGGACTTCGCTGCGTCTCTGATAATGAAAATGCGTAAAAGCGGCAATCTTTGCAAGCAATTTAGCGTTTGTCTGAAAAATAGTTGGTTGGCACTCTGCATTTCTTAGCGGATTATCATTTTTATGGGGCTTTAATTGATGAATCGTCAAAAAATAGCAGGTTGGGGCAGGGTGCGCTAAAAAAGTGCAGCGAAAATTATCATTTATGAAAAACGCCCGCTTTAGGGGCGGGCGTTCTTTTTAAACTCATTGATAGCGGTCAGATAACGTCGATATCGGCGACCGAGGGATAAATATAGCTTGGGCGGAACGGCATATTCTCAACGTCATTGAGCGTTGAAACGCCTGTTAACACCAAAATCGTTTCAAGCCCGGCCTGGAATCCGGCCAAAATATCCGTGCGCAGGTTGTCGCCGACGATCACGGTATCTTCAGAATGAGCCTGCATTTTATTAAGCGCCGAGCGGATTATCCACGGACTCGGCTTGCCGACCACGAACGGCTTGCGGCCGGTAATTTTTTCAATCGGTGCACAAAGCGCGCCGCAGGCTGGCACAAAGCCGTGTCCATGATAGTCAGGATTGGTGGCAATAAAACGTGCACCGTTGGCAACAAAGTAGGCAGCTTTATGCATCATGTCCCAGTTATATGACCGCGTTTCGCCGACGATAACGAAATCAGGATTGATGTCGGTAATAGTAAATCCGGCATTATACAGTTCGTGGATCAAGGCACCTTCGCCGATCACGTAGGCTTTTTTACCTTCCTGACGTTTCAGGAAATCGGCGGTCGCCATCGCGGAGGTAAAGAAGGCGCTTTCGGGCACATCTAATCCGGCCGAAGCAAAACGATTGGACAAGTCTTGCGCCGTCTGCGACGGGTAGTTGGTGAGGATCACCAGCGGCATTTTTTGTTCTTGAATGCGCGCCAGAAAAAGATCGGCACCGGGAACCGGCGTGTTGTCATGCAGCAGTACGCCGTCGATATCACAAATTACATTTTTAATTGTCATGTTAACCTATTATTTTCACGGCCAGACTTTTGCATCATTTATGCAACGGGTAAACACCCGCAGTCCTGAAGACTGCGAGGGCATCGAATTAACGTTTTTGAAGCCTAATGCGCCGAACTTTCCAAAAGGCGTTGCAGCAGCACGCCATTGAGCATCGCTCGCTTGACCAGAGCAAAGGCACCAATGGCTGAACGATGATTCAGTTCAGAAGTCACGATAGGCAGGTTTCGACGAAAATCTTTCAATACCTGAGTATTGATGCAGCTTTGCAGCGCCGGAAGTAGCACTTTCTCGGCCTCGGTTATCTCGCCTGCAATCACCACTTTCTGTGGATTAAACAGGTTGATGGCAATGGCGATACTTTTTCCGAGATGGCGTCCGACGTACTCAATCACTTCACAGGCGAGCTGGTCACCGCGGTTTGCGGCTTTGCAAATTGCGCTGATTGAGCAGTCATCCAGAGAGAGTTTACTGGCATAACCCTGCGTGAGTAGGTTGCGCACGCGGTTTTCAATTGCTGAGTTAGCGGCGATTGTTTCAAGGCAGCCAAAATTACCGCAGTGGCAGCGTTCGCCGAGCGGATCGACCTGAATGTGCCCAATTTCACCCACGTTACCGTTACTGCCAAGGAATATTTGGCCGTTTACCAGAATGCCGGCACCTGTACCGCGGTGTAAACGAACTAAAATGGAGTCCTGGCAGTCGCGGGTTGCACCGAAGTAGTGCTCGGCCAGCGCCAGACTGCGAATGTCATGGCCCACAAAGCTGGTGACTTTGAATTTTGTTTCAAGAATATCGACCAGTTTCCAGTTATGAACGCTGATGTGCGGCATATAGCGCACGACGCCTTTAAAGGGATCCACCAGACCCGGAAGGATCACTGAAATGGCGATCAGTTCGCGGATTTTGCGTTGATTAAGTTCGATAAATTGAGATATGGCAGAAACCAACGCGTTTTCCAACGTCTCCTGCGTACGTTCCGGCAGGGGATAATGTTGTTCAGCGAGCGGTTTGGCACTCAGATCGTAAAGGGTGAGAGTGGCGTCGTTGCGGCCTAGACGGACCGCCACGGTTTGAAACGGCCGCGTTTCGGTAATGATGGAAATTGCGCGTCGTCCGCCGGTCGATGCTTGTTGATCGACCTCTTTAATCAGACCTCGTTCCAGCAGTTGGCGAGAAATCTTGGTCACACTGGCGGGTGCAAGCTGGCTAAGTTCTGCGATTTGAATTCGAGAAATGGGCCCTTGCTGGTCAATCAGGCGATAAACGGCAGCGCCGTTTAACTGCTTAACCAGATCAACGTTACCGATTTGTGCCTGCCCGCCTGTGTTCATTCATTACTCTCTGCGATTACACCTCGTCACCGTTGACGAGCGTTTTTGTTATTTTGAAGTCGTGAGTGAAAGCGGTGAGGTTGGCCACTTTACCCGCTTCGATGCTGCCCAGCGTTTTTTCAACGCCAATAGCACGCGCCGCGTAAAGGGTCGCCATGCGAATCGCCTCGTCGAGTGCAATCCCGACGTGTTCAACGCTGTTTTGTACCGCCTGAATCATCGTCAGCGCAGAACCGCTGAGGGTGCCGTTTTCATCCACACAAAGCCCATCCCGATAGTATATTGTTTTACCAGCAAAAATGAACTCTTCTATGTCCGCACCCGCTGGCGCTGTGGCATCGGTCACCAATACCAGCTTATCACCCTTGAGTTTCTTGGCGTTACGGATACTCGGCCAGGCCACATGATGCCCATCAACGATAATACCGGTATAGACTTCTGCAGTATCAAATATCGCGCCCATCAACCCGGGTTGACGACCTGAAATCGGTGGCATGGCGTTATATAAGTGGGTGGCAAAGGTAATACCGGCTGCAAAACCCTCGCGCGCCTGCTCGTAACTCGAGTTAGAGTGACCGGCAGAAACGATAATGCCCGCATCGCTGAGCTGGCGAATAAAGTGACTCTCAACCTGCTCTGGCGCCAGCGTGACTTTGGTCACTACGTCGGCGTTAGCGCAGATGAAGTCGATCATGGCAGCATCGGGTTTGCGAATAAACGCCGGATTATGCGTCCCTTTTTTCTCGAGACTCAGGTAAGGGCCTTCAAGATGCAGACCCAGCGCCTGGTTCGGATATTTAGCCAAATAGTCGCGCATGACCTGAATACCGTGCTTCATAAACGCGTCGCTGCTGGTTATCAGGGTCGGCAGATAGCTGGTGCAGCCGGATTTTTCATTGGCCTTCTGCATGATTTCGAGCGTTTCGACACTAATGGCTTCCAGCGAATCATTGAACTGCACGCCGCCGCAGCCGTTAAGCTGGAGGTCGATGAATCCTGGGGCAAGGAATGCGCCTTCCAGACTGCGCGTGACTATGTTTGCCGGGAGGTCTTCAACCGGACACACTCGGTCAATGAGTCCATCAGCAATCACCACCGCGTGATTATCCAGAATATCATGGCCGGTATATATCCGACCGTTAATCAGTGCAAACATCTCTTCCCCTCCTTTCCCCTTCGTTCTTTTTTGACGCCGCGACTGCGTTATTCGCCTCGTTGCGACGTCAATGACTCAGAAGAAATACGTTATTCGATTAAAAAATCCAAAAAATTACAGGCCTTTCACGTTTTCTGCTTCAAGCTCGGTGAAATATTTAACCGTTTTTACTTTTAATTCCATGGTAGACGGCTCGTCGCATACGACGACGGCTTTAGCATGCAACTGTAGGCAGCTAATGGTCCACATATGATTGATATTTCCTTCGACCGCGGCTTCAAGCGCCTGCGCTTTAGCATGGCCAATGACCAGAATCATCACTTCTTCCGCATCAAGCAGCGTGCCTACGCCAACGGTCAGGGCAAATTTAGGCACCTGAGAAACGTCGTTGTCGAAGAAGCGCGAGTTGGCGATTCGGGTTTCGTGGGTCAGCGTTTTAATGCGGGTGCGCGATGCCAGCGAGGAGGCCGGTTCGTTGAAAGCGATATGGCCGTCGTTGCCAACGCCGCCCATGAACAGATTTATTTTACCGTAGGACTTAATTTTTGCTTCGTACTGGCGGCACTCTTCGTCAACATCTGGAGCATTACCGTTTAAGAGGTTTATGTTTTCCTTCTTAATATCAACGTGATCAAAGAAATTACGGTGCATGAAGGTATGATAACTTTCTGGATGTTCCTGTGGCAGCCCAACATATTCATCCATGTTGAAAGTTACCACATTTTCGAAGCTGACCTGGCCCGCTTTATGCATGGCAACAAGATGTTTGTAAGCTTCGAGAGGGGTGCCGCCGGTTGGCAGACCGAGAACAAATGGACGATCGGCAGTAGGTTTGAAAGCCGTAATGCGTTGAACAATATGGCGCGCAGCCCATTTGCCGACTTCTGCTGGAGTATTCAGTGGAATAAGTCTCATCGTACACCTCTTAAGTTTTTAGAACCGAATATACTGTGTATACCCTTCGCCATGGCGCTGGGTAAAGAATTTAAACGTTTCTGGCGCGACCCGCATTGAGTTAAAAGCGCGCTTAATAATACCCATGATTGGTATCGTGCCGCCTAGATTTTTTTAATGATAAAATAAGTTTTGGGTGTTGACTAGCATTATGGCTTGTTAAGACCCTTTTTTGGTGATAAAAATCACAAATAATGAGGTTTTAATTTGCGATACGAATTAATTTTTTTACACTCCGCAGTATGACGTTGGTGAGTCAGGTTTTAAGCCGTTTTACAACAGGTAGTACAACATACTAATTAAACTACTTTGGTGATTCGCCCGAGGGCGAATAGGGGGAAAAATTGAATATACTTGGATTCTTTCAGCGTTTAGGCAGAGCACTTCAGCTGCCGATAGCCGTACTGCCGGTCGCCGCACTCCTGCTGCGTTTCGGTCAGCCTGACCTTCTCAACATGCCGTTCATCGCACAGGCCGGTGGCGGTATTTTCGATAACCTCGCATTGATTTTCGCCATTGGTGTGGCATCAAGCTGGTCAAAAGACAGCGCCGGTGCGGCAGCTTTGGCAGGGGGTATTGGTTATTTCATTCTGACTAAAGCAATGATCACCATCAACCCAGCAGTGAATATGGGTGTGTTAGCAGGGATCATCACCGGCCTGGTTGGCGGTATGGTTTACAACCGCTGGTCTGATATCAAACTGCCTGACTTCCTCAGTTTCTTCGGTGGCAAACGTTTTGTTCCTATCGCAACCGGATTTTTCTGTCTGATTCTGGCCGCTATATTCGGTTACGTATGGCCTCCTGTTCAGGATGCTATCCGCGCCGGTGGTGAGTGGATCGTGGGCGCTGGCGCATTCGGTGCAGGCATCTTCGGCTTCGTTAACCGTTTGCTTATCCCTACGGGTCTGCATCAGGTTCTTAACACCATCGCATGGTTCCAGATTGGTGACTTCACCAACGCGGCGGGCACTGTCTTCCACGGCGACATCAACCGCTTCTATGCGGGTGACGGCACCGCTGGGATGTTTATGTCCGGCTTCTTCCCGATCATGATGTTTGGTTTGCCGGGCGCTGCGTTTGCCATGTACTTCGCTGCTCCTAAAGAGCGTCGTCCATTAGTCGGCGGTATGCTGCTGTCGGTGGCACTGACTGCGTTTCTGACCGGCGTGACCGAGCCGCTCGAATTCCTGTTCATGTTCCTGGCTCCGCTGCTGTATTTAGTTCACGCCATTTTGACTGGGATAAGTCTGTATATTGCCACGGCTCTTGGCATCCATGCTGGCTTCTCCTTCTCAGCGGGCGCCATCGACTATGCGCTGATGTACAACCTGCCGGCCGCGAGCAAAAACGTGTGGATGTTGCTGGTGATGGGGGTGATATTCTTCATCGTCTACTTCGTGTTGTTCACCGTGATTATTCGCGCGTTCAATCTGAAAACGCCGGGACGTGAAGACGACGTTGCAGAAACGGGCGCTCAGGAAACAAACAGCAACACGGAAGAAGGAATGAGCCAACTCGCATTAAGCTATGTCAGCGCGCTGGGCGGCTCGGATAATCTCAAAGGCATTGACGCGTGTATCACGCGTCTGCGACTGAACGTTAAAGACTCTGCGCAGGTTAACGACGTGCTGGCAAAACGTCTGGGTGCATCGGGTGTTATCCGTCTGAACAAACAAACTGTGCAGGTGATTGTTGGCACGCGTGCCGAAAGCATTGCTGCTGCGATGCGTACGGTGATTGCGACCGGTCCGATAGCGGCAGCAACGGCAGCACCAACGGCTGCGCCAGTGGCTGACGTTAAACCTCAGGCTGTGCCCAATACACCTAAGGTCGTACTTGAAACCTTGATATCACCGATTACCGGTGAAGTGGTTGCCTTGGCGCAGGTGCCTGACGAAGCCTTTGCCAGCGGCGCGGTGGGTGAAGGACTGGCTATACGCCCGACGAGCAAAACAGTGGTTGCTCCGGCCAACGGTGTTATCGTGAAATTCTTTAATACCAACCATGCATTCTGCCTGGAAACCGAATCCGGTGCTGAAGTTGTGGTGCATATCGGGCTTGATACCGTTGCACTGAACGGCCAAGGCTTTACTCGCTTGGTTGAAGAAGGGGCAACGGTGATCGTGGGTCAGCCGGTACTGGAGCTAGACCTGGACTATCTGAACGGCAATGCGCGTTCAATGATAAGCCCGGTTGTAGTCAGTAACATGGAAGATTACGCAGGCATTGCGCTGTTGGCGGGAGAGACTGTGGTCGCGGGCGAAAGCAAACTTTACGAGATCCAGTCCAAATAATCTCAGTATTGTTAAAAAAAATCGGCTTGAGTTAGGCATCGTGGCGGGAAGAGAGCAATCTCTTCCCGTTTTTTTATTATAAAATTCAATTTTGGCACATAAGGGTTGTTTCCCAGCGTGGCTTGTTGGAACATATGCGGTTAGTCTTTCGAGCTTTCGTTCGCGTAGAGGAAATGAACAATGAGTGAGGCTGAAGCCCGCCCAACAAATTTTATCCGTCAGATTATTGATGAAGATCTGGCATCGGGGAAACACGCTTCTGTCGTGACCCGTTTCCCGCCTGAGCCAAATGGTTATTTACACATTGGCCACGCAAAATCGATCTGCCTGAACTTTGGTATCGCGCAAGACTATCAGGGCCAATGCAACCTGCGTTTTGATGATACCAACCCGGTGAAAGAAGATATCGAATTCGTCGAGTCTATTAAAAAAGACGTTCAGTGGCTGGGTTTCGAGTGGAGCGGTGAGGTTCATTACTCTTCCGACTATTTTGATCAACTGCACCACTATGCCGTTGAGCTGATTGAAAAAGGCCTGGCCTACGTTGACGAGCTGTCTCCGGATCAGATCCGTGAATATCGCGGTAATCTGACTGCTCCGGGTAAAAACAGCCCGTTCCGCGATCGCACTGTGCAAGAGAACCTGGACTTGTTTGCCAAAATGCGCAACGGCGAGTTTGCCGAGGGCACCGCGTGCCTGCGCGCAAAAATTGATATGGCGTCGCCATTTTTCGTGATGCGTGATCCGGTGCTGTATCGCATCAAGTTTGCCGATCACCACCAGACCGGCACCAAGTGGTGCATCTATCCGATGTACGATTTCACCCACTGCATTTCCGATGCGCTGGAAGGGATCACCCACTCGCTGTGTACGCTGGAGTTCCAGGACAACCGCCGTCTGTATGACTGGGTGCTCGACAACATCAGCATTGCCTGTCATCCGCGTCAGTACGAGTTCTCACGCCTGAATCTTGAATATTCCATCATGTCCAAGCGCAAGCTGAACCTGCTGGTGACCGACAAGATTGTAGAAGGTTGGGATGACCCACGTATGCCAACAGTATCCGGCCTGCGTCGTCGTGGTTATACCTCGGCGTCAATTCGCGAGTTCTGCCGTCGTATCGGTGTGACTAAGCAGGATAACAACGTTGAAATGGCTGCGCTGGAGTCTTGCATTCGTGACGACCTCAACGAAAACGCGCCGCGTGCGATGGCGGTGATCAATCCGGTTAAAGTGGTTATTGAGAACTTTACCGGTGAAGCTGTTCAGTGGGTAAAAATGCCAAATCATCCGAGTAAGCCAGAAATGGGCTCGCGTGATGTGCCGTTTACCGCTGAAATCTTTATCGATCAGGCTGATTTCCGTGAAGAAGCCAACAAGCAGTACAAGCGTCTGGTTCTGGGCAAAGAAGTGCGTTTGCGCAATGCCTATGTGATTAAAGCCGAACGCATCGAGAAAGATGCCGAAGGAAACGTCACTACCATCTTCTGTAGCTATGACATTGATACTTTAAGTAAAGACCCAGCAGACGGCCGTAAAGTCAAAGGCGTGATCCACTGGGTGTCTGCGAGCGAAGGCAAACCGGCCGAGTTCCGTCTCTATGACCGGCTGTTCAGCGTCGCTAACCCGGCTCAGGCAGAAGATTTCCTGACCACTATTAATCCAGAGTCTTTGGTGATTGCCAACGGGTTTGTTGAACCGAGCATGGTTAACGCACAGGCCGCGGTGAGCTTGCAGTTTGAGCGTGAAGGGTATTTCTGCGCCGACAGTACATACTCCAGCGCCGAGCACCTGGTGTTTAACCGCACCGTCGGGCTGCGTGACAACTGGGAAAGTAAGCCAGTCGTTTGATCAATAAGCGTGAGATCCCCGGCTCTACGAGTGGGGGATCTACTGTGCTAATCCCCAATTCCCACGCATCAAATTCCAGGCATAAAAAAACCGCTTTTCAGCGGTCATTTTATAGGCAAGTACTTTTTATTTCTCAGCGACAACGCTGGGGCAAAGTATTAGCCTTTACCGTGCAGTGTTTCATCTTCGATACAGTTGCCAAGTTCGCAATGGCCGTAAAGATAAAGACTGTGGTTAGTGAGTTTAATACCGTGTGCTTTGGCAATCTCACGCTGACGGCCTTCGATATATTCGTCGCGAAACTCAATAACGCGGCCGCAGTCGAGGCAGATCAAATGGTCGTGGTGATGTTGCTGAGTCAGTTCAAATACTGACTTGCCGCCTTCAAAATTGTGGCGGGTAACAATGCCGGCGTCGTCAAACTGGTTCAAAACACGGTAAACCGTGGCAAGACCAATCTCTTCACCCATATCAATCAGTTCTTTGTACAAATCTTCCGCACTGACGTGATGACCTGCCGGAGCTTGCAACACTTCCAGGATTTTCAGGCGCGGAAGCGTGACTTTTAAGCCGGCTTTCTTCAGTGCGGTGTTGTTGTCAGTCATGCGGATTTAGTCCTGTCACTATGCTAATCACGTTAATGAAAACGGTGGGCTGTTCACAAACATCGTTTGCACCCTTCAAACGGGCGATAAAAAAGCCAAAACGATAAAAACAGATAATGTAAGTGTACCTTGATACAGCTGAAAGTTACAATTTTGTAGACGTTAAATTGTTAATTTCAGTGATAGTTTGGCCCTTTCGCGTTTAACCTCAACGATTCAGGGCCTTAGCCTTTGTGTGGGATTAGCCGATTATCTCTGAAAGGCTTAATTCTTCGCTAATTTGCTTAACCCAGGCGTCGACACGTTCGTTTGTCAGCTCAGGTTGACGGTCTTCGTCGATGGCCAGACCGATGAAGTGAGTATCATCCGCCATGCCTTTAGACGCTTCGTAACCGTAACCTTCGGTTGACCAATGGCCAACAATCACTGCGCCGCGTGGTTCGATAATATCGCGAACTGTGCCCATCGCGTCACAGAAGTACTCGGCGTAGTCTTCCTGATCGCCACAGCCAAACAGCGCAACCAGTTTACCTTCAAAATCTATCTCTTCCAGCGTTGGGAAAAAGTCGTCCCAGTCACACTGTGCTTCACCGTAGTACCAGGTTGGGATGCCAAGCAGCAGAATATCGTATTTTTCCAGATCTTCTTTGCTGCTTTTTGCGATGTCCTGCACGTCAGCAACATCTTTACCCAACTGCTTCTGGATCATTTTTGCGATGTTTTCGGTGTTTCCGGTGTCGGAACCAAAGAAGATACCTACTACTGCCATAAGCTTATCTAACCTCTTGTTCTTCAATAGACTCATCGAGTCTGCTTTTTCGTCCGCGGCATGCGATTCAGTTTGCGCAAGATAATAGCAAACTCGACGGGCTGAGAACATATTCTCATCCCAACTCTAATTGATGCAGCACGGTTTTAATACGACCCTAATTCTAATGCCCTACAGTCTAACGGGCATTTCAGGCGAGCGTTATCGCCTTTGTGTGTTCTTGCACTTGCGGAAAGACGGAGAAACGCAACGGCGGATAACCGCTAGGGTTACCCGCCCGCATCACAAACGATGACTAACTTTCCTGATTGTTCAGATGAGACAGCAGCATCTGCTCAATCAGCTCGCTGCGACTGATATTTTGCTGTTCCGCCAGCTTATTGAGTGCATCCACAGCTTCGGCATTAATTTTCAGCTCAACGCGACGTAAACCGTTGTTTTTATCACGGCGAAGCTGATTACGCTTGTTAATCCTAAGCTGTTCATCGCGAGAAAGCGGATTTGTTTTTGGACGTCCCGGACGGCGATCGTCTGCGAACAGATCAAGCGTCGTGCGATCCAGTTGTTCTTTTGCCATAGGTAGCGGTACAACTAGGGAAGTTACATCGAAAAGCGGCTAAGCCCTTTTCAGATGAAGTGGTTAACACATTTCGGGCTAATAAACCCTAACCCAATTTACCTCAAACGCGGGAGATAACTGACTCGGCGCAGGGGCAAAATTACAGCGCGCAATCATACCCTAGCGTATATCCCTCCACAACGCCTAACTGCCCCTAATTACACGCTAAGTTATTATGATTAGCGGTTTTTTTGAACAGTTGCGCGCAGGGGAGGTGAATTTTAGTGAGTGTTGCGCACTCATTGTTCATCAATGAAGCGATGAATGGCGCGCAGAACTGCTTCAGGCTTCTCTGCGTGCACCCAGTGTCCGCTGCCCGCCACAACGTGTGCTCTGGCCTGTGGAAACTGGCGCATAATCGCATCGCGGTAGCTGTCCTGTATGTAATTAGAGAGCCCGCCGCGAATAAACAGTGCCGGATGCGGCCAGGCAGGCACCTCGGCCCAGCCAATAATATTGGCATATTCCTTTAACAATACCGCCACGTTGAAGCGCCATTCGCCCTGTTGAAATGACTTCAACAGAAACTGGGCAACGCCGTCTTCCTTTATAATGGCCTGCATACACTGTGCGGCCGCCGTACGGTCTTTGATACCTGCCGCGCTTACGGCGTTGAGTGCGGCAAAAATCTCGTCGTGACGGCGCGTGGCATAGTCAACCGGGGCCATGTCAATGGCGACCAGCTTTTCAACTCTGTCAGGTGCGACCGCCGTCAGTGCCATCGCGGCCTTGGCGCCCATAGAGTGGCCAATCACCAGCGCTTTATCGATGCCCACATCGTCAAGCGTGTCGAGTAAATCTTCGGCCATGGCGCGGTAGGTCATAACATCGGCGCGGTCCGAGAGTCCGTGATTACGCAAATCCACCTGAAGCACACTATGCTGTTGTCTCAGGTCACGTGCCAGCACGCCCAGATTATCCAGCGTACCGAACAAGCCGTGAATAAGCAGAACAGGCAATGCCGAAGTGTCAGAAGATTCAGATTGTTGCAGTCGATAATGTAATTTCATCGCAGGGTCCGTTAGACATTTATTACTGGTAAGGATCTCATTAGGTTATCATGAGTCACGGAAGATTTTCTTTCAGATACCTGAGTGGGATAAAGCAATGCACGCGCCGGGTAAGAGTTGGATATGAGGTTTTGTCTGCTTTTTGAATATTAAGGTGAATTCGCCTTTTTGTTTGCGCAGTTTAATTTGTATAATCCTTTGAATAAATTAAGTAGAAAAACAGTACTGGATAAAGATGAAAACGATTGAGGTTGATGAAGAGCTTTACCGCTATATCGCGAGCCATACGCAGCATATCGGTGAGAGTGCATCAGACATTTTGCGGCGGATGCTGAAATTCTCTGCCGGCCAGGAAGTGCAGGCTCCCGCCGCAGCCAGCGCAGCGCCCGCAGAAAAAACCGCGGTAGCCGCTAATACACCGCGCGATCGCGTGCGTGCCGTTCGTGAACTCATGCTGTCTGATGAGTATGCCGAACAAACTAAAGCGGTGAACCGTTTTATGTTAATTCTGACGACCTTATATACGCTTGATCCTAAAGAATTTGCGGTTGCGACTGATACTTTACGCGGACGTACTCGCACATATTTTGCCGGCGACCAGCAAACGTTGCTGCAAAACGGTATTCATACCAAGCCAAAGCATGTACCAGGTACACCTTATTGGGTCATTACCAATACCAACACAGGCCGTAAACGCAGCATGATCGAACACATCATGCAGTTGATGCAGTTCCCCGCCGAACTGACCGATAAAGTTTGCGGCACTCTTTAAAAAAGCATTAGGGAGAAATGCCAGTGGCTAACAACCCCCGTGCAGGGCAACCTGCTCAGCAAAGCGATTTGATTAACGTTGCACAACTTACGTCGCAGTACTATGTGCTGCAGCCAGACTCGGCCAACAGCGCCCATGCGGTAAAATTTGGCACCTCTGGCCATCGCGGTAGCGCCGGACGCCACAGCTTCAACGAATCACACATTTTAGCGATTGCCCAGGCTATCGCCGAAGTGCGCAAAGAGCAGGGCACCACGGGTCCATGCTACGTGGGTAAAGACACCCATGCGTTGTCTGAACCGGCATTTATTTCCGTACTTGAAGTGCTGACCGCCAACGGCGTCGACGTCATCGTGCAGCAGGACAACGGCTTCACCCCGACTCCAGCGGTTTCGCACGCGATTCTGACTCATAACAAAAAATCCAGCGCATTGGCCGACGGCATCGTGATTACCCCGTCGCACAATCCACCGGAAGACGGCGGGATCAAATATAACCCAACCAACGGCGGACCGGCTGATACCGATCTGACCTCAGTCATTGAAAAGCGCGCTAACGTGCTGATTGCTGACGGTCTGAAAGGCGTCAAACGTCAGTCGCTCGATAAAGCCTGGCACAGTGGCCACCTCAGCGAGCAGGACCTGGTGCAGGCGTACGTCGAAGGTCTGGCCGATATCGTGGACATGGCTGCTATTCAAAAAGCGGGTCTGAAACTCGGCGTTGATCCGCTGGGCGGGTCAGGTATCGAGTACTGGAAGCGCATTGCTGAACATTACAAGCTGGACCTGACGCTGGTTAATGACTCTGTCGATCAGACTTTCCGTTTCATGCATCTCGACCACGACGGCGTTATTCGCATGGACTGCTCGTCCGAGTATGCCATGGGCGGTCTGCTGGCGCTAAAAGACAAGTTCGCTCTGGCATTTGCCAACGACCCTGACTATGACCGCCACGGCATTGTGACCCCTGCGGGTCTGATGAATCCTAACCACTATCTTGCCGTTGCTATCAATTATCTGTTCCAGCATCGTCCACAGTGGGGCGCTGATGTCGCCGTCGGTAAAACGCTGGTTTCCAGCGCGATGATTGACCGCGTTGTGGCCGATTTAGGGCGTAAACTGGTTGAAGTTCCCGTTGGCTTTAAATGGTTCGTTGACGGCCTGTTTGATGGCAGCTTCGGTTTCGGCGGCGAAGAAAGCGCCGGTGCCTCGTTCCTGCGTTTCGACGGCACGCCGTGGTCGACAGATAAAGACGGCATCATTATGTGCCTGCTGGCGGCCGAAATCACCGCCGTGACCGGTAAAAACCCGCAGCAGCACTATGATGAACTGGCCGCGCGCTTTGGTGCGCCGAGCTATAACCGTATTCAGGCACCTGCAACCCACGCGCAAAAAGCCGCACTGTCCAAGCTCTCCCCAGAGCAGGTCAAGGCCGACACGCTGGCGGGCGACCCGATCACCGACCGTCTAACCAAAGCACCTGGCAACGGGGCTTCTATTGGCGGTTTGAAAGTGATGACCAAAAACGGTTGGTTCGCGGCACGTCCTTCTGGTACCGAAGAAGCTTACAAGATCTACTGTGAAAGCTTCCTGGGCGCAGAACACCGCGAAAAGATCGAAAAAGAAGCCGTGGATATCGTCAGCAAAGTATTAGCCGACGCTAAATAAATCCCGAACGTTTTTCAATGCTCAATTAAAGCACTGTTTATTCAGTGCTTTTTTTATGTCTTTTTTTTAGTCATACAGTCGCGATAAAAAGATATATCTAAATGCACGCTAACGCTTGTCAGTGAGTTAAAAGTGATCTACTTTAGATATATCGAAAGTTTTCGATATATCTAAATCGAGAGGTGCTTATGTTTGGTAAATTTATGGGCGGCCGCCATCGCGGTCATGAAGAAAGAGTCTGTCATCACGGCGCGGAAAGAGATGAACGCGCAGAGTTCGCCGGTCGTCATCGCGGTGGACGCCATGCCGCAATGGGGGAAGGGCATGGCGATCGTCATGAAAGGGGAGAGCACGGCGGTCGACATTCACGTCGGGATGGCGGGCGCGGTGAAAAAGTACGTCGTCTGTTTGAGCACGGCGATCTGCGTCTGGTGCTGCTGGCGCTGGTGGCTAAAAAGCCGAGCCACGGCTATGAGCTGATCAAAGCCATTGAAGAGGCATCATCGGGTCTGTACGTGCCAAGCCCAGGAGTGATTTATCCGACACTCACACTGCTGGAAGAACAGGATTTCCTGGAACCGCAGGTGTCTGATAAAGGACGTAAAAGTTATCAGCTTACCGCCGCCGGACAGACTGAACTGACCAAGTATCAGGCCGTAGTAGATGCCATTTTTGCCCGACTGGCGAGAAGTGAAAAGCGCCGAGGTCGCGGGGGCAATCTGGCCGAAGGAATTTCAGACAGCATGAACCGCCTGCGCAACGTTTTACGTGGGAATTTCATGCGCGACGACCTTAGCCCTGAGCAGGTCACGCGGGTGAATGCTACCTTGCTGAAAGCCGTAGAGATTATTGAAGCCGAGTTTGCCGCGATTGATGCAGAGCTTGCGGCACAGCCTGAAAACGAGGCGGATAAAAGCGGAGAGTAACCCGCCGCTGTCAGGGCATAAAGCGATAGCCCACGCCTGTTTCAGTCAGTAAATGGCGCGGGCGGGTCGCGTCTTGCTCAAGCTTTTGCCGCAGATGGCCCATATAAATGCGTAAATAATGACTGTGTTCGACGTAGTTGGGTCCCCACACGTGGCTGAGCAATTGCCGTTGAGTCAGTACTTTACCGCTGTTTGCCAGCAGTTCGGCCAGCAGACGGAACTCAATCGGCGTGAGATGGAGGTCTACGCTATTGCGCTGCACGCGCCGATTGACCAAATCAACAGTCACATCGGCAAAACTGACTAGCGGGCTTTCCTGTTGGCCACCGGCATGACGACGCAGCGAGACGCGCACGCGCGCCAGCAGTTCGCCAACGCCGAAAGGTTTGGTCAGAAAATCATCTGCTCCAGCATCCAGCGCCGCTATTTTGTCTTCTTCGCTGGTGCGTGCAGACAGCACAATAATGGGGATGCTGCTCCAGTGACGCAAATCGCGAATGTAGTCCAGTCCGTCGCCGTCCGGCAGGCCGAGATCGAGAATAATCAGGTCCGGCTTGCGGGTACCGGCTTCGATCAGTCCTCGCTGCAGCGTTTCGCTCTCAAAAACTTTCATACCTTCCCCCTCCAGCGCCGTGCGAACAAAGCGTCGGATCTCTTTTTCATCTTCAACTATCAAAATATGAGTTGGGGGTATGCTCACGGGTTCTCGCTCTCGAAATCAGTGGGATCGATTGACGGCAGTTTCTCCAAAGGCAGCGTAAAACAGAACGTCGCGCCGCCTTGAGGACTGTTTTGCGCCCATATTTTGCCATCGTGTACCTCAATAATGGCATGACAAATGGCGAGACCCAAGCCCACACCGGGAATTGCCGACTCTTTATTTCCCCGAGAGAACTTTTCGAAGATGCGCCGTTCACCGCCGGCGATAATTCCCGGCCCGTTGTCTGAGACATCAACCTCCAGCAGTTCGCCTTTGGCTCGGGCTTTAAGGGTGATTTTTGCCTGCATACCGGCGTACTTATGGGCATTTTCCAATAGGTTGATAAACACCCTTTCAATCAGGCTGGCGTCGCAGTTGACCAGCAGCAGTTCGTCCGGCAGGTCGACAATCACTTCATGAGTACTCAGCAGCGGCTCCAGCATGCGCAATGCGCTACCAATAATCTCCTCTACTGATTGCCACTCTTTACGTAAATTAAAACCGCCGGACTGAATGCGCGCCATGTCTAGTAGGTTATTAACCAAGCGCGTAGTACTTAACACCTGCTGGCGGATCTGATTAGCTTGGGGGGCATAAACCGACCCTTCGCTGGCCAAATCCAGCGTCAGAATTTCAGCCTGGCCAAACAGCACCGTGAGCGGGGTTCGCAGGTCGTGGGAGAGGGCGGCCAGCAGCGAGTTACGTAGCTTTTCGCGTTCTGTATCCAGGCGCGCCCTCTCTGCCGACGCCGACAAATGCAGGCGTTCAAGCGCATTGGCGATAAGCACGGTAAAAGTTTGCAACAGTCGCTGCTGCTCGGGGACCATCAACTGGCGAATATTTGCCGGCTCCACCGCCAGCAGACCTAGGGATTTACCCGAGGCCACCAGTGGCAGCAGTTGATAGGGCACGCCCGGCAGGGTGTCAGTGCCTGCACCGGCCGGAGATTGCTTGTCAAAACTCCAGCGGGCAATGGCCAAGTCTACGGCAATATCTTGTCCCGCTTCACTCTCTGCCTGATGCAGGTTCAGCGTCCCTTCCGCATCGGCATTATAATGCGGCAACATCATCGCCGTTTTTGCCCGCAGGGTGGACGAAATAAAATGCCGACCAGTTTGCGCCACGGCTTCAGGCGTCATTGCCTTGCTCAATGCTTTCGACATTTCATAAAGATACTGCGCCCGCTTTTCGCGATGGCGGGCAATGCGCGCCTGGTAACGAACCCCGGCGGTGAGATTCCCGATCAGTATGCCGACGGTAAGCATCACCGCAAAAGTCAGTAGATATTGCGCATCGGTGACGGCAAACGAGCCGCGCGGTTGTACCAAAAACAGATCAAAGCTGGCGACGTTTATCACCGCTGCCAGTACTGATGGCCAGCGGCCATAGAACAGCGCGGTTATCACCACGCCGAGCAGATAGACCATGATCAGGTTAGCGGGATCGAAATAGGGGTAAAGAAACTCCGAAATAAAGGTGATGAACGCGCAAAGCGCCACCGCCACTGCGCAGCCTTGCAACTGGCGGCTAAAGCGTTCGGTGAAGGTGCGGTTGTCGAGGTCTTTACGCGGGCTGACCGGTGCCGTTTCTTCAAGGCTGACGATTAGCAGGTCGAGCTCGGGGCCGATTTTCGCCAGCCGTTCGGTAATGGTCGCGCCCCATTTATAACGCCGTTCATTGCGACGGCCCATCACTACTTTGCCCAAATGATGCTCGCGGGTGTAGCGCAGTATGGCCTGCTCTTCTTTTGGGTCCGACAGTGTAGCGGTTTCTGCCCCCAACTCCTGTGCCAGCTTCAGGGCGCGTAAAATACTGCGCCGCTGGCCCTCCGGCAGGCGATGCAGGCGAGGCGTTTCAACATATATCGCGTGCCAAATACAGCCTAAACGTGCGGCAAGGCGTGCGGCAACGCGCACCAGTTTCTCGTTGCCGCTGCCGTGACCCACGCACAGCAGCAGCGCATCGCGAGTGTGCCAAATGCGCTCCTTGCTCTGGGTATCGCGAAACTCGCGCATTTGGTCGTCAACGCGATCGGCGGTACGTCGCAGTGAAAGCTCGCGCAGTGCAATCAGGTTGCCCTTGCGAAAGAAGTGCTCAATCGCCCGCTCTGCCTGACCGGGAATATACACTTTCCCCTCTTTCAGGCGCTGGCGGAGATCATCGGGCGGTAAATCGACCAGCACCACTTCATCGGCCTGATCGAACATGTGATCCGGCACGGTTTCACGAATAATAATGCCGGTTACGCCGCTGACCACGTCATTGAGGCTTTCGATGTGCTGAACGTTAACGGTGGTAAAAACGTCGATGCCGGCATCCAGCAGCTCCTCCACGTCCTGCCAGCGTTTTGGATGGCGCGAGCCGATGACATTGCTGTGCGCCAGCTCATCCATCAGGATAAGACCGGGATGGCGGGCTAGGGCGGCATCGAGGTCAAACTCGGTGACCTGCCTGCCGCGATGGGTGATTCGTTTAGGGGTTAAAATGTCGAGCCCAGGCAGCATGGCCTGGGTCTCTTTGCGACCGTGGGTTTCGACAACGCCGATAACCACGTCTAATCCTGTGGCGCGAAGCCGCTGCGCCTCCTGCAGCATGGCGTAGGTTTTACCTACGCCAGCACAGGCGCCGAAGAAGATTTTTAACTGGCCGCGCGGCTTTTCGTTGGCCAGCGCCAACAGGCTGTCGGGATCAGGCCGTTGACCGTCTTCATCTACCATGCGTTTGCCCTGTTATTGTTTAATTAAGGGTTATTGAGTCAGCTTATCGAGTGCCAAGTTCAATTGCAGCACATTAACTACCGGGTCACCGATGAAACTCAACAGCGGTGAGGAGGTATTTTGTGTGATCAATTCATCAACCTGATCCTGCGGCAGCTTTCTGGCTGCTGCTACGCGCTGTGCCTGCCAGCGCGCGGCTGCCACTGAAATATGTGGATCCAATCCGCTGGCGGATGCGGTGACCAGGTCTACCGGAACCTGCGGCGAACTTTGAGGGTTTGCCGCACGCAGTGCTGCCACATGGTCAGCCACGGCTTTATCCAGTGCCGGATTGCTGACCGCAAGATTGCTGCCGGAGGACGCCAACGGATTATAGGCGCTATCCGAGGTGGCGGAAGGGCGCCCCCAAAAATAATCTTTGCGGGTAAAGTTCTGCCCAATCAGCGCTGAACCTACCGGTTTTCCGGCTTCAAAAATGATTGAACCCTGCGCCTGCGAGCGAAACACCACGTCAGACAGTCCGGTGGTCAGCATTGGATACGCCACGCCGGTTATCAAGGTAAACAGGCCCAACAGCACCAGTGATGGGCGAACATAGCTGTGACGAGTTGCAGTAGTCATTTTAACTTCCTTCTTACTTTTAAGACCATTAGCCCAGGTTCATCACGGTAAGGATCACGTCGATAATTTTGATCCCGATGAAAGGCACAACCAGACCACCCACTCCGTAAACCCACAGGTTACGGCGCAATAGTGAAGCTGCACTCATTGGTTTGTAGCTGACGCCGCGCAGCGCCAGCGGGATCAGGAACACAATCACCAGTGCGTTAAAAATAACCGCCGACATGATTGCCGAAGACGGCGAGTGCAGATGCATCACGTTCAGCGCGTTGAGCTGCGGATAAGTCGCCGCAAACGCCGCCGGAATGATGGCAAAATACTTCGCCACATCGTTGGCGATACTGAAGGTGGTCAGTGAACCCCGCGTCATCAGCATCTGTTTACCGATGTGCACGACCTCAATCAGCTTGGTCGGGTTAGAGTCTAAATCGACCATGTTGCCCGCTTCTTTGGCAGCCTGAGTCCCTGAGTTCATCGCAACGGCGACGTCTGCCTGCGCGAGGGCAGGGGCGTCGTTAGTACCGTCACCGGTCATCGCAACCAAACGACCCTCTGACTGATACTGACGGATCAGCGCCAGTTTGGCCTCGGGTGTGGCTTCTGACAGGAAGTCATCAACGCCGGCTTCGGCGGCAATGGCGGCCGCTGTCAGGCGGTTATCGCCGGTGATCATTACCGTTTTAATGCCCATTTTGCGCAGCTCGCCAAAGCGCTCTTTAATGCCGCCTTTAACGATGTCTTTCAGTTCAACCACGCCTAATACGCGTCCACCCTCTGACACCACCAGCGGTGTGCCGCCTTTACGGGCAACGCTTTCAACCAGGCCTTCTACCGCCGGAGGGAAGTGCCCATGATTTGATTCAACGTGGCGACGAATGGCGTCCACCGCGCCTTTGCGAATAATACGGTCACCGACGTTCACGCCGCTCATGCGCGTTTGCGCCGAGAAGGGCACAAAGGTGGCGTTCAGCGAGTGAAGATCACGTTCGCGCAGGTTAAAGCGCTGTTTGGCCAGCACCACGATGCTGCGGCCTTCAGGGGTTTCATCCGCCAAAGACGAAAGCTGCGCCGCGTCGGCCAGCTCCTGCTCGCTAACCTGTGGAGCTGGTAAAAACTGCGCCGCCTGACGGTTGCCGAGTGTGATGGTGCCGGTTTTATCCAGCAGCAGCACGTCAATATCACCCGCTGCTTCTACCGCACGGCCGCTGGTGGCGATAACATTTGCCTCCAGCATGCGGCTCATACCCGCCACACCGATGGCTGAAAGCAGGCCACCGATAGTGGTTGGAATAAGACATACCAGCAGCGCAACCAACACCGTTACCGTCACCGGCGTACCGGCATGGCTGGCGTCAACGCTGAACAGCGAGAACGGATAGAGCGTAAACGTTGCCAGCACAAAAACTAACGTCAGCGCAACCAGCAGAATCGTCAGCGCGACCTCGTTAGGGGTTTTGCGACGTTTTGCGCCTTCCACCATGGCGATCATCCGGTCAAGGAAGGTTTCACCCGGGTTAACGCTACACTCAACGATCAGCCAGTCTGAAAGCACGCGCGTACCGCCGGTGACGGACGAGAAGTCGCCGCCGGATTCACGAATAACCGGTGCTGATTCACCGGTGATAGCACTTTCGTCAACCGATGCGCCGCCTATCAGGACTTCGCCGTCACAGGGCACGGTATCACCGGCCTCAATCAGCACGTAGTCGCCTTTACGCAAGCTGTCGGCAGAGACTTTAATCGGGGGTGAATCTGGGCGTGCTTCATAAAGCTTTTTCGCCCAGCTGATTTTCTGTATGCCTTTCAGGCTTTCTGCCTGTGCCTTGCTGCGTCCTTCAGCCAAGGCTTCGGCAAAGTTGGCGAACAGTACGGTAAACCACAGCCACAGCGACACGCTGCCGGTGAATCCTGCGCTACCGGTGGTTTTGCCCATCAAAATAGCCAGCCAGATCAGGGTGGTTAATATACTGCCCAAATACACCACGAACATTACCGGGTTACGCCATTGAACGCGCGGATCCAGTTTTTTCACCGCATCAAATATTGCGGTGCGGATTAGCCTTGGTTCAAACAGGGCACGTTGTTTGCGAGTCATCGTCTTCTCTCTTAACCGTCTAGTTATGCAAAGTTGCCTGGGATTACTTCGCCAGCCACACTTGTAAATGCTCAGCTACCGGACCCAGCGCCAGCGCTGGAACAAAGGTCAGTGCGCCGACCAGCAGGATGGTGCCGATCAGCAGACCGATAAACAGCGGACCTGCGGTCGGTAAAGTTCCGTTGCCCGCAGGCTGACGTTTTTTCGCCACCAGCGAACCGGCAATTGCCAGCACCGGCAGAATCACCCCGAAACGCCCGAAGAACATGGTGAAGGCCAGCGTCAGGTTATAAAACGGCGTGTTAACGCTGAGGCCACCAAAGGCGCTACCGTTGTTGTTGGCCGCCGATGAGTAGGCGTACAGCACCTCGGTAAATCCGTGTGCGCCAGGGTTGGCGATAGCTGCCAGTCCAGCAGGGCTAACCAGTGCCAGTGCGGTACCCAGCAGGACCAGCGTTGGGGTAACCAGAATCGCCAGAGCGGTCATTTTCATGTCGTAGACGTCAATCTTTTTACCGAGATATTCCGGTGTACGACCAATCATCAGCCCGGCAATGAACACCGTCAGCAGCACGAACAGCAGCATGCCGTAAAGACCTGACCCCACGCCGCCAAACACCACTTCGCCAATCTGCATCAGCCATAGCGGGATCATGCCGCCGATAGCCGTGAAGGAGTCGAGCATGGCGTTCACCGCACCGCAGGACGCCGCCGTTGTCACCACGCTAAACATGCTGGAGGCCAGAATGCCAAAGCGAGTTTCTTTACCTTCCATATTAAAGTTGCTGGTGGCACCGAGGGCGGTGAAGTGCGGGTTACCTTGCAGTTCAGCGGCCATCACAATCACTACCGACACCACAAAAATCAGTGACATCGTCCACAGCAGCGCGTGGCCCTGACGGTTGTCGCCCACGACGCGGCCAAAAGAGAAGCACAGCGCACAAGGGATAAGGAAAATCAGCAGCATCTGCACCATGTCGGTCATCGCCGTC
Source organism: Rouxiella silvae (assembly GCF_002093625.1). Classification (GTDB taxonomy): domain Bacteria; phylum Pseudomonadota; class Gammaproteobacteria; order Enterobacterales; family Enterobacteriaceae; genus Rouxiella; species Rouxiella silvae. The sequence goes on along the minus strand of NZ_MRWD01000071.1, from coordinate 1,502 downwards.
GGGTTTTCAAACGGATGCGCAGAGTTCGCACCGAAGAATCCACCGCCATTGGTGCCAAGCATTTTTATTGACTCTTGAGAAGCTACCGGACCCATCGGCAGGACTTGCTGCAAACCTTCCAGCGTGGTGACGTGCTGATAGGCTTCCATGTTCTGCAGCACGCCCTGACTGACGAAGTACAGTGCCAGCAGTAGAGAGATAGGCAGTAATAGATACAGCGTAATGCGCACCAGGTCAGTCCAGGCGTTGCCCAACGTTTTGGCGGAAGTACGCGCAAAGGCGCGGATCAGCACAAAGGCCACCGCAATACCCGTTGCCGCCGACAGGAAGTTTTGCACCGTCAGACCCACCATCTGGCTGAAATAGCTCAGCGAACTTTCGCCGCTGTAGGCCTGCCAGTTGGTGTTAGAGACAAAGCTAACCGCTGTGTTAAACGCCAAATCCCATGAGAGACTGGCAAAATGCTGCGGGTTCCAAGGAAGTACGCCCTGCAACAGCAGAATCGCCATCAGCAGGACAATCCCCAGCACGTTAAAAGTAAGAATGGCTATTGCGTACTGTTTCCAGTTCATTTCTGAAGCAGACGTACCGGCCAATCCTAATATCCGACGTTCGAAGCCACTAATTCTCGGACCAATTTCACCTTCAATAAGGCTGGCCATAAACTTGCCCAGCGGATGAGATATCAGCAGTAGCACCAGCATAAAGCTGGCAATCATGAGAAATGCTGAAGCAGCCATTTAAAAATCCTCCGCATTAAGCAGGGCATAGACCAAATAGCCGAGCAGCAAAAGGACCAAAAGTCCGCCGATGATTACCCCAGTATTCACAACCCACCCCTTAGTTTGCTTCCCCTCCACCCTTGGCGTTGCCGCTGCGCAATCTACCTTCGTTAACTCAAATTACTTACTGAGTAAGCACATTGCCGTTTACGCGATTGCCGCTTTGCCGCAGCGCCAAGGATTTTGGGGATGATTTTGGTTTTATAGCCAGTTAAACGAGTGTAAATATCGGCTCATAAAGAACCTGAAAAGAAGGGGGGATGGGGTGTAAAAATTGTATAAAAATGGCGGTAAAGTGAGCTATTAACGTAGCTTGGGTGGTTTTTTAACAAGATTGTAACTTTATTACCAAGAAGGGGTCGGATTGTGCTTTTTATCAGCAAAAAAGTGGTCTGATCAGTAGTAAAATTACATCGACTACGATAAAATTTGTGTAATTTACGAACTATTAATCTTTCCAGTCACTGTTCGCCGGCAATAAACGAGAACGTAAGACTGGGCGCTGAGGAGAATTTTATGTCTGATTACACCCCATACTCACTGTCTTACATCCTGCTGCGGCGCACGCTGGCTATGCTTGTGGGCATTTTGGCGCTGCCGGTTATGGCGTTCCGCGCGGATAGGGCACGTTTTTACAGCTATCTGCACCGTGTTTGGGCCAAAACCAGCAATCAACCGGTATGGCTGGCACAAACCGAAATAACGGGACAGTATTTTTAT
>NZ_MRWD01000070.1 GCF_002093625.1 Rouxiella silvae | reverse complement strand
GGTGGCGTATACTACGCTTTCCTCATTTAATGTCAACCGATTATTTTATCAATCAACATCATTTTTAATTCTTCCTGACTCGTTCACACCGCGTTGCTGCTGCGTTGTTCCCTGTCGTTGGAGCGGCATTATAGGGATCCCGATTTATTCCACAAGTGTTTTTTGATCTTTTAAATTCAACCGCCTGTTTTTTACTCCTTTCGTGGAGTTCTTGCACGATCGGTTGCTTTTATCGACGATCCTGGCCGGCATGACTTTGTATTAATAGATCCAGAGACTATATTGCCAAGGGCAGTCAGTCTCATAAGCGAGGAATATATGTCTGAGTTTTTACGTTCCTATAAAGGAACCCGTCCCAAACTGGGCGAACGCGTGATGGTTGATCCCACTAGCGTAGTGATTGGCGATGTAGATTTGGCGGACGACGTTAGCATCTGGCCCTTGGTTGCCATTCGCGGTGACGTCAACAATGTGGTCATTGGCTGTCGCAGCAATATCCAAGACGGCAGCGTTTTGCACGTTACCCATCAGTCTGCACATAATCCTGAAGGCTTCCCCCTGATTATTGGCGAAGACGTAACAGTGGGGCATAAAGCCATGCTGCACGGCTGTACGGTAGGAAACCGTGTGCTGGTCGGAATGGGGTCAATAGTGCTTGATGGTGCAATAATTGAAGATGACGTGATGATTGGTGCCGGCAGTTTGGTGCCACCGGGCAAAAGGCTAGAGAGCGGCTATCTCTATTTAGGCAGCCCAGTCAAACAGGTCCGAGAACTCACGGCAGCGGAAATCGCCGGTTTGACCTATTCATCCAATAACTATGTGAAATGGAAGGATGAATACTTGTCGGGAGAAGACAGGTAACCGCCTGCATTCTTAGTTCTCTTCTTTACTGACTCTATTCAATGCAGCGGGGATCTGAATATGGATCCCCTTATTCAGGTTAACCAGCAAGATCTCGTTTCAACTGCTCTAGCACCGGCTCAATATCAGGCATCACGCCGTGCCAAAGGTAGAAGGCATGCGCGGCCTGCCCCACCAGCATACCCAGGCCATCGGCAGTATGATCTGCCCCGTGTTGTTTTGCCCAGACAATAAAAGGTGTTTCGCCCGCCTGATAGAACATATCGTAGATACGGGTCTGCGGCGTTATCACCGAAGAAGGTATCGCGGGTACTTCACCTTTGATTCCTGAAGCCGTGGCGTTGATGAGCAAATCAAACGGCTGCCCTTCAAGGTCAGCCAGCGCAATGGCGGTAATGTCGCCCTTGGCTTCGAAAATATTCTGCAGATGCTGTGCCCGCTCAAAAGTACGGTTAGTGACGACCACGGCGCAGCCGAAATCCAGTAAAGGCAGAATAACACCTCGCGCCGCACCGCCTGCACCCACCAGCAAAACGCGATTGCCAGGCTTGATCATATTCAACCGCTGCAGATCGCTTAGCATACCAATGCCGTCGGTATTGTCGCCCAGTAGACGGCCATCCTCTAATAGCTTCAACGTATTAACGGCACCGCTCAGCGAAGCGCGGTCCGACAGCTCGTCTGACTCGGCAAATGCTCGCTCCTTAAAAGGAACGGTAATATTTGCGCCTTTCGCTCCATTGGCAAAAAAATCGTGCAACGTCTCTTCAAATTCATCATGCGGGGCCAAAACGGTGCCGTATAGATGTGCAATCCCGGTTTGCTCAGCAAAAAGGGCGTGAATACGCGGTGATTTGCTATGACTGATTGGATTACCGAATACAGCAAAAGAGGACATGACTGACTTTCCTTAACCTTGGCGTATGAGTTCGCCGGTAGTGGCATCTTTAATTTCTGACGGGTTTTGACGCCCACCGACCTCGCCTTCCAGCACCGGGAAGTGTGGCCCAAATTGCAGTTTTACTTCAGCAGCCGTACGACAAGGTGGCTGACCACTTAGATTAGCACTGGTTGAAACCAGAGGCTTGCCGTACTGGCGGCAAAGATCTTTTACTAAAGGATGGTCACTCACCCGGACAGCAAGGGAGGTAAAACGCCCCGTTAACCACTGCGGTGTGGACGCCTTTGCCGGCATAACCCAAGTTACCGGGCCCGGCCAGCTGGCAAAAATTTGCTGGAGACGCTCGGCGCTGAGCGTTGACTCGTCTATATAAGGAAGCAGTTGCTCATAACTGTCGGCGATGAGGATCAGCCCCTTGTCGCGCGGTCGCTGCTTAAGAGCCAAAAGTGCCTCAACGGCCTGTTCACTGTCGGGGTCGCATCCCAGTCCAAAAACGGCCTCGGTAGGATACGCCACGACCTGCTGGTGTTTTAATGCCTGCAATATGGCAGGCAGGTTGAATTCGGATTGTTGGCTCATATTTTTAATCTGCTTTAATTACGGCTTTACCGCATAACTTACTGGCACAAAAAATTTTGATCCCCTGCGCCGTTTTCTTTTCCATTAATAACGGATAGTGGCAAGCCTCGCAGCTGCCCGCAACCGGCTTATTGTTAATGGCAAACTGGCAGTCGGGATATCTGTCGCAAGCGTGAAATACTTTGCCGAATCTGGATTTGCGCTGTAGCAAATGCCCCTGACCGCACTGCGGGCATGACAGCGACGTTTCTTCCGGTTTGTCGATAACTTCAATATGGTCACAGGCCGGATAATCAGAACAGCCGATAAACATGCCAAAGCGACCCTGACGTAAAACCAGGGTGGACTGACATTTAGGGCATTGCTGTCCGTCGAGTATTTTAACAATGTGGCCATCGGCCAGAGTTTTTAACGGGCGGATGTGCTGACATTCAGGATAGTTGGAACAGCCGAGAAAAGGGCCGTGGCGACCACTGCGGATCACCAAATCGGCCCCACATTCCGGACAGATTTCATTTTGCTTCCCAGCAAAAAGCGTTGCTTTTGTCATGCTCTGTATTTTACCCGTTACCTACAAACTACCCGCGTCATGTTAACCACTGTAACGAACGCCCATAGCTTTAATGCAGATAACCTTCATTAACGTCAAATAACAGCTCTTCCATTTGCTGATATGCACTTTCATAGCCTGGAATATTAAAGAGAACCATCAATACAACCCACTTGAGGTCTTCAAGATCGAACTCGTCCGTATCCAGCGCCATAACACGATCGACAACCATTTCTCGGGTATCGACATTCAACACTTTAATCTGTTCCAGAAATAGCAGGAATCCCCGGCAGCTAACGTCTAAGCGACTCATCTCTTCGTCGGTATAAACTCTCAGAGCAAAGGGGTCCGCATCCAGCAAATGCGATGGCGTGCCACCCTCTTGCAAGTCTGCAAGTTTTTCTAGCCAATTTAACGCGTTGTGGATATCGGTACGGTGAAATCCGGCTTCGGTTAAATCATCTGTTAACCTATCTTGGTCGACACTCATCTCCGCTTCGTTATGAATGTAAGTTTCAAATAAGTACATTAGTACGTCGAACATGGCCTGCCCTCCTAATTCGGACATAGCCGCCGGATACAGCTGCGATCCATCCTGCTAACTCCAGTTCGAGCAACTTAACTGCTACCTCTGGCACAGGTTGGCCGGCACGTTCAGCGACGACGTCAACAGGTGTCACCTCATATCCTACGTTAGCCAACACATCGACAAATGGCAATTCAAGTTCGGTAACTTCCGCACAAATATTCACTTCTTCAGCAATTTTTTCGCTCAGCAGGGTCGAATCATCAGAAAATGCGTCATTTTCAGCAGAAAGCCAGGTCAGTCCACTACCAATATGTTCGGCGATATCCATCGGGTCCGTGACCAGATAAGCACCCTGCTTGATTAGCCAGTGAGTGCCTTCACTGTTGGGATTATGCACCGAGCCTGGGAGCGCAAAAACCTCTCGTCCCTGCTCAAGCGCACAGCGGGCGGTAATCAGAGACCCACTACGCAGTGAGGCCTCAACAATCAAGACTCCCACGCTCATTCCACTGATAATACGGTTGCGTCGCGGAAAATTATGCGGCAACGGCGGCGCTTTAAGCGGAAACTCGGAAACGAGCGCACCGCCATTATCAAGAATGCGCTTCGCTAAGGATTTATGAATTTGTGGGTGAATATACCGCAGGCCGCTGCCCAACACCGCGATGGTTTTGCCCTGAGCGTCAAGGGCTGCACGATGGCAAATACCGTCAATGCCCATGGCCAAGCCGCTCGTAATCGTAAAGCCGCTGTTAACCAGACCGGCAGCAAAATACTGCGCCCAATGTTCACCATAGTGGCTACAGTCGCGGCTTCCCACCATCGCCATCTGCGGTGAAAGCAGCAGTTCAGGCGGGCCTTGCACATAAAGCAGCCGCGGCGGTGAGGCAATTTTTTTCAGCAGTGGTGGGTACTGGGGACTGTTGAGCGAAATAAGGTGATGATTATCCTCCTCCAGCCATGCGAGAGAAGCTTCAATATTTAGCGAATGTGGGTGAAAAAACGCGCTGCGCTGCTCCTCCGTAAAACCATGAGCACGAAGCAAAGCAGAAGTAATCGGTGTGGCATCATCGAGTGAATCGACCCACTGACAAAGCCGTGCTGCCCTGAGACCTTTTACCTCAGATAACCTGAGCCACACTTCCTGTTGCGTCATGGTTTCTATTTCCTGTTTAAACGCCGTCCTGGCGCTGTGCTCAATTGATAGACGATGCTGTCAATCAGAGCCGGAAATGTCTAGAATAGAGATTATATATCGTCAATCCCTTGAATAAAGATCCAGAGATTTATGTCCGTATTACAAATATTGCATTTCCCAGACGACAGGCTTCGCATTGTTGCTAAACCAGTCAAAGAAGTTAACGCCGAAATTCAGCAGATCGTGGATGATATGTTCGAAACCATGTATGCCGAAGAAGGTATAGGACTGGCCGCGACGCAGGTTAATATCCACCAGCGCATCATCGTTATTGATGTCACCGACGATAAAAGCCAACAGCTGGTGCTGATTAACCCTGAGCTGCTCGAAAAAAGCGGCGAAACGGGTATTGAAGAAGGCTGCCTGTCTATTCCTGACCAGCGCGGTTTGGTGCCTCGTGCAGCCAACGTGAAGATCCGTGCGCTCGATAGAAACGGTAAAAGCTTCGAACTTGAAGCCGATGAACTGCTGGCTATTTGTATTCAGCATGAGATGGACCACCTGGTGGGCAAACTCTTCGTTGATTACTTATCGCCTCTGAAGCGCCAGCGCATTCGTCAAAAAATGGAAAAACTGGCAAAACTCAACGCTCGAGGTTAATTCTCGCGCGTTGCGAAATGTCACCACAGGCTATTTTTTAATAAGCCAATTTTCCCAGGCGTTTTAAAGCCTTTATTACAGGAAATGAGCTTTGCGGATAATATTCGCCGGTACCCCTGATTTTGCAGCGCGTCATCTTGACGCGCTTTTAACGTCTGAGCATCAGATTGTTGGCGTTTTCACCCAACCCGATCGTCCTGCTGGACGCGGAAACAAACTGACGCCAAGCCCGGTCAAAACGCTGGCGTTGCAGCACGGAACTCCCGTTTTTCAACCAAAATCCCTACGTCCTGAAGAGAGCCAGCAGTTAGTGGCAGACTTGCAGGCCGACGTAATGGTGGTGGTGGCATACGGTTTAATCCTGCCGAAAGCGGTTTTGGCGATGCCTAAACTAGGCTGTATAAACGTGCACGGCTCCTTACTGCCTCGCTGGCGCGGCGCGGCGCCAATTCAGCGTTCCCTGTGGGCAGGTGATGCTGAGACCGGTGTGACAATTATGCAAATGGACGTTGGCCTTGATACTGGCGACATGCTGCATAAAATCTCCTGCGCCATTGAGCCGCAGGATACCAGCGCGTCACTGTATGACAAACTGGCCAACCTCGGACCGCAGGGCATGCTGCATACTCTGCAACAGCTAGAGCAAGGCACGGCAACGCCTGAGGTTCAAGATGAATCGCGGGTGACCTATGCGGAAAAGCTGAGCAAAGAAGAGGCGCGTCTCGACTGGTCTCTCAGTGCCGAACAGCTTGAGCGCTGTATTCGCGCGTTCAATCCGTGGCCGGTAAGCTATTTCGTTATCGATGAACAACCGATAAAAGTTTGGCAGGCTCAGGTCATCGACCTTGAGAAAAGCGCAGCTCAGCCAGGCAAAATACTCGCGGCAGATAAAAAAGGCATTCAAGTTGCCACGGCGCACGGAGTGATTAATATCACCCAGCTTCAGCCGGCGGGCAAAAAACCGATGTCTGCTCAGGATCTGCTGAATTCACGCAGTGAATGGTTCACACCCGGCACGGTGCTAGACTAACTACGCCACCCGGTATCATCGTTATAATCAGGATACCGGGTTCTGCCCTCTCCCTTTTACACCTACGACGTGGGTATGCTGACTGAGGTCGGCTTTTTTGACTATGAAAAACACATATAACCTCCGCAGCATTGCTGCAAAAGCCATTAGCCAGGTTCTGGATCAGGGCCAGTCGCTCTCAGCCGTCCTGCCAGGCTTGCAGAAAAGTATTGCCGACAAAGATAAGTCGCTGCTGCAAGAACTGTGTTTTGGCACATTACGCGTTTTGCCTGAGCTGGAGTGGTGTTTACAGCAGCTGATGGCCAAGCCGTTAACCGGAAAACAGCGCACGCTGCACTACCTGCTGATGGTTGGCCTCTATCAGATGCTGCATACCCGCATCCCTGCACACGCTATTTTAGCTGAAACTGTCGAAGGTGCCGTGGCGTTGAAGCGTCCACAGTTGAAAGGGTTGATCAATGGCGTACTTCGCCAGTTCCAGCGTCAGCAGGTTGATCTGCTCCAACGGATGCAGAATAACGACAGCCGCTACCTGCACCCCAGTTGGCTATTGAAACGAATTAAAAACGCCTACCCGGAGCAGTGGCAGCATATTGTTGATGCCAACAATCAGCGTCCACCGATGTGGTTGCGTGTAAACCGTCAACATCACACCCGCGATGCCTATCTGGCACTGCTCGCGGAGGCTGAAATCGAAGCTTTCCCACATCCACAATATGCTGATGCCCTGCGTTTGGCTACGCCGTGCGGCGTGACTGCACTACCCGGTTTCGACCAGGGTTGGGTAACGGTGCAAGATGCCTCGGCACAGGGGAGTGTCAGTCTGCTTGATCCGCAGAACGGTGAGACTATCTTGGATTTATGCTGTGCGCCAGGTGGCAAAACTACCCACATTCTCGAGGCCGCGCCTAAAGCACACGTGTTAGCCGTAGACGTCGATGAGCAGAGACTGTTGCGTGTTCATGAGAATCTGCGGCGTCTCGGCTTACACGCCGAAGTGAAACAGGGAGACGGCCGTGAGCCTCAGGTGTGGGCTCATGAGAAAATGTTCGACAAAATTCTGCTCGATGCCCCTTGCTCGGCAACCGGCGTTATACGTCGTCATCCTGATATCAAGTGGCTACGTCGAGACAGCGACATTGAAGAGCTGGCGCACTTGCAGGCCGAAATTCTTGAAGCTATTTGGCCCAGCCTGAAACCTCAGGGCGTGCTGGTTTATGCCACCTGCTCTATTTTGCCTGAGGAAAATAGCCAGCAAATTTCCGCTTTCCTGAAACTGCACCCCGACGCTACGCTGGTTGAGACGGGTGATGTCGCTAAGCCAGGTCAGCAAAATCTTCCTGATGCCGAAAGCGGTGATGGTTTCTATTACGCTAAGCTAATTAAAGGCTAACCGCGATTCTCAAAGTCGACGGTTCTTGACGACAAATAAGGCAATACAGAGAGTGCTATGAAAATAATAATTCTCGGTGCTGGCCAGGTGGGCGGTACGCTGGCTGAAAATTTGGTGGGAGAAAACAACGATATAACTATTGTTGATACCAACACCACACGTCTGCGCCAATTGCAGGACAAGTTTGATCTGCGCGTCGTTCAGGGACACGGCTCTCATCCGCGCGTTTTACGCGAGGCCGGAGCTGAAGATGCCGATATGCTGATTGCCGTAACCAACTCTGACGAAACCAATATGGTGGCATGCCAAATAGCCTACTCGCTGTTTAATACGCCTAATCGTATTGCGCGGATACGCTCTCCCGAATACATCCGCGAGTCTGAAAAGCTTTTCCAGCCGGAAGCTGTGCCTATTGACCACCTGATCTCGCCAGAACAGTTGGTCATCGACTATATCTACAAGCTTATTGAATATCCGGGCGCACTGCAGGTCGTCAACTTTGCGGAAGGCAAGGTCAGCATTGCGGCAGTGAAAGCCTATTACGGCGGCCCATTAGTGGGAAGCGCGCTGTCGGCGATGCGCGAGCACATGCCGCACATCGACACCCGAGTCGCGGCAATATTTCGTCAAGACAGGCCGATTCGGCCACAAGGTTCAACCATTATCGAGGCGGGTGACGAAGTTTTCTTTGTTGCCGCATCGCAACATATCCGCGCGGTAATGAGCGAACTTCAACGTCTGGAAAAACCTTACAAGCGCATCATGATCGTCGGCGGTGGCAACGTCGGTGCGGGTTTGGCTCTGCGTCTTGAGAAACACTACAGTGTAAAACTGATCGAACGCGATCAGCAGCGAGCTGCCGAGCTGGCCGAGCTGCTGCAAGATACCATTGTGTTTTATGGCGATGCTTCCGATCAAGAGCTGCTGGCAGAGGAGCATATTGAACAGGTCGACGTGTTTATTGCCATCACCAATGATGATGAGGCAAATATCATGTCGGCGATGCTGGCAAAACGCATGGGCGCCAAAAAGGCAATGGTGCTTATTCAGCGCAGTGCCTACGTTGACCTGGTTCAGGGCAGTGTTATTGATATCGCGATTTCTCCGCAGCAGGCAACCATTTCTGCACTGCTCGGTCACGTGCGTAAAGCGGATATTGTTAGCGTTTCCTCCCTGCGCCGGGGCGTTGCTGAAGCCATTGAGGCCATTGCCCACGGTGACGAAAGCACCTCTAAAGTTGTTGGCCGCACGGTAGAGCAGATAAAACTGCCACCGGGTACCACCATTGGTGCAATTGTGCGCGGTAATGAGGTAATTATTGCCAACGGCAGTACCCGTATTCAACAAGGTGACCACGTTGTAATGTTTATCACTGATAAAAAATTCGTTCGCGACGTCGAAAGATTGTTCCAACCGAGCCCATTCTTCCTCTAGTCGTGCTGTAAGAAGCGAAATTTATCAGCTAATTAACCAAATACTGTCAACTTTGGTAGCGCATATGCTACAAATGGTCTTTACTTTGATTGACATAATTTGTGGATTTTCCAAGGAGTCATTTTATGAGTTTTTTGAAAGAGTTTCGTGAATTTGCCATGCGCGGCAACGTTGTCGACCTTGCGGTCGGTGTAATCATCGGTGCAGCGTTCGGCAAAATTGTTTCATCTTTGGTTGCCGACATCATTATGCCTCCGCTGGGCCTGCTTATTGGGGGTGTTGATTTTAAATCTTTCGCCTGGGTATTACGCGAAGCTCAAGGCGCGGCCCCAGCCGTTGTTATGCACTACGGCGTATTTATCCAGAACATCTTCGACTTCCTTATTGTGGCGTTAGCTATCTTCTGTGCTATCACCTTGATGAATAAAATGCGTAAGAAAGAAGAAGCAGCTCCCGCTCCGTCAAAACCGACGGCGGAAGAAACCCTGCTGGCTGAAATCCGCGATTTGCTAAAAGAACAGCAAACACCACGACTCTAAGCAAAATTTTATTAACAAAAAAGCCATCGGTAAACGATGGCTTTTTTATTGCTAACGGATCAGAAGAGCAGTGTTAACCGTTTTATACCGTGAAGAATGTAAAAAGGTTAACACTGCCCTCCCAATTTACTCCTTTGCCTTTTTTGTCCTTACGGCGATAGCTGCCTTTCCCTTTAAGATTTTTTTCAACCCGTTGCCTAAATAAAGGATCATGCAACAGTGCTTGGATGGCATTGTCTTGGATAATACCTTTCTTGTGCTGATATTGACTCATACAAACCTCGTCAAATTAACAAAATGCAGCTTTATTGCTGCGCTGATAAATCTATGCTCTATTTTCACTCTTTGCAATATCGCCACTCGCCCCAGTTTCCAGCGCTTCGAGGATCGAGCAACTGCTGCTCGAGTGTTCACCGCCACAGCAAGCCGAACTTAAACGCTGTAGTGAATCGCGCATGCGGATCAGCTCACTTAATTTATGCTCAACTTCCGCCAGACGGCTATCGACAATCGATTTCGACTCAAGGCAAGTATGATGTGCGGGATCGATACGGATCGACAACAACTCTTTAATTGTCTCTAAAGTAAAGCCTATCGTTTTCGCATAACGAATAAACCGCAGCCGTTGCAGATCGTTATCAGTATAAAGACGATATCCCGCTTCGCTTCGCTCACCCAGAGACATCATGCCCTGTTTTTCATAGTAGCGAACCGTGTCCGGTATTACGTCAGCAAGTTTTGCCAGTTCACCTATCTTATACACGCAAACCTCCATTAACAGGCCCGAGTTGGCGAACCTTTCTTAGCAACCGATGATAAATATTACAGCATCCTAATGTGGATGCGAATAACTAGCATAGCGCGGTCAAGTGCAAAAGCGTAGGGGAAGGAGGAGCGGCAGCACAAACTTGATACTTAATAAAAACAAAGGCCAAGCAAAATTTAGGCGTAAAAAAACCGGGCACTAAGGCCCGGTCTTTTCATGCATCTACAGATTATTCAGCAGTTGCTACTTCTGCGCTTGATTCTGCACGATCAACGAGCTCGATGTATGCCATCGGCGCATTGTCGCCTGCACGGAAACCACACTTCAGAATACGAGTGTAACCACCGGCACGGCTCGCGAAACGCGGGCCCAGTTCATTAAACAGTTTTGCCACGATCTCGTTATCACGAGTACGGGCGAATGCCAGACGACGATTTGCAACGTTGTCGGTCTTGGCAAGAGTAATCAGCGGCTCAACAACGCGACGCAGCTCTTTCGCTTTCGGCAGGGTCGTCTTGATTATTTCATGACGAACCAAAGAGCCGGCCATGTTACGGAACATAGCCGTACGGTGGCTGCTGTTACGGTTCAGTTGACGACCACTCTTACGATGGCGCATGACCTTATCCTTCTCAGTAAAACCTTAACCTGTGATCCGGTTACTCGTCAGCAATACTTGCCGGTGGCCAGTTTTCCAGGCGCATGCCCAGAGACAAACCACGGGAAGCAAGTACGTCTTTAATCTCAGTAAGAGATTTTTTACCTAAGTTAGGCGTCTTAAGAAGCTCAACTTCGGTACGCTGTACCAGATCACCGATGTAGTGGATTGCTTCTGCTTTGAGGCAGTTAGCAGAGCGGACAGTCAATTCCAGATCGTCAACAGGGCGCAGCAGGATTGGATCGAACTCCGGCTTCTCTTCTTTGACTTCTGGTTGACGTACATCACGTAAATCAACAAAAGCTTCAAGTTGTTCAGCAAGAATGGTTGCCGCACGACGGATCGCCTCTTCAGGATCGATCGTACCGTTGGTTTCCATTTCGATAACCAGCTTGTCCAAATCAGTACGCTGTTCTACACGCGCTGCTTCAACATTGTAGGCAATTCGCTCTACAGGGCTGTAGCATGCATCTACTAACAGACGACCAATTGGGCGCTCATCTTCTTCCGAATGAATTCGGGCAGACGCCGGCACATAACCCCGTCCGCGCTGAACTTTGATACGCATGCTGATAGCAGCGTTTTCATCGGTCAGGTGGCAGATAACGTGTTGCGGCTTGACGATTTCGACATCACCATCATGGGTGATATCGGCTGCAGTCACAGGGCCAATGCCAGACTTATTCAGGGTAAGAATAACTTCATCTTTCCCTTGAACTCTCACCGCCAGCCCTTTCAGGTTGAGCAGGATTTCCAGGATATCTTCCTGTACGCCTTCTTTGGTGCTGTACTCATGCAGTACACCATCAATCTCAACCTCGGTCACCGCGCAACCCGGCATGGATGAAAGCAGAATACGGCGCAGTGCGTTGCCTAAAGTATGGCCAAAGCCACGTTCTAAAGGCTCAAGGGTCACCTTGGCGTGCGTCGAACTGACTTGCTCGATATCTACCAGGCGCGGTTTTAGAAACTCTGTCACAGAACCCTGCATTGTGTCCTCTCTTTGGTACTAAGCTTTACTTAGAGTAAAGCTCGACGATCAGGTGTTCGTTAATGTCAGCTGACAGATCGGTACGTTCAGGAATACGTTTGAACTGACCTTCCATCTTAGCAGCATCAACTTCAAGCCAAGTCGGCTTTTCACGCTGTTCAGCCAACTCCAAAGCGGCCTTCACGCGAGATTGCTTTTTAGCTTTCTCACGGATGCTGACAACGTCATTCGGAGATACCTGATAAGAAGCGATGTTGACAACGCGACCGTTTACCATAACAGCTTTGTGGCTAACCAGCTGACGTGACTCTGCACGCGTAGCGCCGAAGCCCATACGGTAAACAACGTTATCCAGACGACCTTCCAGAAGTTGCAACAGGTTTTCACCGGTGTTGCCCTTCAGGCGGGCTGCTTCTTGGTAGTAGTTACGGAACTGGCGCTCCAGAACACCGTAAGTACGGCGAACTTTTTGCTTTTCACGTAACTGCACGCCATAGTCAGACAGACGCGGTTTACGCGCACCGTGCTGACCAGGAGCTTGATCAATCTTACACTTGGTATCGATCGCGCGAACGCCAGATTTAAGGAATAAATCTGTGCCCTCACGACGGCTAAGCTTGAGCTTAGGACCCAAATATCTTGCCATTTTCTCTCTCCAACAATCCTAAAAGCAGCGTTATACGCGACGCTTTTTCGGCGGACGACAACCGTTATGAGGGATAGGAGTCACATCAGTAATATTAGTGATGCGGAAACCAGCCGCGTTTAACGCGCGGATAGTAGACTCACGACCAGGACCAGGTCCTTTAACCATAACTTCCAGATTCTTGATACCGTACTCTTTCACTGCATCTGCACAGCGCTCTGCTGCAACCTGAGCTGCGAACGGAGTGGATTTACGAGAACCACGGAAACCGGAACCACCAGCTGTTGCCCAACCCAAAGCATTACCCTGACGATCGGTAATAGTCACAATGGTGTTGTTGAAAGACGCATGGATATGAGCCACGCCGTCAGAGACTTGTTTTCTTACACGCTTACGTGTACGAACAGGTGCCTTTGCCATTTATTCTATCACCCCGATTATTTCTTGATCGGTTTGCGCGGACCCTTACGGGTACGTGCGTTAGTCTTGGTACGCTGACCGCGTACTGGAAGACCACGACGATGACGCAAACCACGATAAGTTCCAAGGTCCATAAGACGCTTGATGCTCAGGGTGACTTCACGACGCAGATCACCTTCAACAATGAACTTGGCGACTTCGTCACGCAGCAATTCGATTTGCTCTTCAGACAGCTCTCTGATCTTAACATTTTCAGCAATACCAGACGCAGCACAGATAGCCTGTGAGCGGGTCTTACCGATACCGTAGATCGAAGTTAAAGCGATCACGGTATGTTTCTGATCAGGAATGTTAATGCCTGCTATACGGGCCACTATGCACTCCTACTATTTATATACGGCAACACCATTCTGAAAAGCCCGTTTTCAGGATACTCAAATAGTGATGCAGCTTACATACAAAAGATTGGCTGGCTAATCTAGCCAGCTCAACCCAACTTTGCAAGAAAAATATGCGAGATAATCAGCCTTGACGCTGTTTATGCTTCGGCTCGGCGCTGCAGATTACGCGAACGACACCGTTACGCTTAACAATTTTGCAGTTACGACATAATTTCTTGACGGAAGCACGAACTTTCATTTTTACTCTCCGTTACTTCGCAAACACACCAGATTAGCGATTATAGCCTTTCAGGTTTGCTTTCTTCAGCGCAGACTCATACTGACTTGACATCATTAGAGTTTGCACTTGAGCCATAAAGTCCATGATGACCACAACTACGATGAGTAGCGATGTGCCACCAAAGTAGAAAGGAACTTTCATTGCGTCACGCATGAACTCCGGGATAAGGCAGATGAAAGTAATATACATCGCGCCGACCAGAGTCAGGCGGGTCATTACTTTATCAATATACTTCGCCGTTTGCTCTCCCGGACGAATTCCTGGTACAAATGCACCGGACTTCTTCAGGTTATCTGCTGTCTCACGTGGGTTGAAAACCAACGCAGTATAAAAGAAACAGAAGAAGATGATTGCAGTAGCATAGAGTAACACATAAAGCGGTTGCCCAGGCTGCAAATACAGCGAAATTGTTGTCAGCCAGTTCCAACCAGTTCCGCCACCGAACCAAGATGCAATCGTGGCCGGGAACAGAATGATGCTGGAAGCAAAGATAGCAGGTATTACACCGGCCATATTCACTTTCAACGGTAAGTGTGTGCTCTGTGCTGCATAAACACGACGACCTTGTTGACGTTTGGCATAGTTAACGACGATACGACGTTGACCACGTTCCATAAACACAACAAAGAACGTCACTGCAAACACTAATACTGCAACCAACAGCAACAGGAGGAAGTGCAGGTCGCCTTGTCTAGCTTGTTCGATAGTATGACCAACAGCCGGCGGGAGACCCGCTACGATACCCGCAAAGATTATAATCGAAATACCGTTACCGATACCACGTTCAGTAATCTGTTCACCCAGCCACATCAGGAACATTGTCCCGGTAACCAAGCTCACAACTGCAGTAAAGTAGAATGAAAGGCCTGGATTTAACACCAGACCTTGCATACCAGGCATATTCGGTAAACCGGTAGCAATACCGATTGACTGGAATACGGCCAATACCAGCGTACCGTAGCGGGTATACTGACTAATCTTACGACGGCCAGCCTCCCCTTCTTTCTTTATTTCTGCCAGCGCTGGATGAACCACCGTTAACAGCTGGATAATGATCGATGCCGAAATATACGGCATGATCCCCAGAGCAAAGATCGAAGCACGGCTAAGGGCACCACCAGAGAACATGTTAAACATCTCAATGATGGTGCCTCTTTGCTGCTCGAGCAATTTAGCAAGTACAGTGGCATCAATACCAGGGATCGGAATAAAAGAGCCGATACGGAAAACAATCAGCGCACCGATAACAAACAAAAGTCTGCGCTTCAGCTCGCCAAGTCCACCTTTAGCACTTTGAAAATCTAATCCCGGTTGCTTAGCCATCTGCTACTTATTCCTCTATTTTACCGCCAGCAGCTTCGATAGCAACACGAGCGCCTTTGGTGACACGCAGACCACGTACGGTTACCGGACGAGTAACTTCGCCTGAAAGGATTACTTTCGCGAACTCGATCTGGATACCAATTACGTTAGCGGCTTTCAGCGTGTTCAGGTCGATTACGTCGCCTTCAACAAGAGCCAGTTCAGACAGACGAACTTCTGCCGTGATCATAGCTTTGCGAGAGGTGAAGCCGAATTTCGGCAAACGACGATATAAAGGCATCTGACCACCTTCAAACCCGCGACGTACGCCACCGCCAGAACGTGAGTTCTGACCTTTGTGACCACGGCCGCCGGTTTTACCCAGGCCAGAACCAATACCACGACCTACACGCCTTGGCGCCTGCTTGGCACCGTCAGCCGGAGACAGAGTATTTAAACGCATCTCTTACTCCTCAACCTTAACCATGTAGGAAACCAGATTGATCATGCCGCGAACAGAAGGAGTATCCTCACGTTCTACAGTGTGACCAATACGACGCAGACCTAAACCAGTCAAAGTTTGCTTGTGTTTCGGCAAACGACCGATGCTGCTTTTTGTTTGAGTTACTTTAATAGTCTTTGCCATGGTTATTTCCCTAGAATTTCTTCGACGGACTTACCACGCTTGGCAGCGACCATTTCTGGGGACTTCATATCTTCCAGAGCTGCGATAGTTGCACGAACCACGTTAATCGGGTTAGTAGAACCATAAGCTTTGGCTAATACGTTGTGTACCCCTGCGACTTCCAGGACAGCGCGCATTGCACCACCGGCGATAATACCGGTACCTTCTGAAGCCGGCTGCATGAACACACGGGAACCCGTATGAGCACCTTTAACAGGGTGCTGCAGGGTGCCGCTGTTCAGCGCGACATTTAACATATTGCGACGGGCTTTCTCCATCGCTTTCTGGATCGCTGCCGGAACTTCGCGTGCTTTGCCGTAGCCAAAACCAACGCGACCGTTACCATCACCAACTACTGTCAGTGCGGTAAAGCTGAAAATACGGCCACCTTTTACGGTTTTAGATACGCGGTTTACCGCGATCAGCTTTTCCTGCAGTTCGCCAGCTTGTTTTTCGATGTGTGACATCTTACACCTCTACCTTAGAACTGAAGGCCAGCTTCACGGGCAGCATCTGCCAGTGCCTGGACTCGACCATGATATTGGAAACCAGAACGGTCAAAGGATACTTTCGAAATCCCTTTTTCCAATGCGCGTTCAGCAATAGCTTTACCTACAGCAGTTGCGGCATCTTTGTTACCGGTATACTTCAATTGCTCAGTAATAGTTTTTTCTACTGTAGAAGCAGCAACTAATACTTCAGAACCGTTAGGTGCAATCACCTGTGCGTAAATATGACGCGGGGTACGATGTACCACCAGACGTGTCGCACCCAATTCTTTGAGCTTGCGGCGTGCGCGGGTCGCACGACGGATACGAGCAGATTTCTTATCCATAGTGTTACCTTACTTCTTCTTAGCCTCTTTGGTACGCACGACTTCGTCGGCGTAACGGACACCCTTGCCTTTATAAGGCTCAGGACGACGGTAGGCACGTATATCTGCAGCAACTTGACCAATCATCTGCTTATCGGCGCCTTTCAGCACGATTTCAGTTTGACTTGGACATTCTGCAGTAATGCCTTCCGGCAGTTGGTGCTCGACAGGGTGAGAGAAGCCCAGGGCCAAACTCACCGCGTTGCCTTTGATGGCAGCACGATAACCAACACCAACCAATTGAAGCTTTTTAGTGAAGCCGTCGGTAACACCTACAACCATTGCGTTTAACAGTGCACGAGTGGTACCCGCTTGGGCCCATGCGTTTGCAAAACCTTCGCGCGGAGCGAAAGTCAGTGCGTTTTCTTCCTGTTTAACTTCAACGGCGTCATGGATAGTACGTGACAGCTCGCCGTTTTTACCCTTTACCGAAATTACCTGACCGTTGAGTTTTACCTCTACGCCGGCAGGAATGACGACGGGTGCTTTTGCAACACGAGACATGCTTTCCTCCCGATTAAGCTACGTAGCAGATAATCTCGCCACCAAGACCAGCCTGGCGAGCTGCACGATCAGTCATAACACCTTTAGAGGTAGAAATAACAGCGATACCCAAACCGGCCATAACCTTTGGCAGCTCATCTTTTTTCTTGTAGATGCGCAGGCCAGGACGGCTGATTCGTTGAATGCTCTCTACCACTGCCTTGCCCTGGAAGTACTTCAGTACTAATTCCAGTTCAGGTTTGGCGTCGCCTTCGATTTTAAATTCTTCAATGTAGCCTTCTTCTTTAAGCACGTTGGCAATTGCCAGTTTCAGCTTAGAGGAAGGCATGGTGACCGCAACTTTGTTCGCGGCCTGACCGTTACGGATACGGGTCAGCATATCCGCGATCGGATCTTGCATGCTCATCTGTCATTACTCCCGTGATTCAATTGGTGACAATTACCAGCTAGCCTTTTTAAGGCCCGGAATTTCACCGCGCATGGCGGCTTCACGGACTTTAATACGGCTCAACCCGAACTTCCGCAAGAAAGCGTGCGGACGACCAGTTTGACGGCAGCGATTACGCTGACGAGACGGGCTGGAATCACGCGGCAGAGTCTGCAGCTTAAGAACGGCATCCCAACGTTCTTCGTCGGAAGCGTTCACGTTAGAGATTGTCGCTTTCAGTTCAACGCGTTTAGCGAAGAATTTGTCAGCTAATTTCACGCGCTTGACTTCGCGTGCTTTCATGGATTGCTTAGCCATTAGTAACCCTTACCTTACTTACGGAACGGGAAGTTAAAGGCAGCCAGCAGAGCGCGGCCTTCATCATCGGATTTCGCAGTAGTGGTGATGGTAATATCCAAACCACGAACGCGATCGACTTTGTCATAGTCGATTTCCGGGAAGATGATCTGTTCACGCACGCCCATGCTGTAGTTACCACGGCCGTCGAATGACTTAGCGGACAAGCCACGGAAGTCACGGATACGTGGTACAGCAATAGAGATCAGACGCTCAAAGAATTCCCACATGCGTTCGCCACGCAGGGTTACTTTACAGCCGATCGGATAGCCCTGACGGATTTTGAAGCCTGCAACTGATTTGCGTGCTTTGGTGATGAACGGCTTTTGACCGGAGATTGCTGCTAAGTCAGCTGCTGCGTTATCCAGCAGTTTCTTATCAGCGATCGCTTCACCAACACCCATGTTCAGGGTGATCTTCTCGACCCGAGGGACTTGCATGACAGAATTGTAATTAAACTCAGACATGAGTTTCTTTACGACATCGTCTTTGTAGTAATCATGCAGTTTCGCCATCGTACTACTCCAAATTACTTGATAGTTACGCTGTTAGACTTGAAGAAACGGACTTTTTTGCCGTCTTCGAATCTAAAGCCTACACGGTCCGCCTTGCCGGTTGCCGTGTTGAAGAGAGCAACGTTAGAAACTTGAACAGCAGCTTCTTTTTCAACGATGCCGCCTGGTTGGTTCAGAGCCGGTTGAGGCTTCTGATGTTTCTTAACCAGGTTGATACCTTCAACAATGACCTTGCCAGAAGACAGGACATTTTTTACTTTACCACGCTTACCTTTATCTTTGCCGGTAAGCAGGATAACTTCGTCATCACGACGGATTTTCGCTGCCATGGTTTCGCTCCTTAGAGTACTTCTGGTGCCAGAGAGATAATTTTCATGAACTTCTCATTACGCAGTTCACGAGTTACCGGCCCAAAAATACGCGTGCCGATTGGCTGCTCGCTGTTATTATTTAAAATAACGCATGCATTGCCATCGAAGCGAATGACAGAACCGTCCGGGCGACGAACACCCTTCTTGGTGCGCACCACTACCGCCTTCAGCACGTCGCCTTTTTTCACCTTACCACGTGGAATTGCTTCCTTGATGGTAATTTTGATGATATCGCCAACGCCTGCGTAGCGACGGTGCGAGCCACCCAGAACCTTGATACACATTACGCGACGTGCACCGGAGTTGTCGGCCACGGTCAGCATAGTCTGTTCTTGGATCATGTTAGTGCTCCGCTAATGTCAACTACAACTTATAAGACCTAACAATAGGCCATATAGAAATCCCCACAAATGAGGGCGCAGCATTATA
Source organism: Rouxiella silvae (assembly GCF_002093625.1). GTDB lineage: Bacteria > Pseudomonadota > Gammaproteobacteria > Enterobacterales > Enterobacteriaceae > Rouxiella > Rouxiella silvae. The sequence goes on along the minus strand of NZ_MRWD01000070.1, from coordinate 6,990 downwards.
ACACTGCTTCTTCATTATGGGTAGAAAAAATAAACGGCCCAGGTCTCCATGAGCCGCTTATTCATTTTCGAGAGCGCGATTCTATTACAGAATTGCTTTCTCTACAACGCGAACCAGTGTCCAAGACTTAGTCTTTGACAGCGGACGGCATTCGCTAATTTCAACGACGTCGCCGATACCGCATTCGTTGTTCTCGTCATGTACGTGCAGCTTAGTCGTACGCTTGATGAATTTACCGTAGATTGGGTGCTTCACGAAACGCTCAATCGCAACAACGATAGATTTTTCCATCTTGTCACTGATCACACGACCTTGCAGAGTACGGATCTTGTCACTCATTACGCGCCCGCCTTCTCAGTCAGTAAAGTCTTCACACGTGCAACATCACGACGCACTTGCTTCAACGTGTGTGTTTGCTGCAGCTGGCCGCTGGCCGTTTGCATGCGCAGGTTAAACTGCTCACGCAACAGGTTCAGAAGCTCAACGTTCAGCTCTTCCACGCTTTTTTCACGCAGCTCTTTTGCTTTCATTACATCACCGTCTTAGTTACAAAGGTGGTTTTAATAGGCAGTTTCGCTGCTGCAAGCTGGAATGCTTCACGCGCCAGCTCTTCAGGCACACCGTCCATTTCGTACAGGACTTTACCAGGCTGGATCAGGGCAACCCAATACTCAACGTTACCCTTACCTTTACCCATACGAACTTCAAGTGGCTTCTCGGTGATCGGTTTGTCCGGGAATACACGGATCCAGATCTTACCTTGACGCTTAACTGCACGGGTCATCGCACGACGTGCTGCTTCAATTTGACGAGCAGTCAGGCGACCACGGCCAACAGCTTTCAGACCGTAAGTGCCGAAGCTCACATCCGTACCTTGCGCAAGACCACGGTTGCGGCCTTTGTGCACCTTACGGAATTTTGTACGCTTTGGTTGTAACATCAGCGACTCTCCTTACTTGCGGCCTTTACGCTGCTGCTTTTTAGGTTGAGCAGCCGGTTCCGGTTGTTCAACTGCAGCCATACCACCCAGGATCTCACCTTTGAAGATCCATACCTTAACGCCGATTACACCATAAGTGGTGTGCGCTTCAGATGTGTTGTAATCGATATCCGCACGCAGAGTATGCAGTGGAACACGACCTTCACGGTACCATTCGGTACGCGCGATTTCAGCACCGCCAAGGCGGCCGCTTACTTCAACTTTGATACCTTTAGCGCCAAGACGCATTGCGTTCTGTACAGCACGCTTCATAGCACGACGGAACATAACGCGACGTTCCAACTGTGAAGTGATGCTGTCAGCAACCAATTTTGCGTCAAGTTCCGGTTTACGGATTTCGGCGATGTTAATCTGTGCAGGAACGCCAGCGATACCCGCTACGACCTTACGCAGTTTTTCGACATCTTCACCTTTCTTGCCGATAACGATGCCAGGACGAGCGGTGTGAATAGTCACACGGATGCTCTTCGCTGGACGCTCGATAACGATGCGAGAAACGGAAGCTTTCGACAATTCTTTAGTCAAGAACTGACGAACTTTAAAGTCGCTGTCCAGGTTGTCAGCGAATTCTTTGGTATTTGCATACCAGGTAGAATTCCAAGGTTTGACAATACCTAGGCGAATACCATTAGGATGTACTTTCTGACCCATTGCTAGTCTCCAGAGTCTCAGCGATCGGACACAACCACAGTAATGTGGCTGGTGCGCTTCAGAATGCGATCTGCACGACCTTTAGCACGCGGCATAATGCGCTTCATGCTTGGGCCTTCGTCCACGAAAATCTTCGTGACTTTCAGATCATCGATGTCAGCGCCATCGTTGTGTTCTGCGTTAGCAATGGCAGACTCCAGTACCTTCTTAACCAGACCAGCAGCTTTCTTGTTGGTGTAGGCCAGAGTTTCCAGAGCTTGCGACACTTTCTTACCGCGGATCAGGTCTGCAACAAGGCGGACCTTCTGAGCAGAAGAACGAGCGTGGCGATGTTTAGCTATAGTTTCCATCTCTTCCTCCTACCTTAGCGCTTTTTAGCTTTTTTATCAGCCGCATGGCCGCGATAAGTACGAGTCGGCGCGAATTCACCCAGTTTGTGACCGACCATTTCATCGGAAACAAATACTGGTACGTGCTGACGACCATTATGGACAGCGATGGTCAAACCGATCATGTTAGGAAAGATCGTTGAACGACGGGACCAAGTGCGCAAAGGCTTCTTGTCTCCGCTTTCCACCGCTTTCTCTACCTTCTTCAGCAAGTGCAGGTCAATAAAAGGACCTTTCTTGAGAGAACGTGGCATGGCTTATCCTCTAATTATTTTTTACTACGGCGGCGTACGATGAACTTGTCAGTACGCTTGTTGCTACGGGTTTTCTTACCTTTGGTCTGAACGCCCCATGGTGTTACTGGGTGTTTACCAAAGTTTTTACCCTCACCACCACCGTGTGGGTGATCGACTGGGTTCATCGCAGTACCGCGAACGGTAGGACGAATACCACGCCAACGTGCAGCACCTGCTTTACCCAGAACGCGAAGCATATGTTCAGAGTTACCAACTTCACCCATGGTGGCGCGGCAGTCGATCTGAACTTTACGCATTTCGCCAGAGCGCAGACGCAGAGTTACGTAGGAACCATCACGAGCAACGATCTGAACGTAGGCACCAGCAGAGCGAGCCAGCTGGCCGCCTTTACCTGGTTTCATTTCTACGTTATGAACCGTTGAACCAACTGGGATGTTGCGCATCGGAAGGGTGTTACCCACTTTGATTGCAGCATCAACGCCAGATTGGATCTGGTCACCCACTTTCAGGCCTTTTGGCGCCAGGATATAACGGCGTTCGCCGTCTTTGTACAGAACCAGCGCGATGTTCGCGGAACGGTTCGGATCGTACTCCAGACGCTCAACCACTGCAGCGACACCGTCTTTGTTGCGTTTGAAGTCAACCAGACGATAATGTTGCTTGTGGCCACCACCGATATGACGGGTGGTGATACGGCCATTGTTGTTACGGCCACCGCTTTTGCTTAATTTCTCAAGCAGCGGGGCAAAAGGTTTACCCTTGTGCAGCTCAGGGTTAACCACTTTAACAACGTGGCGACGGCCCGGAGATGTAGGTTTACATTTAACAATTGCCATTGTGCTTACTCCTCCGACTTACTCTGCGCCGCTGATGAAGTCCAAGTTCTGGCCTTCTTTCAGGGTGACGTAAGCTTTTTTCCAGTCGCTACGACGACCAACACGCTGACCCTGACGCTTAGACTTACCTTTAACCAACAAGGTATTAACGTCTTCGACTTCGACTTCAAACAGTTTCTTAACCGCAGCTTTGATTTCTGCTTTAGTCGCGTCGAGGGCAACTTTGAGTACGATGGTGTTGTTCTTTTCCATCGCGGCGGATGCTTTTTCAGAAACGTGCGGCGCGCGCAGCACTTTCAGCAGACGTTCTTCACGAATCATGCCAGCATCTCCTCAACTTGCTTAACTGCGTCAGCAGTCATAACGACTTTGTCGAAGGCGATCAGGCTTACTGGATCGATACCTGCTACATCACGAACGTCAACCTTGTACAGGTTACGTGCGGCCAGGAACAGATTCTCGTCGACTTCGCCGGTAATAATCAGCACGTCTTCCAGAGCCATGTCTTTCAGTTTCTGAGCAAGCAGCTTAGTTTTAGGCGCTTCTACAGAGAACGTTTCGACAACGATCAGGCGATCTTGACGTACCAGTTCGGACAGAATGCTTTTCAGCGCGCCGCGGTACATCTTTTTATTTACTTTTTGACTGTGGTCCTGTGGCTTTGCAGCAAAGGTCACACCACCGGAACGCCAGATTGGGCTCTTTACAGAACCTGCACGCGCACGGCCAGTACCTTTCTGACGCCATGGTTTCTTACCGGAACCAGTTACTTCAGCACGGGTCTTCTGAGCGCGAGTACCTTGACGGGCACCTGCTGCGTAAGCAACAACAACCTGGTGTACCAGCGCTTCATTGAAATCACGCCCGAAGGTAGTTTCGGAAACAGTCAGCGCGCTCTGCGCGTCTTTCACTACTAATTCCATTCCTATCTCCTCGACGTTAAGCCTTAACAGCAGGTTTAACGATCAGGTTGCCACCGGTAGCACCCGGAACAGCACCCTTGACCAGCAGCAGGTTGCGCTCAGCGTCAACACGTACTACGTCCAGGCTTTGAACGGTTACACGCTCGTTACCCAGTTGGCCTGCCATTTTCTTGCCTTTGAACACTTTGCCCGGAGTCTGGTTCTGACCGATAGAACCCGGAACGCGGTGAGACAAGGAGTTACCGTGTGTAGCATCTTGAGTACGGAAGTTCCAGCGTTTAACAGTACCCGCGAAACCTTTACCTTTAGATGTACCAGTAACGTCTACTTTCTTAACGTCTGCGAAAATTTCAACGCTAATGTCTTGACCTGCAGTGAACTCTTCACCTTCTGCAAGGCGGAATTCCCACAAACCACGGCCAGCTTCTACGCCAGCTTTAGCGAAGTGACCCGCTTCTGGTTTGGTCACACGGTTAGCTTTTTTGCTACCAGTAGTAACCTGAACAGCACGGTAACCGTCGTTTTCCAGATCTTTGATCTGAGTAACGCGGTTTGCTTCAATTTCGATAACGGTTACAGGGATAGAAACACCATCTTCTGTGAAGATGCGAGTCATACCCACTTTCTTACCGACTAAACCAATCATTGTTTCAACCTCTCAATCGCTCAATGACCCTGATTAACCCAGGCTGATCTGCACGTCTACACCAGCAGCCAGATCCAGACGCATCAGAGCATCAACGGTTTTCTCGGTTGGCTCAACGATGTCAACCAGACGCTTGTGAGTGCGAATTTCATACTGATCGCGCGCATCTTTATTGACGTGCGGAGAAATCAGAATAGTAAAGCGCTCTTTGCGGGTCGGCAGCGGAATTGGACCACGAACTTGCGCACCAGTGCGCTTCGCGGTCTCAACGATTTCCGCAGTTGATTGATCAATCAAACGATGATCAAACGCTTTCAGGCGGATACGGATTCTTTGGTTCTGCATGAGACCAGAGCTCCAATTATTTTAAACGTAAAATGACCACTACTCGGTCCCATTTCGATTGATGGGAGAGTGTAATCGTTCTTCACATAACCCCCATATCGGGAGTATTGTTTGCCGTGCGGTTACTTTGCTCGACAACTAATTCTTATCGAATTAGGCTTACCAAGATTAGGTAAGCCCGCGCATTATACGTAACTCAGCAAAGTAAGCAACCCCTTCAGCCAATAAAGTGCGTTTATTTCGTACACGCCCCCCTCCCCCACTTTGCCGCTGCACGCATTTTGTGAGACGTCGCCCGAAGCTGAAAGCTAATCCCCTATAGCGTTTTTTTAGGATTGTTTGTTCGCTAGCAAAGATTATCCTCAAGGCTTCATAAAGGAGTAACCTTATAGATATTGAGGGATATTAAATGTTTAACGATCTTTACCAGCTCGGTATTGTTCACGGCTATGCCTTTATCACCTGTGTGATTCTGGTTGGTTACTTACTGGCACTGAGTGTTATCGACATAGAACGGTTTCAGTTACCCGACCGCCTTACTCTTTCTCTGCTGTGGGTTGGTTTGATGCTGCACGCATTATTTACACCACAATTTCTTGCCAGCTCCGTTATCGGTGCAGCCGCAGGTTATTTTTGTTTATGGGCTGTTTATTGGCTGGTGAAATTAGTGATCAAAAAGGAGGGGTTGGGTTATGGGGATTTTAAACTTATGGCGGCATTAGGTGCCTGGCTGGGCTGGGAATGTTTACCTTGGGTGGCAGTCTACGCCTCGATAACGGGGATAATCGTTTTCATTTTGCGATTCTGTTTCTATCGAAACAAAGGAGAAATACCGTTTGGACCTTTCCTTGCTGCTGCCGGCGGGATAATTTATATCAGCCAGCAAATGAACAGCCTGGCTGATCCTCGGTGTATATTCTGCGTGACGTTTTAACTCATCGGTTTAGGCCACGAACTAATGTGCCGCTTTATTCGATTCTTCTTTTATCTGGGTTTGAACGTAATTTTGCAGGCCTACTCGACCAATAAGGTCAAGCTCGGTTTCAATCCAGTCAATGTGATGTTCTTCATCGGCCAAGATTTTTATCATTAAATCGCGACTTACATAGTCATGGATTGAATCAGCGTAGGCAATGGCTTCCCGCAAATCTTTGGCGCCTTCCAGCTCAAGAACCAGATCCGACTTAAGCATTTCTTCAATGTCTTCACCAATATTAAGCTTGCCGAGATCTTGCAGGTTGGGAATGCCTTCCAGGAACAGGATACGCTCGATATAAATATCAGCGTGTTTCATTTCATCAATGGATTCGTGGTATTCGATGCCGTTGAGTCGCATCAAACCCCAGTTTTTGAACATTCTGGCGTGAAGAAAATACTGATTGATGGCAACGAGCTCATTTCCTAGCAGCTTGTTAAGGTGCGCAATGACTTTTGTATCGCCTTTCATAGGAATACCCTCCGCTCTAGTTCTATGAAGTGTAGAACCAGTTAGCAAAGAGTCAAAAAAATAACCCCACTATTTATCAGGCAACTTCGATGATATAGGTAATGCTCTCTTGCTCCTCAACCAAGATCTGTCTTGCCTGCCTGATGCATTTTCCACAATCAGTACCAATCGGGACTAATTGGCGAAGCTGTTTCATCGTTTGTGGCTGATGCTGCCGAATGACTTTGCGGATCACTTTGTCCGTGACTGCATTACACAAACACACGTACATACACTAACTCAATTATTAACCTATTCACTTAACTGTAAATGAGAATAGTTTTTATTTCAATTATGATTTGAAAAATTTACATTACAACTTTTATTAAAAAACAGGCATAAAAAAGGGTGCCGAAGCACCCTCTTTAAATTGCATTTAGTAATCAGCGATTAAGCGATAACTTTAGCAACAACACCAGCACCCACAGTACGGCCGCCTTCACGGATTGCGAAACGC
>NZ_MRWD01000006.1 GCF_002093625.1 Rouxiella silvae | reverse complement strand
GTTTTATATCTCATTTAAATAAGGGTTTTAAGATAACCTTCGTTTGTGAAACTAAGAGTATTAAATAGCAAAGCAGGATGTAATACAACGATATTCCCCTCAACTAACCTTTTTCCGTACTCGTCCTAATCGTTGGTTAAATTTTAATATTAATCGGCAGGTGGGAACTTACTTTCACAATTAACAGGAAAGAAAATAAAATTTAAGGCGTTTAGAGCAACCGCGCAGTACGCGGGTCGCCCATGACCAAGACAATAAAGTGTGCTCGGCTAACTAAACATGCGGTCTATCAGTCTGGCATGAGTGCAGAAAAGTCGCCTTCATACAGCGCCTTGCACTGGTCCATAAATTCTGGGTATCCCAGCTCTGAAGTTTGCACCTCGCGAGCCAATCTTTTTTCCAGGTCAGCGTGAAACCATTCAAATTCGCCGTGCAGGATGCCGGTAAACCCGGTGAGGATGATGCATTGTTGTGGTGTAAGTTTGGTCACTGGAGGCCTCGTCATGTCAACGGCTGGGAATAATCTTCATCGTGGCATTCTGCACCAAAAAGGCGAGTGAGGACAACCAGAGTAAACCGATAAGCGGCAGTATCACGCTCGGAGAAAGCATCAAAAATGCTATGCTACAAGTGTGATGTTGATCACACTTAAGCTTTTTGCTATTACTAGCGCCAATATGGAAGGAAGGTTCTTTTGCGCCATCAGCGATGTTATTGGTGTTGGCTTCAGTTTCACCCGCCGTGTTGGTTGCCTCTCATATTAGGTCATTATTTTAAAAGGATTTTTATGAAAGTCGTTATTATCGCCTGCGCAGCCAGTCTTGCCTTTATGGCATTGATGGATTGGCAATTCATGGTGCATGTTTCTAAAAACTAATTAACAGGACTGGTTTCCGCGTCCTTGTTGCTGTGCTTTGAGGGTTTTATGCTGAAATTAGTTATCTATTCCAGCTTGGCGGTATTGTTGGCCAATCTGGTGATTGACTTGCCCTTTGTTCTAGAGGCGAGCGGTTTCTAAGCGCGAAGGTCAACGTTAGTACAAAAGTTCCCAAAGGATAATCGCAACAATGGCCAGCATGGCAACTAGCACTTCAACGTCCTGAATGGTTACTTTGCTCTGAGACTTGCCGTGGGTAATGTTCATATGTGCTCCTCGATTTGTTAGACAAATAGTGGCGCCGTTGAGAAAATATTTTTGTGATAAACATGTAAGTTTTAACAAAATGAACCTAACAGTTCACATTTTTGTTAACGAGGTCACTGTAAGAACTTAATAAAATAAACCTTGCGTAAATTTTTTCAGCGTGCGTTAATGCACTCCTCGGTTTGTAGTACAGACCTTATGAAAGCAATTTGAGTAAAGTAGTTCACTGTATTAGCGTATCCTTACTAGATATCTCTTCACCGCGAATTTCCTTCTTTAGTGCCCCATAAGTATCACAACTAAAAAAACAGACCTCCCTCGCCTTATGGCGGCTAAAATTTAAAGGAAATTATTATGTCTACTAAAATGACTGGTTTAGTGAAATGGTTTGACGCTGGTAAAGGTTTCGGCTTTATCTCTCCTGCAGACGGCAGCAAAGACGTGTTCGTTCACTTCTCTGCTATCCAGAGCAACGATTTCAAAACTCTTGATGAAGGTCAAAAAGTTGAGTTCTCTATCGAGAGCGGCGCTAAAGGCCCATCAGCAGTAAACGTTGTTGCACTGTAATCAGTGAGCAACGGGGTAATCTTACGATAGCGAAGAAGGTGTAAACCTGAGCAGATGAGTGACCCCAAGCCAAAAACCCGCCTTAGTGCGGGTTTTTGCGTTTTTGTCTTTCAAATTTTAATCCACATCTTCAACCCGTAACTTCAACCTACAACTTGAATCCGCAACAAAAACAGTTAGCTTCGTCATTTTTTTGTAATGATTGAGTCATGCTGCTGTGGACGCTAGGTCACTACACTAGCCTCATCGCGTAACAGCCTTATAAACTCAAGCGTTATTAAGGAAAAATCACGAAAAACTCATCAAAAAAAGGTGTCATTACGTCATCTCTTTTCGCCCATATTCCAGAGCCTCGTGGCAGGTGAAACCAAGTTGGTATAAGGTTGCGGAATTAAACCACACAATAAGTGGCAGAACGGATTGAGCAAAAGGCTACGCACCCCATTAGTTCAATACGCAACTCATCAAGCACTGTGATTACCGGGCAGGGCGCAATGGGTTATGCGTACCTACAGACCAGAACGTCAGAGGAGAAGTCGTGTGAGAATTTTGGTCATTGAAGATGAACCCAAAGCAGGTGAATACATGCGCAGCGGTCTGACCGAGGCCGGCTATGTTGTTGATGTCGCGAACAATGGACTTGACGGTCTACACCTCGCGCAGGAGTTCCTCTATGACCTTATCCTGCTGGACGTGATGATGCCTGAGATGGACGGCTGGGAAGTGATGAGACGGCTTGATAAGCAAGTTAAAACGCCCGTGCTTTTCCTTACCGCCCGAGGAACGCTTGAAGACCGGCTTAAAGGCCTTGATTTAGGCGCAGATGATTATCTGGTTAAACCGTTCTCTTTTGCCGAACTTCTGGCGCGCATCCGCGTGGCCTTACGCCGTGGGGGGCAGGTTCGGCAAGAGGACATCGTAGAGCTTGCAGATTTGAAAATGGATATCCCCAAGCGGCGTGTTATTCGAGCTGGAAATCGTATCAGTCTGACGAATAAAGAGTTTAATCTGCTTCAACTGTTTATGATGCATGAAGGGCAAGTGCTGTCGCGCTCGGCTATCGCATCGCGCGTCTGGGATATGAATTTTGACAGCGATACCAACGTGGTCGACGTTGCGGTACGCAGACTGCGGCAAAAAATTGACGATCCTTTCGAAAACAAGCTGATCCACACCGTTCACGGCGTGGGTTATCGCTGTGAAGATGAATCATGAAGCCTGTCATATTGCCTGTGAGGCGTCAGCTCTCGCTAACAACTCGGCTGTCGCTTATTTTTGCGCTGCTCTCGTTTGTGATTATCACACTGGTCGGTTTCACACTGTATCGCACGCTTGAAAAGCAGCTTAGTATCCGTGACGACGGGGCACTTCTCACGCGCGTTGAACAAATTCGTACTCTGCTGCGCGATGAAGACGTGATTAATCTTATTCACGACAAACCCAAACTTTTCGCCAATATGCTTGGCAACCATGAGGCCCTGTTGGTGCTGCGCTTTCCAGGGCAAGCGCCACTGATTGAAGTCAATCCAGGTCATTCTCCGGTACCCAATATCACGCCGGTTCCCGCCGATGCTGACCTTACCCTGTCAGCGGTTCAGCACAGCATTACCGAAAATGACACGCCATTTATCTCTGTTTCTGCCGCAGCTAAAACGTCTGACCAGCCGCACCAGTTAGAAATCATTAGCGGCAGGCTGATGACTGAGCGCACGCGAATTTTAGATGTCTATCGTGATCAAATAATCCTCCTGGCATTGGTGGCGGCAGCGCTTACCGCGTTTCTGGCCTATTTTATTGCAAGACGGGGACTTAGCCCGTTGCGCCGACTGGCCGGTCAAACGGCGGAAATCGGTATCAAGAACTTGTCCGTGCGAATTAACAATGCGCAGGCACCGCGTGAACTCTTAGCGCTAATCGACGCTTTTAACCAAATGCTCGACCGCCTTGAAATCAGTTTTACCCAACTAAGCCAGGTTTCTGCCGACATGGCCCACGATTTGCGTACGCCGATTGGTAATCTGCTTGGGCAAACTGAAGTCGCCCTCGGTCAGCGTCGCAGCGTGGAATATTATGAAAATCTGCTTGGCTCTAATTTTGAAGAGCTGCTTAGGTTGTCAAAAATGACGGACAATATGCTATTTTTGGCTCGTGCAGAGCACGCCGACCATGCGATTGAGCGTAGTGAGCTTCAGGTGGAAGACGAGTTTCAGCGGGTGGGTGAATATTTTGAAGGACCGGCCGACGAGCGCGACCTGCGGGTGAGCCTAAGCGGTGAGGGATGTGTTTGGGCCGATGCCAATTTGTTGCGACGTGCGCTGGCTAATCTGCTGGCCAACGCGATTCGCTATGCTGACCCCGGTAGCGAAGTCTCTTTATTGGCCGAGCAGGAGCCTGGAGGTACGCGCATAAGTGTAACTAATCATGGACCTACGATCGCGCCGCAGCATCTGAGTCGACTGTTTGACCGTTTTTATCGCGCAGATATTTCTCGCAGCACCACAACTCACGCGAGCGGGCTGGGATTGTCGATTGTACGCAGTATCATGGGCCTGCATCAGGGAACCTGGCAGGCGAGCAGCCAGGATGGAATTACGCGATTTACACTTTTCTTTCCGCTAAAAAAGCCTGCTTCAGGTTTGAAAAACGTCAACAGGGAATAGGATGATCGAAAATAAAACCTACAGCGACATGCGTATAGACGATGCGACTTTTTGCGGTGAAAAACTTCAAAACTGCCGTTTTATCCGCTGCGATTTTACCGGTGCAGATTTGGCTGAAACCGCATTTACTGACTGTAGTTTTTACGATGAAAGCCAGCAGCTCGGCTGCCGATTTGAACGCGCTCAGCTGCGTGAAAGCAGTTTTATCCGCTGTGATCTCACCATGGCTAATTTTAAGCACATTGACGCCATTGGCTGTGAAATTCGTGAATCTAAGGCATCTGGAGCCGATTTTCGCGGCGCCAGTTTTATGAATATGATCACCAGCCGCTCTTATTTTTGCCGCGCCTATATGACCAAAAATAATTTTAGCTATGCCAACTTTCAGAAAGTGGTGTTGGAGAAGTGTGAACTGTGGGAGAACCGCTGGACCGGTGCAAATCTTTTGGGGGCCAATTTCAGCGGTTCGGATCTTTCGGGCGGGGAGTTCCACCAAATAGACTGGGCCACGGCTGACTTCACTCACTGTGATATTACAAATTCTGAACTGGGTGACTTAAATATACGGCGGGTTAACCTCGAAGGCGTCAAAATTGATATTTGGCAACAGTCACAGCTATTAGAACGGATTGGTCTGATTGTGGTAGGCTCAGTTTAAAATTTAAAAGATTATTCAGGGATCTGATGACGCTTAATACTGCCACTATTCAATTAATTAGCCCCAATATGTTTCGGGAAAATCGCCTGAAACTGCCGATTTTTCCGCTACTTGGCATGGCCCTATTATTGCTGCTCGCGGGGTGCAGTTCGCAAAAAACGACTGAAAATGGTAAGCATCCAGAGCAGGTGCGTGCGGACATTGTCAGTCTGATGCCTGCCAACGTGGCGGACAAGCAGGGGTGGGCCAAAGATATTAACACCGCTTTTACCACGCAAAAAATTGATCCTTCGAAAGATAACATCTGCGCCGTTTTGGCGGTCACCGAGCAGGAATCAAATTTTAATGCCAATGCCCCGGTACCGGGGCTGGGAAAAATTGCCTGGAAGGAAATAGACCGCCGCGCTGGCGAGGTGCATATTCCGGCTTTTTTGGTTCACACTGCGTTAAAAATTAATTCACCCAACGGCAAGTCCTACAGCGAGCGCCTAGACAACGTACGCAGTGAAAAAGAGCTGAGTGCCATTTTCGATGACTTTATCGGCATGGTTCCGATGGGACAAAAACTGTTTGGCAATCTCAATCCAGTGCATACCGGCGGCCCGATGCAGGTCAGCATCGCCTTTGCCGAGTCAAAAGCCAAAGGCTATCCCTATCCCATAGACGGCAGCATTCGACGAGAAGTCTTCAGCCGCCGCGGCGGGGTCTATTTTGGTATTGCGCATCTTCTTGGCTATCCGACCCACTACAGCCAAACCCTTTATCGATTTGCCGACTACAACGCAGGGTTCTACGCCAGCAGAAACGCCGCATTCCAGCAGGCGGTGAGTCGTTTAACCGGTGTGCGTTTGGCGTTGGATGGTGACGTGGTGAGCTACAGCGACAAGCCCGGCAAGACAGAAATGGCGGTTCGCAGGTTGGGGAAAAAGCTCGATCTCAGCGACTCGAATATTTCACGCGATTTAAAGCAGGGGGAGTCGATAGATTTCGAGAAAACGCCGACCTGGCAGTTGGTGTTTGCTTTGGCTGATAAAACGGCCGGTAAACCCGTTGCGCGAGAGATGCTGCCGGGTATAGAACTTAACAGCCCGAAAATTACCCGCAAGCTGACCACCGCGTGGTTTGCTCAACGGGTTGACGAGCGCCGGCAGCGCTGTATGGCTAAGTAAGACCAGTAATTTCCCTGCAGTCAGCGTGCTGCAGGGATTTGAAAGGACCTTACAGCACGGTCGGCAGCAGGGAAGAGACGCAGTTCAGCACGTCAGTACGGAATTTCTTCGATGCATCTTCGATTTCGCTCGCGTTCAGCGCATCTTTCTCGCGCTCAACGAAGGTTTTCACACCCGACGTAAAGCTATTTTCAAACTTTGTATTCATGGTATTGCCGACGCTGCCGAACAAAATGCGCATTGCCGATACTTGAACCAGAAGTTCGCGGTTAACGCGTTCCAGTTGATCAATTCTTTGGATTAAATTTTCATCGCTCATTTCAGCCTCCTGTTTAAAACACGCAAACCCTACCCCAATTTTACGCAATAAGAAACGAGTGCTCGCTTTTTCCCACGGTTTACAAGAATAATAATCACCGCCCATCAGTGGTTTTCTGGGAGAGTTTTGCGATTTAACGCTAGGGAAGATAATGAAAATTATAAAAATTCTAAATAATAATGCAGTGATCGCTGTCGACGAACATCTCCATGAGCAAGTCATGATGGGAAAGGGGTTGGCATTTCAAAAAAAAATCGGTGAACTGATTGATTGCGACAAGGCTGAAAAGGTTTTCTCACTGCGGGGGAATCCTTTGAATGCGAGGCTTAGCGAACTGCTGGCTGAAATTCCTCTTGATGTATTAACTACCACAGAGAAAATCATCGATCTGGCGCAGACTCGCCTTGGTGAGAAACTCGGCAATAATATATATATTGCTCTCACCGATCACTGCCATTTTGCTATCGAACGATTTAAGCAGGGGATAACGTTGCCAAATGCGTTGCTGTGGGATATCAAACGCGTTTATCACCGCGAGTTCGCGATCAGTCTTGAGGCGCTGGATATTATTGAGCATCGCCTTGGCGTAAGGCTACCTGAAGACGAAGCCGGATATATTGCCCAGCATTTGGTTAAGGGGCAGCTTAACGGTGAGATGTCCGAGGTGGTGAAAATAACGCAAATTATTCAGCAAATTATGCACATCGTGAAGTATCAACTTCGGCTTGATTACCGTGAAGATACCCTGAGCTATCACCGTTTCATTACACATTTGAAATTTTTTGCCCAGCGCATGCTCAGCAAAAATTTGGTTCACAGTGACGATGAATCCCTGCACGATGAGGTTAAAAACCTGTACCCACAAGCTTGGCTTTGTGTGTTGAAAGTGGAACATCATATTCAGAAAAATTATCACTATGCGTTGAGTAAAGAGGAAAAAATGTTTCTCGCTATCCACGTTGAGCGTGTGCGTAAAGAAACGCTGAATCAGAACAACAGCACTGGCGATTAATTCGGGATCCTGTTCACAAAACCAGAACGTTAAAGATTTGCCGCCTTGAGTAAACGCGTCTCAAAGGGCATGCTGCTTCTGAAATTTAGGATTGTTACTGGAAAGCAGGCAAAACCTAAACCGATTTTTTGTTATCGCCTTTTGGGCGAGTAACAGGGCATCGGTTTAGGTTTTTTTTTGGCCTGAATTCCATCGGTGACTTACGCCAGCGCACGGACATTGGGCAGGAATAATGGGCAACTGTATGAAATTAAATGAATTAGCTAATGAAGTATTGGCAAAGGTCGGTGGGGCAGAAAATGTTGTTAGCCTGGTTCATTGTGCCACGCGCCTGCGTTTTAAACTGCGTGACAGCAGCAAAGCGCAAACCCTGGTATTAAAAAATACGCCCGGCATTATCATGGTGGTTGAGAGCGGCGGCCAGTATCAAGTCGTGGTTGGCAACGAGGTAAGCCAGGTTTATGAGCTGATTGCGCCTCTTCTTGATGGCGACGCATCTGAGCAGCAGCCTAATGAATTAGAGGGAAAAGAAGGTTTTTTTGCACGCTTTATCGACATTATTTCCGCAATCTTTACCCCGTTTATTAGCCTGCTTATCGCTGGAGGGATGCTTAAAGGTTTGCTCTCGGTAGCAATGGTTGCGGGTTGGCTGACGGCGCAAAACGGTACCTACCAGATTCTTTTTGCTGCCAGCGATGCCATGTTCTACTTCTTGCCACTTTTTCTTGGCTACACGGCCTGCAAAAAATTTAAGGGCAATCCGTTCATTGGTATGGCGATTGGCGGCGCGCTGGTCCATCCCATGATGCTCGCTGCCTTTACCGCATCGCAAATGCCCGGCGCGCAGCCGCATCACTTTCTTGGGTTGCCGGTCATTTTGATTAACTACAGTTCGTCGGTAATTCCGATTATTTTTGCCTGCTGGCTGTCGGCGTGGCTTGAGCGGCTAATTTATCTTCGGCTGCCAAGTGCAGTACGCAATTTTATCACCCCGCTGATTTGCATCGTGGTGGCCGTACCCCTGACATTTCTGCTGATTGGCCCTGCCGCAACGTGGGTGAGTAAAATGCTCGCCTTGGGTTACGAACTGCTTTACGGCTTTAATTCAGCCATTGCCGGTATGCTAATGGGGGGCCTGTGGCAGGTTTGTGTCATCTTTGGCGTCCACTGGGGCATGGTGCCTATCATGATGAATAACATCAGTATAACGGGTCACGACACACTGATCCCGCTGCTGGTTCCTGCAATTTTTGGACAGGTTGGTGCCACCTTAGGCATATTTTTACGCACTAAAAATGCACAGTTGAAAGGTAGCGCAGGATCGGCATTAGCGGCTGGGATTTGTGGAATTACCGAACCTGCTGTCTACGCGATTACTTTGCCCAACCGACGCGCCTTTGTTTTTGGTTGTCTCGGCGGCGCAGCGGGAGCAGGCGTAGTCGGCTATTTTCACAGTGCGGTGTATTCGTTTGGTTTCGCCAGCATTTTCACCCTCACACAGCTTATTCCACCTACGGGTTACGATTTTACGGTAACTGCCGCCATTATTGGCTTGTTAGTTTCTCTGACGCTTTCAACGCTGCTGACCTATTTCTTTGCGCGAGTTAATGCGCCCAAAACGGTTCCCTGTGCCGATAGCGCGGTGGACGCATCGTTAACACAAACGCATGGGCAGGTTGAGCGGGAGACTATCACCAGTCCGATGCAGGGCAGGTTGATGCCATTAACACAAATAGACGATCCCATTTTTTCCGGAGGATTATTGGGTAAAGGCGCATTTATTACGCCATCCCAAGGTCGCGTAGTGTCACCCGTTGACGGAACAGTGGCCTCATTGTTCAAGACGTTTCACGCCATCGGGCTGGAGTCATCGGGCGGCGCCGAAGTATTGATTCACGTCGGCATTGATACTGTCAAACTCGATGGAAAATATTTCACCCCGCACGTGGCTGAAGGCGACGAAGTCGTTCGCGGCCAACTGCTGCTGGAATTTGATGCTGACGCCATTCGCGCGGCCGGATATAGCCTTGATACGCCAATTTTGATCACCAATAGTGATGATTTTAGCGACGTTATTGTCTCTGATGTCAACGATATTGAAGAAAATACCCCTTTATTGACCTTGGTCCGTTAAAACAGGAGAAAGACGATGAGCCAACAGTTTCCAAATAATTTCCTATGGGGCGGTGCCGTTGCTGCCAATCAGGTTGAAGGTGCTTATTTGACCGATGGCAAAGGCCTTTCCACCTCAGACGTGCAGCCAAAAGGTATTTTTGGCGGCGTAGTTGAGCGCGTGGCAGGCGATAGCGGGATTAAAGATGTCGCGATCGATTTTTACCATCGCTATCCGCAAGATATTAAGCTGTTTGCCGAGCTGGGTTTTAGCTGCCTGCGTACCTCAATTGCCTGGACGCGCATCTTCCCGCAGGGCGACGAGCTTGAGCCGAACGAGGCCGGTCTGGCGTTCTATGACCGGTTGTTTGACGAAATGGCAAAATATAACATCACGCCACTGGTTACGCTGTCGCACTATGAAATGCCGTATGGCCTGGTGATTAATCACGGCGGTTGGGGAAGTCGTCAAACCATAGAATTTTTCGAGCGCTATGCGCGCACCGTATTCCAGCGCTATCAGCATAAAGTGAAGCATTGGCTGACGTTTAATGAAATTAACATGTCGCTGCACGCGCCACTGACCGGCGTGGGTTTGCCAGAAGACAGCAGCCCGCAAGCCGTATATCAGGCCATTCACCATCAACTGGTAGCCAGTGCAAAAGCGGTGAAAGCCTGTCACGAGATTATTCCTGATGCAAAAATCGGCAATATGTTATTGGGCGGACTGCTCTATCCGTTGAGCAGTAAACCAGAAGACGTGATGGAAACTCTCCAGCAAAATCGCGAATGGTTGTTCTTCGGTGACGTTCAAGTACGCGGGAGTTATCCGGCTTATATGAAACGCTTTTTTGCCGATCGCGGCATAGATATTACTATCACCGCCGAAGACAGGTCAGCGCTGAAATCAACAGTCGACTTTATCTCTTTCAGTTATTACATGACTGGCTGCGTAACCACCGATGAAGAGTTGAATCAGAAAGCGCGAGGCAATATTCTTTCTATGGTGCCTAACCCACACCTGCCCAGCTCCGACTGGGGATGGCAGATTGATCCGCAGGGTATTCGCATCCTAATGAATGAACTTTACGACCGTTATCAGAAACCGTTATTTATCGTTGAGAATGGGTTGGGTGCTTACGATAAGCCTGACGCTGACGGCGCAATCAATGATGATTACCGCATTGCCTATCTCAATGATCATTTGGTACAGATTGGCGAAGCCATTGCCGACGGTGTTGAAGTATTGGGTTACACCAGTTGGGGACCGATCGACTTGGTCAGTGCCTCAAAAGCCGAGTTCTCCAAGCGCTACGGTTTTATTTACGTTGACCGCGATGACGAGGGCAACGGCACGCTGGAGCGTCGTCGCAAGAAAAGCTTCTATTGGTATCAAGGTATTATCCAAAGTAACGGTGCATCCCTGAAGCGTTAAATCTACCCACTGCTCATCGGCGACGAATATAACGCCGATGAGTTTCTCACATAACTTTTGTACCGCGACACCCTGCCTACCTATGCGCACTGAAAATCTGCGTATGCCTTCCCTCGAACAGACTTTAGGTTATGATTCATACAGCGCGTTGAGTCATGCGTTTACGCGCATCATGTCTTGCTGTGAGCAAGCGCTCACCTTCAGCCACAGCGTTGGCGTTGTCGGTATTGAACCGTGCGCGCCCGAAATAATTTATGAAATGCTGCACGACAAACTCCGCACCTACCGACAGCCAAATGGGGTGAACTGTACCCATGAACTTCATACTGAAGCGGGAAAAGCAGCGATTATTGAAGCCGTTTTAGCCTGTGAAAAAGAGGGGGCAAAGGTCATTGCACTTGCCTGTACAGGCATGGCGACTACGGACGTTGCTGCGCTGGTTGCGCCTCACACTACTCTGCCGATTATTAATCCGGTGCTGGCAGCCGGTATTTCGGTGAGAAAATTACTCAACAGCTAGCGGAGAGGGGCTACTGTTTGCGTGGAGAAAAATCGCGCCAGTCACGCATCAAGGGTGACGAAAAGCAGAGCAGGAATTGTTAAATCTTATTTGGTCAAAGGCGTATTATCAGAAATATCCCCTTGCAGAGCTAACGCCGTTTTAAACGAGTGCCGGAGATAAGCGCCGGGAAAGGGGATGAAACATAAAGCCCTGCTTAAACAGCAGGGCTTTATGCCGTTTATCGTTCGGCAAACTTAAGTAGGATGACGAAAGCCTTAAAAAATAGGCAAAAAAAAGCCCGCTTGGGAGCGGGCAAAATAACAGGGGTACTACAGGGTTTCTACACAACAGGGTTTCTACAGATTTACACAGGGACATCACTTTCTCTCGATGGATTTAAGATACCAAACCCAATGTATGGTTTTGTCATCGTCCAGTAAGGTTAAGAATCGATATGTAAAGCGTTGCATTGATACGACGGAAAGTATAAAGGCTTACTTTTCAAGGTAAGCCTTTATACTGTTTAGCGATGCAAATCAGTGGCAGGGAAGGATTTTCAATGCCAGTCCGCCTAAGGACGTTTCGCGGTATTTAGCATTCATATCTTTGCCAGTCTCATACATTGTTTCAATGACCTGATCGAGACAAACCTGCGGTTTGCAGGTGCGTCGCAGCGCCATTCGTGAGGCATTGACCGCCTTTACTGAAGAAATGGCGTTGCGCTCGATGCAGGGAACCTGAACCTGACCCGCAACCGGGTCACAGGTCAGTCCCAGATGATGCTCCATGGCAATTTCCGCCGCGATAAACACCTGAACAGTATTACCGCCCAGCAGTTCAGTCAGACCCGCCGCCGCCATTGAACACGCAACGCCAACTTCTCCTTGGCAGCCTACCTCGGCGCCAGAAATTGAGGCATTCATCTTGAACAATGCGCCAACGGCTCCGGCGGCAAGGAAGAAGCGTGCGCTAGCATCGGTACTCAGCGGTCGAATAAACTGATCGTAATACATTAATACGGCAGGAATAATGCCGCATGCGCCGTTGGTCGGGGCTGTGACTACGCGACCCCCGGCCGCATTTTCTTCGTTTACTGCCATCGCGTACATGTTTATCCAGTCAACGACGCCCATCGGATCGATGCTGTTTTTGCCCTGCGTCACTAAAATGTTTCGCAGCGCGGCCGCACGTCTTCTGACCTTCATTGGACCCGGAAGCAGGCCCTCGGTGTGGATCCCGCGCTCGATACCTTCACTCATCACCTGCCAAATAGCCGCAAAATGAGCATCAATGGTCGCTTTATCATTCAACGCCAGCTCATTTTTCATCATCACGCTCGAAAGTGACAGCCCTGACTCATCGCAGTGGCTCTGCAAATCGGCGGCGGAATTGAACGGATAGGGCACACACGGCGCATTGGATTGCGTAACGCCAAACTCGGCATCGGTAACCACAAATCCACCGCCAATGGAATAGTAAGTCTGCGTGAGCAGCAGCGCATCGTGGTTAAAGGCGCAAATGGTCATGCCGTTTTCATGACGGGGTAAATTGCTGTCATGAAAGCGCAGGCCGTCCGGCAACGGAAAGTCTACCTCTTTACCCACGCTGGCGAGAGGTAGGCGACCGCTCTGTTGTACCTGAGCGATAAAAGGCTTGATGGCGTCAATATCTACGGTGTCAGGCTTATTGCCGGCCAAACCCATAATAATGGCGATATCGGTGTGATGTCCTTTACCGGTCAGTGACAAGGAGCCATAGACGTCAACCTGGAGACGCGTTGTTGACTCGAGCAAACCGCTCGAAGCCAGCTCATCGATAAACGCCTTCCCTGCTTTCATCGGACCTACGGTATGCGAGCTTGAAGGCCCGATACCAATCTTAAAAATGTCGAATACGCTGATCATCATTGGCCCCTTGGCCGAACTGTTTATAAACGGATCATGAATTAACCTACCAGGCTATAAACAATCGCAGACATAGCAACCAAACCGACCAGCACCACAAAAACATTGCTGATATGACCGCCATACTTTCTCATTGCGGGCACTTTACGAATAGCGTACATCGGCATCAGGAACAGCAGCATGGCAATAATTGGGCCACCCAGCGTTTCAATCATGCCCAAAATGCTTGGATTCCAGGTGGCAATTGCCCACGTCGTCAGCAGCATGAACACGGCCGTTACGCGATTCATTTTCACCAGACTGATAGTTTTACCGCGGCTGCGCAGCGATTTGGTTACTAGGCCATTAAACCCTTCACGCGCGCCAAGATAGTGGCCGAGGAATGATTTTGTAATGGCAATAAAGGCAATAACCGGAGCGATGTAGGCGATAATCGGCGTTTGGAAATGGTTGGCAAGGTAGGAAAGAATCGAGATGTTTTGCTGTTTGGCTTCCATCAGGTCCGCGGGAGAAAGGCTGAATACGCAGCTGAACACGAAGAACATGACGGTCACTACCATCATCAATGTACTAAAGGTCAGGATCTTAGAACATTTCTTCTCGGCTTCATCACCATATTCCTGACGTTTTGCAACGGCAAATGAGGAAATAATCGGCGAGTGGTTAAAGGAGAAAACCATCACTGGAATAACCAGCCACAGCGTCATTAACATCCCTTTTCCCACACCGTTAGTTGTTGCTGAGGCATGGTCGAAAATAGAAGCATTCCAATGCGGAATAAGGTAAAGCGACAACGCCATTAAAACAATAACAAATGGATAAACAAGAATACTCATTGCCTTAACAATTAGGTGTTCACCAAAGTGAACCAATGTCATCAGGCCCAGAATTAATATCAGTGCTAATAGGGCCCTTGGCGGGGCATTCATGTGCATTTGGTGAGTGATGAAACTTTCGACAGTATTGGTAATCGCCACGCTATAAACCAATAAGATAGGATAAATAGCAAAGAAATAGAGTAGCGTGATGAGCTTGCCTGCCGAAATCCCAAAATGTTCTTCAACGACTTCAGTAATATCCTGACCGGCATTCTTGCCAGAAAGAACAAAGCGGGTTAAACCTCGGTGAGCAAAGAAGGTCATGGGGAAGGCAAGAATAACCATGATGATCAGTGGGATAAGACCGCCAATGCCTGCGTTTATCGGCAGGAATAATACCCCGGCGCCAATGGCCGTGCCATACAGGCCCAGCATCCACATGGTATCAGTTTTACGCCATGCACCCGTTTTTTCAGCGCTTTCTGTTGCAAGAATATCAACTTGAGAATTACTCATAAAACCTCTGGTGAACAAATTTAAGTCATCTCAAATAGAGAGAGACTAGGTCACAATATTAAAAAATGTCGCCTGGGAAGGGACATATTTTGGATGGCGTGATGGTACTCATGAGAAGTAGGAATGTCCGTGATTTGGATCACCTAAAGATTAATATATGGAGTTTTTCGTACTTGTACGATAAATAAACTACAGAAGTGGTGATATAAGGATTTATTAACGAAGACGCCATTTCTTTTGCCATGCAGGGTGCTGAAAATATTCAGATTAGAATAGCATAAACCTTATTTTTCTTAAATTAAGACGCGGAATTGCATGGGGAAAGTTATCGTAAAAAAAGTATAGGCGGGTCAGAATAGGTAGACAGAAAGGCGGAATTAATCGGTAAGTACGCTGAATCAACCGCTCAAAATATCGGCTGATTCAGATTGATAACGAGAGTGAGTTTATTATTTAAGCAGTTCGTTATTGCCAAATAATTTATTACTGTTGCTACTCTGCAAGCTCGTCAGGCAGTGGTTGCTCGATTGATTAGCGGGTTGTTCTGGTATGTTAATCATATCGTGATTGCCTGCGTGGACGTTAAACGAAGCGTGTTCCACACAAGGTTGCGCCACGCTGCTCAGAGGGATTTCTGCCGCCTGAACGCCCAACGCCGCGCTGGAAAGTAACAGGGCGGCTAGAATACTTTTACTGCTGATCATGTTAAATGTGTCCGAAAATCTTCAGGTAAATAGCTGTCGAACCTCTCATCACGGATGCGGAGGTGAAGCTTTTATTAGGGTTTTAAGTGTGCAGAGGCTTAAGGCTGACGATAGAAAACGGGAGCCAGCGCTCCCGTTTACCGTTCATGAAAGGGTCAGAACATCGGTCTACACATGTTGGAGCGTATTCTGCTCTTGAATCTCTTTATTCGGTAGGCGAATCGTGGCAGAAATCGCAAGTGAGATAATTAATAGCACGGTAATGAAGCTGAAGGTCACGACAAATCCCCCAAACAGCGAAGCTATCAGTGAGCCTAGCACGCTGCCAATACCGAAGCCCAGATACAGCAGCCCATAGTTTTTGGTCAGGTTGTTAAGGCCGAAGAAATCGCTGACCAGTGACGGATAAACGGTGATCGTACCGCCAAAGCTGAAGGCAACGCAGGCAACGGAGGCAAAGAAGGTGGCTTCATTCATATGGGTGAAGAGCAGAATACTCATACCCACCAGAGAAATAACCTGCGCAATCGAGATAACGCGAATACGGGCTATTTTATCGGAAAGCACGCCCAGCACCAGTCTGCCGCTGAGGTTGGCGATGGCTATGACAGTAACGGCGTTGGCAGCAGTCACCGCATTCAGATGAACCAGGCCTTGGCCAATGTCTTTTGCTACACCGATGACGTAGAGGCCACTCATGCAGGCGGTCAGGAACATCAGCGCCAGCATCCAATATTGCGGCAAGCGAATCGCTTGGGCCAGACTGAAATCACGCGGTTGTTCGATGTGATTATTCACAATTTTAACTTCCTGCTTCGGCGCATCTGTCATCATCAGGCCGCCGATGATGATCATCGTCATGGCCAGCAATCCCCAAATGATGAAGGTATTTTCCAACGTGCCGATGCTCAGCAGGTAACCGCAAATAAACTTGAAGCCAAGGCTGCCCAATCCGTAGGCGCCGATAGCGCAGGCTGAAACCACGCCTTTGCGCTCAGGGAACCATTTTACACAGTTCGACAGTGACATCAGATACCCGGCACCGTCCGCCAAACCAACCAACACGCCAGCGCTGAGGTAGAGCATTATCAGGTTGTTGGAGTGGGCAGTCAGGAAAAAGCCTACGGCCATTAAGACGCCGGCACCGAGGGTTACATTGCGCACGCCAAAACGTTCTTGCAGTTTACCTGCGACGGAAGAGGCCACGGCCAGTCCCAAGCTCAGCAGACCAAACGAGAACGCAACGCGGCTGATAGGCTCGTCGAGTTTGGCCGAAAGCTGACCGTTAAACAGGCTCCAGGTATAAACCGATCCCAAAGCAAACATAGTGATGATGGTGCCTATCAATGTCATCCAGCGGGTGCGATTGAGATTGGGCGTTGCAGCAATGTGTGCTGCACTTGCATTTGTGAAGCCTGATTTATCACGCATAGTGGGTTCTCCCGAGCGAGACTGATTCAATTAGATTGACGCTATGATAAGTCTTAATCAGGAGACTGAACCGATTCAGGCATGAAATGCCCGGTTAGTGGAATGAAGTGCATTAATCGTGGTATGAATGGCCTAAAAACGGATTAAAACGCCTCCAAAACGCGTCGAAAGCCCCCTTTGCAGCCCGCGTGGTGCCTGGGTTTATTTGATCTAAATCACAATTTAGTCAGTTATATTCAGCGTTGCATCGCGCATCAACATCTTGAACGGCTATAAAAGCAAATCGTCATCACTTTTAGGCGTTTTTTGTGATGAGATAAATGGAGGTGTTTATCTCAAAAGAGGGATTGGTTTTGCGGAAAACTTCGTTCTTGAAAACCCCGCTTCTCTTTATCCTGCTTTCTATCGCTTACTAATATGATAGAAGAGAGTGTTATATGTCTTCCCTTACTCCTCATCTTGACCACGTGGTTATCAACGTTGCCGACGGCCTCGATCAGTCACAGTTGCTGTTTCGTCGACTGGGTTTCAGCCTGACTTCACGGGGGCATCACTCCCTAGGCTCAAGCAATCATCTGGCAATTTTTAATGATAATTATCTGGAACTGTTGGGTTATGAAGACCGCGCAAATTTGCAGCGCAAAGACTTGTGGCAGGCACCGCTTGGCTTGAACGGGCTGGTGTGGAAGACGCAGGATGCCGACGAGATTTATCAGCATCTTACTCGGCAACGGGTGGCAGACACGCCACCCAAGGCCTTTTTCCGACCAGTAAAATTGAACGACGGAACTGAACCGAACGCACGATTCCAAACCGTGTCGGTGGCCGCTTCGCGCATTGCACACGGCAGAAGCTTTTTTTGCCAGCATCTCACGCCGGAACTGGTTTGGCGCGCAGAGTGGCAGTCACACCCAAACGCCGTGTCGCACATCAGCGAGTTCGTTATTTCGGCGCCGGATATCCAGCAGGCTGCGCAGGTTTATGTTGAGATTTTTGGAGCAGAATATCTTGAAAACGTTGATGCAGAGGAAATAACCCTGCGCGCCGGACGCGCAAAGGTACGATTTGTCAGCCCGCAGAAGGCACTTTCTGGCTGGGGTGTTTCGCCAGAGGAGGAGCCTCAGGAGGCCAAAATGATCGCACTCGGTTTCGCCACTCACTCCCTGGAGGCGGCACGTCAAAGCCTCCAGCGCGGCGAGATTCATGTCGAAGACGATGGTCAAAAAATTGTGCTGCAGGTAGGGCATGGGCTGGGTCTAACGTTAACATTTAGTGAGCAATGATCGAGAAGTGTAAAAGGTGAAACTTCCGCTAAGGCCATCGGTCCAAAAGTCACAACATAACTTTTGGACAATCTTAGCGGGCCACACGATGCGTACTTTTAGCAAAATATCGATGATTGCATTGGTTTTTATGATTCTTAATGGTTGCACGTTGCAAGGTGATTCAGGTGATACCAACGTTCAGGCGCACGGCACCCTCAGTGCGGGTACGACGATAAGGTAATGACTGTTCCCGATGAGGAGCCTAAGGTTGATCCCCTCCCTCATTTTGTGCGTTCAGTTCACGTTGGGGGAGAGTTCGGCCACGCGTTATCTCGAAAACTGGAGTGGGAAAAGTTCACGGATGGTCTGCTGCAGGTATTCCGTTGCCGGTGTTAGCTGGCAGTTGGACTGGTGAAGCACAATGCCAATATCACCCATCTCAGGCAGTGACGAGGCTTCAAGATGGCGCAGGGAGTTCGGCATACCCATTTCGGTGCGCAACGTAATGCCTAATCCGGCCGTTGCGGCAGCCCAAATACCGCCCAGACTGCGGCTGGTGAAGGCTATTCGCCACGGGATGCCGGCTCTGTCTAGTGCGGCAGTGGCTGCATTTCGCATAATACAGGGCGCGTCAAACACCAGCAGCGGCAGCGGTGTATTACTGTCCAACAGGGCATTCACGTCGAATTGCGCATCCCCAATCCAGCGCAGCGGCAATCGGCCTAAGGGTTGACTAAAAGGCGTGCTGTCGTCTCCCTGCCAGCTAAGTGCGAGATCCAATTCATTTTGTTTAATGCCGGTGAGCAGCGGCAGATTTCTGCTGACGCTGGCTGAAATCTGTACATTGGGATGAGCGCGAGCGAACTTGCCGAGAATGGCCGGGAGCAGAACTTCACCAAAATCCTCCTGCAACCCAAGGCGCACTTCCCCCCCCACTGCACTGGCCGTCATCGCCGCGCATGCTTCATCATTCAAACTTAACAGCCTGCGGGCATATCCCAGCAGAATCTCTCCGCGTTCTGTCAGCGCCAAATGCCGTCCAGACTTTTGCACCAGCGCCGCGCCTGCCTGCTGTTCCAGTTTCTTAAGCTGAGCGCTGATAGCCGACGTTGAGCGCCCAAGCCGTTCGGCGGCAAGCACAAAACTGCCCAGCTCAATACCGGTGACGAAGCTTCTTAAAGCCTCGGCATCAAAAGTTAGCGGTCTTTTTGCCATTTCAATCATCCTGCTTTTAGGGATTAATGGTGCTGATATTTCTGATTTTATAAACCATCATAGGCGTTTATCTTCTTTATTACATCTATGAAGAGGAATTTCCCATGAGCCGTACTACGCCGTTAACCATCAATCGCGAAACCTTGTTACAGATTGCCCCTAAGCTGGCACAGCTGAGTGAAGACGTATTGTTTGGTGATGTCTGGCAACGCAGCGAGCTGTCGGCTCGCGATCGCAGCCTGATTACCGTGAGTGCGCTGGTAGCGCTCTCGCGAACCGAGCAACTGCCTTATCACCTACAGTTGGCTAAAAAAAATGGCGTAACCCACGATGAAATTGTTGAGCTCATCACCCATCTGGCTTTTTACTCAGGCTGGCCAACTGCCGCCTCGGCATTAACCGTTTTCGCTAATTTAGCGGCCGATTAACAGGAGGAAATTATGCCTATAACTCGAATTTCACTGCCTCGGCAGCGGCTCAATTATTGGCAAAGCGCCATTTCCAGCGCGCTTCAGCAGGCGCTGGAAAGCCGTTTTAACGTGCCAACTGGCGACTGTTTTCAGTTTTTTGACTGTTATGACCCTGAGCAGCGAGTCATTGACCGACATTACCTGTGTGGAGCAGAAGCGGGGCGCAGCGAAGACTATTTACTGTTTCAAATTACCGCTGGAAAGCCACGCAGCACCGAACAAAAGCAGGCGTTATATTCAGAATTAGTCGAGCTGTTACAGGCCTCTATCGGCATCAAAGCGCAGGATGTGATGGTGGTTGTGAGCTTTACCGAGCCTGAAGACTGGTCGTTCGGCAGTGGTGAAATGTTCCAACTCTCCAATATCCCCAAGAGCTAGGAGGCTAAACATGCTTGCGATGCAATACAGTTTTACGCTGCCCGCCGACTACGATATGGCGATTATTGAGCGACGCATTGCAGAAAACGGCCATCGGTTGGACGGATTTCCGGGCTTGTTGTTCAAAACGTACCTTTATGCACGCCAGAACTGCCCGCTTATCGGCAGTAAGGAAAATGTCTATGCGCCTTTCTATCTTTGGCAAGACGCCGACAGCATGCACCAATTTTTGCTTGGTGCCGGGTTTGAGGCATTAACCCGGGCGTTTGGCTGGCCTCAGGTGAAAGTTTATCCGGTGCTTGCCGCTTCGCTCGCAGACAATATCGACCAGGCAAAGTTTGCCACTCGTCAATTTGAGCCTATTGAACGCTATAGCTCACTCACGTCCCTGAGCGATTCGCCGGCGTTAGACGGCGCACTGGCGCAGGTGGTGGCATGGGATACCCAAAACTGGCAGCTTATCCGCATCAGCCTATGGCAAACCTTGCGGCAAAAAAGTGACGCGTCGAGGCAAAACTATCAGATTGGCCATATTTCCCTGCCTGCGCAACGACCCTGAAAACGCGGCCTGCGCGAGTCGTAAAAGGATTATTTGTCATCCTTCTGGATAGCGATATTTTATTGTCGCCCGCACGAAAAAAGTGCGGGCTTTTATTATCACGCTAAGCATTGAATAAATTATGACTATTTCTTTGCCGACTACTTTCTATAATATTGCCAAGTGATAGGATGTGGCTCACTTTTCTTAGTTGGGATTTTTCAATGGCCAGGCTCGTCGCTTTCATTGCGGTATTACTGACTTTTACATCTTGTTCAGCGTTTGCAGTGACAAACTATAAATGTGTTTTGACCCACAGCATTCAGCGCCCCGACGGTGATGACTCGGCTGAAGTCTTGAATAAAGACGCGCGGGTAGCGGACGCCGGTAATACTTTTACCGCCTACCCTGATAACAGCAGAACCATTACCAGCCCTGAACTGACCGATATTATCGGCCAGAATAATCAGCCGATGAAGGCGGGAACCGCTAACCATCTGATGTATATTCACGTGCAAAACAGTTTTGTCATCGCCAATGAAACCGAAGGTTTTATCTACGGTGACTGTATCAAAATAGAAGACAAGTAAGCTCTGCGCGCCTCAACCCCATAATTCATGGATTGAGGCTGTTATCCCGCCCCAGCCACTTTCCTGAAGCATTCATAACTTTCAATCCTGCTTAACTATTCATAAATAGAAACATTACTCTTGCTTGATTAGCACAGTTCTTATGGTCGTGCTGGCTGATAAGCGTTATCCTTTCGCCCTTTCCGAACACCCCGCATTTTTCGCATTTGACCGACGTTTGACAAGAAAGGTAATCCCCCGGTAATGGCCCTACTTAACGATGAAATCCGCGACCATACGGCTGAGTCACTGCTGTTCATACGCCGTGCCGTTATCGCTTTTGTTATTGTCGTGCTGCTGTTTGGGGTACTCATCTTCAATCTTTACCACCTTCAGGTAGGGATGCACTCCTTCTATCAGACGCGTTCGAATCAGAACGACATCAAAATGTTGCCGATCGCCCCAAGCCGTGGGCTGATTATGGACCGTAACGGCGTGATCCTGGCTGATAACATTACGCTTTATCAGATTCAGGTGATCCCAGGAAAAGTGCCGGATCTACAGGCCACTCTGAAGGCGCTGACGCCGATTGTCGATCTCACGCAAGACGATCTCGACAATTTTAAAGACTCGATGTATCACGGCCGTAAATTCGCAGAAATTCCACTGAAGCTTGCGCTGACTGATGAAGAAGTCGCGCGCTTTTCCGTTAACCAGTTTGAATTTCCCGGCGTGTCTATCAGCAGCTATCAGCAGCGTCGCTACCCTTACGGTGCAGAACTGGCGCACGTAGTAGGCTATGTGTCGAAGATAAACGATCGCGATGACAAGCAGCTCTCGGCTGACGGTCTGGCAGAAAACTATGCCGCCGACCACGATATCGGTAAGCAGGGTATCGAAAAGTACTACGAAAAAGAGCTGCACGGGCAAACCGGTTATCAGGAAGTTGAGGTGGATAACCACGGCCACGTGGTGCGTCTTTTAACCGAGACGCCGCCGCAGGCTGGTCAAAACATTAAGCTGACGCTGGACCTTGGGCTACAGCAGTACATTGAGCAACTGCTTAAAGGCCAGCGTGCCGCCGTGGTGGTGGTTGACCCGCGCGACGGTGCGGTACGTGCGATGGTCTCCAGCCCAAGCTATGACCCGAATCCGTTTGTTAACGGCATCTCTGGTAAGGCTTACAGCGCACTGCTGAAAAACCCTGACCTGCCGTTGATCAACCGCGTGACGCAGGGACTTTACCCGCCTGCATCCACCATCAAACCTTATATGTCGATTTCAGCGCTGTTTGCCGGGGTTATTACGCCGCAAACCACCTTCTTTGGCGCGCCGACCTGGACACTACCCGGTACCGATCGCCACTATCGTGACTGGATGAAGACCGGCCACGGCTACCTGAACGTCACCAAGGCGATTGAGGAGTCGGCGGACACCTTCTTCTATCAGGTTGCCTATGAAATGGGTATCGACCGCATTCATGAATGGCTGAGCAAATTTGGCTACGGTAAATCATCGGGTATCGACCTTGACGAACAGTATTCCGGCAACCTGCCAAGCCGCGAATGGAAAATGAAGGTTCATAAGAAAGAGTGGTATCAGGGCGACACAGTTTCGGTAGGGATAGGCCAAGGCTACTGGATTGCAACGCCGATTCAGATGGTCAAGGCGCTGACTATTCTTATCAATAACGGCAAGATTTTGACCCCGCACCTGATGGAGTCAATGCAGCTTGGCAAAGTGATTACGCCGTACAAAATGCCGCCAACGTCGCAGATTGCTGACCCGAAATCACCGTACTGGACCATTGTTAAAAATGCTATGTTCGGCATGGCCAATGCGCCAAACGGCACCGGTTATAAGCTTTTCCATACCGCACCTTACAAAATTGCGGCAAAATCGGGAACTTCACAGGTGTTTAGCCTGCGTGAAAACCAGAACTATAATGCCAAAATGACGCCAGTCCGCCTGCGTGACCATATTTTCTACACCGCCTTTGCGCCGTTTGATCATCCAACCGTTGCCGTGGCGCTGATTCTGGAAAACGGCGGCGGCGATGGGGTGGTTGCAGGCCCGACGATGCGCGCGATACTTGACCACATCTTTGTGAAAGATGATGCTACAGACTGTGTGGATGAAAAGAACAAGAGCAGCCCAGCCTGCCAGTTAACGGAACTTAAACCTGGAACGCAAGGCTACGACGAACACTAATACTGTCTGGGATTGGCGACAGCGAAGGCATTGAGTGTCTCCAAAAGGAGACGCTTAACTCACTGATTTATATGTATTCATGTTTTCTGCTGTTTATTTGTCGCTTTTTAGAGACTAAATGCCGGATTTTTAAGCATAAATAATCCGCTCAAAATGGACTTTTAAATTTAATTTAATTTTTTATCCAATGAATAACAGTAAGTTAGAATTTAGCTTTAATTGTTGGCATGATTCCTGCTATAATATTCTTGGTTGCTCATTCACTCAGTTATAAATGCTTTTGCGGTTTCACCGCAATTCACGCTCATAACCACTAGAATGACGCCGTAGAAAAGGTGCCTATCGTTCACTACTCCGATATCGTTGCTTCGGCAATCTTATCAAACATCGAACGACACGTTGAGTGAGGCACCACCTCTTCTGCCCTGTAGACCGGCCTTCGGCATGTTTGCAGGGCAATCCCCCAAGTTTGCATGATAACTCCAAAAAACACCTCTGCTTCACACAACGCTACGTTGTTTCTTTATTCATCCGGCTCGGTTAGCATCAGCGAATGTATTGAGAGCGAGATGATTTCATTGAAAAAGTGGCGTTTATTCCCAGGTTCGCTTAGGCAATTGGTTTTAATGGCCTTTCTATTGGTTCTGCTGCCACTGTTGATTTTGGCGTATCAGGCCTACGAAAGTCTTAATCATCTCAGCAGACAAGCGGCCGAAATTAATCGCACCACCATTGTCGATGCTAGACGAAGCGAATCGATGACCAGCATTGCGCTGGAAATGGAGCGCAGCTATCGGCAATACTGCGTGCTTGATGACGACACGCTTTCTACGCTTTATCAGAGCCAGCGACGTCAATATTCGCAAATGCTCGACGCACACGCCTCAATTCTTCCCGACGTTCGCTATTATCAAAATCTGCGCGACCTGCTGACCCAGCTCTCATCATTCAAATGTCAAAATAATAGCCCCGAGCCTGAAGCCTCGCGCCAGCTTGAGGAGTTTTCTCGCTCTAACGCCGAGATGGTGCAGGCCACCCGTGAAGTGATTTATTCACGCGGACAGCAGTTGCAGCATGCCATTGCCGATCGCGGCAAGTTCTTTGGCTGGCAGGCACTTGTTCTGTTCTTGCTCAGCGGCATGCTGGTTGTGCTGTTTACCCGCATGATTATCGGGCCGGTAAAAGGCGTTGAGCGCATGATTAACCTACTGGGGGAAGGGCGAGCACCAGGCAGCGCCTCTAAATTTCGCGGGCCGCGAGAGATTCGCGCTTTAGCAAAACGGATCAACTGGCTGAGTGACAGGCTTGCCTGGTTTGAGTCCCAGCGGCATGAGTTTTTACGCCATATTTCCCACGAGCTGAAAACCCCCTTGGCCAGCATGCGTGAAGGCACCGAGCTGCTGCGTGATGAGGTGGCCGGCCCCTTGACTGACGATCAGCGAGAAGTGGTCACCATCCTTAATACCAGCAGCCGACACCTGCAAACCTTGATTGAGCAGCTGCTCGACTACAACCGTCGACTGGCCGACGTGGCCGCAGACAAAGAGCAGGTCAATCTGTCTGACATTCTCAATAACATTGCTGCGGCACATAGTCTGACGGCGCGAGCCAAGATGATCCATACTGAGATAAACACTGAGGCGCAACATTGCTGGGCTGAATCTGTTCTATTAGTGCGGGTGCTGGATAATCTGTACTCCAATGCGGTGCACTACGGGGCTGAATCCGGTAACATTTGGCTTAATAGCTGGCAGGATGGCACACGCACAATGATCGATGTTGCTAATTCCGGGACGCCAATCCCTACGGCAGAGCGTGCGCTGATTTTTGAACCTTTTTTTCAGGGGAGCCAACTGCGTAAAGGCGCCGTTAAGGGCAGCGGATTGGGGCTGAGTATTGCCAACGATTGCATCAAGCGTATGCAGGGTGAACTAAAACTGGTCGATGTCGACTACGCCGATGTCTGTTTCCGCATCGAATTGCCTTCAGGCAGCGGAAAAATTTAGCTGAGTATAATCAAACCATGCAGACAAGATTTTTCTCTTTTTTGAGCCGTTTTGGCTTTTTCATGCCCAGGATTATCGCGCCGATCGTGCTGACACCGATCCTGCTTACCGGCTGCACGCGTGACAAAGGCGAGGGACTCTATCAGCCGGTCGAAGACGTTATTCCCGGCAGTAAAGTGATCGACTTCCGCATTGCGCCCTGTGAAACCCTTTGGTCGCTCGACGACAGCGCCACGTTGACCAACTCACTGTACTGGCTGCGGGCGATGGACTGCTCTGATCGTATGAGCAACACGCAGGCGAGTTATCAGGCCGCGCTCATTCCTGCGTCAGGATGGGCTAATATCTTTAAACAAAGTATTTTAGCCGCCGGCGCGGACCCTGATTTGTCGCAACGCAGAACGTTGCTTAACAATGTGAGTGACTATCGCGGGCAGATGCCGGGTAATATTCGTCCGTTGGTGCAGCTGTGGCGAGAGCGTCAGTCGCTGCAAATCGCTTTTGAAGATGAAAAAGCGCGTAATTCGCGCCAGCAGACTGCTAATGAAACTAAAATAGGCGAGATGTCCCTGCAGCAAAAAGAGTTGCAGGATAGCCTAGCGGACACGCGCCGCAAGCTCGAGAATTTGACCGATATCGAGCGACAGCTCTCTTCGCGCAAGCAGCTGCAGGGTGAAATACCCGACGGCGACGCCACGCCCGCGGCAACCGGCCGAAGCAGCACCGGCTCCAACGTTCAGGCTAAAGACACCTACGTTCCGCCCAAAGGCCTACAGTTAAAATCGACGGGAGACAAATGACCGCACGGAGAAATGCCAGCTTACTGCTGGTAGATGACGATCCCAGCCTGTTGAAATTGCTTGGGATGCGCCTTTCAAGCGAAGGTTTTCAGGTAAGTACGGCGGGCAGCGGTGAAGAGGCATTAAAGCTGCTGCGCCGCGAGCGCGTCGATTTGGTGCTCAGCGATCTGCGAATGGACGAAATGGACGGCATGGCGCTGTTCGCCGAGATCCAGAAGCATCAGCCCGGCATGCCGGTGATTATTTTGACCGCTCACGGTTCTATTCCCGACGCCGTGGCCGCCACTCAGCAGGGCGTGTTCGGCTTTTTGACCAAGCCGGTTGACCGCGATGCCCTGTATAAAGCGATTGATGAAGCGTTGGCGCAGTCTGCCCCGGCCGGTGATGAAAGCTGGCGCGAACAGATTGTCACGCGCAGCCCCGTTATGCTGCGTCTGTTAGAGCAGGCCAAAATGGTGGCACAGTCCGACGTTAGCCTGCTGATTAATGGCCAAAGTGGCACGGGTAAAGAGGTGCTGGCGCAGGCAATTCACCGCACCAGCCCGCGAGGTAAAAAGGCTTTTATTGCCATTAACTGCGGTGCATTACCCGAGCAACTGCTGGAGTCCGAGCTGTTTGGCCACGCTAAAGGGGCGTTTACCGGCGCAGTGAGCAGTCGCGAAGGCCTGTTTCAGGCAGCCGATGGTGGCACGCTGTTTCTTGATGAAATAGGCGACATGCCGCTCTCCTTGCAGGTTAAGCTGCTGCGCGTATTGCAGGAGCGCAAAGTGCGGCCGTTGGGCAGTAACCACGACCTCGACGTGAATGTGCGCATTATTTCCGCCACCCACCGCGATTTGCCGAAAGCGATGGAGAAGGGCGAGTTTCGTGAGGATCTGTTCTACCGACTGAACGTGGTTAACCTCAAGCTACCGGCGCTTAACGAACGTGCAGAAGATATTCCGCTTTTGGCCAATCATCTGCTGCGCGCCGCGGCGCAGCGGCATAAGCCGTTTGTCAGGAGTTTTTCAACCGATGCTATGAAGCGGCTGATGGCCGCGAGCTGGCCGGGCAACGTGCGCCAGTTGGTTAACGTAATAGAACAGTGCGTGGCGTTGACCTCAGCACCGGTTATCAGCGAGGCTCTGGTTGAACAGGCGCTTGAAGGCGAAAACACGGCGCTGCCGACCTTCGTCGAAGCTCGTAATACCTTCGAGCTGCACTATTTACGTAAGCTTTTACAAATTACACGCGGCAATGTGACACAGGCGGCGAGAATAGCCGGGCGCAACCGAACCGAGTTCTATAAGCTGCTTTCAAGACATGAACTCGAAGCCAACGACTTTAAAGAGTCTTAAAAATTGATTGCCGTTATTTCGCTGCGTTTTAAGCATGACGGGGATATGATACTTTATGCGCCTGCCGGTGCCGTTGGCACCCAAAAGCAAAGAATTAATCTTGCCGCTGCCAATAAAAAGCACCGACATACGAATGATAAAAGGGCCTGCCATGAAAAAAATTGACGCAATTATTAAACCTTTCAAGCTCGATGATGTACGTGAAGCGTTGGCTGAAGTGGGTATTACCGGGATGACGGTGACTGAAGTTAAAGGCTTTGGTCGTCAGAAGGGCCACACCGAACTGTACCGTGGTGCAGAGTACATGGTGGATTTTCTGCCTAAAGTTAAAATCGAAATCGTTGTGGCTGACGATATCGTGGATACCTGCGTAGAAACCATCATGACCACCGCGCAAACCGGTAAAATCGGCGACGGCAAAATCTTCGTCTTTGACGTGGCTCGTGTTGTGCGTATTCGCACCGGTGAAGAGGACGAAGAGGCTATCTAAGCACTCTTTGCGGGCCAGTTAGTATTTTACCGGCCCGCACCTACTTTATCATCAGCCATTATCGGTTTTGCGTGCCTGCGCAAAGCCTTTCCTTTCGTTATATAACCTTATGTGGGCCAAAGCATTCGTAATGTATGTGGGCTTCTTCAATACCTAGCTCTAGCAGCTGGCGCGCGGTAAACTGCATAAATCCAACCGGTCCACACAGGTAAAACTGCATCCCATCGGCAGCTAGTTCAGTTTTGACGGCGCTTAAATCCAGTAGTCCCTGATATTGATAATCTTCCCCCGGTAAATCGAGCACATTCGGGTGCTGATACCAGACATGTGTTTGCAACTGCGGCAGTGTGGCCTTAAGTGCGTTAACTTCGTCGGCGAAGGCGTGCACCTGTTTATTTTCCGCCGCATGTATCCATTGTACTGCCGCCGGATGCTTCTGCGCCGCCAACTGATTGAGCATCGCCAGCATCGGCGTTTGGCCTACGCCGCCGGAAATAAGCGCCACCGGCGTTTGTGGCGTGACGTCCAGATAAAATTCACCGTGGGGCGGTGCCAGATAAAGCGTGTCACCAACCTTTGCCCGCTGGTGCAGATAGTTAGATACCGTGCCCATAGCCTCGCGTTTCACCGCAATGCGGTATGTTTTTCCATTAGACGCCCTTGTCAGCGAGTATTGGCGAATTTCCTGATCCTCATGTTTTTCGCAGTTCAACTGCGCCTTGCTTAAGTAAATGGCGAGATATTGCCCGGCTTTAAAATCTGCAATCGGCTGATTATCAACTGGCTCAAGCTCAAAGCTGGTAATCAGCGAGCTTTGCTGCTGCTTCTCTTTGATACGAAACGCACGCGTCCCTTGCCATCCACCCAGCTGATTTTCGCTGCTTTGATAAATAGCGGACTCACGCTGAATAAACACATTAGCCAACACGCCGTAGGCTTTACCCCAGGCATCAAGCACCTCTTGTCCCGGACTCAGCAGCTCGTCAAGGGTTGCCAGCAAATGTTCGCCGACCACCTGATACTGCTCGGGGCGAATATTAAGACTGGTGTGTTTTTGGGCAATCCGTTCAACCGCAGGAAGCAGGGCCGCGAGGTTTTCAATATTGGCGGCATAGGCACAAATGGCATCAAATAGCGCCTGACGCTGGTCCCCGTTGCGCTGATTATTCATGTTAAACGTGTCTTTCAACTCAGGATTGTGCTCGAACAGGCGATCGTAAAAGTGGGCGGTTAATCGAGGTCCGGTAGCGGCAAGAACGGGAATAGTGGATTTGACGATAGCAATAGTTTGACTGTCTAGCATTGAGAGCTCCTGGGGACACGGCCCGGTAATTTTGACAACGGCTATAACATGTATTTTAAATGCATGTTATAGCTAGCCGCTCAATTTGTAAATACCCTTATCTTTTTAAAGGAAAAGCAGATCCTTGCGTGCTGGCTCACAAAGCTGAAAAATTTGCATGCAAGAGTGAAGAAAAGTCGCTTGAGCAGGGAATGTCTATAGCAGATCAAAGCCTTGTGCCACGGGTAGCCAATCGTTTGCTTAAAAACCTCTTGTAGAGACTATGCCAACGGGGGCGAAACAGTTTACACTGTGCGCCAGAACCCGTTAGGGGCTTATTAAAGTTTGTTGAGTCAGGAGATGCAGATGTTAAAGCGTGAAATGAACATTGCCGATTATGATGCCGAACTGTGGCATGCAATGGAGCAGGAAGTCGTACGTCAGGAAGAGCATATCGAGCTGATTGCGTCAGAAAACTACACCAGCCCGCGCGTTATGCAGGCTCAGGGTTCTCAACTGACCAACAAATATGCCGAAGGCTATCCGGGCAAGCGTTACTACGGCGGCTGTGAATACGTTGACATCGTTGAGCAATTGGCTATCGACCGTGCAAAAGAGTTGTTCGGTGCTGATTACGCAAACGTTCAACCCCACTCCGGCTCACAGGCTAACTTCGCGGTTTATACTGCTCTGCTGCAACCAGGCGATACTATTTTGGGGATGAACCTGGCACACGGTGGTCACCTGACTCACGGTTCTCCGGTTAACCTGTCTGGCAAGCTCTACAACGTGGTGCCTTACGGTATCGACGAAACCGGCAAAATCGATTACGAAGATCTGGCGCGTCAGGCTGAGAAATACAAGCCGAAAATGATCATCGGTGGTTTCTCTGCATTCTCCGGCGTGGTTGACTGGGCAAAAATGCGTGAAATCGCAGACAGCATCGACGCATGGTTCTTCGTTGATATGGCTCACGTAGCCGGTCTGATTGCGGCAGGCGTATACCCTAACCCGGTTCCACATGCCCACATCGTTACCACCACTACGCACAAAACCCTGGCGGGTCCACGCGGTGGCCTGATCCTGGCTAAAGGCGGCGACGAAGACCTGTACAAAAAACTGAACTCTGCGGTGTTCCCAGGTGGTCAGGGCGGTCCATTGATGCACGTGATCGCCGGTAAAGCGGTTGCGCTGAAAGAAGCGATGGAGCCTGAGTTCAAGGCTTACCAGCAGCAGGTTGCCATCAACGCGAAAGCCATGGTTGAAGTGGTGCTTGAGCGCGGTTACAAAGTCGTTTCTGGCGGTACTCACAACCACCTGTTCCTGCTAGACCTGGTTGAGAAAGGCCTGACCGGTAAAGAAGCCGATGCCGCACTGGGTCGCGCGAACATTACCGTTAACAAAAACAGCGTACCTAACGATCCGAAGAGCCCGTTTGTGACGTCTGGTATACGTATCGGTACGCCAGCCGTTACCCGTCGCGGCTTCAAAGAAGCTGAAGTGTGTGAACTGGCAGGCTGGATTTGCGACGTTCTCGACAATCTGAACGATGAAGCGACCATCGAACGCGTTAAGCAAAAAGTCCTGGATATCTGCGCACGCTTCCCTGTGTACGCATAATCTCGACTTTGCGGCAGCAAAAACCACGTTTCAGGACGTGGTTTTTTTATACCCACTTTTTTGTCTGTTAACTTATTGCTTCGCGATATTTTTTTTAAAATAGTTTAAAAATGGGGACTCATAGCCCTGGCTTTCTTGTTTTATCTCATGCTCCATCTGTTCACTTAGAGCTAAAAACTCTCTATACACAAGTTCAAAATCGGGTCTTCCTTTGCGAAAAGTGTGTTGCATATCTGCAAGCAGATTGCTTATTTTTACCGAAAATTCGTCCTTTATATCGTTGATATCAATGGTCAAGATTTCAGCTAGCGTTATTGATAAAGAATAAATAATCGCTTTATCAAGTTTCGGATATGATCTAAATATCTCTGGAGCAAAGCGATATGTCAAATATTCATTCTTGATAAAATCAGCACCGTATTTTATATCATGAGTAATTTCCGTTGATCTACCAAAAGGGTTATATTTATCTAGCATGCAATTTAAAATATAACCTTTCAATGAGAACCTGATTTCTCCAGATTTGTGGTTTTGTTCCAAATGATTTTCGTTGAAAAATTTAAATGTTTCGAAAGGTTCTCGGTATAGATGTCCTTCATCTGTTGATTTTTTTAGAAAACTCACCAAGCCTTTAGCCATAGCCCACCTCTCTTTTAACGATTGACCCGAAGTTAACTTAACAGGAGTAAACTCACCGGTGATTGATTGAATCTCAATAAGGTCGGGTGAGAAAGCTTTTCTTTTTGCCGTATCAAAGGTCGCTGTTTGATCGGGTGTATAACGCGTGGTTTGCGCGATAGATTCTGAGTCTGAACTTTCATAGTCAATCTCATAACTTTCATTCAAACCGCATGCGGATGCATAGTTCGCCGCTTTCTGATTAATAAATTCTTTATGTTCCTCCGAAATTATCATGGGCAGCGCCAGTATTTCATTTTTCATTATTTGTTGGGAAATTTTAAATTTTCCAATTGATCCGCAGAGCGTTCTTTTGATAACGCATTCGAGAGGGGTTTTTTGATAATTTGAATTTGATAATTGATCAGCCTTTGTCGGAACATACTGACTATGCGGTTGTTGATGGCTATTGCTAATATGATGGGCAGCAAGACGTGACGACGACGGTTCTGGATGCAAAGAACTATCCGTCTCCCTCAGCCTCGCCGAAATGGTATTAATATTTTTATGTGTTGTGTTCTGAATTGCATTATGTGGCATTTTATTCGGCTCTTTCCATGAGTAAAAAATCAGTCTATGGGAAGAGCCGAGAGATAAATTGCGCTAGGTCACACAATGCGTGCAACGAATTACTGTGCTTCTAACAATGAGCGAATTCTTTTTCTTTCTTCTTTGGTGAGAGGAAGTTGGGTGTAGATAATTAGCGGATCGGCATCGATAGTTTGGGTGGCGTAAGGGGTGACTATCATCGAAACGCCGCTCGGCGCGCCCTGCTGGTGAAATTCGTCCAGCGTTTGATATTTTATGTTTAGCGGCATCAGCGTCGCTTCGCGGATCTGCTGCTCTACCGCCTGTTCCAAATCAGGATTCGAGTGCGTCAGCAGTAAAATTTGTTTCTCCTGCAACGCATTGCCCTGCATGAGCCAGGCACCAAAAATCACCGCCACCAACCCCACTTCTTCGGATGAAAAGTTAATGCTATAGGCGGTTTTGAATCCCTGCAGCGCATCGTGCGTGGTGCGCATCAGGCGGGGATACATGCGGTTAACTTCATCTTGCAGCTGACTGTCTACCGTAATATCGAAACGGCAGCGCTCGATGGCGGGGCCAAGATGGGCAAAAAGCTGGCTTATCAATCCCTCATAGCTGCTGAAGGTCATGCCGGAAACGTCTTGAAAATTAGCCACCAGCTCTTCAACCTGCCGCATCAGCTTGAGATCCTCAACCGATCCAGAGCTGTCGTAGCTGTGATTTTTTATTAACGTCAGCAGTAGGGCAAAAAAGTCCCGTTCACACTCGGCGATGCTGGCTTCACAAAGCGTTTGCAGCTTGTCGTAGATGAGCGTTGCGGCGGCATATTCAGGTTTATCGTGCAGCCATTGCCGCTGTACATCGGTGAAAGCTAACTCAGTAGGCACAATGTTTTGCCACAGGCAGAGTTGAAAGTAGAGCTGCAAAAATTGCTCGTCGCGGGCGCTGAATTCGCGATTAAGCAACTGCGACAGGCGTGCGATCAGGCGTGGAAACTGCTGCTGATAATGAAGGTAGTCAACGTCGGATTTTTGGCTGAGCGTTTGTTCTAACAGCGGAGCAAAATATTGGTGGATAAACTCGGGGCTGCTTCTTATCGCCCGTCGCAGTCCGTTGATCAAACAAATCCTTTTATCGAGCAGACTGCCGCCAAGCTGGCAGTGCAGTGTGTCAGACACGTAAATGCTCAGCCGATGCAGGCGCTGAACTTCTTCGCTAAGCTGTGCAATATCTTTTTGCGTGGTGGGGAGATCTACGCCATTGAGTTGATTCGCGTTCTCCAGTTGCACCGCCTCTAATGGCGCATACAACATCAACAAAAGATTGCAGCGTCGTTGTTGAGCGGAGAGCTCAGGCACAGGGGAGGTGTCCAGGCTCATATCACCTTCCGTATTCATTATGTTGAAAATTCTTAGGATAGCATAGCAAATCATAGGTACTTCAATGTGCTGCCGATCGGGGTTTTACACCGGCTTACAACTCAGATCACAGTTATTTAGGGTGATTGGGTTAATAGATTTGTTTTAAGATGTTACTTTATAACAAATATTGTCAATTATTCGCTTTCGGACACACTTTTGGAAAGACTAAAACCGCGCCCGATGACAGCTTATGCCGCTTTTAAGAGAGGCTGTCTGCTGCTGGGTATTGCGCTGCTGGGGGGAATGTCCGCTCCAGCGCTGGCTCACCCACACAGTTTTATCGACATGCAAACGACGTTGGTCACCAAGGACAGTGCGCTGGTGGGCCTTAAAATGGTTTGGACCATGGATGAGATTACCTCTGCCGATCTGCTTTATGACGCAGGTAAGGCTGCGCCGGGTTCAGAAGTGTGGAAGAAGCTGGCGGCAGAAGTGATGGCGCGGGTCATGGCGCAGCACTATTTCACCGACGTTTATCGCGACGGCAAACCTGTGCGATACATGCGTCTGCCCAGTGAGTATCAGCTTTCACGCAGCGCAAATAAAGCCGTGCTGGAATTTGTTATTCCGCTAGCAGAGCCTGCCGCACTGGCCGGAAAACCGTTGATTATTTCGACCTTCGATCCCAGTTATTTCGTTGATATGACCTATAAAGATGCGCAAGCGCTGCATCTTCCAGCCGATGCGCAGGCCAGCTGTAAGCTTTCTTTATTTACCCCTGCGCCCAATTCGTCGCTGCAGGCCTATGCCTTATCGCTTGATAAAGCCGATGCACCGCCGGAAGACATGGATTTAGGCCAGCAATTTGCTCAAAAGGTGACGCTACAATGTCAGTAAAAGATATCTCGCCGTTATCTCAGTCAGGCACCTCAAGTTGGCGAGGCGCCTTGTCCCTCTGGCCTTTGGTCATCTTTTTACTGCTGTTGGCAACGGCCTGCGCGGCTATCTGGCATTACTGGCCGAGAATTTTAT
Source organism: Rouxiella silvae (assembly GCF_002093625.1). Taxonomy (GTDB): domain Bacteria; phylum Pseudomonadota; class Gammaproteobacteria; order Enterobacterales; family Enterobacteriaceae; genus Rouxiella; species Rouxiella silvae. Next base: position 73,065 of record NZ_MRWD01000006.1, on the reverse strand, counting down.
TAAGCAGCATTATCTGGCAGCGTGACCTGCATCAGCAGTTGGCCGCTATCTTGCAGCAGGTCAGCACGCATCCTGCGCAGGCCGGTCTCAGCCTCACGCTGTTTAGTCTAATTTATGGCGTGGTTCACGCCGTGGGGCCGGGGCACGGCAAAGTGGTGATTACTACTTATCTCGCCACCCATCCCTCACGATTGAAAACGAGCCTGCGGCTGACTTTTGCCTCCGCCGTAGTACAGGGGCTGGTGGCGATATTGCTGGTTACGCTGGTACTGGGGGTATTTCAGCTTTCATCACGCCAGCTTCATCAAAGCAGTTTTTGGATGGAGAAGGGCAGCTTTATTCTCGTCATGCTGCTGGGTATTATCCTTTGCTGGCGGGCGATAAAGCAGGGTATTCGGCAGATAAAAAAGTCACGGTCTTCCGGCAAACCTCATTCATACGGCATGAATATCCAGCGTATCAGCCCCATTATCGAAGGCCACCAGCATCATGAAAACTGCGGCTGCGGCCATCAGCACGTTCCCGACGATCGCCAATTACAAGCGGGTAAAGACTGGCGCACGCAGATTGCCGTCGTGTTGGCGATGGGACTCAGGCCCTGTTCTGGGGCAATTATGGTGCTGCTGTTTTCCAAGGTGATCGGTGTATATGCCTGGGGCGTGCTTTCTGCGTTGGTGATGGCGCTTGGTACTTCACTTACCGTTTCATTGGTGGGCTTTTTGGTGTTTTACAGCCGCGAACTGGCGGTGAGGCTCAGCGTCAATCGAACGCCGTCAATCTGGACTCAGCTTACCTTTTCACTGCTTTCTTTAACCGGAGGGCTGGTCTTATTGGGGGCAGGTATGATTCTTTATCAAAGCAGCGCCTCTGCCTTTGGCGGAGGAATGGGGCCGTTCGGGCACTAAAAGTACAATAAAAAAGGACGCAGAGGCGTCCTTCTTGAGCGTTAAGCTTTGTTGTCCGAGATGCCGTAGCGCGGAGCGGGCTTGGCATTGGCAAACTTAGGCGCAAGCGCACGGCGCTCAGCTTCCCAACGAGTCCAGTCTTCGCCGTCGTGCAGCGTAGGGATAGTCACCTTTTCACCTTGATCTAAACCGGCCAGCGCTGCATCTACCAAGTCTTCTGCGGTCATTGTGCTGGCCGCTTCTTTTTGTTTGGCATAACCCGCCACATCCCAGAAATCGGTGGCCGTGGCCGCTGGCAGTACAGTCTGGATGCGCACGCCTTTGTCGGCGAGGTCACGCTGAAGCGCATGACCGAAGCTCAGAACGTAGGACTTTGAGGCGCTGTAGACGCCGTTTAATGCCTCAACCGCAATGCCCACCGCCGAGCTGATGTTAATAATTGTGCCCGATGCCCTGGCGGCGAAAGCGGGAGCCACGGCATAAGTCAGACGGGTTAGCGCGGTGATATTGAGATAAATCATCGCCTCCATCTCATCGATGTTGCTGTCGAGCAACGATGCCACCGAACCGACACCGGCGTTGTTTACCAGCAGGGTAATACTGCCGTCCTCACGTAGCACGCTTTCAATTTCCGACAGTCCGGCCTTGTCATTGAGGTCTGCGGCAATGGTTTTCACCGAGCGACCCGTTTGCGCAGCCAAACGAGATGCCAGAGACTTCAGGCGCTCTGCATTACGGGCGACGAGAATCAAGTCATAGCCACGCTTAGCCAGACGGTCGGCATACACGGCGCCGATACCTGCCGATGCACCGGTAATTAATGCTGTTCCTTTAAAAGAAGTGCTGGAAGATGTCATGAAGGTTTACCTTTCAAAAAGTTCTCCCGACGAAGTGTCGAGGGGTAGACGCAATTTTGACCTTGTCCGTCCGTAGCATCAATGACGTATATGCAATGATTTAAGCCATGCTCGGCCAAACGTTTTTGTGGCAAATGCAGTAACAAATTGATGTTGCTCATTATTCTTTTTGGCAGCTCTTTCGGCGGATAAACCCGCGACGAAGTGAGGTGCTAATGTCCTGTAAAGGGTATGTATAATAAAAAAAAGCGATCTCTTGCGGGAGCCACCATGCACACTATCGGATTCATTGTTTTTCCAAACTTCCAGGCACTAGGCCTCGCCGTGGCGAGTGTTTTCGAGTACGCCAATCTCTTTCGCGGTGAGCAGGTTTATGATTTTCGCTTAGTGTCTGAGGACGGGGCTTCGGTGATGACGACTCAGCACTTTTCCGTCAATACGGAGCGACTTCGGGATTTGACTTACGACACGCTGATTGTGGGGGGAGACAATGATTGCCAGCCTCCTTCGGCCAGTCTGCTCGAGTATTTACGCAAGGCGCCCAGCGAAACCCGACGCGTTGCAGCCGTTTGTACCGGCGGATTCGTGCTGGCGGCGGCGGGGTTGCTTGACGGCAAGCATGCTACAACACACTGGTTTCATGCTAACGCGTTTAGAAAACAGTACCCCAATGTACTGCTCGATGAAGACCGCATCTTCGTGGTCGACGGACAAATCTGGACCTCGGCGGGCATGACAGCCGGTGTCGATCTTGCCTTGGCTATCGTGGAAAAAGACTTCGGATTAGAAACGGCTCGCATGGTTGCACGCAAACTCGTGGTGTACCAACGCCGAGGTGGCGGACAGTCCCAGTTTTCGGCTCTGCTTGAATTAGACGCAAAGTCCGATCGTGTTCAACGGGTCCTTTCTTATGCGCAGGAGAATTTGAGTAAAGACCTGTCGGTTGAATCCTTGGCCGACGTCGCGATGCTAAGCCCCCGTCAGTTCAGTCGGGTTTTCCGCGAAGAGACCGGGCAGTCTCCCGCCAAGGCTATCGAGAGGATCCGCGTCGAAGCCGCTAGGTTAATGATGGAAACGACTCGGCATCCGATAGAGATCATTGCTCGCGAGACGGGATTTGGCGATCGGGAACGTATGCGACAGGCTTTTTTACGTGCGTTTGGACAACCCCCTCAGGCGATACATCGCATCTCGGGGGGAGTAACATCGGTACTGTGAAGGAGGCGTCTTACTCGGCGTGATGCCCGTGTCGTCACGTGTTCTGCTCGACCCTCTTTCAATTCACAAAGCCTCATAAGTGATGATTTAGGCCATAGGTACCGCCTTGCTGCTATGTCCTAAAACATTGCAGATACGACATTGCTGCCACTTACACCTCAAGCCTAAGATGACTCCAACGATCCTTGCAGCGCAGGCCGCAGAGGATTTCTTTATCCCACAAACCGGAGTCACAAATGGCTTATCAAACGATCAATCCCACCACTAATGAACTGATCAAAACTTATCCGAACCACACCGATGCCGACATCGAGACGGCGCTTGACGTGGCTCATAAGTTGTACAAATCAGAATGGTCCAAGGGGCCAATCGCGCCACGCCTCCAGGTATTGGAACGTTTGGCCGACCTTATCGATGCACGTAAAGAAGAGCTGGCGCGTATTGCTACGGTTGAGATGGGCAAGCTCATCTCTGATGCGCGTGATGAAGTGTGGATTATCGCCGAAATTGCCCGTTACTATGCCCGTAACGCCGAGAAATTCTTGGCCCCGAGTAAAATCGACTCCCCGCTCGGTGAGGCGTGGGTCGAGCACCATCCGATCGGTGTTCTGCTCGCCGTCGAGCCGTGGAACTTCCCCTATTACCAACTGATGCGGGTGTTTGCACCGGCGCTTGCCGCGGGCAATCCGGTGGTTGCTAAACATGCCAGCATTGTGCCGCACTGCGCGAGCGTATTTGAAGAGCTGGTCAACGAGGCCGGTGCGCCGAAAGGGGCATGGAAAAATCTCTTTATCACTTCCACTCAGGTTGCCAACATTATTGCAGACGATCGCGTGCAGGGTGCGGCCATGACTGGATCTGAGGGCGCAGGCAGCGCAATCGCGGCACAGGCTGGCAAATATTTGAAGAAATCGACGCTGGAAATGGGCGGGAATGACGTTTTTGTGGTGCTCGATGATGCGGATCTTGATAAGGCCGTTGAAATCGGTGTGTTCTCACGCCTGCACATTTCCGGTCAGGAGTGTATCTGCGCCAAGAGATTCGTGCTGCATGAGAAAATAGCCGACAAGTTCCTGCAGAAATTCACGGCCGGCATGGCGGGCGTGAAGATGGGCGATCCGCTTGACGAAAACACCAGACTTGGGCCGATGTCCTCTGCCGAGGCAGTGAAGGGCCTGTCCAAGCAGGTCGAGCGCGCACTGGCGCACGGCGCTACGTTGCACCTGGGCGGCCTGGCTGTTGAGGGTGAGGGCAACTTCTTTGAGCCGACTATATTGACCCATATCAAACGTGATAACCCTGCTTACTTCGAGGAGTTCTTCGGCCCGGTGGCACAAGTGTACGTTGTGAAAAACGATGACGAGGCGGTCGAGCTGGCCAATGACTCACGCTATGGTTTGGCGGGCGCAGTCTTCTCGCAAAATATCGAACGTGCCAAGTCGCTGGCGTCGCGCATCGAAACCGGATCGGTTTGGATCAACACCTTCGCCAGCACGTCCCCCGAGCTGCCTTTCGGCGGCGTGAAGCGTTCCGGCTATGGTCGTGAGTTGTCCGAACTTGGCATTAAAGAGTTTGTGAACCAGAAGCTGGTCTTGGTCGCCAAGTCTTAAAACATCACTGAGCCTTCGGGGCGCGGGAAACTGTCTCCCAGAAGGCTCTGCCAAGGAGATAAACATGCCATCGTACGTATGTTCTGTTCCAAATGGGACGTTGAGTGAGGCTCAGAAGCAGGAGATCGCAACGTCCATTACCGGCCGCCACTGTGAAACAACGGGTGCACCGCCTTTTTTCGTGCAGGTTATTATTGAGGAAGAGGGGGCGTTGAAGCGTTACATTGGCGGCCTCGCAACAACGGAATATATCTGGATACGTGCCGATTTACGTGCAGGAAGATCGGAAGAGCAGCTCAAAAAACTGATGCTGCACATTGTTGACGATGTGAGCCGCATTTCAGGGATCCCCGCCGAAAACGTCTGGATCAACCTGTGTATGCTTGAGCCGACGGACATGGTGGAGTACGGGCGGGTCCTTCCCGGGCCGGGCAAAGAGCAGCAATGGTTCGAGGCCCTTCCTCTGTCAGTCAGGGACCGGTTGGAGAAACTGGGCACCGATAGGCACAAATTCCAGCTTTGACACGTGCAAATAAAAAAGGACGCCGAGGCGTCCTTTTTTAGTGCAAATTTTTAACTGATTAACGCTTCAGAGCGTCATGCAGTTCATCACGCATGGCAGTCAGAATACCTTTAACTACGCGTGGGTTACCGGCAACAACGTTACCAGAAGAATAATGATTGTGCCCGCCAACGAAGTCAGTGACCACGCCGCCAGATTCACGAACCATCAGTTCGCCACCGGCGAAGTCCCAAGGTTTCAAACCGATTTCAAAGAAACCGTCAACGCGACCGGCGGCAACGTAGGCCAGGTCAAGCGCAGCAGAACCAGTGCGGCGGAAGTCTGCACATTGGGTAAACAGTTTGCCCACTACATTGATGTAGCTGGTGGCGTGCTGTTTGACTTTGAATGGGAAACCGGTCGCCAGAATGGTGCCGTCGAGGTCTTTCGCGTTGGTGCCGCGCAGGCGGTAGCCGTTCAGCTGTGCGCCTTGACCGCGAGTAGCGGTGAACAGTTCGTTACGCATTGGGTCATAGACTACGGCAACTTCGGTGCGGCCTTTAATGCGCACAGCGATAGAAACAGCAAAATGAGGGAAACGTTTAACAAAGTTGGTGGTGCCATCCAGTGGGTCGATAATCCATTGTACGTCTTTGTCTTCACCTTCTAACTCACCACATTCTTCGCCGATGATGGTGTGTTTTGGGTATGACTTGCGAATAACGTCGATGATCATGCTCTCTGCATCGCGATCTACGTTAGTGACAAAATCGTTAGTGCCTTTCTGAGTTGCTTCTACAGAGTCTGGCGTTTCGTAATGTTTGGCAATCAGGTTACCGGCCTTGCGCGCAGCGCGCACGGCGATGGTGAGCATCGGATGCATGGATATCTTCCAACTAGGATGTTAAAGAACGGGAAACGGCGCGCAGTATAGCAATAGTTATTGTAAACGCCAATGACTTTGGCAAGTTTCACTCGTGGAGTACCCGCTAAATCATGACGTCGTCCTGGTTTGTGGTAAACTGTTGCGATTTTCCGCAACGCTTAGAGTTCGTATGCTACACAACATTCGTATTGTCCTGGTTGAAACTTCCCATACTGGGAATATGGGCTCCACCGCCCGCGCTATGAAAACCATGGGGTTATCCAACCTTTATCTGGTAAATCCACTGGTTAAACCTGACTCGCAGGCCATTTCGATGTCAGCGGGTGCCAGCGACGTGATTGGTAATGCCACCATCGTCGACACGCTGGATGAAGCCTTGGCAGGCTGCAGTCTGGTCATTGGTACCAGTGCGCGTTCACGCACTTTGCCTTGGCCAATGCTTGAGCCACGCGAATGCGGCGAGCTTAGCGCTAAAACCTCCGTCTCTTCACCGGTCGCACTGGTGTTTGGTCGTGAACGTGTCGGTTTAACCAATGAAGAGCTACAGAAGTGCAACTATCATGTGTGTATTCCCGCCAATCCGGAATACAGCTCGCTGAATCTGGCGATGGCGGTGCAGTTAATTGCCTATGAAGTGCGCGTTGCCTGGTTAAGCCAGCTTGAAGCCGCCAAGCCGCAGACCGAGCAGGAAGAAACGCCTTATCCGCTGGTTGATGACCTCGAACGTTTCTACGTACATCTTGAGCAAGTGCTGCTAAAAGTCGGGTTTATTCGCAAGCAACATCCGGGTCAGGTGATGAGTAGACTGCGTCGTTTATTCACTCGTGCGCATCCTGAAGCGCAAGAACTTAACATTCTTCGCGGTATTCTAAGCTCTGTTGAGAAGAGTGATAACGAAAAAGAATAGGCCTATAAAGTCTGTTATAAAGTTATTTATCAAAGTGTTACATGCCGGCTGATTAAAGGGAAAATACCCCTTTAAACTGCGCATGTAATACTTGAGTAAATTACTAGGTTAAATAGTTGACTAAATTAGTCGGGAATGTCAGACTCATTTTCATGTTGTCCCCCCATTGATATTTTTGAATTTCACTGACAGGTAATCATGTTATGAGACTGACATCTAAAGGCCGTTATGCTGTTACTGCAATGCTTGACGTAGCACTGCATTCCCAGGAAGGCCCAGTGCCTTTAGCTGACATCTCTGAACGTCAGGGCATCTCTCTTTCGTATCTGGAGCAGCTGTTCTCTCGTCTGCGTAAACACGAGCTGGTTGCCAGCGTCCGTGGTCCAGGCGGCGGTTATTTGTTAGGTCGTGACGCGGTTGAAATCTCTGTGGGTGCGGTAATTACAGCGGTTGATGAATCTGTAGACGCCACTCGCTGTCAGGGTAAAGAAGGTTGCCAGGGCGGTGAACGTTGCCTGACCCACACGTTGTGGCGTGACCTGAGCGAGCGCATTACTGACTTCCTTAATGACATCACTATCGGCGAACTGGTTAATAACCAAGACGTGCTGGAAGTGGCCGATCGTCAGAACAACGACGTGCGCCGCATGCCGAACGGTCGTCCACAAGAAACCATCAATGTGAATCTGCGCGCCTAATACCGCTCAGCGTCATCGCGCCAGCAAGTCTGGTGCAGTAGAAACCGGGTAGAATGAGGGCAACGACTCCGCGTCATTGCAACCTTGTTGCCCGGTTTTGTTTTATACATTATTCAGCGACAGAATAAGGTTGGATAAACATATTCTGCTCTCTATCCCTCGTATGGCATGATTTCCCTTTTAACCTGCAGTAAAGCCGTTTTAAACTAGTCACAATAATAAATTGTCACGTTCGTCTTAGAACGCGCAGTACGGAGCACTCTTGCCATGAAATTACCGATTTATCTGGATTATTCGGCCACTACGCCGGTTGACCCACGCGTAGCCGAAAAGATGATGCAGTGTTTAACGCTGGACGGTACTTTCGGTAATCCTGCTTCGCGCTCCCACCGTTTTGGCTGGCAGGCGGAAGAGGCGGTAGACGTAGCGCGCAACAATATTGCCGAGCTTATCAACGCCGACTCCCGTGAGGTGATTTTCACCTCAGGCGCGACAGAGTCAGATAATCTGGCCATTAAAGGTGCGGCGCTGGCTAACCAGCACAAAGGCCGTCACATTATTACGCTGACTACCGAGCATAAAGCGGTGCTAGATACCTGCGAGCAACTGGAAAAAGAAGGCTTTGAGGTCACGTATTTGAACCCTCAACCCGATGGGCTGCTCGATTTACAGCAGCTGGAGCAGGCGTTACGCACAGACACCGTTTTAGTGTCGGTGATGCATGTTAATAATGAAATTGGCGTCATTCAGGACATCGCCGCAATCGGTGAAATGTGCCGCAGCCGCGATATTCTGTTCCACGTTGATGCTACACAGAGCGTGGGCAAAATTACGGTCGATCTTGCCGAGTTAAAAGTCGATCTTATGTCATTTTCAGCCCATAAAATCTATGGTCCGAAAGGCATTGGCGCGTTGTATGTCCGCCGCAAACCGCGCGTGCGCATTGACGCACAGATCCACGGCGGTGGACACGAGCGCGGTATGCGTTCGGGGACGTTGCCCGTTCATCAAATTGTTGGAATGGGTGAGGCGTACCGCATTGCCAAGCTCGAAATGTCGGACGAAGCGCTGCGTTTGTCACATCTGCGTGACCGCCTGTGGCAAGGTATTCGTCAGATAAAAGACGTGTTCCTTAACGGATGTGAAGGGCACACGGCACCCAATATTCTCAACGTCAGCTTTGCCAATGTTGATGGAGAATCGTTAATTATGACCCTGAAAGATCTCGCCGTATCTTCAGGTTCGGCCTGTACCTCGGCCAGCCTGGAACCTTCCTACGTGCTGAAGGCGCTCGGCATCAATGACGAGCTGGCGCACAGTTCTCTACGATTTTCCGTAGGGCGCTTCACGACAGAAGAAGAGATCGACTACAGTATTTCGCTTATCGGTAAATCAATAAGCCGCCTGCGTGAGCTATCTAACGCTAATCATTGAAGATCAACTTAGAAGAATTTGGAGTGTTTTAATGACCACCGAAGCTACGACTACCGATGTAATGCCCGTCCTGCTGTCTTCAAAATCGGCCGACGCGCGCTGGGGTGAAAAAGCCCTGCTGAGCACGGATTCTGCGGGTATTACCATTCATTTTTCGGCTGAAGATACGTTGTCTTCCATTTCACGCGCCGGGCGCCGCATCGACGGACAGGGCGTGAAGAAGGTTAAACTGGCTGGCGAAGGCTGGAGTCTCGAAAACAGCTGGGCATTCTGGCAAGGCTTCCGCGGCCCGAAAGGCACCCGCAGCGTTGAATGGGCGGAGTTGTCAGAAACTGACGCCAAGGTGCTGCAACAGCGCCTGAAAATCATTGACTGGGTTCGTGACACCATTAATAAGCCGGCAGAAGACTTGAGCCCAGAAAAACTGGCTCGCAGCGCTGTCGATTTACTGTGTGAGTATGGCGATTCCATCACTTACCGTATTACCAAAGGCGATGAGCTGCGCGAAAAAGAGTATAACGGCCTCTACACCGTGGGTCGCGGCTCCGATCGCCCACCGGTATTGCTGTCACTCGACTACAATCCAACCGGGAATCCTGATGCACCGGTATTTGCCTGTCTGGTCGGCAAAGGTATTACCTTCGATACCGGCGGTTATAGCCTTAAACCCAGCGCCTCAATGGATTCCATGAAGGCCGATATGGGCGGTGCAGCCACTCTGACCGGTGCCCTGGCATTAGCTGCCGCAGGGGGATTAAACAAGCGCGTTAAGCTTTATCTGTGCTGTGCAGACAATATGGTAAGCGGCAACGCATTGAAACTTGGTGATATTATCCGTTATCGCAACGGTAAAACCGTTGAAGTCATGAACACCGACGCCGAGGGCCGCTTAGTGCTGGCCGACGGCCTGATCGACGCTGCAAAACACCATCCTGAATTACTGATTGATGCTGCCACGTTGACCGGCGCGGCTAAAACCGCATTGGGTAATGACTACCATGCACTGTTCAGCTTTGACGATGCACTGGCCGCCGAGCTGCTGACCAGCGCCGCCGCCGAGCATGAGCCTTTCTGGCGCTTGCCGCTGGCCGAGTTCCACCGTAGCCAACTGCCTTCCAACTTTGCAGAGTTGAATAACATTGCAGGCCCAGCCTACGGCGCGGGTGCCAGCACGGCCGCTGCATTCCTGTCTCATTTTGTGAAAGACTACAAAAAGGGCTGGCTGCACATCGACTGCTCTGCTACCTACCGCAAAAGTGCCGCTGACCAATGGTCTGCCGGTGCCACCGGTGTTGGCGTTCGCACCGTGGCTAACCTGTTGTTAGCAAAAGCGAAATAAGCATGAGCGTTCCGCATGATATTCCTGCTGCACCGCAGCAGGATGAGAATGAGCTTGAGCGTTTGCTGCGTCTTTCAGTGACGCAAGCAGCCTATCGCCCGGCATTTTATCAGGCGTTGCTCGAATCTACGGTCTGGGTTTTAGGCGATGCCGGCCAGCAAAACGCCGACAATCTGAAGGAAATAACCGCCGGTAGCGAACTGAATTTACTGCATTGGGAAAAGCAGGACGGCAGCTCGATTATTCCTTTCTTCTCTTCTGTTGAAGTGCTGGAGCGGGCCGCCGCGGGGGAGAGTGAGGACGAGCAGTCATTTGTTGCTCTTCCATCGCGCGTTTTGTTTGAGATGACACAGGGTGAAGAGCTGTTTCTCAATCCGAAGTCCGAGTTTGGCAAAGAGCTTTATCCCAGCGAAATCACCATGCTGCTTAATACCGGTGGCCTTGCTTTACCCACCGAGCTGGTGCTGGACGCCGAAAGTCAGCTGCTGATTGGCCAACCGGAGGAGTATCCTTCGGCGATGGTTGACGCTTTGACCACGCTGTTCAGCCAGAAAAAGCCGGTTCGCCGCGCATTTTTGGCGCTGATCCACGACAAAACCGTGGATCCTGAGCCAAATCTGCTGGTGGGGATCGAAGCCGACGGCACGGATGCAGAAATCGATGCCCTGATCCGTGAAGCCGGAAACGTGGCCAGTGAAACGTCGCCCGATGATAAGCCGGTCGATTTTTGCATCGTCAACGAGAAGGAAAGGGGGCTAAGCCATTATTTGATCAGCCACACTCAGCCTTTTTATCAGCGCAAGTGGGGCAGTTGGCTGCGTAATATTATTCCTTCATCTGGGAAAGCCTAGTCGCAGAGGCGTGAGCCGCTTGTTTCTGAATTCGATGTATTAAACTTTCGATGCGTTAAACCAAGGGCCGCTTTTGCGGCCTTTTTTACATGTTTGACTCGTTACCAGCCGTGAATAATTGGCCACTGTGCTTCAATTTTTTCGCTGCGGTCCCTTACGACGACAAACTCCGCATGCTGACTTACCGTGGCGCAGGCATGATTGGGCAGTATTCTTACCCGGCTGCCATAGGGCAAGTCTGGCAGCGTTTGCTGACTTCCCGCTCTTAGTGCCAAGATTCCGTGCTCCTGATTGACATCAATCATTACCAAATCTCCCAGCGGCTCACCCGACATGTCACAGACAATGCCGTAGCGCTGATCTACCGCCTGTGATGCGGTGCCACGGTCACGCGACATCGCCATCCAACCGGCGTCAACCATGATCCAGCCTTTTTGCCGCTGGTGGCCAATCACCGTGGCCACCACCGACAGCGCAATATCTGCTGTGTGGCAAACGCCAGCGCCGGTCATAACCAGGTCAAAAAGGGTAAATACTCCCGCACGAACTTCAGTTACACCGGTCAAGTCCTGACTAAAATGCGCCGTGGGCGTAGATCCAACGCTCACTACCGGGCTGGGTAATCCGGCGGCACGCAGGGCTTCGGCGCAGGCTACGGCGGCGGCACGTTCTTTTTCTGCCATTGCCTGATGAGCCTGCATACTTTTGCAGTGATACGACTCACCGGCGTGGGTAATAATGCCGCGCAGCTCAGCGCCTTCATTATGCAAAATTTTACCAATCTCAATCAGTAAGTTATCACCGGGAACCACGCCGCTGCGGTGGCCATCACTGTCGATTTCGATTAAAGCCGGAATTTTTACCCCTGATTGACGTGATGCTTCGACCACGGCACGGGCTTGTTCAAGACTGTCTAAAATGACGCTGATGTCAGTGCCGTTGTTGAGCAGAGCGATAACTCTTGCCAGTTTTTGAGGCGCGATGCCCACGGCGTAAATCAGGTCTTTGCATCCGGCGGCAGAAAAAACTTCAGCCTCCTTCAGCGTTGAAACGGTTGCTGGACCCTTTCCGTTAGTGAGGATCAAACGCGCGGCCTCAACGGATTTAACCGTTTTAAGATGTGGCCGTAGAGGGACGCCCAGCCGGTCAGTGTGCTCGCGCAGGCGGGCGACATTGCGTTCAAGCTTATCGCGGTTTAGCAGGAGAAAAGGCGTTTCTCGTTCGAGAATGCTCGCCGCGGAAATTTGGTTTTTATCTTTCATATCAGTAACCTGAAAAGTTGTGTTCATCATCGCGAGTGCAATAAGTTTTATTAAGCACCGACGCCGTCCAGTTCGGCAACGATTGCGGCGGCAATATATAAATCCTGGAGCGCAACGCCTGAACTGTCGAAAATCGTGATATCACTCGCGTTCACTCTTCCCTCTGATTGCTCCAAAATCACCTCACCGATAGCCGTGACGGTGATATTTGGCGCTTCACGCAGCGTGCTAATATGCTGAAACTCACCAATAGTGCACGACTGTTCGGGCAAATCGGCAAACAGACGAGCCCGGGTAAACAGTTCGGGAGGCAGCTCCTGCTTGCCCTTGGCATCGGACCCCATACTGGCGATGTGAGTGCCGGGCTTTATCCAATCAGCCTGAAACAGAGCCGACGTAGAGCCGGTAGCGGTAACGATAATATCGGCCGCTTTACAGGCTGTTTCTGCCTCGCTCAGCGTGGCGTTTACGCCTTTTGTGAGCAAATATTGGCGTAAGTTTTCAGCTTTTTGTGGGTCGCGATTCACAATATGTACTGAGGTAATCGGAAAGCGCTCGAGCAGGGCATCAACTTCGTAATAGGCCTGATGGCCTGCGCCAAATATTGCCAACTGCGCAGACTCCGCACGCGCAAGCACAGTGGCGGCCACCGCATCGGCAGCGGCAGTGCGGTAGGCGTTGACCTTACCCCCGTCTATGACTGTTTGAAGCTCACCCGTTTGGTCATTAAGCAGCAAAATATAAGAATTGTGGCACGGCAGTCCTCTTTCACTGTTTTTCGGCCAGTAGGTGCCAATTTTTAATCCACTTAGCGGTTCTGTTAGCGACTGAGTGGCCGACTTCACGCCAAAGCGGGTAGTGGTATCTGAACCGTGGCCGACCAACACCGGAAACAGCGTGCTTTGGGGAGAGGCGACGGCAATAAGGGCGGTTTTTATCGCATCGAATGCCAACTTGTGGGTGACAATCGAAAGGCATTGGGCCGCTGAAATAAATCTCATAATATATGGCCGCCCGCATTGGCATGCGCCGCAAGCAGGCGGCTAAAGTTATCGAGATCAACATTGCCGCCGCTAATGAGAACGCCGATGCGTTTACCTTTAAGCGACGATGCCAAGGCTCTAACTGCGGCCAGGCCAAGACAGCCCGTAGGCTCAACGACCAGTTTCATTCTGGAGGCGAAAAAGGCCATGCTTTCAACTAGCTGTTCATCCGTCGCGGTAAGAATGTCTGTGACGTCACGCTGGATTATCGCAAACGTATGGTGGCCAAGCGCCGAAGTTTGGGCACCGTCGGCAATGGTTTTTGGCGTGCTGATGGTGACGATTGAACCGCTGCGCAGTGACTGTTGGCCATCGTTACCGGCTTCGGGTTCAACACCATAGATTTTGCAGTTCGGAGACAGCGCACGAGCCGCCAGCGCAGAGCCAGCAAGCAGCCCGCCGCCGCCTAAAGGGATAAACAGCGCATCCAGTTCACCAACCTCTTCAATCAACTCTTTCACCGCCGTACCCTGTCCGGCTATCACCGGCGCATAATCATAGGCTGGTACCACTGCGTAACCGTGTTTCTCGGCCAGCGCTAAGGTTATAGCTTCTCGGTCCTGGGTGTAACGGTCGTATTCCACCACGGTGGCGCCGTATCCCTCAGTGGCTGCGCGCTTGGCCTTGGGCGCATCCTGCGGCATCACGATGGTGGCGGGAATACCTAATAGCGAGGCCGAAAGCGCAATGCCCTGTGCATGATTTCCAGAGGAGAAGGCAATAACGCCTCTTTTGCGCTGGGCTTCATCAAGCTGTGCCAGTGAGTTAAAAGCCCCACGAAATTTGAACGCCCCCATGCGCTGTAGGTTTTCACATTTGAAGAAAATTTCTGCCCCAAGTGCGTGATTGAGGATGCTTGATTGCATCACCGGCGTTTTGTGAGCAAAGCCTTCAATTCTATTTGCGGCAGCCACAACATCATCATAAGTAGGCAGTGTGATCATTTTTTCCTCTGTGATTCAGTAACACAATGGCGGCGAGTGCGAGTAGGCGCACGGCGATTAATCAGGATTTTACGTCGTTATACAGCGTTGCCCTCGATACGCCCAAGTGCTGGGCAATCGTGCTGAAAGCCTTGCGAACCTCTAAATAACCCGCTTGTTTTAGCTCGGCAAGCAGGGCCCGACGATCCTCGGGTTTAAGCGCCTGCGGTGCCTTGGAGCGACTGGCCGAAAACTTGTCGATATGCTCGCGGATAGTTTCTGCGTTGGCGGGGTCCAGCGTTTCTTTGATTTCTACATTATCCATCTGGCAGAACTGCGCCAGCATGCTTTGCATTTGTCCGAAAAGGTTGAGATCGACATTCATGCACAGCGCTGCAACATAGCGCCCCTGTTCATCCTTAATGCCAACTGAAGTGCTTTTTGCTCGACGACCATCGGCAAAGCGATTCGCATAATTGGCGATGACCTGCGGATAGTCAGGGTCGGCAATGCGCGCCAGACCTAGCTCTGTGGTGGGTGAGCCTACCTGGCGGCCCGAAAGATTATTGTGAATCGACAATATAGAGTGTTTGGGGTCGAGCAGGTCGTGAACCACGACTTCGCAAAAGGGCGCAAAAGTTGCGCCGATGCCTTGAGCTATCTGCTCAAGCTGGTTTAGCAAAGTTTGGTTGGACGGGAGGTCTGGCGTCATTTTTTTCATGATTGACAATTTATCTATATTTTTACAAATCGTCAATTTGTTTACTTTCCAAGTTATCTTTTGCGAGATGGATTCCAATCACTCTGGCAAAAAATGTCTTCTGGTGTATTTTTACGTCTTGCGGTAACGCAATTTTTCAAAGCATGTGGTTGTATTTCACCCCGCTCTGGCGCATGTTCATCGTCATTGAGGCGGTTTGCATCATTTCAATAATCATCAGGGAGAAGGAAATGCGTGAGTCGATATGCTCGGGAGTGAGCAGGGTGGGGAAGCGCTGGCAGGCAGTGATGCTGGCAATGGCCGTGCTTTGGCTTAACGGCTGCGATAACCCTAAACCTACAGACCCAGCACCTAAATCCGCCGCACAGACCCCATCCGCTGAAAAAACGTCGGCCCCGACGGCGATGGTGCAGCCCACTCATCCCACGGCCAGTCTCACCGGCCAACAGCGTGAAGCTCTCGCTAAAAAGAGTGCCGGACAGCCTCTTTCGCTGCTCGATGCCTCAGAGCTTCAGCTCGACGGCGCCAGCGCCTTGGTGCTAACCTTTTCTGTGCCACTCGATCCTGATCAAAAATTCTCTTCTCTGGTGCATTTGGTTGATACCAAAAGTGGTACGCCTGACGGTGCCTGGGAGCTTTCAGACAGCCTGACTGAACTGCGTTTTCGCCATTTGTTGCCCGACCGCAAGCTGGTACTCACCGTTGATGCGGGTATTAAGGCCGTTAATGGCGCGCAGTTGGGCGGCGAACAGCAAAAAAATATCACCACGCGTAACATTGAGCCTAGCGTCGGTTTTGCCAGTAAAGGCTCACTGCTGCCAACGCGTCTTGCCGAAGGTCTGCCGGTTATTGCATTGAATATCAACAATGTAGACGTTAACTTTTTCAGAATTAAAAGCGAGGCATTGCCGGAATTTTTAGCCGACTGGCAGTCGCGCAGTGCGCTCTCATCCTGGGAGTCTGACACACTGTTAAAACGGGCCGATTTAGTTTACACCGGCCGCTTTGCACTTAATCCACAGCTTAATACTCGTGAACATTTGCTGTTGCCGCTGGGCGCAATTGAAACGCTCAAGCAGCCGGGTGTTTATCTTGCTGTGATGCAGCAGGCAGGTCACTACAGTTACACCAATCCGGCCACGCTGTTTACCCTCAGTGATATTGGCGTATCGCTGCACAGTTTCAGCCAGCAGTATGACATTTATACCCAAGGATTAGAGGCCGGTACGCCGCTGGCGGATATTGACCTGCTGCTGCTTGATAATAAAGGTCGGACGCTGTCGCAAGGGAAAACCGACGCGCAAGGCCACGCACGCTTCACCAAAGACCCGAAAGCCGCGCTGCTGTTAGCTCAGCACGGCGGAGAAACCAGTCTGATAAATCTGACTGAACCGGCTTTGGATCTCGCCGAATTCGATATTGCCGGTCCGCAGGGGTATAACAAAACGCTGTTTGTCTTTGGTCCGCGAGATTTATATCGTCCGGGTGAAACGCTGTTGCTCAATGCGCTGCTGCGTGATGCTGACGGTAAAACAGTGGCCACCCAGCCAGTGAAAACGCAGGTGATCAAACCTGACGGCCAGGTGGCACGAACCTTTATGTGGCAGCCACAAAATGGCCTCTACCAATACCAGTATGCTATTCCCGATCAGGCACCCACCGGCGACTGGAAGGTCAGTGTTAACCTGGGCGATAACCAACTCCGCTATTACGAATTCAAAGTCGAAGACTTTCTACCCGAGCGTATGGCGCTCGACCTAAACGGCAGTAAGGCACCGCTCGCTATAGATGCCGCTGTGGATTTCAACGTAACGGGCCGGTATCTGTATGGCGCACCAGCGGCGGGCAACCGTTTACAGGGACAAGTCTATTTAAGGCCGCTACGTCAGGCGGTTCCGGCTTTACCTGACTATGAGTTTGGGGTCATTAATGAAGAAAATCTCTCAAGAACGTTAAGCGACATTGACCAGACATTGGACGAAGAGGGCAAAGGTGAGGTCAGCATTGAAAATAGCTGGGGCGACGTTCACTCGCCGCTGACCGTAATTTTGCAGGCCAGTTTGCTGGAGTCCGGTGGTCGACCGGTAACCCGCCGCGTGAGTCAGGCCGTGTGGCCTGCTGAAACACTGCCGGGTATTCGTCCACTGTTCCAAAAACAGGATGTTTACGATTACCGCACTGATAAAACGGTGTCTCAGGCAATGGTTAATGAAAACAGCCAAGCCGATTTTGATATTGTGTTTGCCAATGCCGCCGGACAAAAAATGGCGGTAAAAGGGCTAGAGGTTCGGCTGGTACGTGAGCGTCGCGACTATTACTGGCAGTGGTCAGAAAGCGACGGTTGGCAATCGCTTTATGATAAAAAAGACTTGGCGATCGCGCGCCAACAGATTGATATTGCTGCCGACGGTTCTGCTAAAGTCAGCTTCCCCGTTGAGTTTGGTGCCTACCGTATAGAGGTGGAAGACCCGCAAAGTCATCAAATTAGCAGCCTGCGTTTCTGGGCGGGCTACAGCTGGCAGGATAATACCGACGGAACCGATGCGGTACGCCCTGACCAAGTGAAGTTAAAACTCGACAAGCCTGCCTATCAGCCCGGCGAGCGGGCAAAAATTCATATTCAGGCACCGGCAGCGGGTAAAGGTTATTTGCTTGTCGAGTCCAGCGAAGGTCCACTGTGGTGGCAGGAAATTGATGTGCCAGAGGCCGGTATTGATGTTGATGTTCCGATAAACAGCGAATGGCGTCGACACGATCTCTATTTCAGTGTCTTGGTGCTGCGCCCTGGTGATAAAAAACGTCAATCGACGCCGAAGCGTGCCGTCGGGCTGCTGCATTTGCCGCTGGTTACTGAAGGTCGAAAACTGAATCTTCAATTAGCAGCGCCACAAAAAATTCGTCCGAATCAAATGCTGACCGTGAAAGTAAAAGCAGCCGTAGAGGGAAAAGCGGTGCCGCATCGTATTAATTTACTGCTCTCCGCCGTGGATGCTGGCGTGCTGTCGATTACTCAATTCAAAACGCCCGATCCTTACGAGGCATTTCTCGGTCGCAAGCGCTACGGCGTCGACCAATATGACGTTTATGGTCATCTGATTGAGGGAAAAGGGCGCTTGGCCAGCTTAAGTTTCGGAGGGGACGGTGATGAAGACCCCCTTTCTCGCGGTGGTCAGAAGCCAGTCACTGAAGTGACTATCGTGGCGCAGCAGGCCCAACCGGTGGTGCTCGATGACAACGGCGAAGGTGAAGTGCAGATCCCGATACCCGATTTTAACGGTGAACTGCGTTTAATGGCGCAGGGCTGGAGTGACGAAGACTTTGGCAGCGCTGAGGCCAAAGTCGTGGTTGCCGCACCGGTGATTGTTGACCTGGCGACGCCGCGCTTTATGGCCAACGGTGACACGGCGATGATGGCGCTTGACGTTACCAATCTATCGGGGGCCGCGCAGACGCTCAGGCTTGACCTGAAAACCTCGGGTTTAATCCAACTCGGCGGTGATGCTGCCCAGCAAAGCCTTGGCCTGGCGCAGGGCGAGCGTAAAACGCTGGCAATACCGGTAAAAGCACAGCAAGGATTTGGTGCCGGTCAGGTGAGCATTACCCTGAGCGGTATGCAGCTGCCGAATGAAAAACTTCCAGACTATCAGCGCAGTTGGTCGATTGGCGTAAGGCCCGCGTTTCCTGCATTGACGCGTAACTTTGGCACTGTACTGCACGCGGGGGAGCAGTGGCAGCTTCCGCCAGATGCAAACCAACAGCTTGCGTCCGATACGCTGGAGGGGAGATTACTGCTCAGCAGTAAACCGCCACTTAATCTTGCCCGCTATATTGCCGAGCTGCTGGCCTATCCGTATGGCTGTCTGGAGCAAACGGTTAGCGGGCTTTATCCTTCGTTATATATCAGCCGTGCTCAATTGGCCGCGATGGGAATTAAAACATCAACCGATGATGCGCGCCGCCACAGCATTGATATCGGTATCGACCGACTGTTTAGCATGCAAAAAGAAAACGGCGGTTTCGGTTTATGGAGTAAAGACAGTCCCGAGGAGTATTGGCTTACAGCCTATGCTACCGATTTCCTGCTGCGCGCTTCACAGCAGGGTTACAGCGTTTCGACGGATGGAATCGATAAGGCTAACAAGCGTTTGCAGCGCTATTTGCAAGACCCGAATCAAATTGACATTCGCTACAGCACGCAGCCAGACAGCACGCGGTTTGCGGTTCAGGCTTATGCGGGGCTGGTACTTGCCGCTCAGCAGCAGGCTCCGCTGGGTGCCTTGCGCCAGTTGTATGAAAAACGCAGCGCGGCGCAGTCTGGCCTGCCGCTGGTTCAGCTTGGTATTGCACTGAAGATGATGGGCGACATGCCGCGCTCGCAGGCGGCAATTAATGAGGGACTCAATAAAACGCGGCCAGAGAAAAACTACTGGCTTGAGGATTATGGCAGTTCACTGCGTGATAACGCTTTAATCCTCTCGTTGCTGACCGAAAATAACCTGTTGCCGGATGCGCGAGACAAACTGCTGCTGTCACTTTCAGACAATCTCAACGGTCAGCGCTGGCTGTCGACGCAGGAAAGCAACGCACTGTTTATGGCCGGGCGCAGTTTGATTAACAGTGCAGAAACGCCGTGGCAGGTTACGCTTGACGGCCAGACACAGCCGCTGTCAGGCACATCGGCTATGACTCAGGTCTTAAAGGCCACGCAGCTGCAGCAGCCGGTGGTATTGAAAAATACCGGCGATGCGGCCGTCTATACCCGATTTGATATTACCGGTTATCCGCTGCAGGCGCCGGCCGAAAGTGGAAATGTGCTGCATATAAAACGCAACTACATCGGTATGGACGGCAACCCTCTGTCGCTGGCTTCACTGAAAAGTGGTGATCTGGTGGTGGTGCATCTCGATGTTTGGGCTGACGCACACGTACCTGATGCGTTGGTGGTCGATCTACTCCCTGCCGGACTAGAGCTTGAAAATCAGAACCTAGCCGATAGCAGCGCCAGCTTAGGTGAGGCTGCCAGCGGGTTGACCGCGCTGATGAGTGATATGCAACAGGCTGATATTAAACATCAGGAGTTCCGCGATGACCGCTATGTTGCGGCCGTTAACGTTGACGGATATCGCCACGTTGCGCTGTTGTATTTGGCGCGCGCGGTAACCCCGGGTAGCTACGCGGTTCCTGCGCCTCAGGTTGAATCAATGTATGTGCCTGCATGGCGCGCAACGGGCGCTACGCCGGGGCGGATGAATGTGCACTAATGCGGTAGCCGTCTGGTCATGACGTGGCGAGGCGGGGCGCGGTCCATTTTTTGGGTGCGAATGGCGCGTTTTTTCCTGTTACTGATATTGGGCGGCGGCGTTTTGCTGTGGGCGGCAAACCGCCTGTGGCCTTTACCCTTAAAGGCGCTTCCAGTGGCTCGTGTGGTAACCGCGCAGGACGGTACGCCACTTTGGCGCTACGCCGACGCCCAAGGCGTGTGGCGTTATCCGGTCAAACTGGAGCAGGTTTCTCCCTACTATCTTGAGGCGCTGCTGACCTACGAAGACCGCTGGTATTGGGATCACCCAGGAATTAATCCGCTCTCGCTGCTGCGTGCAACTTGGCAAAATCTGCATAGCGGAGGCATTGTTTCCGGAGGCAGCACGCTGTCAATGCAGGTTGCACGGCTTATTGACCCTCATCCACGTACGTTTACCGGCAAGCTACGACAAATCGCTCGCACCTTTCAGCTTGAATGGACGTTGTCCAAAAAGCAGATACTCGAAATTTACCTTAATCGCGCGCCCTACGGCGGCACACTGCAAGGTATCGCTGCGGCAAGCTGGACTTATTTAGGCAAACCGCCTTCTGAGTTAACGCCGGGTGAGGCAGCACTTCTCGCCGTACTTCCGCAGGCGCCCAGCCACCTGCGTCCCGACAGATTTCCCGAGCGGGCAAAAGCGGCCAGAGACAAAGTATTGGCGCGTTTGGCCGAGTATCACGTTTGGTCACAAAAACGGGTAGATGAAATCCGTCAGGAGTCTATCTGGCTGGCACCGCGCCAGGTGCCTCAGCTTGCCCCTCTGCTGGCTCGAAGGTTGACGGCGAATAATAAACGCTCAGTGGTGACAACGACGTTAGACGCCACCCTGCAACGGCAGCTGGAGGCGTTGGCCACGGGTTGGAAGCACCAGCTACCACCAAAAACATCGATGGGCGTGCTGGTGGTTGAAAGCTCGACCATGGCAGTTAAAGCCTATATTGGTTCTGTCGATTTTAATGACGATGCCCGTTTTGGTCAGGTCGATACCGTCAGTGCGTGGCGATCGCCGGGATCGACCTTAAAACCTTTTTTATACGGTCTAGCACTCGACGATGGATTAATCAGCGCCGAGTCGCTGCTGCAGGATGTGCCGAGGCGCTTCGGCGATTATCGGCCGGGCAATTTTGATACCGGTTTTCACGGACCGGTTAGCGCCAGCGAAGCATTGGTGCGCTCATTGAACTTACCGGCCGTGCAACTGCTCGACGCCTACGGACCCAAACGTTTTACTGCCAATTTGCGTAATGCTGGGATACCTCTGCGCTTCCCGAACGCAAGTGATCCCAGTCTTGCTGTTATTCTTGGCGGAACCGGCTCACGACTTGATCAGTTAACGGAGGCCTACAGCGCGCTGGCTCGCGGCGGCAATGTCGCCAAACTGCGGTTTGAGCCAGAGCAGCATCTTCAACAACGCAGGCTGCTTTCACCCGGTGCCGCCTGGATCATTCGACGCATTTTGGGCGGACAGGCGCTGCCTCAGCCGGATGATTCATTGCCTGGCACGGTGCCACTGGCGTGGAAAACCGGCACAAGTTATGGCTATCGTGATGCTTGGGCAATGGGGGTAAATCCTGGCTATATCATTGGTGTATGGGTCGGTAGGCCTGATGCCACGCCGGTTGCCGGGCAGTTCGGTTATGCCACGGCAGTGCCCATTCTTAATCAGGTTAATAATTTATTAATCACCTCAGCACGTTTTAACGCGCATATGGCGGTTACCGACCCTCGGCCCGCTTCTGTGGGAATTTCCACATTGTGTTGGCCTGGTGGACAATCGCTAGAGGCCGGTGATGCAAACTGTCGTCAACAGCGGCAAAGCTGGACGCTGGACGGTACTCTGCCACCCACCTTGGCAGCTCCCGGGCAGGAGTTGCAGGGCGGCAGTTTAGTCACTCTTTGGACGAATTCTCAGGGCAAACAGGTGGCGGCCAACTGTCCTGACTCTCACTCTGTGCAGGTTGCGCTATGGCCTTTGCCACTGGAACCTTGGTTGCCGCAAAGTGAGCGTCGCAACCAGCGATTACCGACCCCGGACACGGTTTGTCCACCGTTGAGCAAGCCTGCAATAAGCCCGCTGCTGCTTATTGGCGTACGCCAGAATGCGATTTTAAAACCGTTACCTGGAAAAAACAGCCTCGACTTGCGCATTGAATCGCAGGGCGGTGCAGGGCAGCGCTGGTGGTTTCTTAACGGTGAACAGGTCGAAACGGCGGGATCAAACCGTACTTTTCAGACCACGCTGAGCCAGCCGGGACACTATCAACTCAGCGTGCTGGATGAGAGCAGTCAGGTCAGCACCCTCGATTTCACTGTCGATAGGTGAAATTCTTTATCGAAAATGGGCGTTTTGCGCCACAAAGTGAATCAGTGACACATTTTTTTAATCAAATGTTGTTATTCCTGTAGGCAAGCGTTACTTCGCCGCCTATAATCGGCGCCATTTTCCGGCAGTGTTAACATTTTATCGACCTGCACAACCTATAAAGTCAGACAGAGGTTTTTTATGACTATCGAACGTACTTTTTCTATCATCAAGCCAAACTCCGTAGCTAACAACGACATCGGCGCTATCACCGCGCGTTTCGAACGTGCTGGTTTCCAGATTATCGCTTCTAAAATGATCCGTCTGAGCAAAGAAAAAGCTGAAGGCTTCTACGCTGAGCACAAAGGTCGTCCATTCTTCGACGGTCTGGTTGAGTTCATGACTTCAGGTCCAGTTGTTGTTCAGGTTCTGGAAGGCGAAAATGCCGTTCAGCGTAACCGTGACATCATGGGCGCAACCAACCCAGACAACGCTCTGGCTGGTACTCTGCGTGCTGATTTCGCTGACAGCTTCACTGCAAACGCCGTTCACGGTTCTGACGCGGTTGAGTCTGCACAGCGCGAAATCGCTTACTTCTTCGACGAAAGCGAAATCTGCGCGCGTTAATAAGAAGTTTGGCGTTGGGTCGCCGAAGAGGGATCATCCGCAGATACAATAAATTTGTATTAACGGACTTTCATTCATAGCCACCCCGCCTTAAAATTTGTACAATGTTGCGCCCCAAGAGTCCTGCTCTTGGGGCGTTTCATTATTTTACTGGTTTGAGCAATAAGCATCGGTGGGAGATTATCCCCACACTTCCTTCGAGCCATAACGTGTAACAACGAGGCCAACATAGCATGTCCAATACTATTGAATTAGATATCCCCGTTCTCAGTTCGACCGAGATCGACTCCCTGAACGTTATCCGTGCCGAAAATGCAGCCAAAGCCGAAATGGCCGAAAAGTCTGCGGCACCGGTAAGCGCCAAAATTAACCTTCTGGATTTGAACCGCAAACAAATGCGCGAGTTTTTCATCAAAATGGGTGAAAAGCCGTTCCGTGCGGATCAGGTTATGAAGTGGATGTACCATTATTGCAGCGATGATTTCGAAGATATGACCGATATCAACAAAACGCTGCGTAATAAACTTGCCAGCGTTGCTGAAATTCGCGCGCCCGAAGTGGCGGTTGAACAACGCTCTGCCGATGGCACCATCAAATGGGCTATTCAGGTTGGCAATCAGCAGGTTGAGACGGTTTATATTCCTGACGGCGACCGCGCTACGCTGTGTGTGTCTTCACAGGTAGGCTGCGCGCTGGAATGTACCTTCTGTTCAACCGCACAGCAGGGTTTTAACCGCAACCTGCGCGTTTCTGAAATCATTGGTCAGGTTTGGCGCGCCGCGAAAATTATTGGTGCGGCAAAAATTGCCGGCACACGTCCTATTACCAACGTGGTGATGATGGGCATGGGAGAGCCTTTGCTCAACCTGAACAACGTCGTTCCCGCGATGGAAATCATGCTCGACGACTTTGGTTTCGGTCTTTCAAAACGCCGCGTGACGCTTTCCACCTCAGGTGTTGTGCCTGCACTCGATAAGCTCGGCGATATGATTGACGTGGCGTTGGCCATTTCTTTGCATGCGCCAAACGACGCCATTCGCGATGAAATAGTGCCCATTAACCGCAAATATAACATCGACGCCTTCCTGGCTTCGGTAAACCGTTATTTGAGCAAGTCGAACGCCAATCAGGGCCGCGTAACCGTTGAATACGTGATGCTTGACCATATCAACGATGGCACCGAACATGCGCACGAACTGGCTGAAAGGCTTAAAGATACGCCGTGTAAAATCAACTTGATCCCATGGAACCCCTTCCCGGGTGCTCCTTACGGACGCAGTTCAAACAGCCGCATCGACCGTTTTTCCAAAGTTCTGATGGACTATGGTTTTACCGTTATCGTGCGTAAAACGCGTGGTGATGATATTGATGCCGCCTGCGGCCAGCTTGCCGGTGAAGTTATTGACCGCACCAAGCGTACTTTGAAGAAAAAAATGGCCGGTGAGTCCATAATGGTCAAATCAGTCTAAATTTTTTTCGTAGTGGGTGATAGCTTGCGTTTGTCTTCTTATCGGTAGCGGGTAAAAGGATTTAAGTATGGCGAGAGTGCAGTGGCAGTGGAAAGGTTTTTTCACGGCGAGTGTGGCAGTTTGTCTACTGGCAGCCTGTTCCAGCTCGAAGCAACCCCCGGCTGAGGCCGTAACGGGTGCACCGCAAACGCAGCTTCAGATTGGCATGAACTTCCTGTCGCAGGGCAACATGCCTGCGGCAAAGTCCAATCTTCAACAGGCAGTTGATACGGCTCCTCAGGATTATCGCAACCAGTTGGGAATGGCTTTGTACGAGCAAAAAAACGGCAATGCCAATGCCGCCGAAAGTCGCTACCAGCAAGCGTTTAAGCTTGCCCCTCAAAATGCGACTGTCCTGAATAATTACGGTGCGTTTTTGTGTAGTTTAGGGCAGTATGTACCGTCACAACAGCAGTTTAGCGCCGCTGCTAGTTTGCCAGATTCCGGTCCGGTAGCTGACAGTTTGGAAAATGCGGGCTACTGTTTTCTGAAGGCTAATCAGAACGATGAAGCAAAAGTGTTATTGAGCCGGGCCCTGAAACACGATCCCGACAAAGGTGCACCGCTGATTACTGAAGCCAACAGACAGTTTAAAGAAGGTAAACGCGCCGAGGCGCAAGTTTTACTGGATGTTTATCAACATGTTCTGCCAGCCAGCGCTGACAGTCTTATGTTACAAATTCGTTTCGCGGCGTTAGCAGGCAATCCAGACAGCGTTCAACGCTATGGAAAGCAGCTTGCGCGGAACTTTCCACAATCCCAACAGTACCAGCAGTTCTTAGCTAATGAATACTGAAGCCACTCAAGATAAAAGCACTAAAGTGACAGCGGGCGAGCGCCTGCGTCAAGCTCGTGAACAGTTGGGACTCAGCCATCAGGCTGTGGCAGAACGCCTTTGCCTGAAGGTTTCCACTATTCGCCAAATTGAAGAAGGAAGTACGCCTGCCGATTTGGCACCGACTTTCTTACGCGGTTACATCCGTTCTTACGCAAAACTTGTTCACGTTCCTGAAGAGGAACTGGCGACATTAATCGGCAAGCAAGCGCCTATCAACGTGCCAAGAGTGGCGTCGATGCAAGGTGTTTCATTACGCAAGTCACGCAAAAAGCGCGACGGCTGGCTAATGGGCTTTACCTGGCTGATAGTTTTCGTTGTTCTCGGTCTGACCTGCGCATGGTGGTGGCAAAACCATCAGGCACAGCAGCAAGAGATTGCCAATATGGCAGATCAATCAACCGCTCAGCTGAACCAAGACAATGCTCAGGGACAGTCTATTCCTTTGAGCACGGGTGAAGCATCTTCACAAACCGCAGCTCAGCCCGTTGAACCGACCAATACCGGTACAACACCGGCGCAAAATTCGGTGCCGCTGAATACTACGCCAGATACCGCCGCAAACGCGGGAGCTGCTGCGCAGAACCAGGCACCTGCTGCGGTATCTACAAGCCAGCCGACTGCGGCTGAGAATCCTTCTTCTACATTGCCAACCGGTGATGCTCAGGCTAGCAACGCTGCAACAGATGCAGACGCTGTTAACATGACCTTTAAGTCAGACTGCTGGTTGCAGATTGACGATGCTACGGGCAAAACATTGTTCAGTGGCATTAAGAAAGGGGGAGAGAAATTGAGTCTGAAAGGCAAGGCTCCTTATAAATTGAAAATCGGCGCACCTGGTGCGGTTGACATTCAATATCAAGGCAAGCCTGTAGACCTAAGCCGTTTTGTAAAATCAAGCCGTGTTGCTCGTCTGACTCTGGCTGCTGAATAATTTAGCAGCCTACGTTGACCCCGTTTTTCAGGTGAAAAGCGGGGTCAAGACACTGGTAACAATGGAGAAGAGTATACATGCATAGCCAAGCACCCATTACCCGTCGCAAATCAACTCGGATTTACGTCGGCAAGGTGCCTGTCGGTGATGGCGCACCTATCGCGGTGCAGTCAATGACCAACACCCGCACCACCGATGTCGCCGCAACCGTTGCTCAGATCAAAGCTCTTGAGCGCGTTGGTGTAGATATTGTTCGTGTTTCAGTGCCTACCATGGACGCTGCTGAAGCCTTTAAGCTGATTAAACAGCAGGTTAACGTACCACTGGTTGCCGATATCCATTTCGACTACCGCATCGCGCTTCAGGTTGCCGAGTACGGCGTTGACTGCCTGCGTATCAATCCGGGCAATATTGGTAATGAGTCGCGTATTCGCTCGGTCGTTGACTGCGCGCGCGATAAAAACATTCCTATTCGTATTGGGGTAAACGGCGGGTCTCTGGAAAAAGATCTCCAGGAAAAATACGGCGAACCTACGCCGCAGGCCCTGTTTGAATCCGCAATGCGTCACGTAGATATTCTCGACCGACTCAACTTTGATCAGTTCAAGGTGAGTGTGAAAGCTTCGGACGTGTTCCTGGCAGTCGAGTCTTATCGACTGCTGGCCAAGCAAATCGTGCAGCCTCTGCATCTCGGTATTACCGAAGCGGGTGGTCTGCGCGCTGGCTCGGTAAAATCAGCGATTGGCCTTGGCCTGCTGCTTTCTGAAGGGATTGGCGATACGCTGCGCATCTCTTTGGCCGCCGATCCCGTTGAAGAGGTGAAAGTTGGGTTTGATATCCTCAAGTCGCTGCGTATTCGCGCTCGTGGTATCAACTTTATCGCCTGTCCAACCTGTTCGCGTCAGGAATTTGACGTTATCGGCACCGTAAATGCCCTTGAGCAGCGTCTCGAAGACATTATTACCCCGATGGACATCTCTATCATTGGCTGCGTTGTTAACGGCCCGGGTGAAGCGCTGGTGTCAACTATGGGTGTAACCGGTGGTCATAACAAGAGCGGCTTCTATGAAGACGGCGTTCGTCAAAGAGAAAGATTCGACAATGAGCAGATGATCGACCAGCTTGAAGCCAAGATCCGGGCCAAAGCGGCCGTGATGGATCAAAGTAAGCGCATTGTTATTAATCATCTCGAAAAGTAACCTGAGCTCGCGCTGCAATTGCGGCGCGCCTGCCCTTTGGGCCGAATTAAACTGAACCCGATATGAAGTGTTGACCTATCCGCATTGAACCTCAGGATAGAAAACACCTATAATCGGGTTCATTTTTATAAAAAATATAGAGAACTGACGTGGCAAAGAACCTCCAGGCCATTCGCGGCATGAACGATTATCTGCCTGCAGACACTGCACTCTGGCAGCGCATTGAAGGCACGCTCAAACGCGTTCTCGGCACCTACGGTTTCAGTGAAATCCGTATGCCGATTGTAGAGCAGACCCCGTTATTTAAACGTGCGATTGGTGAAGTTACCGACGTCGTTGAAAAAGAAATGTACTCCTTTGAGGACCGCAACGGCGAGAGCCTGACTCTGCGTCCTGAAGGGACCGCTGGCTGCGTGCGCGCCGGCATCGAGCATGGTCTGCTGTACAATCAGGAACAGCGTTTGTGGTACATCGGGCCAATGTTCCGTTACGAGCGCCCGCAGAAGGGTCGCTATCGTCAATTCAATCAGCTGGGTGTAGAAGTATTTGGTCTGCAAGGGCCTGATATTGACGCCGAGCTTATCATGATGACAGCCCGCTGGTGGCGTGAGCTGGGCATCGCCGAGCACGTGTCACTTGAGCTTAACTCTATTGGTTCTCTCGATGCGCGCAAGAACTATCGCGATGCGCTGGTTGCCTTCCTTGAGCAACACATCGAGAAGCTTGACGAAGACTCCAAACGCCGCATGTATACCAACCCGCTGCGCGTTCTGGACTCTAAAAGTCCAGAGGTTCAAGAGCTGTTGAACGGCGCGCCTGCGCTGGCTGATTACCTCGATGACGAATCTCGCGAACACTTTGCAGGTCTGTGTGAACTTTTAAGCCTTGCAGGTATCCCATATACGGTTAATCAGCGTCTTGTGCGCGGTTTGGACTACTACAACCGCACCGTATTCGAATGGGTAACGACCAGCCTCGGCGCGCAGGGTACAGTTTGCGGTGGGGGTCGTTATGACGGTTTAGTCGAACAGCTGGGTGGACGTGCGACTCCTGCCGTGGGTTTTGCGATGGGTCTTGAGCGTCTGGTTCTGCTGGTTCAGGCCGTGAATCCCGATTTCAAAGCGCCAGCTACGGTAGATGCTTACGTCATTTCATCTGGTACAGGTACGCAGGGTGCGGCGATGCAACTGGCTGAAACGCTGCGTGACGCGCTACCTGAGCTAAAAGTGATGACTAACTACGGCGGTGGCAACTTTAAAAAACAGTTTGCCCGTGCCGACAAATGGGGGGCGCGTATCGCCCTGGTATTAGGTGAGGACGAAGTCGCGGCTCAGCAGGTAGTCATCAAGAATCTGCAAAGTGGTGAGCAAGAAACGCTGGCGCAGAGCGAATTGGCTGTGCGTCTGGCCTCGATGTTAGGTTAAGGAGAAGGACCACGTGGAAGTCTATACCACTGAAAACGAACAGGTTGATGCCGTCCGCCGCTTCTTTACCGAGAATGGTAAAGCGCTGGCAATTGGCGTCGTGCTGGGTATTGCTGCTTTAGGTGGATGGCGTTATTGGCAGGTTCATCAGAACACTGCTTTAACGGAAGCCTCTGCTTCATACCAGCAGGTATCCACCGCATTGACGGATAATAAAGCCGAAGGCGTTGCCAATTTAGAGAAGTTTGCCCAGAGCAACAGCAACAGCTATGGCGTTTTTGCTGCGCTGCAGTTGGCCGACCATTTTGTTCAGGCCAAGGATTTTGCGAATGCTGAAAAACAACTGACGCAGGCGACCCAGCTTTCTAAAGACGAAAACTTATTATCACTGGTTAATTACCGTCTCGCACGCGTTCAACTGCAGGAAAACAAGTTGGACGACGCGCTGAAAACCCTCGACAACGTTAAGGGCGACGGCTGGATGGCGATGCAACAAGAGGTCCGTGGTGACGTTCTTCTCGCGAAGGGCGACGCCAAAGGTGCCAGGGATGCATACAGTAAAGGCCTTGATTCCAAGCCATCTCAAACGCTGCAAACCATGCTGCGTATGAAATTGAATAATTTATCCAGCTAAGGGGAACCCCGATGCAATTGCGTAAAACACTCTTGGTGGGCGTAGTCTCTGTTGCCCTGCTGAGCGGCTGTTCCTGGTTCAGCGGCGAAGAAGACGTGGTAAAAATGTCTCCGCTGCCAAAGGTTGAAAATCAGTTCACGCCAACTGAAGTGTGGAGCACTTCCGTAGGCGACGGCGTAGGCGCGTATTATTCTCACCTGCATCCGGCCTGGAAAGACAACACGATTTACGCTGCTGACCGCTTTGGTATCGTGAAGGCGCTTGATGCTGACAATGGTAAAGAAAAATGGAAAGTGAACCTGTCTGAAAATCCGGGCTTCTTCTCCAGTAATATCTCTGCCCAGCTTTCCGGCGGCGTAACCGTTGACGGTGCAAACCTGTATATCGGTAGCGAAAAAGCGATCGTTTACTCACTGAACACCGCAGACGGCACCGTGGCCTGGCAGTCTAAAGTGGCGGGTGAAGCTATCTCCCGTCCGGTCATCAGCGACGGTCTGGTATTGATTCACACCAGCAACGGTATTCTACAGGCGTTGAATCAGAAAGACGGCAGCATTGCCTGGAGCGCCAATCTTGATATGCCTACGCTTTCTCTGCGCGGTGAATCTGCTCCAGCTGTAGCCTTTGGCGCGGCGATTGTGGGCGGAGACAACGGTCGTGTGAGCGCCGTGCTGATGAAAGAAGGCCAGATGATTTGGCAGCAGCGTATTTCTGAGCCAAGCGGTGCGACTGAAATCGACCGTTTGAGTGACGTTGATACCACGCCAGTTATCGTTAACGGTGTGATTTACACCGTGGCTTACAACGGTAATCTGGTGGCAATGGATCTGCGTTCAGGCCAAATTATGTGGAAACGTGAAGTCGGATCGGTAAATAACATTATCGTTGAAGGCGACCGTATTTATATGGTTGACCAGAATGACCGCGTTATGGCCCTCAATACTCAGGGCGGTGTGACCATATGGACACAAAGCGAACTGCTTCACCGTAATCTGACCGCGCCAGTTCTGTATAACGGCTTTATTGTGGTCGGCGATGCGGAAGGTTACCTGCACTGGTTGAACACTAATGATGGCCGCTTTGTTGCCCAGCAGAAAGTGGACAGCTCAGGCCTGTTGAGTGCGCCGGTTGTGGCAAGCGACAAGCTGGTTGTGCAAGCCAAAGGTGGAGAGGTTTATTCCTTTAAACGCTAATACTCGACGTTGTTGACGCTGTCGCTGCGTTGGCTTCAGTGTCAATTACTTGGGTATATATCTGCATCATAGGTATAATAGCTGCGCCATTAAACGGCTCCTGAATTGCTCAGGGGCCGTTTCGTATTCTAAAAACAGCAAAAATGGTTCTCCTTTTCTGTTGTAAGAAATTGAATTTTAATGATTTGCATTATAGCGATTTGATGTTCGAACCCCTTGGGTTGGGCATGTTTATTGGCTATAAAAAAATGAGGCTTCAAAAATGATACCTGTCGTCGCGCTTGTTGGGCGCCCGAATGTGGGTAAATCCACCTTATTTAACCGTTTGACCAAGACGCGAGATGCGTTGGTGGCGGATTTCCCCGGGCTAACGCGTGACCGCAAGTATGGTCGTGCCGAGATCGAGGGTAACGAATTTATCATCGTTGATACCGGTGGTATCGACGGGACCGAAGACGGCGTTGAAACCCGTATGGCGGGTCAGTCACTGCTGGCTATCGAAGAAGCAGATATCGTGCTGTTTATGGTTGATGCTCGCGCGGGCGTAATGCCTGCCGATCAGGGCATTGCTCAGCACCTGCGCAGCCGTGAAAAAGCCACTTTCCTGGTGGCAAATAAAACCGACGGCCTTGACCCAGACAGCGCAACGGCTGATTTCTACTCACTGGGACTGGGCGAAGTTTATGCTATCGCTGCCTCGCACGGTCGCGGTGTTAACCAGCTTATCGAACACGTACTGATCCCGTTTGTGGGTGAAAAGCCTGAAGAAGCTGAACTGACTGAAGAAGAGGCCAATGCGGCCTATTGGGCAGAACAGCTGGGTGAAAACGGCGACGAAATTCCGGCAGACGTGGAAGACGATTTCGATCCGACCACCTTGCCCATCAAGCTAGCTATCGTTGGGCGTCCTAACGTAGGTAAGTCAACGCTTACCAACCGTATCCTCGGCGAAGACCGTGTGGTCGTTTATGACATGCCGGGAACCACCCGCGACAGCATTTATATTCCGATGGTGCGTGACGAGCGTGAATACGTGCTTATCGACACCGCGGGTGTGCGTAAACGCGGTAAAGTGACTGAAACCGTTGAGAAATTCTCGGTTATCAAAACTTTGCAGGCGATCGAAGATGCCAACGTGGTGATGTTGGTTATCGACGCGCACGAAGGCATTTCGGATCAGGATTTGTCCCTGCTCGGCTTTATCCTCAACAGCGGCCGCTCATTGGTTATCGTGGTGAACAAGTGGGATGGACTGACTCAAGAAGTTCGCGACCAGGTGAAAGACACCCTTGACCTGCGTCTCGGCTTTATCGATTTCGCACGCATACACTTTATCTCCGCGCTGCACGGCAGTGGCGTAGGTAATCTGTTTGAGTCCGTTAACGAAGCCTATAACTGTGCCACCAAGCGCGTAAGCACCTCTTTGCTGACACGTATCATGCAGATGGCCGCTGACGACCACCAGCCACCGCTGGTTAACGGCCGTCGCGTTAAGCTGAAATACGCGCACGCCGGGGGGTATAACCCGCCAATCGTTGTTATCCACGGTAATCAGGTGAAAGACCTAGCCGACTCGTACAAGCGTTATTTGATGAACTACTTCCGTCGTTCATTAGAAATCATGGGTACACCCATACGTATTCAGTTCAAAGAGGGTGAGAATCCGTTTGAAGGCAAGCGTAACCCACTGACACCTAACCAAATGCGTAAGCGTAAGCGTTTGATGTCGCATCTGAAAAAGAAATAATTAGTCAGATTAGGCACACGCTGCACAACTGCATCTTACGTTTTAGACTCGGGTCTGAAATATTAAGATGCAGTTTTTTTTATTCTTTTTTTGAGCCAAGGCAACGGCTTGCCCTGAAGTTACCCCTCACTTTCCCTCTCTCCAGCCTTCACCGAAAAGCGCGCACTGTCACAGGGACTATAATTTTTCAGTACCCCTGTTTTTAGTAAGTCTTTCAAGGAGAGTCATTAATGTCAGTAAAAAAAGATAAATCAGAGTCCGCTAAGCCACATCTTGATGATACCGCGCCGCAAGGTGCGCCCATTAAGCCGCAAAAAAGTGTCAGTCCTCCAGGGGCGGAGCCCACGGCGGCGGGCAGCGATAAGAATCCCTCGGTCACCAATACCAAGCTTGAGCAGCTCGATGCCTATCGCGAGGACCCTGAGAATCAGGCATTGCGCACCGATCAGGGTGTGAAAATCGCGGATAACCAAAATTCATTAAAAGCCGGCGTCCGTGGATCCACGCTGCTTGAAGATTTTATTCTCCGTGAAAAGATTACCCACTTTGACCATGAGCGCATTCCCGAGAGGATTGTTCACGCGCGCGGTGCCGCAGCGCACGGTTATTTTCAGGTCTATAAATCTCAGCAAGCGCTAACGAAGGCCGGTTTCCTGGTCGATCCGGGTCTTGATACGCCGGTATTTGTCCGTTTTTCTACCGTGCAGGGTTCACGAGGCTCCGCCGACTCTGTGAGGGATATTCGCGGGTTCGCCACCAAGTTTTACACCCAGGAAGGTAACTTTGATTTGGTCGGCAACAACACGCCAATCTTCTTTATTCAAGATGCCATTAAATTTCCCGATTTCGTTCATGCCGTAAAACCTGAGCCGCATAATGAAATCCCACAGGGGCAAAGCGCACACGACACCTTCTGGGACTATGTATCACTGCAGCCAGAAACGATGCACAACGTGATGTGGGCGATGTCCGACAGGGGCATTCCTCGCAGCTATCGCATGATGGAAGGATTTGGGATCCACAGTTACAAACTGATAAACGCCGAGGGAAAAAGCCATTTTGTCAGATTTCATTGGAAACCAACCTGCGGTGCCGCGTCGTTAATTTGGGATGAAGCACAGGTGCTGACCGGCAGAGACCCGGATTTCCATCGTCGTGAACTATGGGAATCTATTGAGGCGGGCGACTATCCTGAGTATGAGCTGGGGCTGCAAATTATTCCCGAAGAGGACGAGCACAAGTATGATTTTGACATTCTTGACCCGACCAAACTGATACCGGAGTCCCTGGTGCCGGTCCAAATCGTCGGCAAAATGGTGCTGGATCGTAATCCCGACAACTATTTCAGTGAGACGGAGCAGGTGGCGTTCTGTCCCGGAAATATTGTGCCGGGGTTGGACTTCTCGGATGACCCCTTGCTGCAAGGGCGGCTATTTTCGTATCTGGACACGCAAATCAGCCGACTCGGTGGCCCGAATTTCCACGAAATCCCGATCAACAAGCCGGTTTGCCCGTTCCATAATCATCAACGAGACGGCATGCACCGGATGGGCATTTCGGGCAAGGCCAACTATGAGCCTAATTCAATCAATAATAACTGGCCTCGCGAAACGCCACCGGCCAAAAAAGACGGGGGATTCTCGACGCATGCTCAGCCGCTGAGTGGAGAAAAGGTGCGCGTCAGGAGTGAATCGTTCAACGATTACTATTCGCAGCCTCGACTGTTTTGGCTCAGCCAGACTAAAACCGAGCAGGATCACATTGTGGGCGGTTTCAGCTTTGAACTCGGTAAGGTGGTGCGTCCGTGGATCCGCGAACGTGTAGTGGATCAGTTGACTTATATTGACCACCAGCTTGCCGCTCGCGTCGCGGAAAACGTCGGGCTTGCTCTGACTAAAGAACAGCTTGCACATCCGATCCCCAAAGACGTAAACGGGCTGAAAAAAGATGCGGCGCTGAGTCTGTACGGCGAAAAAGAGCATCCAGTCAAGTCTCGACAGGTTGCATTGTTGGTGGCCGACGGCGTCTGTGGTGAGTCGGTTGCAAAAATCACCGCTGAGCTTAACGGGCTGGGTATCCACACCAAAATTTTCGCCCCGCGTCTGGGAAAAATTAAAACCCTGCAGGGTAAAGAAGTGAATGCCGACGGAACGATTGAAGGCAACCCGTCGGTGTTGGTAGACGGTGTGATCGTAGTGACCGGCAAAGAGAGCATTGAGGCATTGCTTAAAAACGGTAATGCAAAAAACTATCTTCTGCAGGCGTTTAAGCATCTTAAAGCCATTGGGCTGCAGGGCGAGGCGCTAAAACTGTATCAGGCGCTGCCGCTGCCTAAACCGGACGAAGGTGTGTTGGTTGATGACGATGCGAAAAAGGTCGCCGAAAAGTTTGTTACCGCGCTGAAGAAACATCGTGTGTGGTCACGTGAGGCGGCGGCACAGGAAGTTCCGGCTTAACCCGCATTGCGCGTAATTGCATACGCTATCTACAGGCTCCCTCTTTTAGGGGAGCCTTTTTATTGCCGCATCGTCATAAACTCTGTGGATCATAAAGCTGATGCTGGCGCAGGGCGACCGGTCGCGCACCGGCTTTTCTTACTGATTCGCGAACCACCAGCTTCCCCTGTAATAGCTGCGTGGTGAAAGGTGCGTCGGGGCGAAAAATACGGCGCTGAAGCAGCGCTATCGCCTCGGTGCCAATTTCGTCACGAGGAACCTTTACCGCCGTTAACGAGACATCGTGAATTTCAGCCAGATTAAAACCGTCGGTGCTCATTACGCTGAGATCTCTCGGCACGGATAAACCGCGTTTTCTCAACGCCGCCACCGCACCTGCCGCCATAAAATCACCGCCAGCCAGAATCGCACTGGGCAGGGCGGCGTCGGGTGCCAACCTATCAAAGTAGTCGAGCAGCGTTTGTTCCGCCTCTTGGGCACCAAATCCCGAGGTGCTCAGTAAGTGCTGGCTATCGCGAAAAGTTTGATGATTGCGGGTAAACGCATTTTTAATGCCATTGAGACGCAGCTCCATCGTCTGCCGCCGCAGGCACTGTAATGTAACAATATGCTGATGCCCTTGAGAAAATAGGTAGTCACAGGCGAAGTCACCCATACTTTGATGATCCGGCGAGACGCTGTCATGGCGCATCAGGCGATCCTGACAGTTCACCAGCACGCAGGGTTTACCGACGTCGGCGGCAAGTTGATGAATGTGCGCATCGTCAATGCCGACCAGCAGCACCGCATCGGTCAAAGGATCGGAAATTTTTGCCATAAACAGCGCCGCATCGGCGTTCTCTTCCTCCATCGCATAGTAACGTACCCGCACTTCGTGCTGAGCGGTGGCGGCGAGAATGCCCTGAATAAGCTTGTAGTAAAAAATATCGCTGCGGACGTCGAATGCGCGAGCAGGCGCAAACAAAACAATATTGTTGAGCATCAGTCTGCCTGTCGACAGACCGCTAAGCGTTCCCTGCGATTTGGCACACGTCAACACCCGCTGTCTGGCCTGAATGCTGGTATTACTTTTTCCGGCCAAAACGCGAGAAACAGTGCTGATTGAGAGGCCCGTTTGGTCAGCAATCTGCTGGATATTCAACTTTCCTTTCAAACTGTGATCTCCTTCAAATTCAATCGTGCAAAATTTTTCATCACGGTCGAAGCCCAGTAGATAGGCGCTAAAGCGGTGTTCCTTCGTTAACAACGTTATAACGTGAAAGCTTTTGCAAAAAATCACGTTTCGCTCACAAATCGGCCTGCTTACTCTTCTGGAGTACCTTACATAAACATCATCTGCACACTGAATGACGGATGGGAGCACAGGCATGACAATTCAAATTAATACCGCGTCGACGGCCGTTGTTGCGCGAAGAAAATTCAAAGCCTTACGCTGGTGGATGCTGGCACTTTTTCTGCTTGGGGTCACCGTTAACTACATCACTCGTAATTCACTTGGATTACTGGCACCGGAGTTAAAAACTAGCCTCAGTATGAGCACCGAGCACTATTCTTGGGTGGTTGCGGCGTTTCAACTGGCCTACACCCTTTTTCAACCGCTGTGCGGCTGGGTGATTGACGTTATCGGTTTGAAACTGGGTTTTATGATTTTCGCCGCCGTGTGGGCGGTGGTGTGCATGATGCACGCTGGGGTAGGAAGCTGGATACAGCTGGCGGTTTTACGTTTTTTTATGGGCAGCGCTGAGGCCGCCGCAACGCCCGCCAATGCTAAAGCTATTTCCGACTGGTTTCCTCGTAAGGAGAGACCGGTGGCCGCGGGTTGGGCGGGGGTCGGCTTCTCAATTGGTGCCATGCTGGCACCGCCAATCGTTATCGTTGCCCATCTCTCATTCGGCTGGCGCGGAGCATTCCTCTTCTGCGGATTTTTGTCACTGCTGTGGGTGGTGCTTTGGTGGCGTTTTTATCATGCGCCTGAAAGCCATCCTAATTTGAGCAAAGAAGAACTCGCCCTGATTCGCCAGGATAACGAACCGCAGCAAACGCGTTTACCGTTTATTGCCTCATTGAAAATCGTAGCAAAAAACAAAAAGTTTTACGGCATCGCCATACCGGCATTTCTGGCTGAGCCTGCCTGGGCGGTGTTCAGCTTTTGGGTTCCGCTGTACCTCGCCAATGAGCGAGGCATGGACCTCAAACACATTGCCATGTTCGCCTGGTTGCCGTTTCTTGCCGCCGATATCGGTAGCGTAGCCAGCGGATATCTCACCGCGCTTTACCGTAAATGGTTCAAATGCACGCGAGTTAACTCGGTGGTTGCCAGTTCGGTAACCGGCGCTTTTATGATGGTATCACTGGCTTTTGTGGCGATGACTAAGGACCCGTATCTAGCCATTGGGCTTATTTCGATTGGCGGATTTGGGCATCAGGTGATCTCCTGCATGTTGAGCGCCCTCGTGGTGGAGTCTTTTGATAAAAGTCAGGTGGCGACGGTGAACGGTATGCGCGGATCGTCTGCATGGATCGCAAGCTTTCTATTTTCTCTGCTGATCGGCGCAGTAGCCGACACCGTTGGTTTTAATCCGCTGTTTATCGCGATGGGTTTTTTTGATTTGGTCGGGGCAGTTTTTTTGATTGCGCTTATCGCCGAGCGTCGTAATCCAGCAAAAGGGGAGCAAGCATGAAGACGTTAAAACATTGGCAACTGGAGAGTCGGCACGCGGCGGGCATAGATTTGCGGGTCGATGAGATACATCTTTTCAGCCTGCGCGTGCTGGAAACTGGGCTGTTTCGCGTGTTGCTGCGCCGCAGGGGCGAACTGGCTCTGGACCGTACCTGGAGTATTGCGCCTCATAAAGACGTACCTCTAGAAGGCCGCGATCGGCTGAGCAATGAGGGATTCAGCCTGCCAGACTTTAGCCTAGAACAGCACGAAAATAGTCTGACGCTTACCACCTCGCAAATGCGCGTGACGGTGCATCAGCCGCTGCGGCTGGAGTGGGAGGGTAAAGATGCGCAGGAAGAATGGCGGCTTATGGCAAGCGATCGTCCCACAGGTGCCTACTTACTGCCGTCGGAGGGGGGAGGGGTAGAGCATTTTCAGCGCCGTTATGCGCAGGATAATTACTATGGGCTAGGTGAAAAAGCCGGAGACTTAAACCGTACTGGCCGCCGCTTTGAGATGCGTAATCTTGATGCGATGGGGTATAACGCGGCCACTACCGATCCACTTTACAAGCATATTCCGTTCACTATCACGCGAAATGAAGCACTCAGCTTTGGCCTATTTTATGACAATCTGAGCACCTGCCGTATCGATTTGGGCAACGAGCTGGATAATTATCACCTGCCGTATCGGCGTTTTAGCGCTGAGGCGGGCGACCTCGATTACTACCTCTTTTTAGGGCCGACGATGGTAGACGTCACTAAAAAGTTTGTTCGCCTCACCGGTAAAACATTTTTTGGTCCGAAATGGAGCCTGGGCTACAGCGGCTCGACCATGTACTACACTGACGCGCCGGACGCTCAGCAACAGTTGATGCAGTTTATACGGCTGTGCGCGGAGCATCGCATCCCGTGTGACTCATTCCAGCTCTCCTCGGGGTATACCTCGATCAACGATAAACGCTACGTTTTCAACTGGAATGACAGCAAGTTTCCGCAGCCTGAGGCGATGACGGCGGCCTTTCACCATGCGGGAATCAAACTGGCGGCCAATATCAAACCCTGTCTGTTACAGGACCATCCGCTGTATGCGCAGGTGGCAGAACAGAAACTTTTTGTGCTGGATTCGGAAATTGAACAGCCTGAACGCTCCAGCTTTTGGGACGACGAAGGCTCACATCTGGACTTCACCAATCCGGCCACCGTGCAGTGGTGGCAGTTACAGGTGACCCAACAACTGCTTGAAAAGGGCATCGATTCGACCTGGAACGATAACAATGAATTTGAGGTCTGGGACGGCAATGCGCGCTGCTTTGGCTTCGGAAAAACAATCGCTATCAAACATATACGTCCGGTGATGCCGTTGCTGATGATGCGCGCTTCTTTTGAGGCACAGCAGCGCTTTGCACCGAACAAACGGCCCTACCTCATCTCGCGATCCGGCTGTGCGGGCATGCAGCGCTACGTGCAGACCTGGAGTGGTGACAACCGCACCGACTGGCAAACTCTGCGTTACAACACCCGTATGGGGCTCGGCATGAGCCTGTCAGGGCTTTACAACGTGGGTCACGATGTCGGCGGATTTGCCGGCCAAAAACCGGATGCCGAACTGTTTGTGCGCTGGGTGCAAAATGGCGTAATGCACCCGCGTTTTACCATTCACTCGTGGAATGACGACCATACGGTGAATGAGCCGTGGATGTATCCCGCAGCCACGGCGGCGGTACGTTCAGCCATTGAGCTGCGCTATCGTTTACTGCCCTATTTTTACACTCTGCTGTGGCAGGCCCACGCCGACGACGAGCCAATGCTGCGCCCGACTTTTCTTGATAATGAGCACGATGCGAACACTTTTCTGGAAAACGACGATTTTATGATTGGCCGCGACCTGCTGGTGGCCAGCGTGGTTGAGCAGGGCCAATGCCTGCGTGACGTTTATCTGCCGGACAATACCCGCGGATGGGTAGATTTCTACAGCGGCGAATGGTTTGCGGGTGGGCAATGCATCACGCTTAATGCGCCACTTGAGCGATTGCCACTGCTGGTGCGTGCAGGAAGCGCGCTGCCGTGCTCGGCAAGGCTCGCACACTGCGACGTTGAGCTAGACACTCAGCGCAGCTTACAGCTGTTCCCTATGCCAGGTGAAGGCAAAGCCTGCGGCAGTCTGTTTGAGGACGACGGAGAGAGTTATGGCTGGCAGCAGGGGATGGCGCTGTGGCTGTCGTGGGACATTGAATATACCGCCGATCGCATTACGCTTCGCTTCACCCGACGCGGCGAATATCGTCCTGCCTGGCGTGGCTTAAATGTTGTTTTACCTGCCGGAGAAACGCGTGAAGTGTGGATAGAAGGCGTTAAAACGTCGTGCTATTTGCTGTGGTAACGAAAGTGGGATAACCCCCGTGGCGATAGTGTTACACCACGGGGCTTATTGCGTTGATGTAGATTTAACCACGCGGCTACGTGGTTTTTTTTCGACGGAATTTTCTTCAACGTGCAACGCTTTGACTTCGCTCTCGATCCAGCCATCGGCCAAACGCGTTTTTAAGACATCACCCGGCGCGGTTTGAGTGGTTTTTTTCAGCAAGTCGCCCTGTGGCGTGGTCGTCACGCTGTAGCCGCGCGCCAGCGTTGCCAGCGGACTGACTGCCTCAAGCTGCGTCAACGCAGTGCCAAAACGCTGCCGATGTTCGCCAAGCTGGGCCGACATCGACTGCTGTAGGCGATACTGTAGTTTCTGCACCCGCTGTTGCAACTGATGGATACGTCGCTGTGGTTGATGCTGATTCAGACGCTGCTGGAGGCTTTGTGCTCGGCGCAGCAGGCGGCGTAGATGATTTTGCATCGCCTCGTCCATACGGCTGCGTAGTTTAAACAGCGCGGTTTGCTGACGGGACAAACGCAGGTGAGGGTGCTGCTGCTGAAGCCGATGATTCAGTCGCGTAAAGCGTTGGGTCATTTGCGCCAGGTAATAATCCATCGCCATTTCCAAGCGCTGTTGCTGTGACTGAATTTGTCGCAGCAGTTCAAGCTGGTTACGGCTGATGAGTTCAGCGGCGGCAGAAGGCGTTGGGGCACGCAGGTCGGCAACAAAATCGGCAATTGTCACGTCGGTTTCGTGACCCACGGCGCTAACAATCGGCAGGTGGCTGTTATAAATAGCTCGCGCAACACGTTCGTCGTTAAAGCTCCATAAGTCTTCAAGTGAACCCCCGCCGCGGCCAACAATCAGCACGTCGCACTCATTGCGCTGATTGGCGAGCGTAATGGCTCTAACGATTTGCAGCGGCGCATCAACACCCTGAACGGAGGTGGGGTAAATCACCACCGGCAGAGAGGGGTCTCGACGTTTTAGCACCTGAAGAATATCGTGCAGCGCAGCCCCGCTGGCCGAGGTGA
Source organism: Rouxiella silvae (assembly GCF_002093625.1). Lineage (GTDB taxonomy): Bacteria > Pseudomonadota > Gammaproteobacteria > Enterobacterales > Enterobacteriaceae > Rouxiella > Rouxiella silvae. The sequence goes on along the minus strand of NZ_MRWD01000006.1, from coordinate 31,685 downwards.
TCACCCCGACGCACTTGGCCGGAGAAGGCAGCGGTTGCTTATGTTCAGCGTCGAAAAGCCCCTCAAGCGAGAGCATTTGTTTAAGTTGTTCAAACTGCTGCTGCAACAGGCCGTCACCGGCGGGCTGCATGCTTTCGGCAATCAGCTGAAAATCACCGCGCGGTTCGTAGAGCGTAATCGAGGCGCGAACCAATACCTGCTGACCGTTTTGCGGTTTAAAGGTAGTGCGCCGATTGCTGTTGCGAAACATCGCGCATTTAACCTGCGCGCGCGCATCTTTTAGCGTGAAATACCAGTGACCGGAGGAGGGTTGAGAGAAGTTTGAAATCTCGCCAGAGAGCCAAACCTGACCCATTTCGTTTTCCAGCATCTCGCGAACCGTCTGATTGAGGCGGCTTACGGTAAAAATGGGTGGCGAAGAAGGTAGCGGCATGTGACCCAGATCAAATTCGAAAACAGAGACTTAATCAATCGATACTACAGGCCCAAACGAAGTATTCAAGAGTTTTTTATAAAAAATGTGAAATAGTACTAGAGCAAACGGTTAACTGCCTGTATACTCTCGCTGCAATATTTTATCTTTTCCGCATCCACCTTGGTGAGATATTGCCTATGTTACGTTTAAAGAAAGAAGCACTCACGTTTGACGACGTTCTCCTCATTCCAGCTCACTCCACAGTTTTGCCCAATACTGCCGATCTCAGCACTCAGCTGACCGCTAAAATCCGTCTGAACATTCCTATGCTCTCTGCGGCAATGGATACCGTTACCGAAGCGAACCTGGCTATTGCCCTGGCTCAGGAAGGCGGCATGGGTTTCATTCACAAAAACATGTCCATTGAGCGCCAGGCTGAAGAAGTTCGCCGCGTCAAGAAGCATGAAAGCGGCGTCGTAGCCGATCCTAAAACCGTAACGCCGGCAACCACGCTGCGTCAGGTTAAAGAACTCACCGCAATCAACGGCTTTGCTGGTTATCCTGTTGTGACCGAAGGCAACGAACTGGTCGGTATTATTACCGGTCGTGACGTGCGCTTTGTGACCGACCTGGAGCAGCCGGTAACGGCAGTAATGACCCCGAAAGAGCGTCTGGTTACTGTCAAAGAAGGTGAAGCGCGTGAAGTTGTTCTGCAGAAAATGCATGAAAAACGCGTAGAGAAGGCGCTGGTTGTTGACAGCCAATTCCACCTGCTCGGCATGATAACCGTTAAAGACTTCCAGAAAGCAGAACGTAAACCTAACGCCTGTAAAGACGAAAACGGCAGCCTGCGCGTAGGCGCTGCGGTTGGTGCGGGTGCAGGCAACGAAGAGCGTATCGACGCACTGGTTGCTGCAGGCGTTGACGTGTTGCTGATTGACTCCTCACACGGCCATTCTGAAGGCGTTCTCGGACGCATTCGCGCAACCCGTGCAAAATATCCTGACCTGCAAATCATCGGCGGCAACGTTGCCACCGGCGAAGGCGCACTGGCGCTGGCAAATGCTGGTGTTAGCGCGGTTAAAGTCGGTATCGGCCCAGGCTCAATCTGTACTACTCGTATGGTGACCGGCGTAGGTGTTCCACAAATCACGGCGGTTTCTGACGCGGTTGAAGCGCTGGAAGGCACCGGTATTCCGGTCATCGCTGACGGCGGTATTCGCTTCTCCGGCGACATCGCTAAAGCTATCGCTGCGGGCGCAAGCTGCGTGATGGTTGGCGGTATGCTGGCAGGTACTGAAGAATCTCCGGGTGAAATCGAGCTGTATCAAGGCCGTTCGTTCAAATCATACCGCGGTATGGGCTCTCTGGGCGCGATGTCTAAAGGCTCTTCTGACCGTTACTTCCAAAGCGATAACGCCGCTGACAAATTGGTACCGGAAGGTATTGAAGGCCGCGTTGCCTACAAAGGCCGCCTGAAAGAGATAGTGCATCAGCAAATGGGTGGCCTGCGCTCCTGTATGGGTCTGACCGGCTGTGCTACTATCCTCGACCTTCGCACCAAAGCTGAATTTGTTCGCATCAGCGGTGCCGGTATTCAGGAAAGTCACGTACACGACGTAACGATTACCAAAGAGTCACCAAACTATCGTATGGGTTCTTGATCCTTTCTGGCTTAGTTCTTTTTGGATATAGAATTCTCTAGCCCGGTTTCGGCCGGGTTATCAAGTTCCTTGTTTTTAATACTTTAACCGCTCTGGAAAATCACCCGCATGAGTGAAAATATTCATAAGCATCGCATTCTTATCCTTGATTTCGGCTCCCAGTACACCCAACTGGTTGCGCGCCGCGTTCGTGAACTCGGTGTGTATTGCGAACTCTGGGCCTGGGATGTGACCGAAGCCCAAATCCGTGAATTCAATCCCAACGGCATCATCCTGTCTGGCGGCCCGGAAAGCACTACCGAACACGACAGCCCACGCGCACCGGATTACGTGTTCGAAGCCGGTGTCCCTGTTCTGGGCGTGTGCTACGGCATGCAGACCATGGCAATGCAGTTAGGTGGCCACGTTGAAGGCTCAACCGAGCGAGAGTTTGGCTATGCACAGGTTGAAGTGCAGACCAACAGCGCCCTGGTTCGCGGCATTGAAGACGCACTGAGCGCCAACAACAAACCGCTGCTTGACGTGTGGATGAGCCATGGCGATAAAGTCACCGCTATTCCTTCCGATTTTGTTACCGTAGCCAGCACCGACAGCTGCCCGTTTGCCATTATGGCCAACGAAGAAAAACGCTTCTACGGCGTGCAGTTCCACCCAGAAGTGACGCACACCCGTCAGGGCTTGCGCATTCTTGAACGCTTCGTCATGGACATCTGTGAGTGCGAAGCGCTGTGGACGCCGGCAAAAATCATCGAAGACGCCATTGAGCGTCTGAAAGTGCAGATCGGTAACGATCACGTGATCCTCGGCCTGTCCGGCGGCGTTGACTCCTCCGTAACGGCGATGCTGCTGCATCGCGCCATCGGCGATCGTCTGACCTGCGTGTTCGTTGATAACGGCCTGCTGCGTTTGAATGAAGCGGATCAGGTGCTGGAGATGTTCGGCGACCGTTTCGGTTTGAACATCGTTCACGTTGCCGCCGAAGATCGTTTCCTGTCGGCTCTGGCCGGTGAAAACGACCCAGAAGCCAAGCGTAAAATCATTGGTCGCGTGTTTGTCGAAGTCTTCGATGAAGAAGCCTGCAAGCAGGACGCGGTTAAATGGCTGGCGCAAGGCACAATCTACCCTGACGTTATCGAATCCGCCGCGTCTGCGACTGGTAAAGCACACGTTATCAAGTCTCACCACAACGTGGGCGGCCTGCCGAAAGAGATGAAACTGGGTCTGGTTGAACCGCTGAAAGAGCTGTTTAAAGACGAAGTGCGTAAAATCGGTCTGGAACTCGGCCTGCCTTACGACATGCTTTATCGTCACCCGTTCCCTGGTCCAGGTTTGGGCGTACGCGTGCTGGGCGAAGTGAAGAAAGAGTACTGTGACCTGCTGCGTCGCGCCGATGCTATCTTCATTGAAGAGCTGCATAAAGCCGACCTGTACCATAAAGTCAGCCAGGCGTTTACTGTGTTCCTGCCGGTTCGCTCCGTGGGCGTCATGGGTGATGGCCGTAAATACGATTGGGTTGTTTCACTGCGTGCAGTAGAAACCATCGACTTTATGACCGCGCATTGGGCGCACCTGCCATACGATTTCCTCGGCCGCTGCTCCAACCGCATCATCAACGAAGTCGACGGCATTTCCCGCGTGGTTTATGACATCTCCGGTAAACCACCGGCGACGATTGAGTGGGAATAGTTTACAGCCACTTGTTAACGATTTAGGTCGATAGCTAAACCTTTGAGCCCTCTGCATTTGCAGGGGGCTTTACTCATGTATTAACGGCGCCCGTTACACTCAGCATTCTCGCTGACGCGACCGTTCTTGCACATGTCCAGCTTGTCTTTGCGCTTGAAGCCTGCGTCTTTCATGCAATAGAAACGCGTTAATCTTACACCGATTGGCGACGCATCCCCCGCGCCATCGAGATTGGTATACCCGCACGCACGCATCGCATTATCGATTTCGTCCTGGGATACGCCTTCCTTGTACCATTTGGTGTAGTCGCCCGGAGGCGGTTGAAAGCCTCTGCCCGTGCAGCCGATCAATAAAAAAGCGCAAATACTCGACACTAGGCTCTTCCTGAACATCTTTTTTCCCCATTATTTGACTCGGGTAACGCGCGACACGCCGTGGGTGAATCTCTTCATAAATACTTGCAGCGGCCCCGCAATCCTCATCGCGGTTATGCACTGGTTTATCGTCGCCCAATACTTTCAGCCCTTATCATAGACGAGCCAATTCAAGCATGTAAAATATTGACCCATATACCAATATTTCGCTGGCGGTGACTCCAAGAGTGTTCATATTTAGCCGCAGAATCAGCCAGGCAGCTCGGAAAGACCCGTGAAGTTTTTGATTGTGCTGAACCTCGTGCTGCTTTAACCGCTTTTATAATGACCAATGTGAGGCTGAATGATAATGTTCTTAAACATAATCTGAAGGACCGCATTCACCCAACGGCTTAAGACTTGTGTCTAAGGGATGCGTCGACGTTACTGATAATCATGAGATAACCAACAATGAGTCATTCATCTTCATTACAGCTTGTCTGTACGTTCGTCGTGCGCTCGCCTTTTGATGCGCAAATTTTGCCAAGCTGGGAACAGCAGGGTCAAGGCATTGAGGTTAAATGGAGTGCGACCAGCATTATTATCGACAGTCTGCGCGCCGGTCAGCGCGGCGACGTGGTGATTGTCACCGTGGCGGCGATGGATGAACTGATTGAAGCGGGGATTATTGATGCCAGCACCCGCGTTGAGCTGGTCGAATCACGCATTGGCCTGGCGGTAAAAAGCGGTGAGCCGCATCCTGATATCTCAACTACCGAGGCGTTAGTTAATACGCTGCAAGAGGCGCGTTCCGTGGCTTATTCACTCGGCGGTGCCAGCGGGATTTATTTTAAAACCTTGATTGAAAAACTGGGCATTGCCGATGAAATTAATCGCAAAGCTAGCACTATCCTCGAAGGTTTTTCGGCTGAAAAGCTTATCTCAGGAGACGCGAGTTTGGCCTTGCAGCAGGTGAGCGAACTGCTGGTGGTGCCGGGGATTGAAGTGATTGGCACGCTGCCAGAAGACGTGCAGAAAGTGACTTCCTTCTCGGCGGCGGCGTTTAAAGAGGCAAAAAATCCGCAGCTTGCCAAAGAATTTCTCAAGCATTTGCAGACGCCAGAAGCCGCCATCGCCTATCGGGCTAAAGGGCTTGATCCGATTTTCTAGTCCTGACCATAGGGGTTTCACGGCGCGGGTGATGCTACGCCGTGAGACTGCTGTTCTTAAAAGAATTATTCAGTGGGGCGAATGTCACCCCAAAACTATGACTTCGACGCACCATTAAACTGGGTGATATCGACCGCCAGATTATCGATGACACTCTTCAGATCGTTAACCGTGACCTGCTGAGAAGAGTTAGGCACCGATTTTCCTTCCCCCATGCGCACCACTTCAACGACGGTTTTTCCGGTTGCGGCGTCGATCAGCTCGCCTTCAAAAAACAGTTCGGTATTTTTGGTTCGATGGCCGGTAGCTGTTTGTGTGCCAGCTATGACCAGTGCAACCGGGATAACTTCATAGAACTGTAGCCCTTCGGTCGAGGTGCTAACGCCGGTGATAGCCCCTTTAAAGATGAGCGTTCCCGCTACCGGTGTTTGGGTCAGCGGCAGTCTTGTGCCCATCGCCGACTTAATTCGGGTGTTGGCGTAATCCAGCACGCCGTTCAGCGTGGCCTGGCTGATTTGGCCGGTAGGTTTAGGCGTTGGATAGTAAGTTAGCGGCTGGTAGTAAAGTGAGGTGTATTTTGTTTTATCGAATGAAGGATCAATCCAGCGCATCACCGTTTTGCCAGAAGGGGTTTTGGTTGGTTTTAATTTGGAGTAGTTGCCCAGAAAACCTGAGTATTTTTCAGGTTGCGTAACTTGAGAGGCGCAGCCGATCAAGGCTAGTACTCCGCCGAGCAGCGAAGCCAGGATCACCTTATTAGACGTTTTCATTTTTATCCTATTGGTAACGGGATGTAACTAATAAGGTATAGCAGGGATTGTGACTACGGGTGGAGCAAGTTAATTGACTTGGATCGATAATATGCGGTTTAAATGGGTTTATCGCTTAAGACGAAAATGGAATAGGTAGTATTCGCCGGTTGAACTGTCGCCGGTAGACACTGTTTCCCAGCCGCGCTTGAGATAGAAAGACACTGCCTTCTGGTTTTTAACCAGACACTTAAGCGAACCGGTGCGTGTGAAGTTTTGTTCGACGATGCCGATAAGGTGGCTACCCACGCCTTGGCCCTGAGCCTCGGGGTCAATAAACAGATTATGCAGAAAATTATCGTGCAGTAGAATCGAGGCAAAGCCGACAATTTTCCCCTCGCGCTCGGCGACAATCACTTTCTCGCCGATTACCGAACGATCAAAATCCTCGAGCGCCCATTCGCTCTGATCCAGCCAAGTGAACGTCGCCTTGCGCGCGGCCAGATAAAGGGTGCGTAAAAAAGGGCGATCGGCTTCTTGATAAGGGCGGATCCTGATAGACAATAGAAACTCCTGTTAAATATTAATTGTCCCGGGGAGTGCATCCCCGGGAAACTTTCTATTTAAAAATCATATTCCAATGCCAGGCGGTTCTGCCAGAAGTTTTTATTCGAGGTTGAGGTCGTTTGAACACCAGCGAAGTCGGTCAGGCTAAGGCCTTTTAGCACGCCGTCGAAACTGTAGGTGCCATACACCAGATATTCAGACTGATTGCTGCTGGAGGCGCCCGAGTTCGGCGTTAAATCCATAAACGAGTAACGACTGCCCAACGAGATATTTTCGTTGACGGTCCAGTTTAGGTCGGTTGAGTACGCATTGCCGCTGCCCAGGTCCTGGGTGCTGGTGAAGAACGGCTGGGCGAAGTAGGTGCCCGACGAGGTGTTGTGCGCGTAGGGAGCGACTAATGCACCGTTGCCGTAGGCGTTTTCACTGGCGGCGATGTGGTCGTAGTTCAGTGACCATATCAGTGACGGTGTCAGGTTCATGACAAACTGTGCGCCATAGCTGGTGCTGTCGACCTGTCCCGCCAGTGCCTTGCCTTCACTCAGGCCGCGGATAAACTGAATGCCGATTTTAGGCTGGTAAGGCGTGTCTGACCACGACAGGAAGCTGTCGGCATAGACCATTTTGGTGTAGTTGTTGTAATCCTCATACCACAGCTGGCCGTTGAGCTTTTTATTATCCAGCTTGATGGCACGCCCGCCGCCGATGCCCCACATGCCGTTAGTGGTGCCTTCGGCGTCGGTGTAGGCAGTGGTGTCAAGGAACTGGTCGTCGCCCCACGGCTTGTAGCGGGTAATTTTTGTCGCGTGCAGAAAGTTGTCGCTGTCGCCGTAATTGGCGTCAATGCCACGGAAGAGAATAGGCGTGATACGCCAGTCGTAGTCGCCGATGAACGGAATATTAATGCGCTGGTCACCGGCAGTAATGCGAAAGTCCTGATAGTGCCAGCTCAGGTAGGCTTCGCCCACGCCGGTCTCGTTTGGGCCAAGCTCCGTGATCAAGTGGTCATCATTGTGCGCAATGCCGCGCTGGAAAATACCGCTCACGCCGAGGCTTAGGCCATAATATTCTGCGGTGGCATATTTAACACTGCCGCCGTAGCTGATGGTGTCTTGAGAATACCCGGGCACGAAATAAGCATTTTTAGTTGAATAGTATAGGGTTCGCAGGCTGCCGTGCACCGAGCCGCAGGTAAACATTTCTGTCAATGAATCAGCTACGCCAGCGTCACAGCTTGAGGCAATCGGTGAGGCTGCCAGCGCATGCCCCATAAAGAGAGCCTGAGAGACAATGACAGCACCAAATTTAAGCGTGAAATTAAATTTATTTATTTTCATTAATACCTTCCTGTCAGAAATATAATAAGTTTCTTCGACCGCAAAAACGGTCAATAGCTTTTTATAAAGTAATACGCAAGCGGAAGTCCCCCTGCCTATTGATGGCAGGGGGTTAATTATTATTTTTATTGGTCAGCTAATAACAGTGGATCATTATCTAACGTTAATGTGTCGCGTACTTCCCAGCCTCTGAGCTTGCCGGGGTTAAGTAATCCATTTGGATCTAAGCACTTTTTGACAGAGACGACATCGGATTTAATTTCACCTTGTTTACCATCTTCAATTTGATAAACGTGTGGGTTATTTATTTTGACGTCATTATTACGAAATATCTGCATTATTTCATTTAATCTTTCTTCAGTCGAATAACGAATTAACTGCAAACCACTGGCGGTTATATTTCCGTCATTGTCGCGCAGGAATTCTATATGTGAAATCACCTCGTCGCCAAATAACGCTGCCATATCGATAATCTGTTGACGATAGTTATTATAATTAAACGCCGTTTGCAGATAGGTGAGCGTCGGGTCAATTTTGAGCGCGTGCAGCGTCGTGTGGTTCCAGCAATACTCCATCAAGGAAGCGTTAGCGTCACGGGCTTCATCAGCCGTTTGGCGCACGGCACTTTGCCCACGGTGTTTCGCCAGCAGGTTAGTGCAAAGGCCTTCACTTTCCTGGGCAATGACGCTGATCACTGCGTGCTGAGTGGCCTGATAGTGTCCGTTTAAATGACTAAAGTAGCTTGGGATCGGCGCGGCAAACAGCGCCAGCTGCCGTTTTACCAGCCCAGGAGAGCGGGCAAAGGCGTTGGCGTAATCCAGTGCGTCGGTAAAGTCGTCGAATACGTCCAGCCGTTCAATCCAGCGATGCGCAGGCGCCAGCGCCAATTCAACCTCGAGCACAATTCCGTTGCTGCCGTAAGCATGATGCAGCAGCAGCGCCTGGGGTGCGGGAACGTCGAGAATGCGCGGCTCGGCCTCCATGGTCATCACTTTCACGCTGAGCACGTTGCCCGGCGCACCCAGTGGACCATAATTGATGGAGCCGATGCCGCCAAATCCACCGCCGTAAAGGCCCCCCAGACTGGCCAGCCGATAAGTTGACGGCATGCAGCGAAGCTCCCAGCCTGCGGGGCGGGTGACGGTTTCAATGTCTGCCAGGCGAATTCCCGCTTGCGCACGCACCACGCCATCACCCAGCGCGCAAACTTGGTTAAACCCAGTCATGTCGACCAAAATACCGCCCCGCAGCGGGACCAGTTGACCATAATTACCGGTCGCGCCGCCGCGCAAAATCAGCGGTAACTGATGCCTCACGCAGGCCTGAACCAACAGGCGCAGCTCTTCTTCACTGCGCGGTTTGACCACCGCATCGGCCTGTTTATTTTCCAACTGTTGTTTCAGCACCGGGCTGAACCAGTGAAAATCGCGCGAAAGGCGTTTCACCTTTGGCGCCTGCACAGTCCAATCGAGGTCGGGAAGCGCCTGCTGTATCAGGGCCAGCGCGCTCTTACGTTGTTCACTGTCCATATTCTTTTTGCCTGCAAATAATGAATGATTTTAATGAGACTGCACGACTTCGCTTTCATGCCAGGCACTCAGGACACGACGAGAAATCCACGACATCACCCCAAACAGCGCGATACCGGTCAGTGAAATTAACAACAGAGCGGCAAACATCAGCGGAATGTCGAGCTGATATCCTGCCTGAAGTATCTGGTAGGCCAGGCCGGTATTATTTCCGCCGGTTCCCGCGACAAATTCAGCCACTACTGCACCAATTAGCGACAGTCCGCTGGAGATACGCAGTGCGCCAAAAAAATAGGGCAGGGCAGAAGGAATACGTAGACGAACAAGAATCTGTAGGCGGCTTGCGTTGCTCAGCTGGAAATAGCTCAGCAGGCCGGGCGAAACGCTGCGCAGCCCCTGAGTGGTGTTAGAAATAATCGGGAACACCGCCATCAGCGTCGAGCAAACCACCAAAGAGAGCGTGGTGTCTTTCACCCAAATAATAATCAGCGGTGCGATGGCAACGATAGGCGTGACCTGTAGAAATACGATGTAGGGAAACAGCGCCGTTTCCACAAAGCGGTTCTGCACCAGCACAAAGGCCACCGCCGCGCCGATAACAATCGACAGTAAAAATGATATCAGGGTGATTTTTAGCGTAAACAGCAGCGACATCATCAGCGAACCCAGATTGGTCCACAGGCTTTGCAGCATCACCACCGGTGAAGGCACCAGAAACTGGGGGATTTTGAAATAGCTGACCCAGCCCTGCCACAGCAAAATTACCACTACCGCCACCAGCGCGGGATAAAGAATTTTTCGAAACGTGGGATTATTCATCCATGGGGAGGATTTTTGAGTGGGCATACGATTACTCCATACCTGATTGGCTGGCTTGCAGCAGGCTGTCCTGCAACTGCTTCGCATAGTGTGAAAAAACGGGACTGACGCGGAAATTTTCGCTGCGTGGGAAAGGCTCCGTGATGGCAATATCTTCCACTACGCGCCCCGGCCGCGCTGCCATCATGACAACCCGCTGAGAAAGAAATACGGCTTCATGTATCGAGTGAGTCACGAACACCACCGTTAACCCCTGCTCACGCCACAGCCGCAGCAGGTCACTGTCGAGCTTGTTACGGGTTATCTCGTCGAGTGCACCAAAAGGTTCGTCCATCAGCAACAGTTTGGGGCGTGTCACCAGTCCGCGAGCAATTGATACGCGCATCTGCATGCCGCCCGAGAGCTCGCGCGGCAGCACTTTAGCAAACTTGCCCAAACCGACCAGCTCCAGCGCTTCACTGACGCGAGTGTTGGCTTCGGCGCGCGGTACGCCAGCAAGATCCAGCGGAAGACGCACGTTATTTTGCACGTTGCTCCACGGCATCAGCGTCGCTTCCTGAAACACGAAAGAGAGCGGCACCTGGCCTTTTTCGCGACTGTCTTTGCGCCACAGCACCAGTTTGCCGTCGCTTGGCTCGATAAGTCCTGCCACCATCTTGAGCAGCGTACTTTTACCGCAGCCGGACGGGCCGAGCAGGGTCACGAATTCGCCCTGATTAATGGTGAGATTGACTGGCAACAGCGCGCGTGTGCCGTTGCTGTATATTTTCTCCGCCGACAGCACCTCGATGGCTGGCGTTGAAGGGGCGCTTGCGGTGCGCACGTCGCTCATAATCGTCAGTTTCGGTGCGGAATTCATGGCATAACCTTCGCATCTTTGATCATGTCGAGGGTATACGTCTGCTCAAACGGCACTTTATCGGCATCGATCAGCTTGTTTTTTACCAGCATGTCCCAGGTCTTTTTCAGACGGGGTTCAGTGATAATGCCAATGCCGCCGGTCTGTGCATCGCCGCCGGTAACTAACTGATATTTCTTCATCTGTACGATGCCGAAGGCAATCTGGTCTGCACCCATGCGTGGATTATCTTTGTGAATCAACGCGTTGCCCGCCGTTGGATCCTGAAGATACTCCTTCCAGCCCTGCATCGAGGCTTTCACAAAGGCAGCCACCGCGGCTGGGCGTTTCTTAACGGTATCGGCCATGCAGATAATTGAGTTGCCATAAGGCGGGTAGCCCCAGTCGCTGAGCATATAAACGTAGAAAGGTTTGCCGCCTTTTTCGACCGAGAAAGGCTCGGAGGTGACATAGCCCTGCTGCACCAGATTATTGTCTGCCAAGAAAGGCTGAACGCTAAAGGTATAGGGACGAATTTTTGCGCTGGCCAGACCCAGTTCGCTCTTGGCCCACGGCCAGAAAGAGGTGTAGGCCTCAGTGGCGAGCAGGAAGGTTTTGTCCTTCAATCCCTGCGCATTTTCAACCTTGTCGTGACTGATAAATACTGTGGGCGAATGCTGAAACACTGTCGCAACCGTTACCGCATGCACACCGGCCTGCCAGGTTTCGAGCGCCTGACCGTTGTCGCCAAGAGTACAGTCTGCCTGACCCGCGGCCATCAACTGCATGACGTTAACCTGTGGGCCGCCCATTTTGATGCTGACGTCGAGGCCGGCATTTTTATACAAACCCTTGGCCTCGGCGTCATAAAAACCGCCGTGCTCGGCCTGCGCGTACCAGTTAGTCAAAAAGGTAAATTTCTCTTCGGCCATGCTGGTGGTAGAAATCCCGGCCAGCAGCAGCGCAAGCAGAGTGTGAGTCGGGGTAGGCAGTTTTATCATCGCGGCAGTTCCTTTATTCAGAGACAAAAGAAGACGAAGGGGGAGTAAAAGTGGTTTGCACGAAGCCGTTCCAGTGGTGTTTTCCCCAGGTTGGCTCACTGCGTACTTTCCATTGCATACGGTGGATTTCGACGATCGCCTGTGCCCAGCTGTCTGCCAGCGAGTCGAGGATCGCGTGGCCCTGTTCAACGGTGGCCTCGGTCGGATCGCCAATTACGCCGCTGGGGCCAAAATCGTAAGAGGCCCAGGCAGCAGCAGGGCGGCCGCTTGAAAGCGTCGGACACGGGAACTCAGGCGGATAATTGGCCACCGCGTGCTCCATGTGGACACATTCCGGGGCCAGCGCCATCATCACCGCGGTTTCACTGTGGCCGGCGTGCATCGCCATTTTTTGCTCTAACGCACTCAGGAACTGATTTTCAACGTTAGGCACGCGGAACACGTCGTGGGGGATCATTATCATGTCGCCGTGGCGCAGACGCATTTCACGCGATGCCATCTGCAAAACCTGTGGCTGTCCACCGTGGCCGTTAATCATCAATAGCTTACGGAATCCAGCGCGATACAGCGATTCGGCAATTTCGAGCACGGTTTGCAGCAGCGTGTCGCCGGTCAAGGTCAGCGTGCCGGGAAAGTTGAGATGTTCGTCAGACTTGCCGTAGGTTATGGGCGCAATAGCATAGGCCGGAATATCCTGTGGCAGCCGCGCCAGTGCGTGCCCGGCCACGCCGGAGGAGATCACGCTGTCAACCGAACAAGGCAGGTGTGGGCCGTGCTGCTCAATGGCACCGGTCGGCAGCACAATAACGGTATTGGCTTTGTCAGGCAGGGCAGCGATCGCCGTCCAGCTCAGGAAAGGGAGAAAACGTGCTGCGGGAATATAGCCGTTAATCATACTGTGCCTCGTCGTCAGACGTTATTGGGTTAAGCGGGATTGGGGTAACCAGGCCGTGGCCTCAACTTCTATCAATACCTCGGCGCTGGGCAGCATTTCACTGACCTGCACCACGGTAGAAACCGGCGGTTGCCCGGGATAGAACATTTTTCTCACCCGGCTGTAGTACGGGAAGTGGTCGAGATTGCGAAAATACTGCACCAGCTTGATGACATCGCTCATTTGACCACCGGCCTCTTCAATGGTGTGGCGGATGCTTTCAAGCACATACCAGCTTTGTGCAAGAATTGGGCCTTGTTTGGCATCGGTTGAGAACTCACCGGTTTCACCCAGCAGCAGGCGAGCTTGGGCCGGAATATCCTGAAAACCACGCACGATAGTCGCGCTCTGTGGGTTGACCGGAATAATGCCTGAGAGAAAGATAAAATCGCCTGCGCGACGCCAGGCGGCATATTTGGCGAGCGGTTTGCCCGCGCCGGCTTCAAGACTCATGAGATAACTCCTGATTCCACGTGCGTTGATGGGTCAGCCTGCCGTGGTGGATAACCAGGCGGGCCGCGCTGTTTAACGGCCAGGTCGCGATGTTGCTACCGGGGAATACGACCAGCGTAGCGGCGCTGCCCTCCGCCAGCGGGGATTGCGTGTGCGCATTGCCGGTGAGCGCCGCCGAGTCACAGATAAGCCGCGACTGTTGGTCAAAAAGGGTGTCGAGTTGCAGAGAGAACAGGGCGCAGCTCAGCGTATCCAGCGGGTCATAGCTGCCTGCCGGACAGAATGCATCCTGCACGTTATCGCACCCCAGCAGCGTCGGAATACCTGCAACCTGCGCTTCTTTAAGCACGGTTATTCCGCGCTGGCGCGGCGTGCGGCCCACCACAGCGTCCTGCAGCAGCAGGTTAGTCATCGGCAACGCAATCAGCGTCACGCGCTGCGCTGCCAGCAGGGCTAACACTTCCTGCGCCTGCCCTTCGCTGCCCGAGGCCAGCGCACAGCCGTGGCTACAACAGATGTGGCCGCTAAAGGCGTTTTCTGACAAATAGTGCGCCAGCCAAGTCAGTCCGTGGGCGGTGGCGGTCAGCTCTTCGTCAATGTGCAGGTCCAGATTTAATTGCCAGGCGGATGCACTGTGCATCAGATTCTTCATCGCCGCTGGGTCCCAGTTGGACGAGTGAATAAAGCCGCCCAGCAGACAGTGTTCACCGCTTTGCGCCACAGCACGGGCAATGTCGTCTGCCACAGAGGCATTGGCAAACAAGCCCAGCGGTACCAGCGCGACCCGCTCAAGGGTAACGCCGTGCTCTTCAACATGGGCCATTTCATGCCAGGCCACCGGCGGCGTTGCAGTAAACCAGTCAATGTGCGTGCGTAAATGCGTTACCCCGTGGGCAGCCGCCCATGCCAGACCTCGTTTGCCGCGCTGCTGAAGGTCTTCGGCGGTCCAGTGTTGGCGGTCCTGATGCATTGTTTCAATGGCGGCCAGCAGACCCGGTTTTGACGGACGGCTGCGGCCAATGGTGAAGGTTTTATCAAGGTGCGCATGCGGCTCAATCATTCCCGGCAGTGCCAGTGCGCCTTGAGCGTCCCATAGGTCAAGCTGCGGGGGATGACTCGGGGTCAGCGACGAAATTTTGCCGTCCTCAAAGCGCAAGTCCGCCGTTGCCGGTTCGCCTGACTGTTGCGGCCAGCTCGGAGGCAGCAGCCACGCCGGAAGGCGCAGGTTGGCAATGCCGTTAAGCGCTGTTGCAGTGTTAAGAGAGGTCATCTTGATGCTCCGCGTTGACATTACAGGTCGAGGACCAGAACAGGACTTTTAGAACGCGAACAGCACAGCGTAATTTGCGTGTTCTCCTCTTTTTCTTCTTGGCTTAGTACGCAGTCGCGGTGGTCCGGAATGCCGTCTATGACATCAGTAATACAGGAACCACAAATACCCTGTTCGCACGACAGCATAATATCGACCTTAGCGCTCAGTAATACTTCGGCAATTGTTTGATTAGGGCTGACTAAATAACGCTGGCCGGTCGAATTCAACTGAATATAAAACGCTTTCTCATCGGCAAGGTTATTTACGGGTGCAGGGGTAAAGCGTTCAAAAGATAATTGTGCCGCTTGCCATTGATGCTTGTGCAGCAGGTCCTGCAGGCGTTCAATAAACCCCTCCGGCCCGCAGGCGATAACTTTTGCCTCTGGCTCAGCGTTGAGTAGGCAATCGGGCGTTTTTTGGCGCAGGGAATCGTTTGCGTCGCTGTAATGAAGAAAAACGTGTTTCGCCAATGTCGGCGCACTCAGGCGGTTCATAAAGGCCGTTCCCTGTCCGTTAGAGACATAGTAATGCAGTTCAAAATCAATATCTTGAGCTGAAATTTTCTCGGCCATCGCCAGCAGCGGAGTAATGCCAATTCCGCCTGCAAACAGCAGATAGCGCGTTGCCGCAGGCAGATGAAAATGATTGCGCGGTGCAGAAATATTCAGGCTATCGCCCGCCTTGAGGTGGTGATGAATGAAATGCGACCCCCCAGAAGATATTTCCGAGAGCTTGACGCAAATTTCATAATATTCAACGCTGTCGATTTCGGTGCAGAGAGAATATTGACGAGGACCAATATCAGGAATAAATACGTCAATGTGTGCGCCGGGTGAGTAAGTCGGTAATAGGTGCCCTTGCTGCGCGATAAGCTGCAATGAAATATTCCCTAAACCGTTTCTCGTGACAGTCTTTATAGTGACAGGAATTAACTCGGCGTCTTTCATTCTGGTTTACCGTATTTGTCTTATTTAAAAAATATAAAAATGAAAAGTGTTAAAACGGGCGTTTTAACCTCTTAACCACACAACCCACTGCGGGAGGGGCTAATGGTATGAGGAGGCTGCTTTTTAAGCGGTGAAACGATTGTTCCCGTTGCAATGAAAGCTACGTTATTGTTATAAAACCGTTGCGTCCAGCGCTTTGATTCGCACATCCCGTTGCATAAAAGAGAGCACCCAACTATGTTCGCATTCTCCCGATTTCTGCTGTACTTCACCGAAGTTGCCCGTCAGGGATCGTTTCGCAAGGCGTCAGAAACTTTGCACGTGGCGGCATCGTCTATTGACCGACAGATACTGCGGGTTGAAAAAGAGCTGGCGATGCCGCTGTTTGAAAGACACCCGACCGGGCTGCGGTTGACGGCGGCGGGAGAGCTGTTGCTCCACGCCGCCAATAATTGGAAAAAGGATTTTAATCGCGTTTGTGAACAGCTTGATGACCTGCGCGGCCTGAGGCGCGGGCACGTCCGCATTGCGACTATTGATGCCATAAATCGGCACTTTTTTTCCGCGATGCTCAAGAAGGTTCATCTCGACTATCCCAACATTTCATTCACGCTGACTACCATGAATAACATCGATATTCAGCAGGCGCTGATGTCGGGTGACGCCGACTTCGGGATCATGCTCAATCCTCAAAGTTCCCGAGAGTTACAGGTGCAGGCTTTTGCCGAAATTAATCTGGGTATCGTGGTGCCGAAAGGGCATCCGCTGGGCGAGAAGCGCAGTATTCGATTCAATCAGTGTATGGAATATCCGTTTATCATCCCCTCTGCGCCATTGATGCTTTCCGAGCCGGTTGAGGCGCTAATCAACATTAACGGTGGCCTGATTAATGAGGTCGCGGTTTCCAACAATATTCATATGATCCGTTCACTGATTAAAGAGAAAATAGGCATCGGTATTTTGTGCTGGCTCGATATCATGGACGAGGTGCTCGATGATCAGTTGCAGTTTATTCCGCTCACCGATCCGCAGCTAAAAACCTTTACCTTGTCGCTGTGCGTCGCACCGTCGCGCCAGCTCTCTCTTGCAGCGTCGATGATGCTTAAACAGCTCGAACTGTTGTTTAGCCAGATTCAAAATCCAGGCAACGAAACGCCGTAAATTGCACCAACGTAGTGCTCACTGCTCTGCTTTGAATCAAAGGTTGCAGAGTTGAATTAGCTTAAAACACCCACAAAGCGCATGGATTGGGCATGGGTAGAGTTGGCATCGTTTTTGTATAGCTACAAGTGAGTAGAAGCGGTCAGTGCAGAAAAGTGCGCGGGACATTGCTCAGCAACCATTTCGCGGTTCATTTTGAGACGGAGGCTGAGCGGCTTTTTGCTTGTCCTCCTTCCGGCGATGATTAGGAGAGGAGCAATGAAGTTAACATCTCGCATTCCCCTGTCTTGCTGCGTGCTGAGCACGCTGATACTGGGGACTTTTTCGCTGACGGCCCACGCCGACGAGAAGCTTGTTCTGCTGACCTCGTGGTATGCCCAGGCCGAGCAGGGCGGTTATTATCAGGCGCTGGCGACCGGTATTTATAAACGTTATGGGCTGGATGTCACGATTCAGTCCGGTGGGCCGCAGATCAATGGCATGCAGTTGCTGCTGTCCAAGCGTGCCGACGTGATTATCGGCTATGATCTCCAACTGCTCGATGCCGTGCAGCGCGGTTTTCAGGCTATAGCGATCGCCGCACCGTTTCAGTTCGACCCGCAGGGTTTACTCACCCACGCTTCGGTCACCTCGCTTGACGGCTTAAAAGGTAAAACTATTCTGGTGTCCAGCTCGGGCCAGTCAACTTGGTGGCCGTGGTTGAAAGAGCGCTATCACCTCAGCGATTCTCAGGCTCGGCCTTACACCTTCAATATCCAACCCTTTGTTGCCGATGACAATGTTGCCCAGCAGGCCTACGTCAGCTCTGAAGTATTTCAGGCGAAAAAGGCTGGGGTGAAATCTAATTTCTTCCTCTTCTCCGAGCACGGATATCCCCCTTATGGCGGTATTTTGATTACCCGTCCGGATCTGATCGACAGCCGTAAAGACGCCATGGCCAAGTTTGTGCGCGCCTCAATGGAAGGCTGGGTCAGCTATCTGCAAAACCCTGCACCGGGCAACGCGTTAATCAAAAAAGACAACCCGAAAATGACCGACGACCTGTTGGATTGGGCGGTATTGCAAATCAAACAGCACCACTTGATTGACGGCGGTGACGCCGCGACGCAGGGCTGGGGAACCATGACGCAGGCCCGTTGGCAGAAGACCCGAGATTTTATGGTCAATGCTAAATTGCTCAATGCCGACACTGACTGGAAACAGGCCTATACCACGCAGTTTGTCGAGCATATGGACGTCAAACCCTGAGGAGCGTTGTAATGTCATCTCATTCATTGCTGATTAAAAATGCGCACGCCATTCTGACCGGCCTGCCGGGTGATGCTGCCCGCCACACTGGGCCAGATATTCGCGTGCGCGACGGCGTAATTGAGGCCATCGGGTCTCTGACGGCACTGCCGGAAGAGAGGCTGATTGACGCCCGAGACTGCGTGATATATCCGGCGTGGGTCAATACGCATCATCACCTGTTTCAGTCTTTGCTTAAAGGCGAGCCACAGGGGCTGAACAAAAGCCTGACCGAGTGGTTAAGCGCTACGCCTTATCGTTTTCGCGCCACCTTCGATGAAACAACGTTTCGTCTGGCGGTGCGCATTGGCCTGATTGAGCTGCTGCGTTCGGGCTGTGCTACCGTTGCCGATCATAACTATCTCTACTGGCCGGATATGCCGTTTGATCCCTCAGAGATTGTGTTTAGCGAGGGTGAAGCGTTAGGCATGCGCATCGTGTTGTGCCGAGGAGGGGCCACGCAGGGGCGGGCAATTGAGCGCGATTTACCTCAGGCGCTGCGACCGGAAAACGTCGAACACTACATGGCGGATGTTGAGCGCTTGGTCGCCCGCTATCACGACTCGCGTCCGGCGTCGCTGCGTCGCGTCGTGATGGCACCGACCACGCTGCTGCATTCGGCGCCGGGACCGCAGCTGCGTGAAATGGCTAAACTGGCTCGCCAGTTGGGCATTCGCCTGCACAGTCACCTCTCAGAAACGGTGGATTATCTTGATGCAGCGCGTGACAAATTTGGCATGACGCCGGTCGAATTTTGCGCCGAACACGATTGGCTGGGCGATGACGTGTGGTTTGCGCATCTGGTGAAACTGTTGCCGCAGGAAATAGCTATTCTGGGGCAAACCCGCACCGGTATTGCCCACTGTCCGCAGAGTAACGGGCGTTTGGGCAGCGGTATCGCCGACCTGTTGGCATTGGAAAAAGCCGGCGTGCCGGTTTCTTTGGGCGTTGACGGTGCGGCGTCTAACGAGGCGGCCGACATGCAGAGTGAGGCGCATGCCGCCTGGCTGTTGCAGCGTGCCAGAAAAGGCATGCAGGCGCAGCCGCGCTACGACGGCGGCACCTTTGAAGGCGGCGGTGATGCCGCGTCCATTGAAGATGTGGTGCGCTGGGGCAGCGCGGGCGGTGCGCAGATCCTCGGCCTGCAACAAAGCGGGTCATTGCAGGTGGGCATGCTGGCGGATATCGCCGTTTATCGGCTGGACGACCCGCGCTACTTCGGCCTGCATGATATGGCCATCGGTCCGGTAGCCTGCGGTGGTCGCGCTTCGCTCAAAGCTTTGATGATTAACGGTCGCGTGATTGTTGAAAACGACGTCGTGCCGGGTCTCGACCTGGAAAAGATGCGCCATCAGGCGATGTCAGCGGTTCGTACCCTACACCAGCGCGCGGCGCGTTAACCCTATTGATTAAGAAGGAAAATGATAATGACACAGTCAACGCAAACTCAAGGCTATGCACTGCAAGAGCTGGAAAAAGAAGCACAAATGGGCGCAATGGGAGAAGAGACGTTTGCCCGTGAAGTTCGCTGTATTAACCTCTCGGATTTTGAGAACCGCAAAAGCGAGATAGCCGACGAACTTTGGCAGGCGGCGGTTGAAATCGGCTTCTTCCAGGTGACCAACCACGGTATAGCGCTGAGCGACATCCGTCAGGCCTTCAGCATGACCGCCGATTTTTTCTCGTTACCCAATGAGGTCAAGGCGCAGTATCCGCTGGCGCGCAACGCCGGTTGGGAAAATAAATCACAGGTTCGCCCGTCGACCAAAACACCCGACCAAAAAGAGTCCTATCAAATAACGCGCCCGCTAATGGATGCGCTGTGGCCGAGCGATCGAGAGCTACCGGCGTTTAAAAATACCATGTTGGGCTTTGAGTCTCAGTGCTGGCAGTTGGGGATGAAGCTGCTGTCGTGCTTTGCACTCAAACTCGGCTTCCCCGAGCAATTTTTTGAACACGCGCATAATCCTGATCAGAAAACCTACCAAAGTACGCTGCGCATGCTGCATTACTACGCCACCGAACAGTCGCAGCAGGGGATGTGGCGCGCCGGTGCGCATACTGATTTTGACTGCCTGACGCTGTTGTTCCAACGTCCCGGTCAGGGCGGGTTGCAAGTTTGTCCGGGTAAAGACCGTGAAAGTCAGCAGTGGACCAGCATCGAACCGCGTGAAGAGGTGATTACCTGTAACATTGGTGACATGCTGATGCGCTGGAGTGACGACCAGCTGCCGTCGAATTTCCACCGAGTCAGAAATCCGCTGCCGGGTGAATATCAGGGCGAACGCTACAGTCTAGCTTTCTTCTGTCAGGCCAATAAAGACGTCGAAATTCTTGGGCCGCAGGCCAAGTATCCGGCGATCAGTGCCGAAGACTATTTGCAGCAGCGCATTCAGGCGAATTTCGCCAAGTAATAGCAGAGGGTGTAAAAGCCTAAAAAATGGCCAGGCAATGGCTGGCCATTTTAGTCAACACTGAGCGCGACGTTTTGCGATTATGCCGTTGCACCGGCGGGCAGCGTTGCCATATCGATAACAAAGCGATAGCGTACGTCGGCATTTTCCATGCGTTCGAAGGCTTCGTTGATTTCGTCCATGCGGATCATTTCACAGTCGGGAAGGATATTTTTCTCAGCGCAGAAATCCAGCATTTCCTGTGTTTCTTTAATCCCGCCAATCGGTGAACCGGCAACGCGTCGGCGTCCCATCAGCATAGGAACGGTATTGAACTCGTTCATTGGCCCAACCTGACCGACCAGAACTAGCGTGGCATCTACGTCCAGCAGCGCCAGATAAGGCGTAATGTCGTGTTTTACCGGCACGGTATCAATAATTAAATCAAAGTGATTGGCGGCCTGCGCCATAGCCTCTTCATCGGCGCTAACCAGCAGTCTGCTCGCACCCAGCGCCAGCGCATCGGCTTCTTTGGCGGCGCTGCGACTCACTACGGTGACGTCTGCACCGAGGCCGACGGCCAGTTTAACCGCCATGTGCCCCAAACCGCCGAGGCCAATTACGCCAACACGGCTGCCTACGCCGACGTTCCAGGTTTTTAGCGGTGACCAGGTGGTGATGCCGGCACAAAGCAGCGGTGCGGCCTTGGAAAGGTCAAGCCCGGCAGGCATGCTTAAACAGAACTCTTCACGCACAATTAAATGCTTGGAATATCCCCCCTGATTCGGCGCTTTAGTGATGCGATCGTGGCCGCCGTAGGTGCCAGTCATGCCTTCGCGACACAGCTGTTCTTCGCCTTTTTGACACTGGTCGCACTCCTGACAGCTGTCGACCAGACAGCCTACTGCCACGTGGTCGCCCACTTTATAGCGGTTAACCTGCGGACCCACGGCAGTCACGCGACCGACGATTTCGTGGCCGGGAACAATCGGATAATAGCTCCATCCCCAGTCATTTCGCGCAGTATGTAAATCAGAATGGCACACGCCACAGAACAAAATCTCCATGGCGACATCGTTGGGGCGCAGCGCACGGCGTTCAAACTCATAGGGTGCAAGCGGCTTTTTCGGGTCGTAAGCGGCAAATCCGACGGTTTTCATTAACAGACTCCTGAATTGTTTTTATTAGCGGCAGTTGCGATGTAAGAGACGGGCTTGGCTGTGACTTTTTGTGTGATATATCGTCAAGCATCGTCTCTTAGCGTAGCCCATGCGGCGAACAAACAGGGGATTTAGTTAACTCTCAAACATTTCGGCGCCGATGTAAGACCCCTCTTTTGGCGCAGGCGGCACGAAGAAGATGCCTGATCCAATATGCGAGATGTATTCGTTCATGGCATCCGAAGCGCCCAGTTTAGTTTGCAGAATCTCAAACTGCGCCGGATCTTTCTGATAGCTGATAAACAGCAAGCCGGCGTTCATCATGCCCAAATTGTTGAGGCCGTCGGTATAGTTATACGAACGACGCAGCAGCTTGATGCCCGCATTATTCTCATGCGCCACCAGGCTGATGTGCGACGTTGGCGGGATAACCAGATTTCCGCTCTCATCCTTTTTGGTAAAGTCGGGCGTGTCGAACTCCTGTTTCCCACTAAGCGGGCAACCCGAGACTTTATGGCGGCCGATAACATTATTTTGGTCGCTGACCCTGTCGGTGTCCCAGTTTTCAATGCGCATTTCAATCTTGCGCACCACCTGATAGCTGCCCTGCTGCTGCCAGGCTGGACCGCCGTCGTTGATCCAAACAAACTTGTCAAAATCACTCTTTTCGGTGAGATTGCGCGTGCCGTCTTTAAAGCCAAACAGGTTGCGAGGCGTTGATTGACCTTTTCCGGCCGAGGCGCGCCCAAACCCTAATACTGACCAGCGAGTTGCCGCTGCGCCCGTCTCTTTGGCAATGCGTGCCAGATTGCGTATCGCATGGTAGGCCACCTGCGGATCGTCGGCACAGGCCTGCAGTGAGAGGTCGCCGCCGCTCAGCTCGGGCTTCATATTGTCGCTGGGTAACTGAACCAGTTCGCGCATCAGGGCAGGTTTGTGCTGAGCAAGCCCAAAGGCATCGCCGAAGATGCGAGGGCCCAAGCCAACGGTCACCGTCAGCGAGGCCGGACCGAGGTCGAGCGCTTCGCCGGTGTCCATACCTACGCCGCTGTCGCGCGTTGGTTCAACCTGCCCAATGGTTTCGCCCTTCATGAGCTGGGCAATGGCCGAGGACCAGCGGGCCAATAAAACCTGTAAATCACGCGGATTAGTCGAGGTCATATCAAAAGTCATGTACATGATATAGCGCTGTGGAGGCGTATCGATGCCCGCCTGTCCAGCCTCGCCATAAAAAGCATGCTCCTTTGATAAATCAACGTTATCTTCCGGATCAGTTTGCGCCACGGCTTTAGGGTGTGCGCTGCCGACCATAGGAATGGCCAGCGCACTGGCCATCGCTCCCTTCAATAAATGACGACGAGAAAAATTTCCGGCCTCCCTGGCCGGATTTTGTTTACTGCTCATTAATCATGCGCCTCCGCTGGTGGCCACTTTTTCAGCGATTTTAGACAGCGGTTCCTGAAGTGCCTGAACGGTACGGCTCAGTTTTGCACCATCGGCCGCTTTGATGTCTGCGGTGTAGTATTTGAAACCACCGGCAACTTTCGGGTCGCGATAGGTATCAAGCAGAGTGTGTACCGCGGCAAACTGGGCGGATACGCGCTGGGTCAAATCGGGATCGATTTTCTCAAGGCCCGGTTTCAGATAAGCGAACGACTGCTCTGCGCCCTCAATGTTGCCGGCGAAATCGACCAGGTCGATATGGCTGAAGGCTTCTTCTTCACCGCTGATTTTGGTGCTCTGCACTTCTTCAAGCAGATCTGCCGCGCCGTTTGCCAGGTCTACCGGCTTGTAGGTTAGGCCTTTAACCAGCGTGTCGAGCTGTTTGACGTTCTGCTGTAGTTCAGTTGAAAGTTTCTTGGTGTCTGGGGTTATTTTGCCGTTGCCGTACAGGTCACGCTCGATGGCGTGGAAGCCGTGCCAGCCCACTTTAGGGTCAAGGTTAGAGGCACGCATGTCGATCAGATAGTCGAGGTTGCCCGCATTATCGGTAGCCTTGAAGCCCGGTAGCACAAAGCCGTTCACGTCGGATTCAATGCGCTCATAGAAAGGACGGGCTTTAGAATAATCAGCCTTGGCCTTTTCTAGGTTACCGGCCTCAATGTCGGTATTTAGGCGGTTAACGGCGACCACCATGGCATCAACCACGCCATTCACGTAGGTTGCATAACCTTTTGCGCCATCGGTCAATACGGTTGCAGTGCTGCCGGTAGGCTGTGCGGCGCTTTTACCGGTTACGGTGAAGGTGATCAACTCCTGTTTGGCACCCGGGCAGTACAGCTGATAGGTGCCGCCGTCCAGCGTCAGGGTAAATTTAGCGGCAGGCAGACCCGGTGCCAGGTTCTCTTTTTCGCCCAGAATACGGTTGTCGCTCAGCAGTTCCAGCTCGGTCAGCGAAGTGGCCGTTTTATTCACCACGTTGAAGGTGACTGGACCGGCCTTGGCGGTGTTGTGATCGAGAATACAGGTGCCACCGTCGGCACTGGTCATGGTGACGTTAACCTGCGACACGCCGTTTTTAACCGGTGCCTGCGCGGCGTCTTGAGAATAAGCATCCACAGAGAACATCAGCAGTGCGGTCAGGCATCCGGCTGTCGTCAGCGCTTCTTTTCTCTTAAATGTCTTTTTAAACATTGTGCTGTCCCTTATTTATTATCTTGCAGAGTTGTTGGTGAATAGGATTTATGCGACATGCTTTTTTGTCGGGTTATTTTTTGTTTTGCTACGAACAGTAAAATAATGGCTAACAGCGCCAAAAATACGGGCAAGTGATGAGCCCAAAAACGATAGGTTTCAAACGATTGCTGCTGGGCCTTTAGCTGGCTCAACACCTTGTTTTGATAAGCGTCTGCCACCTGCCAGTGGCACAAAGCGTCTGGCGCACTGCTGCGCACGCTAATGGTGCGTGGCGACTGCAGTCCACTGCCGCTCAGGGTGACAAAAGTCTCGGCTTGAGCGGTTGAAGAGAGCAGGGTCCCCTGAGCGGCGGTGGTGGACACCGAGCAGTTTATTGACCATTTAGCCTCATAAGGCCCGGGATGCTGGCTCGGACTTAGCCCGATAGGAATGCGATTTCCATTGAGCGCCATCACTTGGTCCAGCGTGAGAACCGGTGAAGCGCCCTCTGGCACAGTGTTAAAATGTGCCATCCAATGCTGCACGCGAATTCCCTGCTCGGGGTTGCCGTGACTATCACTATTATGCAAGGCGATTTTCAGTGATTTTCCAGCGGGTAATTCAACCCGCAGTTCGGGCACTGTGTTATCGCCGCTGAGCAGGCTGGCACGGCCAATGACGGGCTGCTCAGCATTGCCAACCAGCGGGGCGAATTCAGGAATATTCAGCGGCGTCTGCGGATAAAATGAGAACAGGGCAACGGCAGCCATCGCCAAGATAGCGGCAGAGGTGAATAACGCGCGAGCAGCGACTTTAGGAGAGGGACGCAGTCTGGCAGGCCAGTAAATAAGCACTGCGACAAGAATAATATACAGTAGCCAGCCCGCCATTTCGATTTGACGCGGGTCGGTGGGAACGCCAAGTACGCCGGAAATCAATGCAGACTGCACCGTGCCTGGAGGCACTAGCCACATAAGATTGGCGATGCGGTCTTGACCTATATTGAGCCAGCCCGCCTCATGGGCGCTGCGCAGGGAGGAGATAATGAGGCCTGCGGCAACCAGGATCAGGAACATGCCGGTATAGCGGAAGAAGCGTGCGAGATTTATGCGGATGCCGCCAACGTAAAATCCCCAGCCGATAATCACCGCCATCAGCAGTCCAACTACCGCGCCGACCGCCGCCCAAACGGCTGATTGAGCCACGGAGAAAGTTGCCAGTAAAAACACGCTGGTTTCGAAACCCTCTTTGAGCACTGCAAGAAAGGCCATGCTGGCCAATGCAAAGGCGCTCGACTGACTTATTGCCTGGGCCGCGCCGGTTTCAAGTTCTTTTTTGATGTCTTTGGCGTGGGTATTCATCCACATCACCATGCCGGTAACAAAAAAAACGGCTACCAAGCCAATCACCGCCTCCATTGACTCCTGACTGGCCTGCGGTAGGGCGCGCTCGGTCATTTCAAGGGCCACGCCAACAATGATTGAGAGCACTACCGCCAGAAAGACGCCTACCCACATAGCCGACAGGCTTTTGCCATTTTTGCGTAAAAATGCCGCAATAATGCTGACAATAAGCGCGGCTTCAAGTCCTTCCCGCAAGGCGATAACAAATGTTGCTAACACTGCGACTGCTCCACATCATTAAATGATTCATCGAACGATAATCATTATTAATATCACTATCATTATTGGCGTGGAAGACAGTGCCCAA
Organism: Rouxiella silvae; assembly: GCF_002093625.1. Lineage (GTDB taxonomy): Bacteria > Pseudomonadota > Gammaproteobacteria > Enterobacterales > Enterobacteriaceae > Rouxiella > Rouxiella silvae. Next base: position 5,587 of record NZ_MRWD01000006.1, on the reverse strand, counting down.
GACAAAAAAGTAACAAAATTCTTTAAATGAAAAAGTTTGTATCAACTTATTTTTGCCGTTAAAAACGGCAGCATGAAGAGGCGAATAAAAATGAAAGTGAATCGTGTGATTTTATTGATTTGATTTTATTGATAATTATTTATTGAGAGGAATTTTATAAACGACTGTTTACTTTTATGATTGGACATTATGCCCATTGGGAATTCATTATCGCCCGTTTAAAAGCGCTAACCCTGAAATATTATCGACACACTTACGACCGCGCACGTCACGTTTTCATTCTATCGGCAAAGCCGCATTTTTATATTCATGAGGTTATTGGTCGGGGCGTATTACTGTAAAAATCCCACCGCTTTTATCAATCTGAGACTCGCGAAAGTGACGATCCCATTTTTAGTGCAGAAAATTTGTCATAATCCTTCATGATCGTCTGCATCATGGGAAAATATCAGGATCTTAGAATGCAGGATGTTATTAACGTTTGGAACTGGGTTTATTCGAACCAGATTACCTTCTCTCTACTGGCAATTCTGCTCATGCTGGTGGCCGGGTTTATCTCGTCGGTCATCTGCCGGTTCTTTCTGCTGGGCGTTGTTCGACGCTTTATTCTTCACACAAATAAAAATAGCGACCACCAAGATAAAGACATGCGAATCACCCGTCGGCTTGCCAACGTAGTACCGGTGGTCACGGTTTATTTCATGTCTCAGTTGATAAACGGTTTACCCGATGCGCTGATCGAAGCCATTCGAACGCTATGTGGCGTGTTGTTTATCGTCAATATTACGATGCTTATCAATGAACTGCTCGACACAACTATCAGCGCTTACACCAAACGCCACGGCTCGAAATCCGGTTCGATTAAAGGCTATGTGCAGATTGGTAAAATTGTAGTGTCTTCTATCGCCACGATCTTGGTGATTGCGACGCTTTCCAATAAATCGCCGGTGATTATTATATCCAGCCTGGGAGCCGTTGCTGCCGTGCTGATGCTGGTATTTCAACACACGCTGATTTCACTGGTCGCCAATATACAGGTCTCGTCTTCGCACGTTATTCAGCTTGGTGACTGGATAGAAATGCCGGTTTGCGGGATAAGCGGTGAAGTGACTGATATTGCCCTGCATACTATTACGGTTCGAAACTGGGACAACACGCTTTCACAGGTGCCGACCAAGAATTTTATTACCGAGCCTTACACCAACTGGCAGCCGATGTTTGAATCCGGCGGTCGCCGCATTAAGCGAAGCTTTTTCATCGATCAGTCCAGCATCTCTTTTGCTTCTACCGAACTGCTGGATGGACTTAAGGCCGCCGTGCCCGGAAAAATCGACAGTACCGAGGCGTACCTCGACCAGCGTTTAAGCGAGCGTTCTGACCAACAGCTGATTCATCACGGCATTACCAATCTGGGACTTTTCCGCGGCTATGTCATGGATTATCTCAAGCAGCGCGATGACATCCGTAATGATATGTATGTCATTGTGCGCCAATTAAGCCCAACGGCTGAAGGCTTGCCAATCGAAATTTACTGTTTTACGTCAAACGTATTTTGGGCCGCGTATGAAGAGACGCAGTCTGAAATATTCGAGTTTATGTACGCGACGGCAGGCTATTTCAATCTGGGGATATTTCAGAAACCTTCGGGGATTGATGTCGCGAATACGTGGCCACAGCGGAGAAAAAGTACACTTTAACCAACCTGTGTTTAAAAAGGCCCTCGTGAAAGAGGGCCTGAGTGTCATTCAACTACTTTAGGTTGTTCTTGGTTTTTCTGGCGCGGCGAACATACAGCCAAAGGGCCAATATCACCACAACCACAGCGCCTACGATAATCCCTATGCGTGCAACCAAGACCAAATAAGACGCGGGGCCACCCTGACGAACGGTCGCCACATCTTGGGCGGTAACTTTTTTGTCCGATTTTCCATAGGTCGCTATGACATAATTAGACAGTGTCGCGATTTGCTGGTCTGAAAGGTTATTGATGTCATTAGGATGATGACCAAAGCCTGGCATGAAGACTTGCCCCTCTTTTGTCGTCCTGTTAACACCGTTCAGAATCGTCGCTATTACGTTATTACTGTTAGATGAGCCTGTTACTGAATTATGGAATAAGCTTGGATAATACTGGTCTTTGCTCCCTTCACCCAAAGGTTCATGGCACGATGCACAGTTGCCCTGAAATAAGCTCAGGCCCTCAAGGTTGGCATCTTTAATAGCTTGTGAAGATTTACCGCGTAAATCATCTAAAGATGTACCGGGTGCTCCTTGATTAAAGCGGGAACCTTTATTCTCTTCCGTACTGATCGGTTTCACGGTTTTTATATACGTCGCGACCGCATTAAGATCCGCATCGCTAAGATATTGGAAGCTGTGCTCTACGGCTTCTCCCATGCTTCCCGCCGCCTGTGCTTTATTGGGCAGGTTTCCGGTACGAAGGTACTGAACCAGTTGCTCTTTGCTCCAACTGCCAATCCCTGACTCATTGTCGGAGGTAATATTGGGTGCATACCATGCCCCCACCTGGCCGCCACTCAAGAACTTACTGTTCTCTTCTTCCATCAATGGACCGCGCGGCGTATGGCAAGTACCGCAGTGTGCAGCACCCATCACGAGGTATTTTCCGCGATTCCACTCTGCGCTTTGCGTATTGTCCGAGGCGATAGGCTTGTCATTGAGGAATAACAAATTCCAGCCCATCATCATGGTTCTGATACTCATCGGGAAAGGCAACGCGGTTTCAGGCGCAGGGGTATTGACCGGCTCAACACCGTGCATGAAATATTCATACAAGTTGTGAATATCACCGTCGGTCATAACCGAATAGGCGGTATAGGGCATCGCCGGATATAAATTAGCACCGTCTTTTCGTATACCTTTACGCACTGCATCAGCAAATTGCTGCTCAGTATAGCTTCCTATACCCGCCTGCGTGGACGGCGTAATATTACTGGCAATGATTGTGCCGACTGGAGAAATAATCTTCAGGCCGCCTGCAAAATCTTTTCCGTCTTTATTGGTATGGCATGCCGCACAGTCCGAAGCGATGGCTAGATACTTCCCTTGTTCGATGGCACGAGAGGTATCACTGTCAGCCGCGTTGGCATTTATGGCAGATAACGAACTCACCAATAATGAAAATGTGAACGCTAAATTATAGGCATATTTAACCATTAGGCTTTCCCCAGTTGCAGGTGAATAGCATCAGAGGCTTTTAGTGCCAGCGCCGCCATCGTCAATGTGCTGTTACCACACCCGCCGGTGGTCATCGCTGCGCCTCCTGGAAGGAAAAGATTTTCGTGGTCGTGCGCACGACAGTCTATATCGACGACAGAATCCGCCGGGTCATTACCCATAATACAGCCACCCATGATGTGGTCACTGTTGGTATATTGTGTCGATATATCAACCTTAGTTGCGCCTAATGCGCCAGCAAGGCGTTTGGCCGTCGGAATGGAAAAGACTTGGGATCCTTTGCGGACATAGTCGCCGACATCATAATAAATATTAGGTTTCGGCAAACCTAACCAATCTTTTTTACTCGATAGCGTCAGCCTATTGTGCGCCGCAGGCATTAACTCATGCTCGATGGCTATTTCGGCCGTGCAGGCAGCCTGGCGACGAATTTCTTTATCTAACGCTTTACCCACTAAACCTTGGGCAAGGGCCGCCGTGGCACCAATACGGCTTCGGGCCATGTTATTGAAACGGAACAATGCGCCGCAGTGTTCTGAACGGAAATCACCCTGAGAAGTTTCCATAATGCTGCTGCCCTGAACGGGACCTACACCGGTCCACGCCGGTTCAGCCAATTCAAGTTCAACCACTAATTTGGGCTGATCCATCATATTGCGTCCGACCTGGTCAGAGCTGTTGGCAACGCCGTTAGGGTTGCGCGTATCGGTAGACATCAGTAAAAGTTTAGGTGTTTCAATCCCATTACAGGCAACGACATAAATAGAGCCGGTGACGCGATGGGTATTCTTCTCGCTGTCATAATAATGAACCGCCTGAATTTGATTTTTTTCGCCGGTTTCTATTTTATAAGCCACAGCATTAGTCAAAATCTTGCCGCCTTTAGACTCAATTCGAGTCAAAGAGGTCGCCGCGTCGTATTTTGCACCAATTGGACAAACGGGAATGCAGTTGTTATTGCCGCAGCATGCCGGTCGGTCGCCATAGGCAACACCACTGTTACGCGCCTGTGCTGACGGGAGGTTTACTAATCCCACGGTTGCGGCCGCGTCGGTAAAACGCTGTTCGCCCGGCCCAAACGGCAGACGGCCCATTGGATAAGGTTTTGAACGAATCGGTGGCCATTGCAGCTCGGGTTCTGAAGGACCACACACGCCTAAAGCATATTCCGCTCTCACGTAGTAAGGCTCTAACGTCGCGTAATCAAAAGCCCAGTCACGGCCTACGTTATAGAGCGATTTAAGCTTCATGTCATCGGGGGTTAGACGCCAGCAAATACCGGCCCAATGCCAGGTCGCACCGCCCGCATAACGGACATAACCTTGCTGATAAGCCCGCGCATTAGGCCCTTCCAACTGTAGATATTCGGCGGCCTGTTCCGGGGTGGCAGACATCAAATGGGGCGCCCACGGTTTAGGGGGGTAAGGCGCATTGAAGTGCAGGCGTGAAGTAGGAGGAAGATTTCGATAATTCTCGACAATTTGCCAGCGTTCTACGCGTGGACCTGCCTCGAGCATCAGGACCGAATGTCCGGCGTCCAACAGTTCTTCCGCTATCAGACAACCGACAACACCCGTGCCGATTACAATTACATCTGCGTTCATTATGTTAATCCAGCTTAAATGTGATTCCCGCGCAGTACGTGAATAAACGCGAGTATTTAATCATCAGTGAAGTAGTGCGTTAATGGCTATTATGGGGAAATAACCTTTTATGCCTTAAAATTCAGGCATATCTGCAAGCGGGGGCGCATGAGATGTCCAGCCGTTAGGGCCTGAGATCGCATAGCTTGGAATAGTCATGACATCAATAGTCGGTTGATACATCAAGGCGAGTTCATAGGTGAACACTTCTGCATCAGGAGCATCAACCAGCACGCCCTTATACCAGGCCGAAATAATGTCTAGTGCTGCCACTTTGAGTGGGCCTGCCGGGATATCAGGAAAGAAGTCTTCGACAATTTTTGCATTTTTAGCGTTGGCAATAGCCAGAATATCGCTCACTTGCTGGGGGGTAAGCATTTTACTCGTCTGCATTGCCGCAGCCAGTCTTAAACCTACATTTTTATCCAGCTTATGATTAACCAATAGCGTTGACAGTTGCATAAACTGGTTAGTATATGAGGCATTTTGTAGACTATCAGCCCATGCCGGTAGGGTAGGCCCTAGATAACTACTGCCAATTAATACAACGCCGCCGAGCAGAACTTTCCTTCGTGATAGGTTATATTCTGCTGGGGAGTCATCACGAATAATTTCATTACTCATTTTCGTTGCTCCGATAAAATATTAAGTCTTGTTTTAATTCTGTTTTTCTAATAATTTGGTTGAAATCAACAATCATTCAACATTTAAATTTTAATTTGGAAAAAAAATTAACAGTTGTAACG
>NZ_MRWD01000069.1 GCF_002093625.1 Rouxiella silvae | reverse complement strand
GCGTTTCGCAATCCGTGAAGGCGGCCGTACTGTGGGTGCTGGTGTTGTTGCTAAAGTTATCGCTTAATCGCTGATAGTTTTTTGTCACTTTACGTTGACGCAATACACACTAAAAGGGCATCATTCGATGCCCTTTTCTACGCTATAGCGTTAGAACCTATCTCATCAGCGATTTATACGTCATAATCATTGGTGAGATAGGCTCTCAGAGATAGCGTAAACACCGAGTGTACGCTCTTGCAGAGCATCAATCGGTTTGGTTTGCCTCGCTATGCGAGGCAAAGTTGTTTGTTCTGATTCATTGTGACGGGTTGGTTTATGAGTGCGAATACCGAGGCTCAAGGGAGCGGGCGCGGCCTGGAAGCGGTTAAGTGGATTGTCGTAGCCGTTTTACTGGTCGTAGCTATTGTCGGTAACTATTATTACCGTGCATATAGCCTGCCGTTACGTGCGTTGGCAGTTGTCGTTGTTATTGCTATTGCTGGTGCAGTAGCCCTGATGACCATTAAAGGCAAAGCAACTGTCGCCTTCGCGCGAGAAGCACGTACAGAAGTACGTAAAGTAATTTGGCCTACACGCCAGGAAACATTGCATACCACACTGATCGTGGCTGCTGTTACGGCAGTAATGTCACTGATTCTTTGGGGCCTGGATGGTATTCTGGTCCGTCTGGTATCCTTCATTACTGGCTTGAGGTTCTAAAATGTCTGAAGCACCTAAAAAACGTTGGTACGTCGTTCAGGCGTTTTCCGGCTTTGAAGGCCGCGTGGCTCAATCGCTGCGTGAGCACATCAAATTGCACGACATGGAAGAGTTGTTCGGTGACGTGATGGTTCCTACCGAGGAAGTTGTTGAAATCCGCGGTGGGTTGCGTCGCAAAAGCGAGCGTAAATTCTTCCCGGGTTATGTGCTGGTTCAGATGGTGATGAATGACGCCAGCTGGCACCTTGTTCGTAGCGTTCCGCGCGTGATGGGTTTCATCGGCGGCACCTCGGACAGGCCAGCACCAATCAGTGATAAAGAAGTTGATGCAATCATGAATCGCCTGCAGCAAGCCGGTGATAAACCTCGTCCGAAAACTCTGTTCGAGCCGGGCGAGCTGGTTCGCGTCAACGACGGTCCTTTTGCAGACTTCAACGGTGTTGTCGAAGAAGTGGACTACGAAAAAAGCCGCCTGAAAGTTTCTGTTTCCATCTTTGGCCGTGCTACACCGGTTGAACTGGACTTCGGACAGGTAGAGAAGGGTTAATCGCCTTCACCGTTGCATTCACGCAGCGGGCAATAAATAACCTGGTCCAGGTGTTGTATGAGGCGCGAAATTAAACTATAATTTCGCGCCTTTTGTTTTTATGCTCAGCAAAAATGCTGAACGCCTGTCCTTGAGATAGGCGACGACATGGGCGCTGTGCTTAAAAACGCATACTTAAGTAATTAAGTATCAAAGCTAGATATCGAAAACCACGGGGAGCCTCTTCAAAAAGGCGCTAATACCCAACTGAGGAAATTAACATGGCCAAGAAAGTACAAGCCTACGTCAAGCTGCAAGTTGCAGCCGGCGCTGCTAACCCAAGTCCACCGGTCGGTCCGGCACTGGGTCAGCAAGGTGTTAACATCATGGAATTCTGTAAGGCGTTCAATGCTAAGACTGAAAGCATCGAAAAAGGTCTGCCGATCCCTGTTGTTATTACCGTTTATTCTGACCGTTCTTTCACCTTCGTTACCAAAACGCCTCCAGCAGCAGTTCTGCTGAAGAAAGCGGCTGGTATCAAGTCTGGTTCCGGCAAGCCGAACAAAGACAAAGTAGGTACTGTAACGAGCACTCAGGTTCGTGAAATCGCAGAAACCAAAGCTGCGGACATGACTGGTTCTGACGTGGAAGCAATGGTTCGCTCCATCGAAGGTACCGCTCGTTCCATGGGCCTGGTAGTAGAGGGATAAGAAATGGCTAAGCTGACCAAGCGCTTGCGCGTGATCCGTGACAAAGTTGATACTACTAAACAGTATGAAATCAACGAAGCTTTAGCCCTGCTCAAAGAGCTGGCTACCGCTAAATTCGTAGAAAGCGTAGACGTTGCCGTTAACCTCGGTATCGACGCACGTAAATCTGATCAAAACGTTCGTGGTGCTACCGTTCTGCCTAACGGCACCGGTCGTTCCGTTCGCGTTGCTGTCTTCGCCCAAGGTGCAAACGCTGAAGCTGCTAAAGCTGCAGGCGCTGAGCTGGTAGGTATGGAAGACCTGGCTGACCAGATCAAGAAAGGCGAAATGAACTTCGACGTTGTTATCGCATCTCCAGATGCAATGCGCGTTGTAGGTCAATTGGGCCAGGTTCTTGGTCCACGTGGTCTGATGCCAAACCCGAAAGTGGGTACTGTAACCCCTAACGTTGCTGAAGCGGTTAAGAACGCTAAAGCGGGTCAGGTTCGTTATCGTAACGACAAAAACGGCATCATTCACACCACCATCGGTAAAGTTGACTTTGACGCTGATAAGCTGAAAGAAAACTTGGAAGCACTGCTGGTTGCGTTGAAGAAAGCCAAGCCTTCACAGGCTAAAGGCGTGTTCATCAAGAAAGTTAGCCTGTCCACCACCATGGGCGCTGGCGTTTCTGTTGATCAGAGCGGCCTTTCAGCAACAGTTGCCTAACTTTTAAAAGTTAGAATAAGCACTGCTTGCTTTTATCGCTTTACGTGGGCGATAGATTTGTCTAAAATCTATCCCCCGTTCGTTTTTTTAAAAAGCGATAGTGTTTCGGTCGAACGAAACCAAGAATTTTTCGGTTGGAGCCTGGCCTATCCAGGCCTCCGTCCAAGACCGCAGGAGTCTTGCAAAAGACTTAATATTTCCTGCGTAGACGGTGACAGAGCCTGAATAAAAATTTTTCTTTTTAAGAATTGTTTTACTGGATTCTCTGCTCACCGTGTTTGAACGCTTATTTCCGATCCCGGTTATAAGTGATGTGAGTTCCGGGGATTTTCCCCGGCTAAATCCAGGAGCTAAAGCTAATGGCATTAAATCTTCAAGACAAACAAGCGATTGTTGCTGAAGTCAACGAAGTAGCCAAAGGCGCGCTGTCTGCGGTTGTTGCGGATTCTCGCGGCGTTACCGTAGATAAAATGACTGAACTGCGTAAAGCAGGTCGTGAAGCTGGCGTTTACATGCGTGTTGTTCGTAACACTCTGATGCGCCGCGTCGTTGAAGGTACTCCATTCGAGTGCCTGAAAGACACGTTTGTTGGTCCAACCTTGATCGCGTTTTCTCATGAACACCCAGGCGCTGCTGCCCGTTTGTTCAAAGATTTCGCTAAAGCGAACGCTAAGTTCGAGGTTAAAGCTGCGGCCTTTGAAGGTGAGTTCATTTCAGCCGATCAAATCGATCGTCTGGCAACTCTGCCTACTTACGATGAAGCAGTCGCACGCCTGATGGCAACCATGAAAGAAGCCGCTGCCGGCAAATTGGTTCGCACATTGGCTGCTGTTCGCGATCAGAAAGAAGAAGCTACTGCTGCTTAATCAGCAACTTCCTTTCTTATCACGTTTCGCTTACGTATAAACTATTTCTGTTTTCTAGGAACAAATCTAAATGTCTATCACTAAAGACCAAATCATTGAAGGCGTTGCAGCTCTGTCTGTAATGGAAATCGTAGAACTGATCGCTGCGATGGAAGAGAAATTCGGCGTTTCTGCTGCTGCTGCTGTTGCTGGCCCTGCTGCCGCTGCTGAAGCTGTAGAAGAGAAAACCGAGTTTGACGTTGTACTGAAAGGTATCGGCGCAAACAAAGTTGCAGTAATCAAAGCTGTTCGTAGCGCAACTGGCCTGGGCTTGAAAGAAGCTAAAGACCTGGTTGAGTCTGCACCAGCAGCTCTGAAAGAAGGCATCAGCAAAGACGACGCTGAAGCACTGAAAAAAGCTCTGGAAGAAGCTGGCGCTGAAGTTGAAGTTAAATAAGCCACTGCTTTCTGAGTGCAGTCTGTTTTAATTAACAGACTGATGGCTGGTGACTTTTTAGTCACCAGCCTTTTTGCGCTATAGAGTGTCAGTGGTGTTTCACACTGTTTGACCACTGAATTACTCCGATATCTCTTTCTATTTTACGACTTAATATATTGCCGCCGCTTGCCTTGGCTCATCCAAGGATAATGCGCAACGAAATGATTTAAGAGTGGTAGTGACGGATATTGCGGAAAGTGTTTCGACTTTCCGATCGACAGAAATGGTGTTGCATGAACTGTCCATCCGGACAGACAAGATTGGGTCACTGATCAGCGAGCTGAGGAACCCTATGGTTTACTCCTATACCGAAAAGAAACGCATCCGTAAGGATTTTGGGAAACGTCCACAAGTTTTGGATATTCCTTATCTCCTTTCTATCCAGCTTGACTCGTTCCAGAAGTTTATCGAGCAAGACTCGGAAGGCCAACACGGTCTGGAAGCAGCATTCCGTTCCGTATTTCCTATTAAGAGCTACAGCGGAAACTCTGAGCTGCAATACGTTAGCTACCGTCTCGGTGAGCCGGTGTTCGACGTTAAAGAATGCCAGATCCGCGGTGTAACGTATTCCGCGCCACTGCGCGTGAAACTGCGTCTGGTAATTTACGAACGCGAAGCACCAGAAGGTACGGTCAAAGACATCAAGGAACAAGAAGTCTATATGGGCGAAATTCCGCTCATGACCGAAAATGGTACCTTTGTGATTAACGGTACTGAGAGGGTTATCGTATCTCAGCTTCACCGTAGTCCAGGCGTATTCTTTGACAGCGATAAGGGCAAAACCCACTCTTCGGGTAAAGTGCTTTACAACGCACGTATCATCCCTTACCGCGGTTCATGGTTGGACTTCGAGTTTGACCCGAAAGACAACCTGTTTGTACGTATTGACCGTCGCCGCAAACTGCCAGCGACCATCATTCTGCGTGCACTAAGCTACACCACAGAACAGATCCTTGACCTGTTCTTTGACAAGGTTATCTACCAGATCCGCGACAACAAGTTGCAGATGGAACTGGTACCTGAGCGCCTGCGCGGTGAAACAGCTTCCTTTGATATCGAAGCTGACGGCAAAGTCTATATCGAAAAAGGCCGCCGTATTACTGCACGTCATATTCGTCAGCTTGAAAAAGATGACATTCAGCGCATCGAAGTTCCTGTTGAGTACATCGCAGGGAAAGTCGTTTCTAAAGACTACATCGACACCAATACCGGTGAGCTGATTGTTCCTGCGAACATGGAATTGTCTCTGGACCTGTTGGCTAAACTGAGCCAGGCCGGACACAAAACCATTGAAACGCTGTTCACCAACGACCTCGATCATGGCGCGTACATGTCCGAGACCATTCGCGTCGACCCAACCAGCGATCGCTTAAGCGCTCTGGTTGAGATCTACCGTATGATGCGCCCTGGTGAGCCGCCAACTCGCGAAGCTGCTGAAAGCCTGTTTGAGAACCTGTTCTTCTCTGAAGATCGTTACGACCTGTCTGCTGTAGGCCGTATGAAGTTCAACCGTTCTCTGCTGCGTGATGAAATCGAAGGTTCAGGTATCCTGAGCAAAGACGACATCATCCAGGTTATGAAAAAGCTGATCGGCATTCGTAACGGCATTGGCGAAGTGGATGATATCGACCACTTGGGCAACCGTCGTATTCGTTCTGTCGGCGAAATGGCTGAAAACCAGTTCCGTGTAGGTCTGGTCCGTGTTGAGCGTGCGGTTAAAGAGCGTCTGTCTCTTGGCGACCTCGATACCCTGATGCCTCAGGACATGATCAACGCCAAGCCGATTTCGGCGGCGGTGAAAGAGTTCTTCGGCTCAAGCCAGCTTTCACAATTTATGGACCAGAACAACCCGTTGTCTGAAATCACGCATAAGCGTCGTATTTCTGCACTGGGCCCGGGCGGTTTGACCCGTGAGCGTGCTGGCTTTGAAGTTCGAGACGTACACCCGACTCACTACGGTCGCGTATGTCCAATCGAAACGCCAGAAGGTCCAAACATCGGTCTGATCAACTCCTTGTCTGTTTATGCACAGACCAATGAGTATGGTTTCCTCGAAACGCCTTATCGCCGCGTGCGCGAAGGTGTGGTGACTGATGAAATCAACTATCTGTCAGCCATTGAAGAAGGTAACTTCGTTATTGCTCAGGCGAACTCCAACCTGAGTGAAGAAGGCCACTTCCTGGAAGACCTGGTTACCTGTCGTAGCAAAGGCGAATCAAGCCTGTTTAGCCGCGACCAGGTTGACTATATGGACGTATCTACCCAGCAGATCGTATCCGTTGGTGCTTCACTGATTCCATTCTTGGAACACGATGACGCCAACCGTGCATTGATGGGTGCGAACATGCAACGTCAGGCTGTACCTACTCTGCGCGCTGACAAGCCGCTGGTGGGTACCGGTATGGAACGTGCTGTAGCGGTTGACTCCGGCGTTACTGCCGTTGCCAAACGTGGCGGTACTGTTCAGTACGTGGATGCATCCCGTATCGTTATCCGTGTTAACGAAGACGAGATGTACCCGGGCGAAGCAGGTATCGACATTTATAACCTGACCAAATACACCCGTTCTAACCAGAACACCTGCATCAACCAGATGCCTTGTGTGAATCTGGGTGAGCCAATCGAGCGCGGCGACGTGCTGGCAGATGGCCCATCAACAGACCTGGGTGAATTGGCACTGGGCCAAAACATGCGCGTCGCGTTCATGCCTTGGAACGGTTACAACTTCGAAGACTCCATCTTGGTGTCCGAGCGTGTTGTTCAGGAAGACAGATTTACCACCATCCACATTCAAGAACTGGCGTGCGTGTCTCGTGACACCAAGCTGGGGCCGGAAGAGATAACTGCCGACATCCCTAACGTGGGTGAAGCAGCGCTGTCTAAGCTGGATGAATCCGGTATCGTTTATATCGGTGCTGAAGTGACCGGTGGTGACATTCTGGTTGGTAAGGTAACGCCTAAAGGTGAAACCCAGCTGACGCCAGAAGAGAAACTGCTGCGCGCTATCTTCGGTGAGAAAGCGTCTGATGTTAAAGACTCTTCTCTGCGTGTACCAAACGGTGTTTCCGGTACGATTATCGACGTTCAGGTCTTTACCCGCGATGGCGTGGAAAAAGACAAGCGTGCGTTGGAAATCGAAGACATGCAGTTGAAGCAGGCTAAGAAAGACCTGACTGAAGAGCTGCAGATCCTGGAAGCCGGTTTGTTCTCACGTATCCATTCAGCGCTGGTTAGCGGTGGTATTGAAGCTGAGAAGCTTGCAAAACTGCCACGCGATCGCTGGTTGGAACTGTCTCTGACCGACGAAGACAAACAAAACCAGTTGGAACAGCTGGCCGAACAGTACGACGAATTGAAGTCAGAGTTTGAGAAAAAACTCGACGCCAAACGTCGTAAAATCACCCAAGGCGATGACCTGGCACCTGGCGTGCTGAAAATCGTTAAAGTGTATCTGGCCGTTAAACGTCAGATTCAACCGGGTGACAAAATGGCCGGTCGTCACGGTAACAAAGGTGTTATCTCTAAGATCAACCCGATCGAAGATATGCCTTACGATGCAGACGGTACGCCGGTTGACATCGTACTGAACCCGCTGGGCGTTCCGTCTCGTATGAACATCGGTCAGATTCTGGAAACCCACCTGGGTATGGCAGCGAAAGGTATTGGTGAAAAAATCAATGCCATGCTGAAGAAACAGGAAGAAGTTTCCAAGCTGCGCGAGTTCATTCAGAGAGCCTATGATTTGGGCGACGACGTTCGTCAGAAAGTTGACTTGAACACCTTCACCGACGACGAAGTATTGCGTCTGGCTGAGAACCTGAAAAAAGGTATGCCAATCGCAACGCCAGTCTTCGACGGTGCCAAAGAGACTGAAATCAAGCAGCTGCTTGAGATGGGCGGTATTCCGACCTCAGGTCAGATTACACTGTTTGACGGCCGTACCGGTGAGCAGTTCGAGCGCCAGGTTACTGTCGGCTACATGTACATGCTGAAACTGAACCACCTTGTCGATGACAAGATGCACGCGCGTTCTACCGGTTCTTACAGCCTCGTTACTCAGCAGCCGCTGGGTGGTAAGGCGCAGTTCGGTGGTCAGCGCTTCGGTGAGATGGAAGTATGGGCACTTGAAGCATATGGTGCCGCTTATACCCTGCAAGAGATGCTAACCGTGAAGTCCGATGACGTTAACGGCCGTACCAAGATGTATAAAAACATTGTGGATGGCGATCATCGTATGGAACCGGGCATGCCGGAATCCTTCAACGTATTGTTGAAAGAGATCCGTTCCCTGGGTATCAACATCGAGCTGGAAGACGAGTAAGTTTGCCCCCAATATTTCGAGCTGCAGGAAGGCGACCCGCACCTGTAGCTTGAATTATTGCAGAAACACTCGAATTCACTGTGGTCACAGGGGTGCCTGCCTGTTTACCAGTAGACAGCAGGTGCCTAACAGGTCTAACCAGACGGGAGCCAATCCGTGAAAGACTTACTAAAGTTTCTGAAAGCGCAAACTAAGACCGAAGAGTTTGATGCGATCAAAATTGCTCTGGCATCGCCAGACATGATCCGTTCTTGGTCTTTTGGTGAAGTTAAGAAGCCAGAAACCATTAACTACCGTACGTTCAAACCAGAACGTGACGGCCTTTTCTGTGCCCGTATTTTCGGACCAGTAAAAGATTACGAATGCCTGTGCGGTAAGTACAAGCGTTTGAAACACCGTGGCGTGATCTGCGAGAAGTGCGGCGTTGAAGTGACCCAGACTAAAGTACGCCGTGAGCGTATGGGCCACATCGAACTGGCATCTCCTACTGCACACATCTGGTTCTTGAAATCTTTGCCATCGCGCATCGGTTTACTGCTGGATATGCCACTGCGCGACATCGAACGTGTCCTGTACTTCGAATCCTATGTGGTTATCGAAGGCGGCATGACTAACCTCGAAAAACGCCAGATCCTGACTGAAGAGCAGTATCTTGACGCGTTGGAAGAGTTTGGTGACGAGTTCGACGCCAAGATGGGTGCAGAAGCTATTCAGGCCCTGTTGAAAAACATGGATCTGGAAGCAGAGTGCGAGCAGCTGCGTGAAGAGTTGAACGAAACCAACTCCGAAACCAAGCGTAAGAAACTGACCAAGCGCATCAAGCTGCTGGAAGCGTTCGTACAGTCTGGCAATAAGCCAGAGTGGATGATCCTGACCGTGCTGCCTGTACTGCCGCCAGACTTGCGTCCATTGGTTCCGTTGGACGGCGGTCGTTTCGCAACGTCAGATCTGAATGACCTGTATCGTCGCGTGATCAACCGTAACAACCGTTTGAAACGCCTGCTTGACCTGGCTGCGCCAGACATCATCGTACGTAACGAAAAACGTATGCTGCAAGAAGCGGTAGATGCTTTGCTGGATAACGGCCGTCGCGGTCGTGCAATTACCGGCTCCAACAAGCGTCCGCTGAAATCTCTGGCAGACATGATTAAAGGTAAACAGGGTCGTTTCCGTCAGAACTTGCTGGGTAAACGTGTCGACTATTCAGGTCGTTCCGTTATCACCGTAGGTCCATACCTGCGTCTGCACCAGTGTGGTCTGCCGAAGAAAATGGCTCTCGAGCTGTTCAAACCGTTCATCTACGGCAAGCTGGAACTGCGTGGTCTTGCTACCACCATCAAAGCTGCCAAGAAGATGGTTGAGCGCGAAGAAGCTGTCGTTTGGGATATCCTCGACGAAGTTATCCGCGAACACCCGGTACTGCTGAACCGTGCACCAACCCTGCACCGTTTGGGTATCCAGGCGTTTGAACCTGTATTGATCGAAGGTAAGGCAATTCAGCTTCACCCGCTGGTTTGTGCGGCATACAACGCCGACTTCGATGGTGACCAAATGGCAGTACACGTTCCACTGACGCTTGAAGCTCAGTTGGAAGCGCGTGCCCTGATGATGTCTACCAACAACATTCTGTCACCAGCGAACGGCGAGCCAATCATCGTTCCTTCACAGGACGTTGTATTGGGTCTTTACTACATGACCCGTGACTGTGTTAACGCCAAAGGCGAAGGCATGGTACTGACTGGCCCGAAAGAAGCTGAGCGTGTTTACCGCGCCGGTCTTGCTTCTCTGCATGCTCGCGTAAAAGTGCGTATTACAGAAGAGATCAAGAATACCGAAGGCGAAGTGACTCACCGGACTTCTATTATCGATACGACGATTGGCCGCGCCATCCTTTGGATGATCGTACCTACAGGTCTGCCGTTCTCTATTGTTAACCAGCCGTTGGGCAAAAAAGCTATCTCCAAAATGCTGAACACCTGTTATCGCATTTTGGGCCTGAAGCCGACCGTTATTTTTGCTGACCAGACCATGTACACCGGTTTTGCCTATGCAGCACGCTCAGGTGTGTCTGTAGGTATCGATGACATGGTTATCCCTGCCAAGAAAGCAGAGATTATCGATGAAGCAGAAACCGAAGTTGCAGAGATTCAAGAGCAGTTCCAGTCTGGTCTGGTAACCGCTGGCGAACGCTACAACAAGGTAATCGATATCTGGGCCGCAGCGAACGAACGTGTTGCTAAGGCCATGATGGAAAACTTGTCTGTCGAAGACGTCGTCAACCGTGAAGGCGTTGTTGAGCAGCAGGTTTCCTTCAACAGCATCTTTATGATGGCCGACTCCGGTGCGCGTGGTTCACCTGCACAGATTCGTCAGCTGGCCGGTATGCGTGGCCTGATGGCCAAGCCAGACGGTTCCATCATTGAAACGCCAATCACCGCGAACTTCCGTGAAGGTTTGAACGTACTTCAGTACTTCATCTCAACCCACGGTGCGCGTAAAGGCTTGGCGGATACCGCACTTAAAACGGCTAACTCCGGTTATCTGACCCGTCGTCTGGTTGACGTGGCGCAGGACTTGGTTGTTACCGAAGATGACTGTGGTACCCATGAAGGTATCCTGATGACTCCGGTCATCGAAGGCGGCGACGTTAAAGAACCACTGCGTGAGCGTGTACTGGGCCGTGTTACAGCTGAAGACATCCTCAAGCCGGGTACTGCGGACATTCTTGTTCCGCGTAACACCCTGCTTCACGAGAAGACGTGTGATCTGTTAGAAGAGAACTCTGTCGACAGCGTGAAAGTGCGTTCTGTTGTAAGTTGTGAAACCGACTTTGGTGTGTGTGCAAACTGCTACGGTCGCGACCTAGCACGTGGTCACATCATCAATAAAGGTGAAGCGATCGGCGTTATTGCAGCACAGTCAATCGGTGAGCCAGGTACACAGCTGACGATGCGTACGTTCCACATCGGTGGTGCGGCATCTCGTGCGGCGGCAGAATCAAGCATTCAGGTTAAGAACACCGGTACGATTAAGCTGAGCAACCACAAGCACGTTAGCAATGCTAACGGCAAACTGGTTATCACTTCTCGTAACACCGAGCTGAAACTGATCGACGAATTCGGTCGTACCAAAGAAAGCTACAAAGTGCCTTACGGTTCTGTCATGGGTAAAGGTGATGGACAACCTGTTGTTGGCGGCGAAACCGTTGCTAACTGGGATCCGCACACCATGCCAGTCATCAGTGAAGTGAGTGGTTTCATTCGCTTTACCGATATTGTCGATACCCTGACCATCACCCGTCAGACTGACGACCTTACCGGTTTGTCTTCTCTGGTCGTGTTGGACTCTGCAGAGCGTAACGCAGCCGGTAAAGACCTGCGTCCAGCGCTGAAAATCGTTGATGCCAAAGGCAACGACGTATTGATCCCAGGTACAGATATGCCTGCTCAATACTTCCTGCCGGGTAAAGCGATTGTACAGCTGGAAGACGGTACGCAGATTCACTCTGGTGACACCCTTGCGCGTATTCCTCAGGAATCCAGCGGTACCAAGGACATCACCGGTGGTCTGCCACGCGTTGCTGACTTGTTCGAAGCGCGTCGTCCGAAAGAGCCTGCAATCCTTGCTGAAATCAGCGGGATCATCTCGTTCGGTAAAGAGACCAAAGGCAAACGTCGTCTGGTAATTTCTCCGTTGGATGGCAGCGATGCTTACGAAGAAATGATCCCTAAATGGCGTCAGCTGAACGTGTTCGAGGGTGAGGTTGTGGAACGTGGTGACGTCGTATCCGACGGCCCTGAGTCTCCACACGACATTCTGCGTCTTCGTGGTGTGCATGCGGTTACCCGTTACATCACCAACGAAGTGCAGGAAGTTTACCGTCTGCAAGGCGTTAAGATTAACGATAAGCACATTGAAGTTATCGTTCGTCAGATGTTGCGTAAAGGCACCATCGTTAGCGCGGGCGGCACCGACTTCCTGGAAGGCGAGCAGGCAGAAATGTCTCGCGTTAAAATCGCTAACCGTAAGCTGGAAGCTGAAGGCAAAATCACGGCAACATTCAGCCGCGACCTGCTGGGTATCACCAAGGCATCCTTGGCGACCGAGTCCTTCATCTCTGCAGCATCGTTCCAGGAAACGACGCGTGTTCTTACCGAAGCCGCTGTTGCGGGTAAACGTGATGAACTTCGCGGCCTGAAAGAGAACGTAATTGTGGGCCGTCTGATCCCAGCCGGTACAGGTTACGCTTATCACCAGGAACGTGCTCGCCGTAAAGCTCTGGGCGATGTGCCTGTTGCAGCGCCGGTTAGCGCTGACGAAGCAACGGCTAACTTGGCCGAGTTGCTGAACGCAGGTTTTGGTAACAGCAACGATTAATTCGTCCTGTTAACCAAGCAATAAAAAACCGCTCCTCGGAGCGGTTTTTTTTTATCTACAATCTGCCAAATTGATTAACTAAGAGGGCGACCAAGATGCTGATCCCAATCCTTCCATACCGGTTGTAAACCTGCCTGTGTCAGCGCTTGGGCGACGTGAGCGGGTGGACGATTGTCGTGCGGTTCGAACTGCTCCAGCTCCGGCTTATCGTCTGCGGCATAACCTCCCGGCTGGGTTTTAGACCCGGCGCTGACGGTGGTAATGGCCAACGGGATCACATGGTCACGGAAGTAGGGGGACTCTCGGGTTGAAAGTGAAAGCTCCACGTCGGGTGCAAATAGCCGGAAGGCGCAAATCAGCTGTACCAGCTGTTTTTCGTTGAGTATCGAAGCCGGTTCTATCCCGCCTGCACAGGGTCGCAAACGTGGAAACGCCACTGAATAGCGGCTTTGCCAATAAGTCTGCTGTAGATAAAACAGATGTTCCGCCACCATGTAGCTGTCGGTCCGCCAGTTGTTCGACAAGCCGAACAGTGCGCCTAAACCAATCTTGTCTATTCCTGCGCGACCCAGACGGTCGGGTGTTTCGAGCCGCCAGAAGAAATCCTGCTTTTGACCACGAAGATGGTGCAAGGCATAGGTCGGTGCGTGATAGGTTTCCTGATAGACCAGCACCCCGTCGAGACCCAGCGTTTTCAGCTCGGCATACTCCTGCTGCTCCAGCGGCTGTACCTCAATCATCAATGAACTGAAATGTCCGCGAATAGCTGGAAAGTGGCGGCGAAAATAGTCCATTCCTACTTTGGTCTTATGCTCGCCGGTGACCAGCAGCAAATGTTTAAAGCCGAGTGCGTTAAGCGCCTCGCACTCTTTTGCGATCTCAACGTCGTCCAAGGTTTTGCGCTTGATCTTGTTACTCATCGAAAAGCCGCAGTAGGTACACTCGTTGGCGCAAAGATTGGAAAGATACAGCGGGGCAAAAAAGCTTACTGTATTGCCAAAGCGCTGGCGGGTAAGCTGCTGTGCTTTTTGCGCCATCGGCTCAAGGTAGGGAAGCGCCGCCGGGGAGATAAGCGCCATAAAATCTTCGCGACTGACCCGAGGGCTGCTTAATGCACGCTCAACGTCTGCCGCCGTTTTACTGTTGATGCGCAGTGAGATATCGTCCCAGTCCAGCGTCTGCCAGTGGTCTTGAAAACCCGTTCCTCGATACTCCTTCATGGTCAGACGTTCTCCAGAAACTGAGTCAACGGACTTGAGGCGCGGGCGCGAAATGATCTGCCGCCGAGTCCACTGACGTTTGCCAAGCGTCCGGCTTCAACGGCAAGCTTAAACGCCGTCGCCATTGCCACTGGGTCACCCGCGACGGCAATGGCGGTGTTCACCAGTACCGCGTCGGCACCCAATTCTAGGGCCTCGGCCGCTTGACTCGGCGCGCCAATTCCCGCATCAACCACTACCGGCACGTTGGACTGTTCGATAATAATGCGCAGGAATTCTCGCGTTTGCAGCCCCTGATTTGATCCAATCGGCGCACCCAGCGGCATGACCGCCGCACACCCGACTTCTTCGAGACGTTTGCACAGCACGGGATCCGCGCTACAGTAAGGGAGAACCACAAACCCCTGTTTTACCAACGTTTCCGCAGCTTTTAAGGTTTCTACCGCATCGGGAAGCAGGTATTTGAGATCCGGATGAATTTCGAGTTTTATCCAGCGTGTGCCGAGCGCTTCACGCGCCAGCTGGGCGGCAAACACTGCCTCTTCCGCCGTTTTCGCGCCAGAGGTGTTGGGTAATAGATGAACACCCAACTCCTGTAGCGGACGCAAAATATCATCACCGCCGCGTTTAAGATCAACGCGCTTCATCGCCATGGTCACCAACTGTGAGCCAGACGCGGAAATCGCCTGCTGCATTACTGCGGCGCTAGAGAATTTCCCCGTTCCGGTGAACAGTCGGGAGGTAAAAGTGGTATCAGCAATTTTTAGCATTGGGTTATCCTCCGGCAATGGCTTGAAATACAACGATGTTGTCCCCGTCTTGCAGCAGATATTGTGACCACTGCGGGCGGGGAACAATCACCTGATTAACGGCAAGCGCACTGCCAGATTGAGGTTGTTCAAGAAAAATCAGCAGGCTGTGCACCGTCAGCGGGGCATCGAATTGGTACTCGTCATCGTTGACGGTAACTTTCATTAAAGGCCTCCGCAGACGGGGCAATCTTTCGACGGTGCCAGTTGCAGCGTTCGCCAACTTTGCTGTTTTCCGTCGAACAAGCGTAGTTTTCCACTCAGCGGGCTTGCGCAACCGGCCAGCATTTTTATGGCTTCCAGCGCCTGAAGCGTGCCAATCACGCCCACCACCGGACCTAACACGCCGGCGGTACGGCAGTTGCGGGTCGGCGTTTCTAAATCCGGATACAGGCAGCGGTAGCAGCCGTGAGAATAGGGCGCTTCAATCACCAGCAGTTGGCCGCTGAAGCCGACCGCGCTGCCGCTAATTAATGGCTTCCCACCTTCCACGCAGGCTTTATTCACCGCGTGGCGAGTTTCCATGTTGTCGCTACAGTCCAATATCAGATCGGCGCGCGCCACAATGCCCTGCAAATTTTCACCGTTTAAACGATGGGTGAATACCTCTGTCTCACACAGCGGGTTAAGCTTACCCAGCTCGCGCTGGGCTATTTTGGCTTTTAAACTTTCTGCATCCGCCGTGCGATACAAAATCTGCCGCTGAAGATTGGAAACGTGCAGCGTGTCATCGTCGGCGAGAAACAGCGTACCCACGCCCGCCGCCGCCAGATAAAGCGCGGCTGGTGAGCCAAGACCCCCGAGGCCGACAATAAGCACTTTTGCCGCGCGGATTTTTTCTTGCCCTTCCATGCCGACGTCTTCCAGCAACAGTTGGCGGCTATAGCGCATAAACTCATTATCGTTGAGCATGGTTATCGTCCCGATAAGGGCAAAGCTGGAGTAGTTCCTCCGTGGCCGCGCGCCAGTCATGCGCCTTGGTGATAGCACTGACCACGGCCACGCTGCCTACGCCGCATGCCATGACTGATTGCACGCGCTCGAGGCTAATGCCGCCGATGGCTACCGTCGGGAACGCGCCATTCAACTGCTTTATATGGCGGGCTAGCTCTTCCAGACCCTGAGGTGCCGAAGGCATCTCCTTGGTTTGCGTCGGAAAAATATGCCCTAGTGCAATATAAGAAGGCCGCACGCTGACCGCCCGCGCCAGCTCGGCGTCGTCATGGGTCGAAACGCCCAATCGCAGGCCGGCGGCGTGGATAGCCAACAGGTCGGTAGTATCCAGATCCTCTTGGCCCAGATGAATTCCATAAGCCTGATGCTTAACCGCCAGACGCCAGTAGTCATTGATAAACAGTCGCGCCTGATATTCGCGGCCCAACGCGATAGCGTCGATAATGGCCGGTTCAACCTCGGCGTCGGGCAGGTTTTTTATCCGCAGTTGCAGCGTTTTCACACCGGCCTGCAGCAGTCGGCGTACCCACTCGAGGCTATCGACGACCGGATAGAGGCCAAGATAATAGGGCACTTCGGGAAAGGGAGAGGTGGGTGTCTTCATTTACCTACCCCCACTTCCGCGTTGTCTGCCGGATGATAAAGCTCACTGCCGCGCTGGCGAAATTCTGCCGACATCTGCGACATTCCCGTTTCGACTACGTCAATAGGAATAGCCTTGGCCTCCAGCGCGGCGGCGTACTCGCGTACTTCCTGAGTAATTTTCATCGAACAGAATTTTGGGCCGCACATTGAGCAGAAGTGGGCGACTTTGCCCGATTCTTGCGGCAGCGTTTCGTCGTGATAGGCGCGGGCAGTGGCCGGATCCAGCGCCAGATTGAACTGATCTTCCCAGCGGAATTCAAAGCGCGCTTTTGACATGGCATTGTCACGGATCTGCGCACCCGGATGCCCCTTCGCCAGATCCGCAGCGTGTGCGGCGATCTTGTAAGTGATCAGCCCTTGTTTCACGTCCTCTTTATTGGGTAAACCAAGGTGCTCTTTCGGCGTGACGTAGCACAGCATGGCGCAGCCAAACCAGCCGATCATCGCGGCACCAATGCCGGAGGTAAAGTGATCGTATCCCGGTGCAATATCGGTGGTGAGCGGCCCAAGGGTGTAAAACGGAGCTTCGTGGCACTTCTCCAACTCTTCGGTCATGTTACGGCGGATCATTTGCATCGGCACGTGTCCCGGGCCTTCGATCATCACCTGCACGTCATACTCCCAGGCAATTTTGGTCAGCTCGCCAAGCGTTTGCAGCTCGGCAAACTGCGCTTCATCGTTGGCATCCTGAATGGAACCCGGACGCAGGCCGTCGCCCAGTGAAAGCGACACATCATACGCGGCACAGATTTCACAAATTTCACGGAAATGCAGATACAGGAAGCTCTCTTTGTGATGCGAGAGGCACCATTTCGCCATAATTGAGCCTCCGCGCGACACGATACCGGTCAGGCGTTTGGCGGTCATCGGCACATAGCGCAGCAGCACACCGGCGTGAATAGTAAAGTAATCAACGCCTTGCTCGGCCTGTTCCAGCAGCGTATCGCGGAACATTTCCCAATTGAGATCTTCGGCGACGCCGTTTACTTTCTCCAGCGCCTGATAGATAGGCACAGTGCCAATCGGCACCGGACTGTTGCGCATAATCCATTCACGGGTCTCGTGAATATAGCGACCGGTAGAAAGGTCCATCACCGTATCCGCGCCCCAGCGGGTTGACCACACCAGTTTTTCAACCTCTTCTTCAATCGAGGAGGTCACCGCCGAGTTACCGATATTGGCGTTAATTTTCACCAGGAAGTTACGCCCAATGATCATCGGCTCAGATTCTGGATGATTAATATTGGCGGGAATAATAGCGCGACCGGCGGCCACTTCATCACGCACAAACTCAGGGGTGATATTTTGTGGCAGATTGGCGCCAAAACTTTCGCCCGGATGCTGCTGCAGCAGGACTTCACCGCGAATACGCTCACGGCCCATGTTTTCGCGCAGCGCAATATATTCCATTTCTGGGGTAACAATTCCCTGACGCGCATAGTGCATCTGGGTCACACATTTACCGTGCTTAGCCTTACGCGGACGCGGCAGGTGTTCGAAACGCAGGTGATCCAGACCTTCATCTGCCATGCGCTGCTGGGTAAAACCGGAGCTGACCTGCGGCAGTTGTTCTGTGTCCTGGCGGGCTTCAATCCAGGCACTGCGAACTTTATCCAGCCCGCGATGCACGTCAATATTGGACTCCGGATCGCCGTAGGGGCCTGCCGTGTCATAGACTGGGATTGCTTCGTTATCTTCAAATTTAGGATTGTCTTTACTGCCGCCGACCATCGTCGGGCTGAGCTGGATCTCACGCATTGGCACCTGAATATCGTCGCGGGTGCCCTGCAGATAAATACGTTTCGAGTTTGGGAAGGCAACGCCCTGTAGGCTATCAATAAAAGCCTGAGCTTCGGCGCGTTGTTGGCGACGATTGCTGGTTTTTTTTACCGGAGCGTTCGGCAGGTCTTGGGTGTTCGACATAGCAAATTCCTCGTTATTAGCGAAAGGGAAAATTGCTTGTCAGGAGGTTTACGGCGGGAGTAAAGCGGTGTTTCCGGCCCTCGTCACACGGCGTTTCTGCGGTGAAGAACGCGGCGATGAAAACCGGACGCAATAAATTACTCTTGTTCCCTTCGCGGGTACTAACCCGATCAGGTTCCGCGGATCCCGAATTAACGGTCTCAGCCTGGCAAATTTTCCCTTAAGGAAAGTCTGCGCTAGGCACTCCGACAAGAATTGGCCTGTGATTTCCAGGCCGTTAAAGAAGCCTCAATATACGAGGCTGATTATAAAACACAACCCTTTGCAGGGTTTTAGAGCAAAATTGTTAAGCTGGTCGTACTAATGCGGCATCGTTTGCAACGGGTGGCAAAGGAACAATTTTTCTATCAAAAGCCAGCGCAATCAGCTGATCTTCAAGCTCAAAACGCGCATCAAGCGCTTCGCCGATATCAGACAATGCATAGTTAAAGGCAAAAACGTCATCATCTTCGAATTCAGTTTCTGTATAACTGTCGTGGAAAGCCATAATAGCTTCAGTATTCGCTTCCAGCGCTGGATAAATTCTGGCCGCTGCCTGAGAAACGGCCCCTTGGGCACCATCGACTTCTTCAACTATCCTGTGATAAAGATGAAAGTGCCCGGCTGAAAGATAGTCCACTAAATTGTGGCAAAAATTATCTAACGCTTTCTCATTAAGCGGGGTATGTTTTTCTTTATTCGGTTTCAGGCCCACGAGAGTGCAGTAAGAAACCAATAATTCTTTGCGCGCGTGCAGCCATTGGTCGATCAACTCATTACTGCCACCAACGCGTTGGGTCAATATTTCCAAACGATTTAGCATGGTTGACTCCGTGAGTATGAAGAGAAAGTGTTCAAAGGTTAAAGATTACTAATGTAACTTTGTGTCCCAGATTGTCAGTGTAGTCGAGGTTATGCAATAACAATATGGAAATCCAAATAACAGAACAGCATAGCGGCTGGTGGGTCGTCAGCCTTGATGGGCAACTGTGGTTGCCTGAGGGATCGCTACCCTACGGATCGGCAACACAATTTTCATTGTCGGGCCAAACCGGGCGCCAGATAGGCGAATGGCAGGGCAGTCCGGTATGGTTGATCCGCAAGAGCATGAAAGAAAGTATGCTCTCACCGCGCCAATTGATCGACCAGGATCGTGGGTTATTTCAGCTGGTGGGCCGTGGCGTGCAACTCTCCGAGTTTTATCGATCCCATAAATTCTGCGGTTACTGCGGCCATGCCATGCACGTCAGTAAAACCGAATGGGCCGCGCTGTGCGCACATTGTAAGGAACGCTATTACCCGCAAATTGCGCCGTGCATCATTGTGGCTATCCGCCGCGGCGAAGAAATCCTGCTTGCCCAGCACGTCCGTCATCGCGGGGGGATCCACACCGTGTTGGCCGGTTTTGTCGAGGTGGGCGAGACGCTGGAAGAAACCGTCGCGCGTGAAGTGATGGAAGAGAGCAATATACGGGTCAAAAATGTGCGTTACGTCAGCTCGCAGCCTTGGCCGTTCCCAAATTCTTTGATGATGGCATTTATGGCCGATTACGACAGCGGCGAAATACGTCATGATCCGAAGGAGCTGCTCAACGCCGGTTGGTATCGTTACGATGCCTTGCCGCTGTTGCCGCCGCCGGGCACCATCGCACGTCGGTTGATAGAAGATACCGTGGTTCTGTGCCGTGCAGAGGAGGACTCTTAGGCCCGACGTGCTACAATGTCCGCCTTATTTTTAGGCGTCTGAAACGTGCAAACGCTATTTCAGGCCGCCCGCTCGGGTTCGATGAACCCAAAGAGATCAGCAGATTATTAAGGATCTTGCCAAGAATGAACGAGTTAAAAAACGATCGCTACCTGCGCGCCCTGTTACGCCAGCCCGTAGATATCACACCGGTATGGATGATGCGCCAGGCTGGCCGCTATTTGCCAGAATACAAAGCGACACGTGCGCAGGCGGGCGATTTTATGTCGCTGTGCAAAAATGCCGAGCTGGCCTGTGAGGTCACCCTGCAACCTTTGCGCCGCTATCCTCTGGATGCCGCCATCCTGTTCTCTGATATTCTGACCATACCTGATGCTATGGGGCTGGGCCTGTATTTCGAAGCGGGAGAGGGGCCACGTTTCTCTTCTCCACTGACCTGCTATGCCGACGTCGCGAAATTGCCGATCCCCGATCCTGAAGATGAGCTGGGCTATGTGATGAACGCGGTGCGTACTATCCGTAAAAATCTTAAAGGCGAAGTGCCATTGATCGGTTTTTCGGGCAGCCCGTGGACGCTGGCCACCTACATGATTGAAGGCGGCAGCAGCAAAGCGTTTACCAAAATCAAAAAGATGATGTACGCCGAGCCTGCCACTCTGCATCTTTTGCTGGATAAACTGGCCGACAGCGTCATTCTCTATCTGAATGCGCAAATCAAGGCCGGTGCACAGTCGGTGATGGTGTTTGACTCTTGGGGCGGTGTTTTAACCGGCCGTGACTACCTCGAGTTCTCCCTGAACTACATGCACAAAATTGTTGATGGCCTGATCCGCGAAAATGATGGCCGTAAAGTGCCGGTGACGCTGTTCACCAAAGGCGGCGGTCAGTGGCTTGAAGCCATTGCGGCAACAGGCTGCGATGCGTTGGGCCTCGACTGGACGACAGATATCGGTGAAGCCCGCCGTCGCGTGGGTGACAAAGTGGCGCTGCAGGGCAACATGGACCCGTCTATGCTTTATGCTTCTCCAGTACGTATTGAGCAAGAAGTCGAGACTATTCTGGCCAGCTATGGCAAGGGTGAAGGGCACGTCTTTAACCTGGGACACGGCATCCATCAGGACGTTCCGCCTGAAAATGCCGGCGCTTTTGTTGAGGCCGTCCACAACCTTTCACGGCAATACCACA
The DNA here is from genome assembly GCF_002093625.1 of Rouxiella silvae. GTDB lineage: Bacteria > Pseudomonadota > Gammaproteobacteria > Enterobacterales > Enterobacteriaceae > Rouxiella > Rouxiella silvae. Next base: position 5,935 of record NZ_MRWD01000069.1, on the reverse strand, counting down.
CCGCATAATGACAGGATCTGCATGATTAATACCGGCGCAATGCGCGAAGAGCAGCGGATAAAAGCCCAGCAAATCGTACTCGAAGACCCCTCTTCGGGATTGCGCCCGGTGTATATAGCAGGAGCTGATATCGGGTTTGAGCAGGGCGGTGACGTGACGCGCGCCGCTGTTGTTGTACTGCACTCCCCGTCAATGGCGCTGGTGGAGTATCAAATAGCCCGTATTCCCACCCAAATCCCCTATATTCCCGGTTTCCTTTCGTTTCGCGAATGCCCGGCATTAATTGATGTCTGGCAGCAGCTGCAACATCGCCCCGACCTGTTAATGGTTGACGGGCAGGGAATCGCTCACCCCAGACGTCTCGGCGTTGCCAGCCATTTTGGGTTGACCATTGACGTGCCAACCATCGGCGTGGCGAAAAGTCGCCTGTGCGGACACTTTCTGCCGCTGGGCGAAGCCGCCGGCGCTACGCAAGCCCTGTGGGACAAAGATGAGCAGCTTGGCTGGGTGTGGCGCAGCAAAGTGCGTTGTAATCCGCTGTTTATCTCCCCGGGTAATAACATCAGCCTTGCTTCTTCGTTGTATTGGGTTGAACAATGCACGCGGGGATATCGTCTGCCTGAACCGACCCGATGGGCCGATGCTGTAGCATCCAATCGGCCCGCATTTCAGCGCTGGCAGCGCCTGAGCGGCAATGTTTAAGAATCCAGGCGTAGGATGCTGTCATTATTTCAGGTAAACTCCCGCCCAGAAAAGTTAACGAGAAAATACTATGTTACGTAATCCGATTCATTTACGTCTGGAAAAGCTTGAAAGCTGGCAACATCTGACGTTTATGGCCAGCCTTTGCGAGCGTATGTATCCCAATTATCAGATGTTTTGCCTTCAATCAGGCTTTGGTGAGCCCCAGATTTATCGCAAAATTCTCGATCTGGTGTGGGAAACGCTTGTAATAAAAGATGCAAAGGTTAACTTTGATTCGCAGCTTGAGAAGCTGGAGGAGGCAATCCCTTCTTCAGACGACTATGATATTTACGGCGTTTACCCGGCTATCGATGCCTGTATCGCATTAGGTGAACTGATTCACTCGCGTTTAAGCGGTGAAACACTGGCTCATGCTATCGCGATTAGCGAAACATCGATTCGTACCGTTGCCATGCTTGAAATGACCCATGCTGGTAAAGAAATGACCGATGAAGAGCTCAAAGTTTTACCCGCTGTTGAAGAAGAATGGGACATCCAATGGGAGATTTTCCGCCTGTTGGCTGACTGTGAAGAGCGTGACCTGGAATTAATAAAAGGGTTACGATCTGACCTGCGTGAAGCCGCTGTGAGTAACATTGGGATAAATTTAACGCAATAAGGCAAGAAAACGTGATTTAACGCCTTATTTGTCGTGTCTCAAGGCTTCACATCCGTACCCTGTCTGGTCTACATTTGGGGTGCGTAATAAAAAGTGGCTATCGGTGCGTGTATGCAGGAGGGTGCTGTCAATCGGCATATCCGTCGCACTCGATGCTTTGCAAACGATAAACACACTGTAAAGGATAACTTATGAACAAGACTCAACTGATTGATGTGATTGCTGACAAAGCTGATCTTTCTAAAGCACAGGCTAAACTTGCTCTTGAATCTACTCTGTCTGCCATCACCGAGTCTCTGAAAGAGGGTGAAGCTGTACAATTAGTTGGTTTCGGTACTTTTAAAGTAAATCAACGTAACGAGCGCACTGGTCGTAACCCGCAGACAGGCAAAGAAATCAAAATCGCTGCTGCAACCGTTCCGGCGTTTGTTTCAGGCAAAGCTTTGAAAGAAGCTGTTAAGTAATTGCTTGCAGTGAAAAGAATAAACGAGGGGCCACGCTGGTCCCTTTCGTTTATCACCACCGGACTGATGGCTGCTGTAATGGCCTTCAGTCTGGTCGGATGCAGTTCTCACAGTGATACCCCCCTTTTTAGCGCCAGTGGTTACGTCGCCGACCAAGGCATTTACCGCCTGTGGCGAGAAGACGACGAACAACATCGCCCGCAAACGTTGATCAATATTTACAGCCCGTATTACGGCAAAGACACCGTAATCACACGCTATGAATACCTCAATGACCATCTCCATCTGATTAAAGAAAGTCATGCTGCCTCGAAAGACCTGGGTATAACTCTGCGTTTTGATAGCGAAGGCAACGTCAGCTTTATGCAACGTCAATTGGCCGACTCGAAAGAGAAGCTCTCGGCTGATGATATCGAGCGTCTTAAATACCAGGCTGATAAAGTGTTAAACCTGAGCAACACGCTGCGCGCCGGAAACGTAAGACTTACTCAGGGCCGCTGGCGACAGGGCGTAATTACCACCTGTAACGGTGAGCCGGTGACGCTTAGCCTGAATATCCGCTCTCAGGTATGGTTGGCAAAACGTGCCGCCAAGGCCAACGACAAACTCGGCCTTGCCTGGTTGACTGCCCCCGAGGGTAATGAACTCTTGCTGGTGGCAAACGAAGATTTTTGCGTCTGGGAGCCGAAACAGGGCCAGTTGAATTAATCCTAGCCCGCCTCCAGACAGTAAAAAGCCCGCACTTGGCGGGCTTTTGGCTTTTTATGACCCCTCATTCATGACAGGTCAGCGAGCAGGAGTTATTCACCCTGTTCGCGGGCGATCGCACGATAGCCGATGTCTTTACGACAGAAGCTGCCTTCCCACTTAATGTCCTGCGCGAGTTGATACGCACGCTGCTGCGCAGCGGCAACGGTTTTACCTAATGCTGTCACGCAGAGCACGCGTCCGCCGTTGGTGACGACCAACTCGTCCTGCAGTCGGGTGCCGGCGTGGAACACCTTACCGTCAGGAACTTCTTCCAACGGCAGGCCACGGATCACTTCGCCATTAACATAATCACCAGGATAACCGCCCGCAGCCAATACGACGCCCAGAGAAGGACGCGGATCCCATTCTGAAGTCACGTTATTCAAACGGCCTTCAGCACCGGCAAGGCAGAGTTCAACCAAGTCAGAACGTAGACGCAGCATGATAGGCTGAGTTTCTGGGTCGCCAAAGCGGCAGTTGAACTCAATGACTTTAGGCTGGCCATCGGCGGAGATCATCAGACCGGCGTACAGGAAGCCGGTATACACGTTGCCTTCTGCTGCCATGCCACGCACGGTTGGCCAGATAACCTGGTCCATCACGCGCTGGTGAATCTCGTCGGTCACTACCGGTGCGGGAGAGTATGCGCCCATGCCGCCGGTGTTAGGGCCGGTATCGGCATCGCCAACACGTTTGTGGTCCTGACTGGTGGCCATCGGGACTACGTTTTCGCCGTCAACCATGACGATAAAACTTGCTTCTTCACCGTCAAGGAACTCTTCAATGACGATGCGGTGTCCGGCGTCGCCAAAGGCATTGCCCGCCAGCATGTCGTGTACGGCAGATTCAGCTTCTTCCAGCGTCATGGCGACGATAACGCCTTTGCCTGCCGCCAGGCCGTCGGCCTTAATAACAATCGGCGCGCCTTTGCTTCGAAGATAGGCCAGAGCCGGTTCGATGTCGGTAAAGTTCTGGTAGTCGGCGCTAGGTATAGCATGACGGGCCAAGAAATCTTTGGTGAAGGCTTTGGAGCCTTCGAGCTGAGCTGCCGCCTGAGTTGGGCCGAAAATTTTCAGACCCGCAGCGCGGAAGGCATCAACCACGCCGATAACCAGCGGGGCTTCCGGTCCAACAATCGTCAGGCCAATGTCATTTTGCTGCGCAAAGGCCAGCAGACCGGCGATGTCAGTTGCCGAGATATCCACGTTCTCAAGCAAGGGTTCAAGTGCGGTGCCTGCATTGCCCGGTGCAACAAAGATTTTGTCGGCCAGAGGTGACTGTGCCGCTTTCCATGCCAGCGCGTGTTCACGTCCGCCGTTACCGATAATTAAAATGTTCATTCAAAACTCCAAAAAATTAATGGCGGAAGTGGCGCATGTCGGTGAACAGCATCGCAATGCCGTGTTCGTTGGCCGCTGCAATCACTTCATTATCACGCATTGAACCACCCGGTTGGATTACGCAGGTGATGCCCACCGCCGCCGCGGCATCAATACCGTCGCGGAATGGGAAGAAAGCGTCAGAGGCCATCACGGAGCCTGCTACTTCCAGACCTTCATCGGCGGCTTTGATACCGGCGATTTTAGCGGAGTAAACGCGGCTCATCTGGCCAGCGCCAATACCGATGGTCATTTTGTCGCGCGCATAAACAATGGCGTTCGATTTAACAAACTTGGCCACTTTCCAGCAGAACAGGGCATCAGTTAGCTCCTGCTCGGTGGGTTGACGGGTCGTCACCACGCGCAGGTCGGCGGCGTCAACCATACCCAAGTCACGGTCCTGAACCAGAAGGCCGCCGTTCACGCGCTTGAAGTCGAGCGCAGTTTGACGTCCCTGCCACTGACCGCAGGTCAATACGCGAACGTTTTGTTTAGCCGCAGTCAGCGCCAGCGCTTCTTCACTGACAGAAGGGGCGATGATCACTTCAACGAACTGACGGCTGATGATGGCCTTGGCGGTTGCTGCATCCAACTCGCGGTTGAAAGCAATAATGCCGCCGAATGCGGAGGTCGGGTCAGTTTTATATGCGCGCTCATAGGCATCAAGAATGCTGTCACCTACCGCAACGCCGCAAGGGTTTGCATGCTTAACGATAACGCAGGCTGGTTCGTCAAACTCTTTCACGCATTCCAGCGCGGCATCGGTATCAGCAATGTTGTTATAGGATAGGGCTTTGCCCTGCAGCTGCTGAGAAGTGGCGACGGAAGCTTCAGAAACATTTTCTTCTATATAGAAGGCCGCTTGCTGGTGGCTGTTTTCGCCGTAGCGCATGTCCTGCTTCTTCACGTAGCTCAGGTTCAGGGTACGAGGGAACTGACCAGAAGGAGACTCAGTGTCACCGTGATACGCCGGTACCATCGTACCGAAGTAGTTGGCAATCATACCGTCGTAGGCTGCGGTGTGTTCAAAGGCTTTAATAGCCAGATTGAAGCGGGTGGCCAGCAGCAGTGAACCGTCGTTGGCATCCATCTCTTCTATTATAGAGGCGTAGTCGCTGCTCTTGACCACGATAGCAACGTCATTGTGATTCTTGGCCGCCGAGCGAACCATTGTCGGGCCACCGATATCAATGTTCTCTACGGCGTCTTCCAGTGAGCAGTCCGGACGAGACACGGTTGCCGCAAAGGGATAAAGGTTAACAACGACCATGTCGATCGGCGCAATGTCGTGCTGGCCCATGATGGCATCATCTTTACCGCGACGGCCCAGGATGCCTCCGTGCACTTTTGGGTGCAGAGTTTTAACGCGTCCATCCATCATTTCCGGGAAGCCGGTGTAGTCAGAGACTTCTGTCACTGGCAAACCCGCGTCAGCAAGTAGGCGGGCGGTGCCACCAGTGGAAAGTAAATCCACGCCACGTTGAGATAGGGCTTGGGCGAATTCTACGATACCGGCTTTGTCAGAAACGCTGAGCAGCGCGCGGCGGATTGGACGACGTTGTTGCATGGTGGTTTTATCCCTTGGCTTTGGAGTCGCAATAAAGAGCGTTACGTGAATTCAATTCTCGTTCTTCTCTCTATATAGAAGACTATATAGAAGAAAAACCCCGGATTGGATTCAGATAAGGTTCCACAGACGCTGTAAGCATCATTATTGCAGATAGTGTCGGTAAATTCAGACGCGCGATATTGTAGCGAAAACGATTGCGCGATGCGCGTCAAATTTGAGTTTCAATGTGTATTGTGGATAACTTTGTGTGTAAATCGGTATAACCCTGCCTTTTGCTGTGTATTGCAGCAAACAGTATTTTTTATTGAAATTAGGGCTTGCGGCTCCTCAGAAACTCCCTATAATGCCGCTCCAACGACAGGGAACAACGCAGCAGCAACGCGGTGTGAACGAGTCGGGAGGAATTAAA
>NZ_MRWD01000068.1 GCF_002093625.1 Rouxiella silvae | reverse complement strand
CTGTTAAAAACATAAATTATCATTTTTTTATGGCTGTATTTATTAATCATGTTGTAATGAAAATTATATTTTCACCAAAAAAGCCCTGAAAAATAAACACACCGGTGTAAAACCTGTGTAGATCAAACGCACAAAAACTTTCTTTTAATTAGCGATTATTTTAACCATAAAAAAATCCGGTATGCTTTTTAAGAGCACAACCGGATTGTTGCTGATTACCACGTTATTGGCCGCCCACAATATGTGGGTGGCCATATTTTTTATTCTACCGTGACCGATTTCGCCAAATTACGCGGCTGATCGACGTCGGTGCCTTTGATAAGCGCAACGTGGTACGACAGCAGCTGTAGCGGAACGGTGTAGAAAATCGGTGCGACAATCTCTTCAACGTGCGGCAGCTGAATGATTTTCATGCCGTCACTGTCGGTGAAACCGGCATCCCTGTCGGCGAAGACGTACAGCTGACCGCCGCGTGCACGCACTTCTTCGATGTTGGATTTCAGTTTTTCCAGCAGTTCGTTGTTAGGTGCCACCACAATCACCGGCATATCGGCGTCAATCAACGCCAGCGGACCGTGCTTCAGCTCACCGGCAGCATAGGCTTCGGCGTGAATGTAGGAGATTTCTTTGAGCTTCAGCGCACCTTCCATCGCGATCGGATACTGATCGCCACGCCCCAAAAACAGCGCATGATGTTTATCGGAGAAACCTTCCGCCAACGCTTCGATGGTTTTATCCAGCGACAGCATCTGCTCAATGCGTGCAGGCAGTGCCTGAAGCGCATGAACGATGTCGTGCTCTATCTTCTCGTCCATGCCCTTCAACCGGCCGACCCTTGCCACCAGCATCAGCAACACGGTCAACTGAGTGGTAAAGGCTTTGGTTGAGGCCACGCCAATCTCCGTGCCTGCTTTGGTCATCAGCGCGAGGTCGGATTCACGCACCAGCGAAGAGCCTGCCACGTTACACACCGCCAGCGAGCCTAAATAGCCCAGCTCTTTCGACAGGCGCAACGCCGCCAGCGTATCGGCGGTTTCACCCGATTGAGAGAGAGTAATGATTAGGCTGCCCGGACGCACGGCAGATTTGCGATAGCGGAATTCAGAGGCAATTTCGACGTCGCACGGCACACCGGCCAGCGCTTCGAACCAGTAACGTGCCACCATTCCCGAGTGATATGAGGTGCCGCAGGCAATAATTTGCACGTGTTGCACTTTGGCAAGCAGCGCGTCGGCGTCGGCTCCCAGTTCACTGAGATTGATTTTTCCATGCTCGAAGCGGCCTTCCAGGGTGTTTTTAATCGCCTGCGGCTGTTCGTAGATCTCTTTCTGCATATAGTGACGGTAGGCGCCTTTATCACCGGCGTCGTACTGCACTTTAGACTCGATCTCTACGCGCTCAACCGGCATACCGGTTTTATCGAACACGTTAACTTCACGGCGTTTAACTTCCGCTACGTCACCTTCTTCCAGGAACATGAAACGACGAGTCACTGGCAGCAGCGCCAACTGGTCGGAAGCGATAAAGTTTTCACCTACGCCGCGGCCAATGACCAACGGACTGCCGGAACGCGCAGCCACCAACACCGACGGGTCGCGTTTGTCCATCACTACGGTGCCATAGGCGCCGCGCAGCTGCGGAATAGTGCGCAGTACGGCTTCAAGCAGAGTTCCGCCCTGAAGCAGCTCCCAGTGCACCAAGTGAGCAATAACTTCGGTATCAGTCTGCGATTCAAAACGATAACCGCGCTCAAGCAGCAAAACGCGCAGCGGTTCAAAGTTTTCGATAATGCCGTTATGGACCACGGCAATATAATCAGACACGTGCGGGTGCGCATTCGCCTCAGACGGTTCGCCGTGCGTCGCCCAGCGGGTGTGGGCAATACCGGTGCCACCGTGCAGCGGATGAGACTCCAGCGCATCGGCCAACATCTGCACTTTGCCTACACGGCGCAGACGGCCCATGTGACCTTCATTATCGACCACGGCCAGACCGGCAGAGTCATAGCCGCGGTATTCCAGACGGCGTAATCCTTCCAACAGAATTTCAGCAATATCGCGTTGCGCTACTGCGCCAACAATTCCACACATCGGTTTTATTCCTATAGAAAGCCTGTTCACAGGCTTTTTTGATGCCTTAACCTGATTGATATCCGCGTCGGTCTTGCAGGCAAGCCGGGCGGGTTCCCCAAGCCTTGTAGAGAAGGGGATTATTATGTTTTGCCTTGGCCATTTGCTAATAAAGGCCAGGGCAAAACACAATCGACATCATGCTGAAAACGGGTACGGCGGTTCGCACCCGTTTTAATAATAGAACTTACGTGCTTCTCTTCACCGGGCGTTTCCAGTCCGGTTTATGGACCTGGGTTACGCGGCTAATAACCAAGCCACCGGCGGCAACGTCGCGGGTGATGGTTGTGCCCGCGGCGATGGTCACGTCGTTGCCCACGCTGACGGGCGCGATAAGCTGCGTGTCGGATCCAACAAACACGTTGTCGCCGATAATGGTTTGCGACTTGTTCACGCCGTCGTAGTTGCAGGTAATGGTGCCTGCGCCAATATTGACGTTATCGCCGATAACCGCGTCGCCGAGATAGCTAAGGTGGCCCGCTTTGGACCCTGCGCCGAGCCGCGCTTTTTTCAGCTCGACGAAATTGCCGACGTGCGCCCCCTGCCCCAGTTCGGCCCCCGGACGCAGGCGGGCGAATGGCCCAACGCTGCACTCGGACTGTAGGCTTGCACCTTCGAATACGCTGTAAGGACTGATCACGCAGTCGTCGCCGATGGTGCAGTCTTTTAAGATGCAGCCGGCACCAATGGTGACGCGGTTGCCTAGCCTAACCTTACCTTCAATTACCACGTTGACGTCGATACTCACGTCGATGCCGTGCGAAAGGTAACCCCGCAGGTCGAAACGGGACGGGTCCATCAGCATCACGCCGGCCAGCAGTAAACGCTCGGCCTGCTCCTGCTGATAAACGCGCTCAAGGCGAGAGAGTTGCAGGCGGTTGTTCACGCCCTCAACCTCACTCAACCGCGCCGGATGCACGGTAGCAATTTTGTGGCCTTCCGCGTGCGCCATGGCAATAATATCAGTGATGTAATATTCACCCTGAGCATTGTTGTTCGAGAGCTGGCTCAGCCAACGCTTAAACGATGCACCATTGGCCACGAGAATGCCGGTATTAATTTCGTTTATTTTAAGCTGCTCGGCGCTGGCATCTTTTTGTTCAATAATGCCTACCACCTCGCCATTGTTACGCACAATGCGCCCATAGCCGCTTGGATCGTCGAGCTTGACGGTTAACAGGCCAATTCCGCCTTCCGGCTTGGCGGCCAACAGCTTTTGCAGTGTTTCGACTGAAATCAACGGCACGTCGCCGTATAGCATTAGCACGTCTTCATCATCGGAGAAATGCGGCGCCGCCTGCTGCATCGCGTGTCCGGTTCCCAACTGTTCAGCCTGAAGCACCCAGTTCAGTTCGCTGGTGGCCAGACTCTGCTTAAGCAAGTCACCGCCGTGGCCATAAACCAGATGAACATTGCTGGCGCCAAGGCGCGTGGCCGCATCGATTACGTGCTGAACCATCGCTTTTCCGGCAAGCGGATGCAGTACTTTGGGAAGATTGGAATACATACGAGTGCCCTTGCCTGCGGCAAGGATCACGACACTTAATGCGCTGTTAGACATAAGCAACCTGACAAATCCAGTTTGATTGACAAAAGTAACCCGTTAGTCGGTCGGATTACTACATATTTTTCATTAAAAACTACTCCTAGGCCGCACGGGCCAAGGGTTGAACACTCTATAAGCTACTCGTTAAGAAACGCGCTAAAACTGTCTTCAATAGTAGACAGTATTCCATTGAAACGGGGGGAAATGAATGATGAAGATGCCGAAAAATAGGCTTTTTTAAAGGTAAAAAAAAAGCGACCCGAAGGTCGCTTTTTCAACTGGCAGTGCTTTAGTCACTTATCTGGCAATTGCCAATCAGTAACCCGCCTTCCTGGTCAATTCGATCACGCGAAGTTTCGCGAGCGCTTTGGCCAGTTCAGCAGACGCCTGAGCATAGTCGACGTCGCCGTGAGAACCATTAATGTGGTCTTCCGCTTTACGCTTAGCTTCAAGCGCGCGCGCTTCGTCGAGGTCTACTCCACGGATTGCAGTGTCAGCCAACACGGTCGTCGCGTTCGGTTGCACCTCAAGGATGCCTCCGGAGAGATAGATATACTCTTCTTCGCCGTGTTCTTTAACAATGCGCACCATGCCAGGTTTGATGGCGGTGAGCAGCGGGGCGTGACCAGGGAAAATACCCAGCTCACCTTCGCTACCCGTCACCTGGATTTTCTGTACCAGGCCGGAGAACATTCTCTTTTCCGCGCTGACAACATCCAGATGGTAAGCTTTTTCAGCCATGTCACCTTCCTCTCTCAATACTGCAACGATCTTTACCCCCTAAGGGAGAACATTACAGTTTTTTGGCTTTTTCCACGGCTTCTTCGATAGGGCCAACCATGTAGAACGCTTGTTCTGGCAGGTGGTCGTAGTCGCCTTCGATAATGCCTTTGAAACCACGAATGGTATCTTTCAGCGGTACGAATTTGCCTGGAGCGCCGGTAAATACTTCAGCAACGAAGAATGGCTGAGACAGGAAACGTTCGATTTTACGCGCACGGGATACAACCAGCTTGTCTTCTTCAGCCAGCTCGTCCATACCCAGAATTGCGATAATATCTTTCAGTTCCTTGTAACGTTGCAGAATAGACTGCACGCCACGCGCCACATCATAGTGCTCTTGACCTACGACCAGCGGATCAAGCTGACGGCTGGTTGAGTCAAGTGGATCTACCGCTGGGTAGATACCCAGAGAAGCGATCTGACGGCTCAGTACCACGGTCGCATCCAAGTGGGCGAAGGTGGTGGCTGGAGATGGGTCAGTCAAGTCATCCGCAGGAACGTAAACGGCCTGAACAGAGGTGATTGAACCATTTTTGGTCGAGGTGATACGCTCTTGCAGAGCACCCATCTCTTCCGCCAGCGTTGGCTGATAACCTACCGCAGAAGGCATACGGCCCAGAAGTGCAGACACTTCGGTACCGGCCAGGGTATAACGGTAAATGTTATCGATGAACAGCAGTACGTCACGACCTTCATCACGGAATTTCTCCGCCATGGTCAGGCCAGTCAGTGCTACGCGCAGACGGTTGCCCGGTGGCTCGTTCATCTGACCGTAAACCAGTGCAACTTTGTCGATAACGTTGGAGTCAGTCATCTCGTGGTAGAAGTCGTTACCTTCACGAGTACGCTCACCCACGCCTGCAAACACAGAGAAACCTGAGTGCTCAGCCGCGATGTTACGGATAAGCTCCATCATGTTTACAGTTTTACCTACACCAGCACCACCGAACAGGCCGACTTTACCGCCCTTGGCGAACGGACACATCAGGTCCATTACCTTGATACCGGTTTCCAGCAGTTCCTGGGAGTTTGCCAGCTCTTCGTAAGAAGGAGCAGCACGGTGAATACCACGGCGTTCTTCTTCGCCGATTGGGCCTTTCATGTCGATTGGTTCACCCAATACGTTCATGATACGACCCAGAGTCGCAGTACCTACTGGTACTTCGATTGGGTGTTGCAGGTTGTTCACTTTCAGACCGCGACGCAGGCCGTCTGAGGTACCCATTGCGATACAACGAACAACGCCGCCGCCGATCTGTTGCTGAACTTCGAGCACCAGCTTGGAGGTACCGTTTTCTACCTCAAGAGCAGTGTACACGTTCGGTACTGCATCCTGAGGGAACTCGACGTCCACCACGGCGCCGATTACCTGGATAATCTTTCCAGTAGCCATCTTGAATCCTCTACGTAATTCGTAAACCTAGCTTAAACCGCGGAGGCTCCCCCGACGATCTCGGTGAGTTCCTGAGTGATGCTGGCCTGACGAGCCTTGTTGTATACCAACTGCAGCTCTTTGATCAGGCTGCCGCCGTTATCGGTGGCGGCTTTCATCGCTACCATTCGCGCGGCCTGTTCGCTGGCCAGGTTTTCTACGACGCCCTGATAAACCTGAGACTCTACATAGCGACGCAGGAGGGTATCCAGCAGTGCTTTAGGGTCTGGCTCATACAGGTAATCCCAGGACTTGTTCGCCAGTCCGCCGGTTTCTTCCGCAGGCGGAAGTGGCAGCAGCTGCACGATTCTTGGTTCCTGAGACATGGTATTGACGAATTTATTGCTAACAATGCACAGCTTGTCTAAACGACCTTCGTCAAAGGCTTGCAGCATCACTGCAACCGGACCGATCAGTTCTGACAGGGAAGGGTTATCCCCCATGCCAGTAACCTGGGCAACCACGTTGCCACCCACGGAACCGAAGAAAGATGCAGCTTTTGAACCGATCAGGGCCAAGTCAACCTCGACGCCTTGCTCGCTCAAACCTTTAATCTCTGTCAGCAGTTTTTTGAACAGGTTAGTGTTCAAACCGCCACAAAGACCGCGATCGGTAGACACGACCAAATACCCAACGCGCTTGATTTTACGCTCGTCCAGGTATGGGTGCTTATATTCCAGATTACCCTGCGCAAGGTGACCAATCACTTTACGAATGGTATCTGCATAAGGACGGCTGGCCGCCATGCGTTCCTGCGTTTTACGCATTTTGGAGGCGGCGACCATTTCCATCGCTTTAGTGATCTTTTGCGTGTTTTGCACGCTGCCGATCTTACTACGTATCTCTTTTCCGCCGGCCATCTCTGCTTCTCCTCATTACCAACCGCCCTGCCGCGTTAACGGTAGGGCGGTTCAGTATTACCAGGACTGGGTTGCTTTGAAGGTCTCAAGGATAGATTGGAATTTACCCTCGATTTCCTTGTCGTACGCACCAGTTTGGTTGATTTGTTGCAGCAGCTCAGCGTGCTCGCGGTCAGCGTAAGCCAACAGCGCAGCTTCGAAGCTACCCACTTTGGACAGCTCGACGTCTTCCAGGAAACCACGTTCTGCAGCGAACAGAATCAGAGACTGCGCAACGATTGACATCGGTGCGTACTGTTTCTGTTTCAGCAGCTCGGTCACTTTCTGACCGTGGTTCAACTGTTTACGCGTAGCTTCATCTAGGTCGGATGCAAACTGGGAGAACGCAGCAAGTTCACGATACTGTGCCAGAGCGGTACGGATACCACCGGACAGTTTTTTCATGATCTTGGTCTGAGCAGCACCACCAACACGGGATACCGAAATACCCGGGTTAACCGCTGGACGAATACCGGAGTTAAACAGGCTTGATTCCAGGAAGATCTGACCATCGGTAATCGAAATTACGTTGGTCGGAACGAACGCGGAAACGTCACCAGCTTGCGTTTCGATAATCGGCAGCGCAGTCAGAGAACCGGTTTTACCTTTCACTTCACCGTTGGTGAATGCTTCAACGTAAGCAGCGCTTACGCGAGAAGCACGCTCCAGCAAACGGGAGTGGAGGTAGAACACGTCACCTGGGTAAGCTTCACGGCCTGGCGGACGACGCAACAGCAGGGAAATCTGACGGTATGCAACAGCCTGTTTAGACAGGTCATCGTATACAATCAGTGCATCTTCACCGCGGTCACGGAAGTATTCACCCATCGCGCAACCCGAGTAAGGTGCCAGGTATTGCAGCGCAGCTGATTCAGATGCGGTAGCAACAACAACGATGGTGTTAGCCAGTGCGCCGTGCTCTTCCAGTTTGCGAACCACGTTGGAAACGGTGGAAGCTTTCTGACCGATAGCGACGTAAATACATTTGATACCGGAATCGCGCTGGTTGATGATCGCATCAATTGCCAGAGCAGTTTTACCGGTTTGACGGTCACCGATTACCAGTTCACGCTGACCACGACCGATTGGGATCATGGCATCGACTGACTTGTAGCCAGTCTGAACAGGTTCGTCAACGGATTGACGATCGATAACGCCCGGTGCGATAGCTTCAATTGGAGAGAAGCCGTCGTTTTCTACCGGACCTTTACCATCAATTGGCGCACCCAGTGTGTTAACCACACGGCCCAGCAGGCCGCGGCCAACTGGAACTTCAAGGATACGGCCAGTACATTTTACTTTCATCCCTTCGGCGAGGTCAGCGTAAGGGCCCATAACTACGGCACCTACGGAGTCGCGCTCCAGGTTCAAGGCGATAGCGAAGCGGTTACCCGGCAACGCAATCATTTCGCCCTGCATGACATCGGCCAGGCCGTGCACGCGGATGATCCCGTCAGAAACGGAAACGATAGTACCTTCATTGTGAGCTTCGCTCACTACATTGAACTGTGCAATGCGCTGCTTTATCAGTTCGCTGATTTCGGTGGAATTCAGTTGCATGCTCCAGTCCCCTTAAGACTGCAAGACGTCTGCCAGGCGTTCAAGACGACTGCGAACGCTGCCATCAATCACCATATCACCTGCACGGATTACGACACCGGCAAGAACAGACTTGTCAATTTTGCAATTCAGCTTAACTTTGCGAGACAAACGTTTTTCCATCGCAGCAGCAATTTTTGCCTGCTGTTCTTCAGACAGAACGTTGGCAGAAGTAACTTCCACTTCAACGGTCGCCTCTAAGGCTGCGCGCAGTTCAATAAACTGCTCGAGCACTTCAGGAAGAACGCGTAAACGTTTGTTATCAGCCATAACCTTAATCAGGTTCTGACCCGCTTCATCGAGTTGTTCACCACATATCTCGATAAACGTTGCAGAGAGTGCTTCAGGTGCCAGAGCACCAGAAAGCAGTTCTTTGATATGTTCATCGGATGTGACTTCAGCCGTGAACGCTAGCATGGACTGCCAGCGGTCTAAGCTTTGGTGCTCAACGGCAAAGTCAAAAGCTGCTTTGGCGTAGGGGCGAGCTACCGTAGTAAATTGTGACATCAGCCCCTCCCTCCTTACAGTTCAGCGACCAGTTTATCAACGATGTCGCTATTAGCAGCTTCATCCACGGAACGTTCGATGATTTTCTCGGCGCCAGCAATGGCCAAAATACCGACTTGTTTACGTAACTCTTCACGAGCACGTTGACGTTCAGCGTCGATCTCAGCCTTCGCTTGGGTCACGATCTTGTTACGTTCCTGCTCGGCTTCAGTTTTAGCTTCATCGATGATTTGAGCTTTACGCTTGTTAGCTTGCTCGATGATCACCTGAGCTTCCGCTTTGGCTTTAATCAGTTGGTCGGTCGCATCGGCTTGCGCTAAATCCAGCTCTTTTTTGGCTTGTTCTGCGGAAGATAAACCGTCAGCAATTTCTTTTTGACGTTTTTCGATGGCAGCCATAATTGGCGGCCATACGTACTTCATGCAGAACCAGACAAACAGGACGAACGCGATAGCCTGGCCGAGGATTGTTGCGTTAAGATTCACAGCACAATGCCTCTTTCAAAGTGAATTAGTTGATGTCTGTCGTTTAACTCAGAGCGAACTCTGTGTTAGGCGACCGCAAACATCACGTACAGACCCAGACCAACAGCGATCATCGGGATGGCGTCGACCAGACCCATAACGATAAAGAACTGTGTACGCAGCAGAGGAATCAGGTCAGGCTGACGAGCAGCGCCTTCCAAGAATTTACCACCCAGGATGCCGATACCGATCGCAGCACCGATTGCCGCCAGGCCCATCATCACAGCGGCAGCCATGTACAGCAGATCCATACTCAGGTTTTCCATGACAGTCTCCAGTTTGTTTCAGTTAAAACGCAGTATTGTTGAAAGAAAAATCAGTGTTTTTCAGATGCCATCGACAGATAGACAATCGTCAGAACCATGAAGATAAAAGCTTGCAGCGTAATGATCAGGATGTGGAAAATGGCCCAAGGCACACTTAGAATCCACTGTGACCACCACGGCAGCAGGCCAGCAATAAGGATGAAGATCAACTCACCCGCATACATATTGCCAAACAGTCGCAGACCCAGTGAAACTGGTTTGGACAGCAGGCTGACGCCCTCAAGAATCAGGTTAATCGGAATGAAAACCGGATGATTGAAGGGTTGCATTGTTAGTTCCTTAACGAAACCACCAACGCCTTTCATCTTAATGCTATAGAAAAGAATCAAAATGAACACGCCCAGAGCCATCGACAACGTAACGTTTACGTCAGCGGTAGGCACAACACGCAGAGCTGGCAAACCGATAACATGCTCACCTATGTAAGGCAGCAAATCGATTGGCAGCAAATCCATCATGTTCATCAAAAAGACCCAGACGAACACAGTAAGTGCGAGAGGCGCGATCACTTTGCTTTTACCGTGATACATGTCACGCACGTTGCTGTCGACGAAACCAACAACCAGCTCTACGGCCGTTTGCAGTTTACCGGGAACGCCACTAGTGGCGCTTTTGGCGACGCGATGGAAAATAACCAAAAAGAGTACCCCGAGGACCACGGAGAAAAACATCGAATCGATGTTAATCGACCAGAATCCCGTCCCAATCTGAAGCTGTGTCAGATGGTGACCGATATACTCTTGTGGAGTAGAGATTTCTCCTGATGCAGACATGATGCCTCTTACCCTTTAGTAGTTAAGTACGGTTATCTACGGTTACGACCGATTAATGACGGCCGGAGCTACTATCTGCGTGATTAGCACAGATAAATAGGCCACACCCAACGGAGCAAAAGCAGCCTTAAACAGGCCCAGCGCGATAACCAGCAAAGTTATGGTAACCACAACCTTCAGCGCTTCCCCAATGGCAAATGACCAGGCAACTCGTCCAGAGACCGTTGTTTGCGCCTGTTGGCGCCACGCATACAGCATAAACAGTGCATTCGGTAACCAGGCAGCTAATCCTCCCATAAGAGCGGAGGTAGACCACGACAGGCTTTTCAATCCAAATGCTGCACTGAGAAGGACAAACGTCAATAGCTGCAGTATTAACAGCTTTCTCGCTACTTTCCCGCCGTTCTTATCGTATAAGGAGTAAGACACAGACATGACGTTTATTCTCTCGTACCTAACTGGAGGTATGCTGAATGCCGTATAACACTGCCTTTACCCAAAGGAGTCAAGCAGCAAAAAACGTGCAAATTATACGGGCCACTCAAACGAATTCAATGGATAAGTAGCGAAAAGGTGAACAATTATTTAAATTACCCTTTTTAGAGCTATTTTCATAAGGAAACTATAGCGCTAATTAACTACAAATCGACTGTCGAGTTATTCCATTAATCGGCAAAGAATCGTGCGCGAGATCACAAAAATCTGTTTTATTCGCTTTTTTCTCTGCGATTTAAAGAATTACATTATCTTATAAAAACTTCAAAAAATCATTAAAAACAGAAGCTTAATTGATTCAGCTTTTTATAAAAATGAAGCGAGCAATTAAAACCCCTCTTTTTATACATCCGCACAACAAATAACAACATTTTGTTCACAATTCGAATATCGAGCACTTAACGGAAATTCAATTTCAAGTGTGATTATTTCGCAACGTATTAAAGCCAAAAGGTCAATCAGGTGATATCGAGGTGTAAAATGCAGGTAAAAAGCGAATAAACAAGCAAACTAGTTAGCTTGCTTATTTTTACCTTTATTAAACATCTGCTTTTTAGGCATTTTATTGACTCAGAACAAGCTTAGATTGCTTTCAAAATCACCAGATGCCGCTCGCCGTCCAATTCTGGTACGCGAAGCTTAATTATCTCTTGCAGCTGAATGCCCTGCGGCAAGGTATCGAGTTCATCATCAGGACGCAATCCCTTCAGCGCATAGAAACGCCCCTGCCCTTTCACCGGTAAGTGGTGACACCAGGTCAGCATGTCTTGCAGCGAGGCAAACGCGCGGCTGATGACGCCGTCAAACGCCGGCTCGGGAATAAACTCCTCTACCCTGCTCTGCACTGGCTCAATATTGGTCAGGCCCAGCTCATGTTGCACCTGGCGCAGGAAGCGTACGCGCTTGCCCAAGCTGTCGAGCAGTGTGAAATGCGAGTCGGGGCGAACAATGGCCAGCGGAATACCTGGCAGACCAGGACCGGTACCGACGTCGATAAAGCGATGGCCCTCTAAATGCGGATTGACCACGATACTGTCAAGAATGTGGCGCACCAGCATTTGCATTGGGTCGCGAACCGAGGTGAGGTTATACGTTTTATTCCACTTATGCAGTAACTCGACGTAGCCAATGAGCTGATGTTTTTGCTGATCGGGTAGCGCTATTCCTGCCGCAGCAAGCAGCGAGTCCAATTTCTTTTGCATGGGTTGTCCTTGAGGCATTCTGAAACCGCAGGTCCGTTTTGATGACCGGGCCTGCGGCATGGCGACTCAATCAGGCGCTGCGACGCAGCAGACCCTGTTTTTTCAGCCAGATCAGTAGAATCGATATTGCAGCCGGGGTTATACCGGAAATGCGAGTAGCTTGTCCAATTGACGTCGGACGGTGATCGTTAAGCTTGGCGATCACCTCATTCGACAGGCCGTTGACCTGTTGATAGTCCAGCGTTTCTGGCAGCAGGGTGTTTTCGTTGCGCTGCTGTTTTTCAATCTCTTCCTGCTGACGTGCGATATAACCTTCGTATTTAACCTGAATTTCGACCTGTTCAGCAGCCTGAGGGTCACTGACTGCCGGTGCAAAAGCTTCAAGGCGGGTCAATAGGTCATAGGTCATTTCAGGACGACGCAGCAGCTCTTCGGCACTGGCTTCTTTAGAAAGCGGCGCAGAGAGATGTGTGTTTATTTCTTCAACCAGCGCATGACGAGGGTTAACCCAAATGCCACGCAGACGTTGCCGCTCAAGCTCGATCATTTCGAGTTTTTCGTTAAAGCGTGCCCAGCGAGCGTCGTCTACCAGACCCAGCTCACGGCCTTTTTCAGTCAGACGCAGATCGGCGTTGTCTTCACGCAGCATCAGGCGGTATTCAGCACGTGACGTAAACATGCGGTACGGTTCTTTAGTGCCCAGCGTACACAGGTCGTCGACCAATACGCCGAGGTAGGCTTGATCACGACGCGGCGCCCAGCCTTCCAGCTCTACGGCGTTGCGTGCAGCGTTGAGACCAGCAAGCAGACCCTGCGCCGCAGCTTCTTCGTAGCCGGTGGTACCGTTGATCTGTCCGGCAAAGAACAGGCCCTTGATAAATTTGCTTTCCAGCGTGGGTTTCAAATCACGCGGATCGAAGAAATCGTACTCGATGGCATAGCCAGGACGCATTATCACCGCATTTTCCAACCCCTGCATGGAGCGTACGATTTTCATCTGTACGTCGAAAGGCAGACTGGTGGAGATCCCGTTTGGATAAATTTCGTTGCTGGTCAGGCCTTCAGGCTCAAGGAAGATCTGATGCGCGTTACGATCGGCAAAACGCATCACTTTGTCTTCGATCGACGGGCAGTAACGCGGGCCGATCCCTTCGATGATCCCTGAGTACATCGGGCTGCGATCCAGATTATTACGGATCACGTCATGCGTTTTTTCGTTAGTGTGCGTGATATAGCATGGGATTTGACGCGGGTGCTGCGCCGCATTGCCCATGAACGAGAATACGGGAGCAATGTCGTCGCCGTGCTGTTGGCCGAGTACGCTGAAATCGATAGTACGGGCATCAATGCGCGGCGGGGTTCCTGTCTTCAGGCGATTGACGCGCAAAGGCAGTTCACGCAGACGCTGTGACAGAGATATGGCAGGAGGATCGCCTGCACGGCCACCGCTGTAGTTTTCCAGACCGATGTGGATTTTTCCGTCAAGGAAAGTTCCCACGGTCAGCACGACGGCTTTGGCACGGAATTTTAGGCCCATCTGGGTCACAGCGCCGACAACGCGATCGTTTTCGACGATCAGGTCTTCAACAGGCTGCTGGAATATCATCAGATTAGGCTGGTTTTCTAACGCAGTTCGTACAGCCTGGCGATAAAGCACGCGGTCAGCTTGAGCTCGAGTGGCTCGTACGGCCGGTCCCTTGCTCGCGTTTAGTATCCTAAACTGAATACCGGCGTGATCGACTGCCGTTGCCATTAAACCACCGAGTGCGTCCACTTCTTTAACCAGATGTCCTTTCCCGATCCCGCCAATGGCAGGGTTACACGACATCTGTCCCAGCGTGTCGATATTGTGGGTCAATAACAGGGTTTGACGTCCCATTCTGGCTGAAGCCATTGCTGCTTCAGTGCCTGCATGGCCACCACCGATGATGATGACGTCAAATTGATCCGGATAAAACATGGTACTGCACCTCGAAGTTCAACGAACGATCGTATTGCGTTGGGAAAACGGATTCTACGCGAGTTTGGAGCTTCCACAAGTCCCAGGGGATCGTCACTAATTAAAAGAAGATCTTTTTATTTAAAGATCTCTTACTACTAACTCTTATTAGGATCGCGATCTTCTGTGCATAAGTCATTATTGTCTATTTAGATCAATATGCTATAGAGGATCGAATGCTGTGAATGATCGGTGATCCTAGACAGTATAAGCTGGGATCAAAAGGGCTACTTATGCACAGCCCCCCAAGCGACCTAAGGTTGTTAGAGGGATAACTACCGGTTTCACACCGCTTTTAAGCCTAGTTATCCACATCTGATCGGGTAAAATTTACACTTATCTGAGCAAATTAATCCAATTTAGTACCCAAACCTCGGCCGGATCTTCAGGAATTTCGTGTTGCGTCACGTCGATCTCAAGGCGATCGCCGATTCTTTGAGCGCCCAAAGCCGTTATTTTTTGATCCAAAGTGCGGATCGCACCACAAAAAATATCGTATTCGCTGCTGCCTAAACCGACTGCACCAAAGCGAATGTTCGACAGATCGGGTTGCTGATCGTCTATTTGCTCAAGAAGGGGCTGAATATTGTCAGGGAGTTCTCCAGCACCGTGAGTAGAAGAAACCACCAGCCAAATACCGCGGGTTGGGAGCTCATACAGTTCAGGACCGTGGAACAGCGCGGTGGTAAAACCGGCTTCTTTCAGCTTCTCTTCTATATGTTCAGCAACATATTCTGCGCCGCCAAGCGTACTGCCACTGATCAGGGTGATATCAGACATAAGGCTCTTACCCGAAAAAAGAATGGCTATTGTACGCTGTGAATGAGCTGGGATCTACCTGTGGATAATGAGGTATTAAAATTTATTACTTACGGCTGGATCGTACGCATGATGGGGTTTTGTAAGGAGATTAAGGTTTCCGTAGACTGGATCTCGTCGATAGTCTGTATCTTGTTGATAAGTACCTGCTGCAGCGCATCGATGGAGCGGCACATCACTTTGATGAAGATGCTGTAGTGCCCCGTGGTGTAATAGGCTTCAACCACTTCTTCCAGGCTTTCCAGTCGTTTAAGGGCAGAAGGATAGTCTTTGGCACTCTTGAGAATGATGCCGATAAAGCAGCAAACGTCGTAGCCCAATCGCTTCGGATCGACGTTCACGCGGGTGCCAGTGATGATGCCCGCCTGCTTCATTTTCTCTACTCTGACGTGAATAGTGCCTGGGCTGACGTTAAAAGACTTGGCCAGTTCGGCATAGGCAACGCGGGCGTTTTCCATTAGTGCGTTTAATATCCCGCGATCCAGATCGTCTATTTGATAGTTATCAGACATTTATTCTCTCTCTTTTATTAACGCTTCCAACGTCGTTGTACGCGGCTTTTCATTCCAGTATCGAAGCGCCAGATATGGTCAAAGATACGCATAATTGCCGGTTTTCCATAGTGCGACATGGCAAGGGCGTGAAAACGATGGCGGTACTGCGTCTGCTGCTGTTTGACCCGCTGCTGGATTTCGTCGGGCAGGCGCTGGGCGATAAAGTCCGAAATAATGACCGCATCGGCGTCCTGCCACTCCGGCGTCGCCAGTTTGTCGAGCGTGGCACTCAGGCAGGCGGAAAGATCCGTACCGCCTCTGAAATGCTGCCCCAGAAATCGCATGGCCTGATCCAGACCGCTGGCCGATGTGAGTTCATAGTGAATCACTTCGCTGGCGAACAGCATGATGTAGCAGCGGCGATTGTCCGCTAGCGCAATGCGCAGTAAGGCTACGCAGAAGGCCTTGGCGCACTGCTCGTTGAAACCGCCCATCGAACCGGACGTATCGACGCACACCACAAACGGGCCGCGCGGCTGTGGTTCCTGCTGCTGATACACTACCGGACGCATCACCTCTTTTTCTCGCCATACGTCACCGTGCAACTGGTAGGTCATCAGACGCTTTTCCAGCAGTCGCCGATAAAACTCGAACTCAAGCTCCGCAATACCTATCGTCGCCAGTTCTGAGGGCAGCAGGCGCATGATGTCATCACTGTGATGGATCCCGTTCACCTCTTCGGGAACAGTAGCCGGTTCTCTGACCATCAGGCGATGCGGCTCAAGAATCGTCTCTTCGTGGGGATTGGCCTTTGCCGTCTGGCTACGCCCCAGCTGCTCAGCTAGCTGTTGCAGCTCAGGCTGTTGCTGTAAAAAGGTGCCGTAGCGGACCAGAGACTGATAGTCGCCGCGCTGGCGCTTTCCTTTACTCATGTCCCACAGTCGACCTGCGGCACCGTCGTTTTCGACTAATAAAGGAGAGAGTTCACCGCTCAGCTCAAGCCGCTGTTCCAATTCGTTTTGCAGCTGTTCCTGTTCTTGCTCCAGCAACTGATGATGCAACGTCACGGTCTGGAAAGTGATATTCAGCCGCCAGCGCTGCATAAACAGGCCGTGAAAGCTGCTGTTTGGGCCTCTGTGGTTGGCGGTGGAGATATTGTCGGTCAGCGAGCGCGCCTCGGTAGCAAAAGGCGAGTTAAGCTGTTCGAGCTGAACAACCGTGCTCTCCAGCTCCGTATTAAACGTAGAGGCGCTGCTCTGCTGACAGTGCTGATAAAGATAGAACTCTTTCGCCAGCCCTTGAGGCACCGGCGTATCGTGAATGCGCTGCTGTAGCCTGAAGCGCCACTCCGGCAAATCTTTGGTCAGCGCGCGCTTGAGCCGAGGAAATTTTTCAAAGAACACCTGCAACTGCGGCGTAGCCAGCAGTGTGATGATCAGTTCATCAATAAGCTCGGCTTCTTTAATGGCCAGCATGACGTCCAGCGTTTCCAGGCTGAACATGATTTAACTTCTGCCAAACAGCTGTTGTTGTTGCACCAGCTGTTCATTAATGCGGATCAGGCTGGCTTCTATTTTCGCCGTCCACTCAAGTGGCACGAACAGGCACGGATGGTGCTGATTAAACAGCTGGCGCTGCTGGGTCAGAGATTCACCTAGCGTGGTTAGCGTATTTCTCATCTCCTCCGGAACCGTAATGTGCTCATTGCCCGGCAGGGTAAGGAAGCTCGGCTGACGACTCACGTCGAGGATAACCAGCTGCTGTTTATCGTCGACTTCAACGTCCAAAGCCTGTGCAAAACCGATGCCGTTAAGTTTCGCCTTCAACTGCCCGCCTTTATTAAGCCATTCTGCCATCGGTTCACGCTCCACCAGCAGATGGTTAACCTGAATGTCATGCAGATGTAGCGGCTGTTGCAAGAACAGCGTCAGGCTGGTGGATGACAGCGATTCCGGAAGTTGATACTGCGGCCTGCGACTGAACATTCCTGATTTTTTACTGACTTTTAACGCCTGACGCGTGCTCTGTTGCTGCTGATAATGCATCCATTGTTGATTGAGTTGCTGAATTTTTAAACTTAAGCTTTGCTGCTGGTAGGCCTGCTCGGTGATGCTTTGCTCAATCTGCGTCTGTAATAAATGATAAGAGCTCATGTCATGCCACAGACAGTCTTTTAGCAGCACCAAATCAACGGGAGCTACCGACTGACGGCCGCTAAAGAAGGCGCAGGCCTGCAACAGGCGCAGCGCTTTTTTCCAGCGACGGTCCGAAACATACGGCGCGGTCTCAAGTGCGCCAAGGCGTTGGCGCAGCTGAAAGATAAGCTCGAAGCAGTGTTCGGTGAGGTTGACCTTTTCTATTTCTGGCTGCCACTGCTTGTACTCCTCATCGGTGATGCTAAGTCCTTCCGCCACCGGATGCGTGTTCTCCGAATGTCGGCTGGTGAGCAGTGACCTAAAGTTTTGTTTGTCCTGTACGCGGTCCAGCCACAGGCGGATCAACATGCGATCGTAGAGCGCTTCCAGGCCGCCGTCGGCCTCGGGCAGTTCGTTGGAGGCACTCACCAACAGACGCATCGGGATAG
This sequence comes from Rouxiella silvae, assembly GCF_002093625.1. Classification (GTDB taxonomy): domain Bacteria; phylum Pseudomonadota; class Gammaproteobacteria; order Enterobacterales; family Enterobacteriaceae; genus Rouxiella; species Rouxiella silvae. The sequence goes on along the minus strand of NZ_MRWD01000068.1, from coordinate 9,688 downwards.
CCTCTTCACTGTCGCCATTGCGAAAACGTCGCTCGTTTATTGCGGTCAACAAGGTATTAAGGATCGCCGGACCGGCTTTCCATATTTCATCAAGAAAGACAATTTCTGCCTCCGGTAAATAACCCTGAGTGAGGCGCAAATAGCGACCTTCGTCCTTCAATGCCTGAATAGAAAGTGGGCCAAATACCTCTTCCGGTGTAGAAAAACGGGTCATTAGATATTCAAAGGCGCGGGCATCGCGAAAAGCATATTTTAAACGACGGGCGATCAGGCTCTTGGCGATACCCGGTGGGCCAAGCAGAAACACGCTTTCACCACACAGCGCGGCTAACAGGCACAGACGTATGGCCTCCTGCCGTTCATAAAGGCCGTTTTCCAACGCATTAGCCAGTCGGGTGATTCGTTCTGCCAAAAGAGGTGATTGCGCCATAATGTGTTTTAAACTGCCCCAAATAGTGACTTAAGTGATGGAATAGTGGACTGTGAGCTGCTAATAAACCATGATTTTTTTCTAAGAACTAGCCCGTTGATTATTAAAATTATTCTATTTGCAGAAATGTGATCAGCTGTGGTGAATTGTTTGCTTGTCTTTGTATTAAAGGGTAGGCAATCTTATTTATTCGTGCATACTGTGCGCCTTTTGGTGGGTTTAAAGGAACTGCCAACCCACATAGCTTACGGATTTTGGGCAAAAGAATTTTTAGCCAAATACTCAAGTCAGCCAAATGACAAAGCATAAAAGAAACCAATTATGAGCACAGAACATAAACGGTCACTACCCGCAGTAACCTTGGCCGCCATTGGTGTGGTTTATGGTGACATCGGTACCAGCCCACTCTATACACTGCGAGAGTGTTTTTCCGGCCACTACGGTTTTAACGTCGAACCTAGCGTGGTATTTGGTTTCCTCTCCCTGATTTTCTGGTTGTTGATTATTGTCGTCTCGGCAAAATATCTCTCCTTTGTTTTACGGGCTGATAACGCGGGAGAAGGCGGTATTCTGACCCTGATGTCGCTCGCCGGCAGAAATACCTCGGCAAGAACCACCGCCGTACTGGTTATTCTCGGTTTGATAGGCGGCAGTTTCTTTTACGGCGAAGTGGTGATTACGCCCGCCATGTCGGTGCTTTCTGCGATGGAAGGCCTCGAAATTGCCGCGCCAAGCCTCGATGCCTATATCGTTCCGCTCTCCATTTTCGTTCTTACCCTGCTGTTCTTCATTCAAAAACACGGAACCGGACTGGTCGGCAAACTTTTTGCCCCAGTGATGCTGCTGTGGTTTTTGGTGCTGGCGGTATTGGGTATTAACAGTATTATCGGCAATCCAGAAGTGCTGCGGGCGATTAACCCGATGTGGGCGGTTAACTTCTTCATCGAGCATAAATCCTTTTCCTTCTTGGCGTTGGGCGCGGTGGTGTTGTCTATTACCGGCGTTGAAGCGTTGTATGCGGATATGGGACACTTTGGAAAACTGCCGATTCGCCTGGCTTGGTTTAGCGTAGTTCTGCCGTCGCTGGTGTTAAACTACTTTGGTCAGGGCGCGCTGTTGCTTAAAAATCCTGAGGCGATTAAAAACCCGTTCTTCCTGCTGGCGCCTGACTGGGCGCTGCTGCCGATGCTGATCCTGGCCACTCTGGCGACCATTATTGCCTCTCAGGCTGTGATATCAGGCGTGTTCTCCTTAACCCGTCAGGCGGTTCGCCTCGGCTATTTACCGCCGATGCGCATCATTCACACCTCAGAGATGGAAGCAGGACAGATTTATGTGCCGGTCATCAACTGGCTGCTTTATTTCGCGGTAGTCATTGTTATCCTCGGCTTCGAGCATTCAAGTAATCTGGCTGCGGCCTACGGAATTGCCGTAACTGGCACCATGGTACTGACCTCTATACTCTCGTGCACCGTGGCCTATAAAAACTGGCACTGGAAAGGTTTTATTGTGGCAGTGCTGGCGGTGATTTTGCTGTTCATCGACGTGCCGCTGTTCGCCGCCAATGCGACCAAAATACTGTCAGGCGGTTGGCTGCCTTTGGTGCTGGCGTTGATGATGTTTATCGTGATGACCACCTGGAAAAGCGAGCGTTTTCGCCTTATGCGCCGCATGCACGAGCACGGCAATTCGCTTGAGGCAATGATTGCCTCGCTGGAGAAATCTCCGCCGGTGCGCGTTCCTGGTACGGCGGTCTATATGTCCCGCGCGACCAACGTCATTCCGTTTGCCCTGTTGCACAACCTTAAACACAACAAAGTGTTGCATGAGCGGGTGGTGCTGCTGACTCTGCGGACTGAAGATGCGCCGTTTGTGCATAACGTTCGCCGCGTCACTATTGAGCAGATGTCGCCGACCTTCTGGCGCGTGGTGGCGAGCTATGGTTTCAAAGAGACGCCTAACGTAGAGGAAGTATTCCACCGCTGTGGCCTGGAAGGTCTGTCTTGCCGGATGATGGAAACCTCATTCTTTATGTCGCACGAGTCGCTTATTCTCACCAAACGACCTTGGTATCTCTACTTCCGCGGCAAGCTGTTTATCGCGCTGAGCCGTAACGCCCTGCGCGCACCCGATCAGTTTGAAATTCCGCCAAACCGCGTGATTGAGCTAGGAACCCAGGTCGAGATTTAATCTTTCTGGTCGTCATTATTTAAACGCCGTGGGTCAACGCCTGCGGCGTTTTGCGTTTTGTCTTATCGCCGGCCTTATCGTTTTATTCAACTTAATCGTTTACTCGTCGTTTATCTGTCAGCGAAACGTTTCGACGGCGATCACAAATTCATCGTCTGCCCATTGCTACGGCGTACAGATTTTCTAAAATCAGTCACCAGCGAAACGTTTCGCTGTTGGAGCTGATAATGAAGAAAGCCATGTTGTTGAATGCCGACGTTTCACAGGTTATTGCTAAATTGGGTCATACCGACACCTTGGCGATTGCCGATGCCGGTTTACCGATCCCCGCGACCACACAGCGAATAGACCTTGCCCTGACGCAGGGTGTGCCGACCTTTTTACAAGTGTTTGCCACCGTTATCAGTGAGATGCAGGTAGAGCACGCCGTGCTTGCCGAGGAAATAAGGCAGCATAACCCCGAGCTTCACGCCACGCTGCTCGGCCAGTTGAAACAGCTGGAACAACAGCAGGGAAACACCATTACGTTGGAATATGTTAGCCATCAGGCTTTCAAACAACAGACACAAACTACGCGTGCCGTGATCCGCAGCGGAGAATGTTCGCCATACGCCAACGTTATCCTGTCTGCCGGCGTCACGTTCTGAGGTCTCTATGCAACCTTTGCTGCAACTCTCAGGGATTGATAAAGCGTTTCCTGGTGTAAAAGCCCTGTCGGGCGCCGCGCTTAGCGTGTATCCGGGAAAAGTCATGGCGCTGGTGGGTGAAAACGGCGCGGGCAAGTCAACGATGATGAAAGTACTGACCGGCATCTATCAAAAAGATGCCGGATCGGTTCATTTTCTCGGTAAGGAAGCCAGTTTTAACGGGCCGAAGGATTCTCAGGAAGCTGGGATCGGCATTATCCATCAGGAACTGAACCTGATCCCGCAGCTAACCATTGCCGAGAACATTTTCCTCGGTCGTGAGTTTGTTAACGGACTGGGGAGAATTCAGTGGAAAAAGATGTACGCCGAAGCCGACAAACTGCTGGCTCGCCTGAATCTGCGTTACAGCAGCCATCGACTCGTGGGTGAGCTGTCGATTGGTGACCAGCAGATGGTTGAGATTGCCAAGGTGCTGAGCTTCGAATCGCAGGTCATTATTATGGATGAGCCTACCGATGCACTGACCGACACCGAAACCGCCTCCTTATTTAGCGTGATAAACGAGCTTAAGGCTGCCGGGTGCGGCGTGGTGTATATCTCGCATCGCCTGAAAGAGATTTTCGAGATTTGCGACGACGTGACGGTATTTCGCGACGGCCAGTTTATTGCTGAACGTCCAGTGAGCGAGCTTGAGGAAGACACGCTGATTGAAATGATGGTGGGACGGCGGCTTGAGGAACAGTATCCGCGAATCAACCATGCCCGCGGGCCGCTGCGTTTGTCGGTAAATAATGTCTCGGGACCGGGTGTAAAAGACGTCAGTTTTGCGCTTTACGGCGGCGAGATCCTCGGCGTTTCTGGCCTGATGGGAGCCGGACGTACCGAACTGATGAAAATTCTTTACGGCGCACGCAAAAAAACCGCAGGCACAGTCTCACTTGAAGGCCGTGAAATTCAGACCCGCACACCGCAGGACGGCCTGGCTAACGGCATCGTTTATATCTCTGAGGATCGTAAGCGCGACGGTCTGGTGTTGGGCATGTCGGTAAAGGAAAACATGTCGCTGACTGCGCTGCGTTATTTCAGTCGCCTTGGCGGCGGATTAAAGCACGCAGAAGAGCAGCAGACGGTGGGCGATTTCATCCGCCTGTTCAATATCAAAACGCCTTCAATGATGCAGCCGATTGGCCTGCTTTCCGGTGGTAATCAGCAGAAAGTTGCCATCGCGCGCGGGCTGATGACGCGTCCCAAAGTGTTGATCCTCGACGAACCGACGCGCGGCGTCGACGTTGGGGCCAAGAAAGAGATTTATCAGTTAATCAATCAGTTCAAGCGTGAAGGTCTTAGCATCATTTTGGTCTCCTCCGAAATGCCAGAAGTCATTGGCATGAGTGACCGCATTCTGGTGATGCACGAAGGGCATTTAAGCGCTGAATTCCCTATAGAACAGGCGACGCAAGAAGCATTAATGGCGGCCGCTGTTGGCAAGCAATACGGCGTGAACCAGGAGTAAATGACAATGAGTTCTCAGACAATACCGGCCAATAAAAAGCGCTGGATCAGTAAAGAGTGGTTGTTAGAGCAGAAATCCCTGATTGCGCTGCTGGTGCTGATTGCGGTGGTCTCTTCAATGAGTCCAAACTTCTTCACGCTCAATAACCTGTTCAATATTCTGCAGCAAACCTCGGTTAACGCCATTATGGCCGTGGGCATGACACTGGTCATTCTGACTGCCGGTATCGACCTGTCGGTGGGCTCCCTGCTGGCGCTGACCGGCGCGGTGGCCGCTTCTGTGGTAGGCCTGGAGTCGAGCGCCACGCTGGCCGTTATTGCCTCGCTGGTGCTGGGTGCGGCGGTGGGTGGCATTACTGGTGCCATTGTTGCCAAAGGTAAGGTGCAGGCGTTTATCGCTACGCTGGTAATGATGCTCTTGCTGCGCGGCGTGACGATGGTTTACACCAACGGCAGTCCGATAAGTACCGGTTTTAACGACGTCGCCGACACTTTCGGATGGTTCGGGATTGGTCGCCCATTGGGCGTGCCGACGCCGGTGTGGTTAATGGCGATTGTTTTTGCCGCTGCCTGGTACATGCTGCACCACACCCGTCTCGGTCGTTATATCTACGCGCTGGGCGGTAACGAAGCGGCAACGCGCCTGTCGGGGATCAGCGTCGATAAAGTGAAGATTATTGTTTATTCACTTTGTGGGCTGCTGGCGGCACTGGCGGGCATTATCGAAGTTGCTCGTCTTTCTTCGGCGCAGCCCACGGCGGGGACCGGCTATGAGCTCGATGCCATTGCGGCGGTCGTATTGGGCGGCACCAGCCTCTCCGGGGGCAAAGGGCGCATTCTCGGTACGCTGGTGGGTGCACTTATTCTTGGATTCTTGAACAACGGCCTGAATTTGCTGGGCGTTTCTTCCTATTACCAGATGATTGTTAAAGCAGTCGTTATTCTGCTGGCAGTCCTGGTGGATAACAAAAGCAACAAATAACCTCCCCTACAGGAATATATAAAATGACGATGTCTATGAAGAAAGTTGCATTATGGGTTTCTGCCGCTGCGTTAACCGCGTCATTCAGTGCTAACGTGTTGGCGAAAGACACCATTGCGCTGGTGGTTTCCACACTCAATAACCCGTTCTTTGTTTCTATGAAAGAAGGCGCGCAGCAGGAGGCCGATAAACTGGGCTATAACCTGGTGGTGCTTGATTCACAAAACAACCCGGCAAAAGAACTGGCGAACGTGCAGGACCTGACCGTTCGCGGCACCAAGCTGCTGCTGATTAACCCGACAGACTCGGACGCGGTGGGCAACGCTGTGGCAATGGCCAATCAGGCGAAAATCCCAGTGATCACTTTGGACCGTCAGGCAACCAAAGGCCAGGTTATCAGTCACGTTGCGTCTGATAATAAAGTCGGGGGTAAAATGGCCGGTGATTTCATCGCCAAAAAACTGGGTGATAATGCCAAAGTTATCGAACTGGAAGGCATTGCCGGAACGTCTGTTGCCCGTGAGCGCGGTGCTGGTTTTAAAGAAGCCGCCGATGCGCATCATTTCAAAATGCTAGCCAGCCAGCCTGCAGATTTCGATCGCACCAAAGGTCTCAACGTCATGCAAAACTTGCTGACTGCACACCCAGACGTTCAGGCGGTATTTGCCCAGAATGATGAAATGGCGCTCGGTGCACTGCGTGCGCTGCAAACGGCCGGTAAAACAGACGTGCTGGTGGTCGGCTTCGACGGCACTGAAGATGGCATTAAAGCGGTTAAAAGCGGCAAGTTGGGCGGAACTGTGGCTCAGCGTCCTGACCAAATTGGTATTATAGGCGTAGAAACCGCAGACAAAGTGTTAAAAGGCGAAGCTGTTCCAGCGGTTATTCCGGTTGATCTCAAGCTGGTTGCACAACCTTAATAGATATAGGCGCCACTGTTTGGGTGGCGCAACTGATTGGGAATAAGGCAATGGATAAAGGTAAACTGGTGGTTCTGGGCAGCATCAACGCCGATCACGTGCTGAATATCAGACAATTTCCGCAGCCGGGCGAAACGGTGATGGGTTCACACTACAATGTCGCCTTTGGTGGCAAAGGGGCCAATCAGGCCGTGGCAGCGGGAAGAAGCGGTGCCGATATTTCATTTATTGCCTGTGTAGGCAGTGACGACATCGGTGAGCGCGTCCGCAAACAGCTGGCCAGTGATAATATTGATACTCGTCCGGTCGAGGCAATCGCCGACACGACTACGGGTGTGGCGCTTATTTTTGTCAACGCCGACGCGGAAAACGTCATAGGTATTGATGCAGGAGCCAACAAAGCTCTGACGCCGGAATATCTCGCGCGTTATCAGCAGCAAATTATCGATGCCTCGGCTTTATTAATGCAGCTGGAATCTCCGCTCGAGTCGGTCATTGCCGCTGCACGTATTGCGCACGACAACGGAACTCAGGTTATTTTGAATCCGGCCCCGGCCTGTGAGTTGCCGGACGAGCTGTTGTCGCTGGTGGACATGATTACCCCGAACGAAACCGAAGCCGAAAAACTGACCGGCGTGAAAGTTATCACCGCCGATGATGCCGCGTGCGCCGCGAAGGTATTGCACGCTAAAGGCATTGCTACCGTTATCATTACGCTGGGCAGTAAAGGCGTGTGGCTGAGCCAGCAGGGCGAAGGCAAGAGCGTGCCAGGATTTAGCGTTAAAGCGGTAGACACCATTGCCGCCGGTGACACCTTTAACGGTGCTCTGGTAACGGCGCTGCTGGAAGGGAAGCCGATGGATCAGTCTGTGCGTTTTGCCCATGCGGCGGCGGCGATTGCCGTCACGCGTGCCGGTGCGCAGTCTTCTGTTCCATGGCGACATGAAATTGATGATTTCTTAACGCATCAGGAGTCCTAGTTGCCGACAATGAAAGATGTCGCCCGCCTGGCGGGCGTCTCAACCTCGACAGTCTCACACGTGATTAATAATAATCGCTTTGTCAGTGAGGCTATCCGTGAAAAAATTAATGCGGCGATTGCCCAGCTTAACTATGCGCCTTCCGCATTGGCCCGCAGTCTTAAAATCAATCAGACCCGCACCATCGGTATGTTGATTACCTCAAGCAGCAACCCGTTTTACTCTGAAGTGGTGCAGGGCGTTGAGCGCAGCTGTTACGAACGCGGCTATAGTCTGATCCTGTGTAATACCGACGGTAATGAGGAGCGAATGAATCGCAGCATTGAAACACTGCTGCAAAAGCGGGTCGATGGGCTGATCATGATGTTTACTGAAAATCACTGCCCATCGCCGGAGACGCTGAGCCGCTATCCTTCGATTCCCGTGGTGATGATGGACTGGGCGCCGTTTGCCGGCGTGAATGACATTATTCAGGATAACGCGTTTATCGGCGGCAAGATGGCGACTGACTATCTGATTGCGCAAGGGTATCGGCACATTGCCTGCATTATTGGACCGACAGATAAAACCACGTCGACCCAACGTCAGGACGGCTATCGTCAGGCAATGAAAGAAGCGGGTCTGGTGATTGAGGACGGTTTCGAAGTGACCGGTGATTTCGAGTTTTCCGGCGGTTTGTCGGCAATGCAGCAGTTACTGGCTCTGCCACAGCGTCCAGACGCCGTTTTTGCCGGAAACGACGCGATGGCCGTTGGCGTTTATCAGGCAATCTATCAGCACGGTCTGCGTATCCCGCAGGACATTGCGGTGATGGGTTACGATGATATTCAGTTGGCGCAGTTTTTAACGCCCCCTCTAACCACCATTCATCAGCCTAAAGACGAGCTGGGCGAGCTGGCAATCGACACCCTATTGCATCGCCTAAAAGACCCCGAGGCCGAGGCGCAGGTTCTGGTACTTACACCCGAGCTGGTGGTTCGCGGATCGGTTGGCGTAAAATCCTGACTTTCCCTGTCTGTTTCTCTCTTCCTTTCTATCTTTCTCTATATAGAGGAAGAAGGCGCTGAGAAGAGAGGTACGAATCAGGCTGGGTCGCGTAATAAAGTCACGCAGGCGTCTAATGCGCCGTTTGCATCGCCCGCTAAAATGGCATCAACGATGCGCTGGTGGTGTTCGAGCTTGATAACCTCATTGCCGGTTATTGCGCGGAAGTAACTTTGGTAGACCGAGCTGAACAAATTGGCGAAAGAAGTCAGGAACGGATTTTTTCCCGCCTCGTAGATAAGCTGATGAAATTGGGCATCCACGGTTATCCAGCGCTCCCGATCGAAGTTTTCATGCAGGTCGCGCATTTCCGACATATAGAGAGAGAGTTGCTGCTTTTGTTCTGCGCTTGCCTGAACGGCAGCCAGCGAACAGGCCTGAGGTTCGAGCGCCTTACGCAGTAAAACAAAGTGCGACATGACCTGGTCGAAGTTTTCACGCGTCATCCACCAGGTCAGCAGTTCACTGTCGAGAAAGTTCCAGTTGCTCTGCGGCATCACGCGCGTTCCAATGCGAGGACGCGGCAGCAGCATACCTTTTGCGGTTAACGTCTTTACCGCCTCGCGCACAGCGGTGCGACTTACCCCGAATAACTCCCCCAGTTCAATCTCTCCCGGCAGGATACTTCCCTCGGCATATTCACCAGACAACACGCGTTGAGCAATATTCTCTGCAATAAGATAGGAAAGGTTTCGTTGAGCAGCCTGTTGTTGGGCGTTGAGTGACATGAATTACGTCCTATACGGTAGAAAGGTCTCAGTATTCAAACTAGTTTACCCCAGTAAAAGCGGAGTAAATAATGAGTTTACGGATAAAAATGACGCTTTATTATGCGTTTATGACGCATTTGTAGAAAAAAAAGGCGGTTAGAAAGTTTTTTTGAATAAAGACTTGCGGCTCCTCAGAAACTCCCTATAATGCCGCTCCAACGACAGGGAACAACGCAGCAGCAACGCGGTGCGAACGAGTCGGGAAGAATTAAA
>NZ_MRWD01000067.1 GCF_002093625.1 Rouxiella silvae | reverse complement strand
TCATTATACATCTTAAAAAGATTATCCTTTTGCATACCAATTGCGTTAGGGAAAACAATAGACGTCAAGTTCGGCCATAACTTTTTATTATTCGTGTTATCAACATAGTCAGAATTAAGAAGAACAACCCATGAACCTAGCATCAAGTTACCAACAATATGCTGGTTGTAAGCCCGTTTTATTTGAGGAGTACCTTTTCTAATTTTTTTTTCGTAAATGATATCCAGAATTTTTTTATAGTCAGGGTGTTTATTTTCTTTATAAGCATCTAGATCAAGTTGGGTATGCCTATTTACAATATGATGATGTAGTTTAACAAAATCTCTGGGTAGGTCTTTGCTCCGGTAAACATTGGTGAACCAGAGCCAGCCATACTCGGGAAGTGTCATGACTCCTTGGTTGATAGAATTTCTTAGCGAGACTTCAATAGACTGAACCAGGGGAGTAAAGGCTCCGGCCAATATTTTGTTCCAAGTATAGACGGCATAAGCATGTTCATATTCTGGAAAACCAAATGCATCTTTGTACTTAGTAAGCCTCGGAATTGATATCTTATCCAAAATTTCCGTATCTAACATCCTCTTGTCCCATAAAGTAAGTTGCTGTGCCGTGATTGCAAATCTTACCCATAGACTCCCACTTAATGAAGCTAATCCTCTAGTGTTGCAAAAGTTTTTTTTTTGGGTTATAGTCAGCGTTAGTAAACCGAAGAGTACCCGCTAACGATATGTTATGGTTCTTTGGTAACGGCAATCAGTGGTGTCTTACGGGACGCCCACCCATGACTAAGGCTCCCCTAAAGGGAGCCTTAGTCACATCTTATACTTTTTTTTTGAAATTAACCACTCATTTGCTCACAACTACATTATCTCCAAAACCTGAAATCTGGATTGCGGACTTCCTTTCCCCTTACCATCGGACATAACCGCCCTTCTGTGCATGTATAATTTGTTCCCTTAATGGAGTTTCATTTAAAGTGGCTTGAATTCCAAAGGAAAGAATATTAAAAAGGTTTAACTAACTGAATAATAGACATAAATATTTCAGTGGTTGATAAGGACACTTGGTAGTTATTTATAATTTTGCTCTATTAATTGCAGCCTGTAATGCATCAAGGGTGGCTGCGCCAGGGACTACAGTTATCGTTTTAGCCGTAGCATTTTGAGCAGGCATGATTATAAAAGCAGGTGTACCTGAAACACCAATGCCTTGCGCAAGTAAGTCATTCTTACCTACAACAACCTTATAGTCATTATCCGAGACAGTCATAGTAGGTACAGCCTTCAATGCCTTGGCGGCAACTAAAGCAATATCATCAGTAGTCAGTTTACCTTCATCATGGCCAGTTGCGTAAATACCGTTATGATATTGCAAATAGGCCTTTGCCCCTGATTGCGCATATACATTCAAACCGGTTAACGCGGCTATATCAGAGTTCTTCCAATGTGTTGCAAAAATAGGCCAGTCACGAAAGATGAATTTCACGTCGGGGTTATTTTTAATAAGCGATTCTACGGTCGGGGCCATATGGCTACAGTAAATGCATTGATAGTCAAAAAACTCGGTCACTGTAACTTTGGCGTTGTCCGGACCTAAAACAGGAATGCCTTTTACTTGCATTAATTGCTTCTGAAGCTTGGTTACGGCATCAGTCATTAGTTCTTGCTGCTGTGTGCGTTGTTTCGCTTGAAGTTCCTGACTGACCTTAATCAGTACTTCAGGATGTTGAACGAGGTAATCTGATGCGATTTTACCTATTGTAGCCTGTTGTTCTGGTGTAAAACCCACTGCCTGTGTTTCCGCTGCTATCGCCGCGCTACCAGTTAGTAATGCCACTACTGGTATAAAACGAATTGCCCTGATCATATTTCTTTATCCATATTACGAGAACGCGTATTTTCATACTCTTCACGTTCAAATGTGATTTCTCTCTGCGACCGTCCAGTAATCTTGTCAGTGGTGCGCTCGATCTTGTCTTTCACGACATCCATACTGAGCTCATTAGCAGCTCGGTTGAGCAGCTCTTGCTCTCTAACTGATAACCTGAGTTCTGAAGATTTTTCTCGGGCGCTTTGTGAAAGCTGTTGAACCAAATCTTTCAGCTTGCCTTCAACTGTATCCAATCCGAGATCACCATATTCCCTGAATTTTCCCTGTTCGCCGGTATTTATGTCTTTTTCTTTTGCAATTGCCTCCTGTGCATCCCGCAGGGCTTTTTCGGTAGCTTTATCTGACGAGATGTTTTCCGTTAGACGTATCGCCGGTTCTTGAACTTGTTTCTGCTGGGCGTCCATGCTCTCTTTCAATGCGGCAGTAATTGTCGGCTGGATTTCTTCAGGAATAGGTATTTGCTTATCAAAGACAATCCCTACTGTTTTCAGAAATATCGGGCTAAAGCTATTCGGATTTTTATCTGATATAACAATCCCAGTCTGCTTATCTTCACCGGCAACATGTAATGCCTCCTCAATGTCTCGAGCGACGTACATTTTATTGTTAAGGCTGGTTCGCAGTAGATTTGCTTGAGTACGCTGCGTATTGACAGGCTTAGATGTTGTGGTCTTGTAAACCCCATCGACAGCACGCTCAATAGACACCAATTCAATACCGCTTTCTTTACCGAAATTATCCAAGGACTTGAGGACCAATCTTGTTTCTGGATTTTTTCGAGAGGGGTTGAGGACTTTTACATCGATGTCCCCTTTGTTTAAGCCGTTCTGCGACATCCATGTTCTGACAGCAAAATTGCTATCGGCTTCTTTAGCGTACAACATAAGAAATTGTGCTTTTTCTTTCTGATGTTCGGGTGCCAGGACATCATGCGCGGTACGTGGCTGAGCCTCTTTTTGTTGAAGCTTTTGTTCCCATTTTTCTCGGTCATCGGTATAGATCTGAACATGTGATTTTTCACGAGATGCAGAAATATAGAACCCGCGCATATTGGCCATACGCTTTCTACTTCCTTCGACACCTTCCAGTGCTATGACATAAGATGCACTTGCCCCTTGTGCTCCATAGCCGGTTGTCGCATATGAATAATCAATATGCTTATCGTGGTGGAATTGACGGGGATTTATGACCTTTTGACCGTTTTCACCGCTCAGGTAGATACTTCCGTTATCATCAATTTTATTGATAACATACTTTTCGTTTGCTGTGTGCCCATGGTCGCGGTTGGACTTTTTGAAGACAATGCTTTCCCCTTCATTAAAGGTAAGGTCTTCTGTTTCAAATACCTCGATACGGCGTGAATTGAGTTCTTTTGGGGAATACACGACATGCTTATTTTCAGCATTTCGCATATGTACCAGGCCATTCTGTTTATCAATATTAGTCACATGCATGTAGCTGTCGTTTTCCAGAACAACTAAACCCGCCTTCCAATTATTAATACTGTTGAATGCTGTTCGCTCATTGCCATTACGCACTAACGTCGTTAGCTCTATAGCTTTAGGCGACAGTTCGCCACGGTCTAAGAGTTCGTTATGAATGGTCTTGTTGATCACCCGCCGGTCGTTATTAAGCTGAGTGATAATGAGCGTATTATTCCTAGCCTCTTTTGTGCGGCTCAAATAATCTGCTGCAATGTGTTCCTGGATTGATGGTTGTTTTGCAACCGATTCAACATCACTTTGAGCCTGCTTTATTTTCACTTCAATGACAGATGAAGGAATGTCGATTCCTGCATGCCGAGGCACAATCGCGGGATCTACTTTCTCAATCAGCGCCAGCGCCTTTACGGGGTCATTGTCGATTATGCTATACACAGCCTCCCGCAGTTCCGGAGTCTGTTGCCTGACAATCTCTTTCATGATGGCAACGTCCAGCGGCGACCGGTCCTGCATGAGACGGAAAGATGCACCCGCTTCAATTGATTCCAGCTGGTCGTCATCTCCCATGAGTACGGCGCGGCCTGACGCTTTGTCGATGATGGAAAGAACATCCCTCGTATCTTGGTTTCCGATCATGCCCTGTTCGTCTATTAGAAATAACGTTCTTTCAAAATTGACCTTTTCACCGGCTTCTAGCCGTTTCTGAACGTCAAGGATGAATGATTTTGCTGTCTGAGCCTCTATGCCAACAGAGCGCATCTCGGCTACAGCTCTGTGCGTTGGGCCGAGTCCGACTATTTCAGGCCTCTCATTTTCAGGCAACGTATCAAGAGACGCTGTGACCGCAGTTAACTGGGTCGTTTTCCCAACACCTGCGTAGCCTTGTATACCCATGAAGCGATCTTCGGTAGATAAAACCATAGTAGTAGCAGCACGCTGGCCAGCCGTCAGCCCTTCTAGCCTGGCTGGGTCAATTTGTTCCATGAGGGGTTTAACCGCACTTTTCCCGCTTTCAATGAGCGATACAATGCTTTTCTCAATTTCATACGTCTCACGGGCTACTAAATGAGACTGACCGTTTACGTCCATGCTGATCAGTTGACCTGAAGAAACCCTTTTATTAACTTCAGCCAAAATTTCAGAATTTTTGTTATGAATACCCAGCGCTTTATCGATAAGTTCAAGTCTGCTGAATGAAACTGTGCTCATGTTTTCAATGGCAAGAGAAACTGCCTTCTGGCCATCTGTCTCGAGATTGGCTTTTAGCGTATCAATGGATTCTGAAGTATCGGTTTTGCCGGATGCTTCTTTCACCAAAGTAAGTATCGACTTTTTATTGTTAAGTCGCAGGAGTTTACTTTCCGCCTTCTCCTGTGATTCAGCCGTAAATACCTCTGCGCGATTTCCAGATTGTGCCAAGGTATTCATCATTGACAGGCTTAGCTCATGGGTGGTTAGCCCTGCGATGACAGTCCCTTGCTCATTATCTTTAGCGCCTGCTCCAGAGACATAATCATACCGCGCATACAGTGGTTCATTGACTGAGACTTTAAATTCTTTATTGGTGCCATTAACTGATAACGTAACGCCACCTTCAGTGATCGCTTTTACCGTCACGGAAGCTTTCGCCTTCACTTTTTCTTTGTAGCTGGCCGTCGTCATTGAGAGCTTCTCGCCTATGGCGATTTCAATGCTTTGGGACTCAAACAAGCGCCAATCTGCGTTGAGTTCGCCGATAGCTTTGTTATGTTGCTGCCCTTTTTCGTCCTTCAGAACCAAAACCTTAGTTTCTTCGCTAACCCGATCAATAGTGTATGTTTTTCTGTTTTTTTCAGTCCTATCCTCGATGACCATCCCCGAATGGTAAGTCCCAATCTGTTTACGCGTTTTCTCGGTGACGAACACCGGAGAACGTGATTCCATAGAGATATCTTTGCTTTCGAGTAACTCAGCGTTCTTGAGTTCGTTCCGGATGATCCCCGTCAGATTTTTTTGCTCACGGGGGCCGGTAACGACGACCGTTGCTCGTTCACCAGTACTGGTGATCTCCGTAAATCTTTTAGCAATGGCATCATAACGCGTGCTTTTATCAGGGATACTGACAACCTGAGTTTCAAGCTTGTCGAGGGTGTATACGGGGTTGTGCTTCTCTGCTCCTGCATTATTGAGAACAGATAGTACGTCGCTGTTAGCCTGCCTGGCAGTGCTATCCATGAAAACGAGTTGTAGATTTTTTTCGCGAGCATGGCTAAGCAGAACAACCGTTTCTTTTAGCGTCATTTTTTCAGCAGCTTCAACGTAAACCGTGCTTTGCTCCGGTACGGTAAAGTCATTGCTGAGCAAACTATGCTTCGGGATGACTTTATCTGCGAGTTCAGGAGATCGGGATAGTGAATCCAGTCTTGCTGTCGTAGAGGCCAGTACAACCGCGTCACGGCCTCTTTCTGTGGTGAAATTCACCATATTCTCAGTCATGTCGCGAAGTTTGCTGATGGACGCTGGAACCTGCACAACAGATAATGATTCTTTCTCTAGAAACGCAAGCTCACTTTTGCTATCCCCACCTTCACGCGGCGTCATGAATGTAAATACCTGGCTGTCTTTAAGGTGGTCTTTTGCCATGTGCTCGACAGAAAGTTCATCCAGGATATGAATTTTGGATGTGAAGATGCCTTTTTCGCTGTCCATTGGGATGATCATACTTTCAGCAATAGCGTGGTCTATAGCGCCTTTCAACTCGTTAACAGTATATGTATTTTCACTGTTCTCGATGGAAGTCAAAAGTAGATCGCTAAAGGTAAATTTTGACTTTGTATCGCTTAGCAAAGAGACGGATTTGGCTATGATGTTAATTGCTTCGCGCTCAATCTCCGGCGGCGCTTCTCTCGAGCTATGTGGTTTAACTTCCTTGAGATAGCCTTCTAAATCAAAACCTTCCTGCTGGAGCTTATCTTTCCATTTATCCATTAATTCAGGGCGAGAAGGCTCCTGTTTAGCGTTACGCGTATCTTTGGCTGCCACGTCTTTGCTTTTAAGAGAGGCATCATCGCCAACCGACTCCCTGATCTCTTCACTGCGAGTCGAGTATGACCGTCTTACAGATTCAGGAACGCCTTTAATTTCCCATAGGCCATGAGGTCCAACATCCTCAATCTCATGCCCCAATTGCTCGACACGCTCCTTGAGCGCATTTCGATAAACTTGGCCGAGTGCAATATGGTGTTTGTAAATCAGCTCGCCGAAGCCGCTCTTGTTGATGAGGTCAGTACCGAGGGCTTTATACTTTCCGTCTTGCTCGGTGATATTCATGACAACTAGGTGAGTATGGAGCTGAGGATCTAGATTTCGGTTTGTATCATGGGTGAAACCGGCGGCGATTATCTTCCCCGTGTTGACCATACGCGTCTCACCATCAACCGTCAGTCGTGCTGATGCTAACTCTTCAACATATTCGGCCACGACCGCTACAGATTCTTTATGAGCCTGCTGCATATCTTTGTCCTGCCCAATCAAAGCCAGGATGGAGACACTTTTCGGTGCTGAGAACGTCAGATCATAACCTGGCCGATGTACATGCTTACCATCTACATCTCGGCCAAGGACTGTACCGTCCTGTAGTTTGCCGTGTAAAAGTTCGGTGAAAATCTCAGCATTCACCGGTCCTTCTAGACCCATTTCATCAGCAAGTTTACCGTGCCATTCAGCTGTAAGATTTCCGAGGAAGTAATAGTTATCTGTCTTTGTGTAATAAGTAGCAGCACCGCCTGCGGAACTTACATTGGCAACTGACATCATAGGTCTGGCTCCTCCATTTCGTGTTCACCATGTTCACGGTGAACGAGAATATTCTTTTCTTCCTCTGCCATCTTTCGGACCGCACCTTGGTTTTGGGTGATTTCACTCCCTTCAGTTTTGATGACCATAGCACCACTTTCAGTTTCATAAACGATAGCTTCGAATTCAAGCTCCTCGGATCTCCCCCCGCTTTGGTCACCGGTATTATCGTTTGACTGCTTGCGGCGCGGATCAATGAACTTGAAAGCATCAGTATTACCGGTGGACTTCTCTGCACTAATTTCAGTATGGCTTTGAACAGGCAATCCAATATTCTGAGCATTATTTTGCGTTTCAACCCTCTGATTATCTCCGCGCAATTTCGCTAGTCTTTCTTGCATCGTTATAGTAAACGCAAGTGCAGTGTCTTCAGGTTTGGAAACTTGTGCGGACCCTGCAACCGGCTGTGTGAGCACTAAGGTTTGTTGCTTCGGTGCGGTCGACGCCACCGACTGCGGGGCCACTACGGTTTTTTGCTCCGGTGTAGTCGACGCCACCGGCGGTGTGACCACTGCGGTTTTTTGCTCCGGTACAGTCGACGCCACCGGCGGTGTGACCACTGCGGTTTTTTGCTCCGGTGCAGTCGACGCCACCGGCTGCGGTGCCACTACGGTTTTTTGCTCTGGCGCGGTCGACGTCAAAGTCGCGTGATTTTCAATTATCTGGTTTTGAAAATCTGTATTCATCCCTTTTTCATTATGTACGATGAGTTCTTCTAGCAATGGGCTTAATTTATCGTCGATTTTTCTTTCGATAAGAGCAGGATGTTTCTTAGGTAGATCTCTATAAGGTACATCCATATTAATTACTGGGTAGTCACCTGGCAGGCGCACATAGAAATTAAGGTCGGCCATCCTCATTATTTCATCGTAATCAACGATTGGTTGGCTCACCTTATCCCTACCAATAGAAATACCATCCCTGACTTGATCTAAACCAAATGAGTTCTGCTCTCGGGCTTCTTTACGTCTTTGATTACCTAATTCTTGCTCGATATCTTTCGCTACTTCAGCGCTTGGAGAACGTCCATAAAATCGAGTATTCATGAGGTCGAACAAAGATTTTGCAGTGTCTTTTCCGTAGGTATTACTCAGTTGCGCCATGTTCTGCATACCAATCACAAAGCAGCCTCCAAATTTACGGGCTTCGGCCAGTGTCTCATTCAGTTCAGGGACCTTTTGGAGCGAAGGCAATTCATCTAGGATGAACCACACACGCCGGTTAGGGTTTTCCCCCATACTCTGAAGGTAGATTGTTGCGATTGACAACCACATAGACATTAGAGGCTTAACCGACTTCCGATACTTTGAGTTTGTCGAGATAAACAGCCAGCTATTGCTGAACTCCTCATCCGACATCCACTCACGAATGCTGAAGCGCTTTTTGCCGGACTTCTCAAGCCCCTGTAGAAAACGTAGAGCCTTAGCGTAGTTGGTAATAACAGACCGAATTGAGATTGCAGTTTTCTCGATCTTCTCCTCAACAAGGTTTGACGACGGTGTATTAGCAAGAAACTCACGTAAACTCTTTAGACTGATAGTGAATAAAATTTTTAAGAAGGATTCGATATCTCTATTTTCGTTTTTAGCCATCTTCATTGCACTATCAGCAAAAATGGTGCGGGAACTTGATACCCAGAAAGGATCGGAATCTCCCTCTACAGGAATAAGTGACGCTGTGATGTTTTCGTAATCAACCACACTTTGGCACTCGTGCCATAAGTCCCACCATTCGCAGCGTTCATCATGGGCATTTAAAATCTTATCTGTTTCTGGATTATAATGCGTCTGAATGAATGTACCACCTGAATCAAATATAACCGCTCTATCCCCGCGACTTCGAATATAATCAAGCAGGTATCTAATGAGTGTTGATTTACCTGTACCGATGGTTCCGTGCATGAGGAAGTTTTGAATTTCGGCATTTTTAACCATATGAAGCTTTCCAATTTTCAAGTCGGACTTCTTCCCTCTTGATGCCAGTATCTTATTAACTTCAGCAGGTTTTTGAGTAAGTTTCATGCCTGAAATGTACTCATCATCAGTCTCCTCTTTACCTACGCGACCAATCCAGAACATAAGGATAGAATAAATACCAAAAGATACTGCTGCGCCAAGCCCTGCATAAATCTCTAAGCGAGTAAGAAACATGTTCCCAACTTCAGCCATTTCTTTACTATTGAGAATTTGCTCCAAAGTGAATTTCAAAACCGTATAATTAACACCGGCATCATCATAAACCCTCACACTCCATGTTTTGACTGTAGAGTGGGGATTTAATAACAGAAATGAACTACTCATATCAGCAAGCCAATACGTTAGCCCATTAGCAATAATACTCATAGGAGTAAAAGCAAAAAAGACCAGCATACTTATTGCGAAAAATATCAATACAACCCAAAATGAGAACCAGTTATTTACCTGATTGAACATTCTGAAACGATAGGCAGTAATCTGCCCACCTTGAGTAATATTTTTTGGTACGAAGCTCATAGTGAAAATCTCAAGAAGTTACAATAGGGCTAACGCCCTATTGTAAAAAGAAGAAAGGGATATTATTGAAGAGATTTTTAAATCTTATGATTATTTATTCCGAAAGGGCTCCCAGACACATCAATAGATGAATTAACCATTGGTAAACCTGTAGCGGGGTTATGTGAAGGCGACTGTTTGAACTCTCTTCCTGAACTCTCCAGATAATTAATCTTATTAAAAGAAGGTTTCACACCTCCGCTGTCCTTACCAATAAGTATTTTTATCAAAACAATTGAAATTGCGGGTAATAATATACACAGCAAAGAAGGTATGACAATACTACCAGTATCAACATCACCATTAAGCATCAATACATATACGCCTATGAAGAAACTGACCATAAGAGAAAAGGTTGAGAATAGTAAAGAACCCTTCTTAGATGACGAACCTGATATTGTCAGAAAAGCCCCGAGGGAGATGGAAATAAATAAACAGAGCAAACTAAATAAATACAGCACAGCGGATACACTATAAGACATAAGCTGATTTGAATTTAGAAAATCAAATGTTCTATAGACAAGAAATATAGTTGGAACAAAACCGACCAATCCGAATAATTTTCTCATTTTATCTTCTCCCTTAACTTATGAAGGCTGTCCTGAATTTTGGGGTCAATTGGATTCTTATCATTTTTTTTATGATTGATATCGTAATTTACCTTAGCCTGGGTAGTATCATAGTTATCTACAACCTTATCATTTCCTGAAGATATATTATTCTTTTGTTCATTAATCGAACCAGAACCTGAGCTGATATTTCCTGCGGTAGTAGAGTTTTGTGCTGAAACCTTGCTTGAGATATCGTTTTCGATTTTCATCCCAGGCATTGCTTGCTCCATTTTTTTTACGCCTGCGTTGAAGCTTCCCTCAACAGAAGACCCGAGACCTCCGACAGAAGCTTTTCCTGCACCGCCTAATGCTCGACTCTCATTTGATCTGAAGTTGTTCTGAATTTCAGGAGCCAATCTCTCATTGGCGAACTGAACGGCTGCCTTTTGGGCTTCTGGGGCATTGGTTAAAATACGCGATGCATTTGCTCCATATTTCTCTTGCGCCCAGTCGGCAAACTCTTGGTTGTAATTTGCATCAATGCTTGAGCTTTGTGTTTCTGCGTAGTTAGCCATTTTACTGTATTCCTGGCTTGCTGTTTGGCTTTGGGTGTATTGGTTGTATTCGCTTTGTGCTTTACCAAGGGTAGCTGCAAATTGGCTCATTTGGCTATTTGAGGCATTATCTGAATGGTTAGCGCCTGAGTTCTCACGCTGCTGCTGAACCAAATCCATACCTTTTTTGAAGTCCTGCGCATATCTTGCATTTTGCGAATGAGAGGAATCGCTGTTTTCCGAATTTTGAGCAGTCGTGCTGCCCGTCGTATTATGGCTACCGGCCACCTCACCCCGAATATGTGCTTCACCACTGATCCCAGTTGCCAGACTTGCAATGCCCCCAAGGACTTCTCTCTTAGAGTCTATACCGACAGAACCTCCAATTGAACCCGTTTCCGTCAAGCTGTTGCTGCTTAGGCTTTGATAAGCGTCTTGAACCGATACATGATTTGCTTTTGCATAATCTTCTGCTGCGGACATCATCATACTAACGCCAGTTGTTTGACTTGTTGATGTACTGCTATCCGTTCCGTGGGAAAGTGTATCGCTATTGCCTGACTGATGACTCAATTGTGCGAGCTGGTTGAAGCTAGAATTAATCGCGTCATTAAAGCCATGTAGATGAGACTGTGCATTTGCTTCTGCGCTTCTCGCTTGATTGGTGAAACCTGAAGACATCATCTGGCTAAACTTCATACTTACTGGCAAATTGGATATTGCCCCACTCGTATCGAACACGGTGTGGCCATCGGCAGTATGTGTCAAGCTGGCTCCGTTATCTGCCTGATACGTTGCCATTCCACTACGATGGGATAAATTATCGTCATATTTATTGGAGTTAACATTATTCATCGACATGTTATTGAATGACCAATTCCCATCGGCTGCACTTGATGCCGCACCGCCTGCGGTCATTGCAACACCACCCATTGCGCTGCCCACGGCTTGAGACGCAGCATGTGCTGCTCCCTTAGTGATATAAAAACTTAGCACGGGTATCGACATGCAGAGGTAGCCTGCAATATTAGAAACATCAGCATACTGTAATCTAACTTGGTCAGCATTTGATAAAACCAAGGGAACATCGCCTAACTTAGACTTCAAATAATAATTTGAAGCGAAATTCAATATCGTAAACATGGGAGGCCATATCTGAAAATATAGAAATCCGGATGCATACGTCGCAATTGTATTCATACCAAATGCAGAGTGGTTAATAAGGGCTAAGGCAATAATGAGAGGAAAAACACAGATAAGCATCAACACCATTATAGACTGAAAAAAAGGCAACATTCTTGTCGCCAGGCCATGCTCCGCTGCCCATCCGATTCGTTGTTTCATCATGGCATTTTCTGACGTCATATTAAGTATATTTGCAGTATCACCAGAACTAGCTGAATATTTCTGTATGCCAGACCTCAATGCAGATGCGGTAATATTACCTTTTAAAAACTGTGTGGCATTTAAGCCTTCGGAATAGAAAAATTGATTACTACTATCGACTGCATCTGACATCAGGGAAGATGCATCGATTCGATTTCCATAAAACTTGTGCGCAAATGACGAGAAATCAACACCTCCGACCGAAAGGCCGGTATTCATTGCACTATTAATTTTTGCCACAGCCTCGGCGCAGGTCATAAATGTTTGACTTGAATCATCGACATAATAAAAACCACGGACCGGACTCGGATTAGACGATACTATGGACCAAGGGTCAGAACTATTCATAACAGCGTTCATAGTATATTTATGATTAATCATAATGTCGCCGCTGACGCAGTTCTCTGAATAAGACTGAAGATTCTCGGAAAGGTGGGGTACGCTTGATGTCAGGTCGGAACCCGATGCGATAATATTAGCACCAAACAGCATACCAGTTTTTGAATAGCTCAAAGCATCCGCTGACTGAAAGGCCATATCGAATAACTGTGCGACACCATAACCACTACCGGTCGACACCCCTGCTATGAATGCCAATCCAGAAGGGAAGTTATCAACCTCGTAAATACCTGCGGGATTAGATATATCTACAATCTGTACGTTTGTTTTTGGTGCCAAAATAAGAAACATCACAATGACATAAATTGCCAGCCACTTTATGTAAACCAAGGGATGTCTTTCTTTAAAGTACCCAAGTACCGCAGAGAGGACGGAAAACACACCACACATCCTAATCAGAGTATGGAACCCGCTATCTCCAACGATAGTAACAACTGCATTAAATGCAGATTGATACATATCTCCACCAAAGGTGGTATAAACTGTTTGCATATCAATTACCCCAGTTATAATTAGATTGATATGAAGAAGTAAGCTGCGTCGAGACCTGCTGCTGTAGATATTGCATGTTACGATTAATACTGTCTAAAGCTGTTTGGCTTGCTGACGACTGCAATTTCATATCAACTAATAACGTCTGCGCCGAACTTATATTAGCTTTCAATTCTTTGGCCGCTTGTTCAGGGAAGTTCTTAGCGCTCAGCGATGCGTTAGCCTGGGTCACAAGCTCCTGCAAATATTGAATCATTAAATCCTGCGCAATATAGTCAGACACCATGCTCAGATAGGTTGCATCAATACCGAGCGAGCTTGAATTGATTATGTATTTAAGGACAGGTACAGAGGTTGAGTTAATAAAACCTTTTTGGGTATCGGTTAATGGTGTATCTGTCATCACACTATTTTGAAGACTTGTAATATAATTTCTTACCATCGTAACTAAGGAGTTACTCTCACTAATCGTAATGGTGCCTACTGAAGGCTTTAGGCAAACATCCGTTGTATCACATAAATAAACTTTGGCATCTCCCCCTTCCATCAGCGTGTTAACCACTCCACGATCAGCTACTAGGGGTTGTAATATCGTCACCTGCCCACTGTTGTTGAAAATGATAGAGCCAACGATACTCATGACAAATTGCTTAAGTTGCTGATTATCGTCAAAGACATGGTTTACACCGAGTGCATCCCAAATCAGGTTTTTATTCTTCAACACGAGGTCTTTTTGGGTCGCATCAGCGCGGCCATTAACACTATCCTGGTCTCCTCCGACCGTACAACCTTGCCTCGAAGAAGCCCAGTCCGAGAAAATATTATCCTGTCCGCTAATGTCCTGGCATATTTTGGTTTGTGAAACCTGCGATACTGGCCAAAGCCCGCCAATTATTCCCTGTGCCGCCTGACACGAACTCATATTCATGGAGTTGACGTCGCTGGCCATCTTTTCAAGGTAATCTTTTGCCTGCTTGAGCTCCGGCACCATCGTTTGCAAAGCGAGGTCAAAAGCATAACCTCCCGCGTTCGACATGATCTGCTTTGCAAACGCTTGTATCTGGGCACCGCTGATGAAGGAGAATGCACCGAGATACGCATCAATGCCTCCACATCCAGAGTTCACGGAAGGAACCTGCATAGAGATCAGCTGTATATTTTTGACAGGATTTCTGAGATAAACAGACCCACCTGTCATGTAATTTGCAGACTGCCCTTTCCAAGACTGCGCTTTCGACACGTTGCCCGAATACCCGAGCCCATTGAAGTATCCGTTCAGGTCTCCGCTGACATCCGCAAGTGCAGGCGCACTGATGCAGCATGCTGTAATAATGCAAAGGGTAAGTTGCTTCATTTTCATAATGCTTGCCTTATTGAGCCGATGTGGATGAGCCGGTTGGTACTGGGCCTAATTGGGCAGCGTCAATGTGCCCTTCATCGGCGAGGATGATTTCGTTCATTCGCGACATAATTTCGGTATCGTCTGTATCCCCCTGATAAAGCGGATAGGCTTTGTTCGTATTCACATTCACAACAAAGCTGGTTGGTGTAGCGATTGGCATACCCGTACCAAAGAACGTCAGAATCTCGTCGGCCAGTGGTTCCTTATCGTTAATGCGTCGTGGAACCATCGGATATGGAAATGATTTGTCTCCCCCACCATCAAGCGTGTAAGCAAACACGCTAAATCCCATCTGCTGGGATAGAGATTTTATCTTTGGGTCAAATTTGGCACTATATGGACAATGAGCCTGCATAAAGACGACGACTGCATAATTACTAAGATCGGCCTCACTACCATCAGATAATCTAACGTACGAATGGGGCTTCTCCATTGGGACGTTTTCTTTTCCCATTGAGTCTAATAATGAATCACCATTGTCTATTTTATTTTTCTTCATTTCTTCGATATTGGTAATTTGCTGAACAACCGAGTTAGCTTGAGCCAAAGGAGTTTGTAATAGAAATAACGAAGTTAACAGTAATGTTGTTAATTTTTTATATTGGACTTTCATGTTATCACCAATTAGAAATTAGGTTTAAAACCAGTAGCTACATACATAAATCGTGTCGCCAGATCGTCTTGTGTCATAAACCCATACGCTAATGGGCGATAAGTTTTGGCTTTAGGGTCAACTAACATTAACGCAGGGAAATATTTAATATTCATTGCTTCACTCTGCCCGTCATCTGGTCGCGTTTCAGGTACTGCTGGAACAACCTGACCGTCAACACTAACCGGTATAAGCGGGATATTCTTGGACCTCGCAAAGGCCGCAACTACACCTGCCATTTGTGCATCTATAGGGTTGCTGCCTCGATAGAAGAGGAACAGACCGTATTGAGAAGCAAGTTTTTGTATGGCTTTATCTTCCTCTGTTTTTTGTTGCGCTTGCTGTATTGGTGATGTGCCGTTGTAATGCGACCGAACAAGGTTGTAATCAAGCTCAGGGTGGTCAAGTTCCGCAACAGCGAATGATTGGCTAAAATAAGAAGCATGGTCAGTCCAGAATTTCTGCCATTTTAAGAATACAGTCGTATTTTCGCTACTTGGATATAAGATAGCTTTAGCCAAAGCCTCTTTAGTGTATTGCTGCAATACTTTACTCTGTTCAACGGGTGTCATTTTACTCAAATCAGGAATTGTATTTTTCTTTTGCTTGGGTTCAATATCCTTCCTTGGTATCGGCTCGTTATACCAATGCCAACCGGTGAAAGGTGAGGTGTTATCTACACCGTCGTCGGCTAATACACAATTTGAGTAAATCACCATAAATATAATTAGAATCAACCTCATATTACTTACCTTCCATTTGATTGACCTGAGACGCTATTTTGCTTTTTACCGAATTGACCATAGAACTATCATCGGGAAGATTTTCATTACTTTCCAAATCACTATAAAAGTCTGAGAAGTCAATTTTGTCGAAATTAATACTTTGCAGCTCCTCGACGGTAATGCCGCGACAATTTGGAGAATCAGCACTACCAAAGCTAATACCTAACTGCCCCTGACGCCCCTGCTGCTGCACGATGCGCGCCAACTTCCCCTCAAACTGGCAGTAAACTTCTTTTTTCTGGAGGCAAACTCCCAACACCTTTTTGGAACAGGTTTCACCAACGTCTATTACGAGTTTTTTACTCTTCGCCGTCCCCAGCGCTTTTTCTTCATCATTGCAATGGGAGAGTCCTATGCTGTTACCCCACCCTTTATCGAGACAGCAGTTTGAAAAACCAGCCATTGCTTTTCGACATGAAACTGCACTCCCCGTGAATGCTTTAACGTCGACTGAATCCGATGCGATATCACTACCGGCTGATGAAACTGCGGCGAGTTTTGACACAGCGGCACTAAAACCATTGTCGCCTGATGTCTGTGTTTCACCACAATCGCCAGACTGGCAATAAAACGTCCCGCCACATAGAACACCTGACGATTGATAATCAGTCTCGCACTGGTAAACATCTTGCTCGTGAAGGCAGGTGCCGTTTTCTGAAGAAGTACAGCTCCTAGTTGCTACCGTGCAGTTTTTATTCGCGATAAGGGAGTCACAGTTGCCTGTTGAGTTCGCAGGCACTACATATTCATCTTGATATTGCCAACAGTCACTGTATTGCGTGTAGGTTTGCCCATCTACCACTACCGTTCTATCACCGCCAGGAGAAACGCAGGTCGAGGAAACTTCGGCGGTTGCGGTAGACTTGTCGAAATCACAAGATTCACTCCAACTCGTGTCAGTCACATACTGTTGTTGTCCTTTTTTTACTACTAAGGCAAGAGTAAAGTGATACATGTTATTTCGCTTGCCAGCTTGCCAAATTGAACCTGCAATAGAGGAGCCTTGCTTATTCCCCAATGTGAAGGTAATTGGCTGCCCTGCTGTCATATTCCAGTTGGGTATATATGTATAAGTACCGTAGTCTTCATACATATTCATTTTTTGTCCGAGCACATCAACATTTAAATACCATCCTGACGAACCAAACGCTAAATGACTATCAAATTGATATGTAAGTGTTGCGGAGATTATTGTTCCTTCAGGGATTGCTGTATAAGTTGCAACACCTGTTTTTTGATCAAAGCTAAGGCTATTAGAATCGATATTTACATAACTCGTCACTGAGTTATCTACATAATGCCCCGTAACAGTTGCTGTTCTGGAGCAGACTTTTACATCATTTAAATCCCGATCGCAGCTGTAATTTTGAAAGGTACTTTTAGTCACACTAGTCGATGAGCACATTGTATTAGTACCATCGGTTATCGTACTTGCATTAGTTTCAAAACCTTTTCCTGCTGTGATAAACGTTGATGATGGGTCAATGGCTGTGGCTGGATTAGAAGCTTGAGCTGAGTTAATAGTTTGCACAGTGCTGTTTTTTGTACTCTCAGCGCTCCCAGCTGATGATAAATTTCCGTCCGAACCAGTAACGCCTCCGTAATAGCTTTCTTGACTAGGACTAGAGGAATATCCGTTAATCATTGTTGATGGGTCTTTATCTGAAAGTGAGGACGACCCTTGAGTCGCGACACCTAAAGCATAATTAGAACCCGCGCTATATGAACTATTGAGATCATCTGCATGAGAGAAAAAAGGAAGCAAAGCTAATAACACCAGCCTTTTATTCATTGCCCATCGCCCCTTAGTAACTTACTGGCTTCATCCTTACAATCACCATCTTTAGCGATACGCGTAAGAGCATCTTTAATTGGAAGGCTTCCGTATATTTTGTCGTAATGAGAACCGCAACTAATGACTAATACAGGTACAGCTTTAATATCATATTTCAGAAAAAGGGTTGGGTCTATTTGGACACCAATTGTCTTATCTTCCTTGGATAGGTCAAACATCTTAACAGCCGTTTTTCTAAAGTCGTTATCAATAAGCCCTCGGATAGTTGGAGCTAAATGATAGTGATTTGCGTCTTTTAGCATTATTAATATCCCATCATCCGGGATTGAAAAGCTAACAAAGTACAAATTTGTTGGTTTTTTTTCTTCTGTATTAGCTTGTGATTTATTTTGCCGCTCCTGAATCTGATTAATTAGTCCGTTTACTTGTTCTCGCTGACTAGTAGGTAGCGAGAATGTTTTGTCTGACAATGAGGATTTAAATTCATTCAGATCGTCCTGTTCTTTTTTCATAAAGTTATAATCACTTTTTGAAATATCAGCAAAGGATACAGTGCTAAATGAAAGCAGAAGAATAGAAGTAATAATTTTTAATTTCATATTTAATTCCTACAGGAAGACACAGTTTCTTTTACGCCAGATAAGATATCCAAAATTTTTCTTTGATGTCGGGCTTGTATGGACAGTTCCCCACACCTGCGTTGTCTCGCCAAACGGATGGCATTGCGCGATATCTGGGATCATATTCACCATTTGGTAGCGATACCTGTCTTTGGGGATTATCGGTGACGGATATTCAAAACAAACAGCCACATCGGCACCTACAGAGTCCCAAACTAATCCCTCCCTGTGCAGTTTGAATGCCATCCTTTCACTGAGCAGTACCGAGACTTCTAAGGGCGAGAACTCATTACTTACGTAACCCGTGAACGGGTACATCGAACCTTGCGCTCCGGCGCACCAGAATAATGGAGCAAGTGGGTAATGCGCTATTGAACTTGAAATGGCATCAGCGGCACAAGCTGACTGTGCGACGAGGTTTGAAAAGAGTGATACTTCTGGATTGATAATCATCGACAATGAACTGTCATTCCACAAAGGGTCGATTTCGGACATGTATCCTATATCCATATCGCCAGTCTGTTCACAAGCAACGCTAGTAATAATATTCAGCCAGGCTATAAGCGGGTATTTATACCAATGAACATGATAGAACGCCCCAGGCTCTGGTGAATCGCTTTGTCCTCCAGTCCCTGAACCGACGCGTCCTAAATTGATTTTAAGGCCACCCATATTAACCATGTTGCCTGGCTCACGAGTAACGTCTGTCATCGCAAAGGGTTCCCAAAAACCAATCGCCAAGCCCAACCTATAAAATATTCCTTCAGGACATATTTGTATTGGGCTCGCAGGATTTGTCGTATCGGGAAGAGTACCGGCAGATACTGGGATACTGCCAATTGTCATCGGGAACATGCATTGCCAACATACATCGGTAATAGGATTTACCCATCTCCCTTCACCGGTTCCGGTATCAGCTTTTGAATTAAGCGATAAAAACATCAATGCTGAAACAAGGAGTATTAATAGAGGAGTTTTTTTCATATTTTACTCTTAAGAAATTAAATGTGTTTTTCCGTCACTCTCAATTTATCGCCTTCCTTGGAAACCATTACAGGGGTATGCTGAAATCCAAATTTTGTTGTCAACACCCCTGCTTGGTCGAAATAAACCCTCTCATTTATTTGGTCGCTTACAGTTCTAACATTCCCATTAACTAAAATAACCTTGAAGTTAACAATATTTTTCAACTGCGCCTCAAGCCATTTAACTTGAGATATATTATCCCCATCAATAAAGAATAAAGTTTCGTTAAATGGTATTTTATCTAGAGGATTTACTTTATCTCCTTTTCTCGCGATATAATTACCGCTCATATCTTGTATGTCTTGATTGACGATAAAAGTCGGGTCATAAAGCCAAGATTTATCAGCAGTCGCGGGTGATAATCCAGGTACTGCCTCTGGCCTAACTGCATGTTTCTCGACATTCTCGATTGCTTTTTTTCTTATCCCATTTAACTCCCCGTCTTTCTGCATTTGATTTAGCCGTGACTTAATAAATGTAAGAAGGTCAGGTTCTTGAATGGGAAAAAGCTGTCCTATAGTCCCATAGTCTTTAGAAAACACACTTGCGCTAACACACAGTAAGAGGAATGCAATAATAATCTTTCTCACTCATCCACCTTTTTCATTTTCGTAGCAATGCTATTTCGTATCTCATCTGTGATGTCTCGTGCGCCACCAACGATCGCTGGACTAACAACTACAATGACGTTATTAGCATTTGCGTAATCATCAATGCTTCCTTGCATTGCCTGATTAAATCTACTAACCATCTGGTCCATTTGCTCTTTACTGAGCGTTGTTTTAATCCCTGCTGTTTGGGACATAAAAGAGTTAACAGTCCCTTTCATATCAAACTTTACTATTTCAGGGGTCATTGATTTAACGACTGCAATAGACACGAACATTGTAATTAATGAAAAAATAATTAACGTCGATATTATTAGAGGCCAGTTAGGTAAGACAAATTGACGCCACAAATTGTTCTTTAATTTAGTTTCGCCCATTCTTCCAGCTCCTTAAGCTCATCAGTATAAATTCTCTCGGCTAATAACATTGCTGCTTCTTCAGAAGTTGCACCTGCTACTTGAGCCTGGCTCATAAATTCAAAATGCTCGCCCTTTGAACTGAACATTGCGCGGGTAATTGGGTCAACAAACAATCGATGGAAGCTACTACGTTCTCCGGCAGAAATGAGTAAGGAGCTGAAGCCTGTCTCAAGTGAAGGTTGAAAGCCTTTTATTACAGTTTTTTCCACTTCGTTATAAAAATCAGGTTTTTCTTTTAAGAAGTCATTAAATGCCTTTGCTTCCTGCATCAGGGTCACTTTAGTACCGCTATTGTTCCAGGCAGCTGCTGCTTCAGCAGGCGGCGGAGCCCCATCGACGCCGGTAAAATCCCTGATTCCCTGTGTGATCGTGATAAACGACCCTCTATGGCGGCGAACAGTCCTATAACCCTTTTCGATAAATTTTGCTGCGTGTACGTTCGAGCCATTCAGTAATCGCCATGCTTCATCAATGACGCATAGTTTTTTAAGATTCCTCGGTGATTTATACATTTTTTCCTGCACTGCCAGAATGATGGAAAAAAGGATCGCACTAAGAAGCTTAGGTTTAGACTCGAGATTAAGGAGTTCCAGAACTGCAAATCTGGTGTCGGCATTCAAGGTAGGATGTTCCGCGTTAAAATACTCTCCATCTGGACCATGTGTGCAATATCTGTCGAGTCGCACAATCAGCTCATCTAGGCGGTTACGAATAGTATCTTTGTCTTTGTTGTGAGCTTTCCCAGACTCATCCTTCATATAATCGACGATATAATCAATCTTGGCTTTATTTTTGCCTTTATCCCAGGCTGCAATAACACCTTTCATCAGAATGGCTTCACTTACCTCATCCATTTCATCATCTGGGCTAGCCAAGACGGTCATTAACATCGTGATCCCCTCGGCAGATTCATTGATATCTGTTACATCTCCAAAGGGGTTAAATCTCAGCGTTGCTCCATCTAGGTAAACACCGCCTGCCTGTTTACAGAAGTTCTCATAGCTTCGCCCCATGTCGATAACAGTGGCAAACCCACCCGAGTTGAGTACCTGTCGCAGTATTTCTTGAATTAAAAATGACTTACCCGCTCCAGATGTACCGGTGACAGCCATGTTGAAATTCGTACTACCGTTATTTTCTGAAAACAGGTCGAAGAAGTTTATTTGATTACGATAAGAAGGAAGTGGGCTACCCTGGCCGGACAGTCCGCTTTCCGCTACAACGGGCATGAGATTAATTGCATTGTAAACAGTGGCACGTTTGGTCACACCACTCATTTTCAAGTCTTCCCACAATCCTTCCTGTAACACAAATGGGAAAGTGGCCATAAAGTTTCGCATTTGCTGAAAACGTGGAGAGTCGACTGGCAAGTCGTTCTTCCTGAGAACATTTTGTGCTTCTAATGTACACTTCAACTGGTCCAAATCGTTGTCTGGCGTAAACAGTGTCATGTTCCAAAAATACCGGCACATCGAAGTTGAGTTAGACCCGAGTTCTTGCCTCAGACTCTTCCATTCCTCATAAGCTTTTCCCGTGGAAGGAATGAATTTGGCATAGGCAGAATTGGCTTTCTTGGCCAAGTCCTGCTCCTTTCGGAAAGATTCGCTTTGTGAAGACATTTGGTCATCAACTTCTATCCCCCATGTGATCATGAAAGGACACGGAATTCCCATGGACGTAAAACGGATATTGTGCAAATTATCCGGGGTTTGCCAAAGAGCAAATTGGCGTGGATTTTTCGAAATTTGTAGATTAACAATTCGAGTGGAAACTACTCCGCTGTTATCAGCATTTATATCCTTATCGTCATGATGTCGACGGGTTGTAAGACGAAGATAATCAGGGAACACCTCAAGCTCATTTGAGGCATCGATAATTTGACGATGGAGTTCTTCATGGTCATCATAATCGTTGGAACTTTTTGCTGTTTGTCCAGGTCGATAATTGTGTAACTCTCTCATCACTGAAAGAAACTCACCTACAGGTAGATTGTGTGTGTGAAGCTTTGAGGCTTGGAAGGAAACTCTCAACGTTTCTCGTAGCATAGACAGTTCTGACATTGTTTTAGCATTAATTTTTGTCTTTTTACCAACAACTGCAAATACACGATAGTTTCTCAAATAGAGGGGCATTTCTTTTTTATTATGAAAGCCCTTTAATGCAGCCCTTTCGAAAAATGCCTTGGTAATCGCGTTCAAGCGGTCTTTGTGGATTCCCTGCCACATATCCTCACTGACACCGGCGCTCACAACTTCTGATACACACTTACTTGCGATCAGATATATTGCTACTGGCGTTTTCCGAGGCAGTCTTCTTCTAAAAACATCATCTATTGCCGCAATAATATCTTCATTAGCCCCAGAAAGCGGCGCAATTTCAAAGATAAACCCTGCCGTATCTTTGTTGATATATAAGTCGGTTACATCATCATAAACACGGTAAGGGAGTAATGCGGTTAAGGACGGGTAGTCAAATTGTTGCAGAGATTTTCTTGCAGCATCCGCATCCTCTTTATATTTAGACCCGCTTATCATTCTCGTAATAGTATCAAGTAAGGATTTAGGCATATTAGTTCTCACTAGTTATTGAATTGTAGCTCTGGTCCCAGTGCGATTTATTTTTGACGAATTCGACAACACTTGGTTGATGAAAATTATCATCTTTATCAACCCACGGACTAACCCATAAACGCTGAACAATGTCTCCAGTTCTATTCGCCGATACACTTCCTGGTGAATTAGGATTACTGACTTTAATGTACTGTGAAACTGGAGATGTGCTGACTCCAGTGGTTGATGTGCTAGCCAAGAATCCTTTAGAAATTACCGGTGAGGACCCTACAGGCACATATGGCTTCACCGGTACGGGCGTGTTATGCAGAAACGGCGGAGGGCTCGTTACTGTACTAGTTACAGGCTTTTTTGCAGTGTCCGCCGCTGTGTCGACATCATCGATTGATTTGCCTGTTGCCGCTAGTCCTTGTGCTTGCCCCATCGTAAGGCATTTATCGATTGCTGTTTTATTACAATCAAAATCTGAATTCATTCCTGCACAACCGGTTAATAGAGAACAGAGAACGAGAGTGAATGAAGTTTTTTTCATAGTAACACCTTGGATAAAGTTTATTTTTTAACAGGAATTTTCACAATTTCCTTTGCTATATCTCTTACGATCAAACTGTAGAGGGAAAAGAACAATAAAACTCTTTTATCAGATTCACATTCTGATAGAATCCCTTTAATAATTGCAGATAAATCCTCTGATAATTTTTTTAGATTTGGCGACTCCCCCCCCTTAAATTCTGCTTCAGGACTCCTCTCGATATAAAACATCAGACTCTCAATCACTATATTGGGGATTATCTCCTGTCTGCCACCGAACTTAATTAGTTGACTAACTCCTCTCGTCGAGTTAATTGTGGTTTTAGAGGTCACTTCAGGATTAAATAGGCAAAATAAATATCGGGGAAACATATAGCCCCCTTTTTTATGAGGCGAATGGTTATCTTGCGAAAGCATCGGACAAAATACTTGAACCCCTTGCCTCTCTAAATTAATTATCGCTCTATCTTCCTGATTATAATTACAGTAAACCAGATACCAATTTTTCATAATTATTGCGGTATTGTATCCCCGAGTCGAAGCGACTTGGCTTGCTTCAATATTTCATCAGGGTCTATATTGGAACCTACATGATTTGAAGCAGATTGATTGTTGCTGGAAGAGTCATCGTCAATACTATCTGATGCTTTTTGTACCTGATTCTGAACTTTGTGAGCTGCGCTGTCTTCGATGGTAGAAAGCTGAAAACCTTGCTGGAAAACAACAGTCACAGCATTACCAGCCCCGATATCGATAACGGGGTGATACTGCTCGGCACGTTTAATCCAATATTGGGACATCGTGTCGGCAGCCTTTGAAGCTCCGCCCCCAAAACCTTGCTTAAGAATGTCACCTGGGCTTGCTTGTGCGGAAGCACCTAGTCCAACAGTTGTTGTTCCTGCACTCTGTATTCCTGAACCTATTCCAGATAAGAAACCAGCTGCGCCTGCGTAGCCAATGATTTTTCCGTTTCGCATAACCGGCTTTCCTCTTACGCCTTCTTTACCTTCGTAAGAGACATGGCCTTCAAACGGCATATCAACAATTTTCTTGTCTTTTAGAATACAGGAAAGATTTTTGGTTCTTACTTCCCCTCTCTCGCTAGAAATATCACCCCAAATTTCCCCAGTAACTCGACATTGATCTAGGTTGTAAATCTGGCCATTTGGCATAGAGACATTACCCTGAAGAGTAAAGACAACAGGTGTTGTTGATTGTTGGCCGGTAACACTCGCGTTAGCGTCGGCGCCCTCTATCATGATTGCTTGGATGAATGACCCAGAAGGTATCCAGGGAAGATTATCTTTCTTCATGTTCCCCCAGGTGAAACTGCTCTTTTTTATTCCACCAATCAATGGCACAGTTTGCCGTTGTGTTGCCGGTCCAGCCCCAGGATAAAAACCTGCACCTTGATTTGGGTTGTATCCTTGGTTCGCGGGCAATGGGATATTTCCAGTTCCTTGAGATAAGGTAGGAGACCCAACATTGACTTTCCATTGCTCTTGCTTACCCTGCCCAAGGTTCATAGGCTGTGAACCAACTTGGGGATCAGTTTGGGGGCCACCCGACTTTTTCAAGTCTTGGATTTGCTGAGTAAGTAAAGCAATTGTTTTGTCTTTACTCTCTTGGTCTTTACTCATTGCCACTGTAAGTTTATCGAGTTGGGACTGTATAGCAGCTGTAACTTGCTGCTGCTGCGTAAGTGCAGAACTTTCCATCTGCTGATTAAAAGTGTTTGTAACAACACCCGTCATATCTTGCGAACTATCATGCTTCGGTGGAGAAGCTACTTTATGACCTTTATCATGGTTGTAGTAGCCAAACCCAGCCACTGCCAATCCACTTACGATGATGACGCCAATAAGCACTGACAGTTGCTTTCTTTTGGTCGAGACATTTAGGTTAGTTGCCATCAGTTACCCCACTTTCATAACTGAAGATCACGTAAAGATAACCTTCACCACCAGAGTAAAGGGTATTTGTTGAAAGCATAATTGCGCGTACCCCTTGTTGCCAAAACATCTTTTCGGAAAGGTTCGCGGTAAGGTACGAGTCATTTTTAATCAAATAGCGAACTACCCTAAGATGAGGTCCAACAAATTGCTTTTGTGGGGTCAGGGTGACAGACACCCTTGGCATATATGGAAGAGCTCGACTTACAGGATACTCAGTGTAATCCTGCGGTAAAATACCGTTCAATACTGATCGAGATACATCAATGAGTGTCTTCTCGTAAGACTGTCCTTCTTCCCAGTGATTGCCTGTCTCTTTTTGAGTTACAGGCGGGTCACTCGGAATAAACCTCAGTGTTTTACCTGACATATTGCGCGGATGAACATCAATTGACAGTGCTGAGCCCTTGTCAGTTTGGATATAAATCGTAAAAGTTTGGTCGACAGTAGGTGAAATCATCACACCACCGTCAGCAGATTTAGAATCGTCAAATGCCCCGTTCGGCCCATCCACTTCAGTGATGTTTTCACCAGGGATGATAATTTTGTTCGGACTGACGTTACTCAAAGATGCCGTTACTTTTGCATCATTACCGAACACAATATCTTCTGGCCCTGGCACATAAGCGCCATATGCCAAAGTGGACGAACTGATCATGATACCTAGCAAGGCTAATTTACTTATTTGCTTCATCATGAGCTCCTACTAGCCGTTATTCTTTTCATTATTCACCTCGCTAAACTCAAGCAATTTAACAAGGCCATTTTCATATTGAATTTTCAAAATGTAAGTCTTCGGTGTATCTTTAAGAACTAATTTACCATTCGATGTGGAAGCACGTTGGACGCCATGAACAATGGACTCTCCTGTTTGTGGATTCACAGAAATGTCGTTAATAATAAATACGCTGGAAACACCATTATCCTTTATATAACGGGCCTCAACATCTAGAGCCTTCTTTAGTGAAGACCTAAAGTCCGGCAACGTATACAACAAAATAAGACGTTGTTGTTGGTCTATAGTTTCAGGAGTTACATTAAGACGAAGGTTTACAAAAGACCTTACGAACATAGCGTTAGCATTCTGATCAGTTGAGACGCTATTTGACACGAATGGTTGATCAAACATCATAGGCGTTGTAATTGTTTTTTGGGTACTGGACACCCGCCAAACGAAGCCGCCTAGAATGCAATTAGTTAGAACACTGAGACAAAGAAGAACTAATAAAGACAGAAATGCGATTGAAATCATTCTGTCCTGTGAATTTTTGACAGTAAATTTCATTATCGAATCCAGTGGCGATTGCCAGAGTCGGGAATGACCCTATAGAAGATGCGGAAAATAAAGGAAGGCAAATACCAGTACAACATATCAACCATATAGTAAGTGCCTTTCCCCCTTTTAAGATATCTCACCAGTAACCAAAGCAGACACGCCACAATACACATTTGACCGCCCATGTTCATTCCAATCCCTGCAAGAATAGGGGTTGTTATGAGGAACATTTCATCGACGGGTAATCCGATTATGCGTGTCTGCTCATTTATGGTTTCTGGGAATTTGAATTTATCCAATTCCCCAGACATTTTTTATGACCCGATGATGCTGAAACCGATACGCGTAAAGACAATAACAAGTAACAGACCCATAAATACAACTGGTGAACGTGCTTTAAAGTAAGCAATCAATGACATGATTACTTCCGCAACATAGAAGTATTTCTCTATGCTTGAGCCTTCACCAAAGGTGCCGTTTACAGTATCAGACTGGCCAGTCAATAAGTCAGTCCCAGCAGCAGCTGCAATCTGAGGAGCAATTACTACACCCGCAGCTAAACCAACAGTCATAATAGATTGGCGATTTTTCACGAAAAAGTTTTTAACGTTTAGAACCTTTTTTTGCGCCCACGCTACCGCCACTTCTTTACGCGAAGAGATTTTAGAAACCATGTTGTAATCCTTAAATGTTATTCAATTGTCAGTCTAAGTATGTTTTCGGTAAGGACAGGTAAAGAAACCCTTACGCGGATTAAATAGTACCGTGGTCCCATTAATAAAAATGTGATACAGATCACACTTTTTCTTTCAAAACAGAAAATTCCTACTACCAGCGGGGCTAGAATTGTTTAGTGAAAACGTTAGCTATATAATTACCTTTTAAAATCAGTAGGATATTTGCCATATCACGCTGCATATAATAAGAATTTAGGCCTCTGACAACAGACAAAAAGCTAGGTAAATCATGACAATCCAAAAGCCGAAGAGGAACAAAGGAAGACCTAGGATCTACAACGAAGGAGAGCTGCATCCACTGAGATATCGAGTTCCTGAAATAATTTCAGGAAAAATAGCTTCTTCAATAAGCAAATCGGGCTTAAGCATTAACGAAGAAATAATGACAAGACTCGAAACTTATTACAGCCTGGGTTTTGGAAGGGAATTTTCAAAAGAGGAATTGTTAACTGTAGAAGATACTTTAGAGAAATTTAATGAATATTCCAAAGGGAGGGTTAAAACGTATGTTGGTGAAACGCCTGCTAACCTGGAAGCTAGATTCCAGACTGATAATTTAGATATTTCTCAGGAACAACAAGCCGGACCAACAACGTCTACGTTACTGCGATTAAAAAAGGGGTTGATTGCAGACATTAAATCTAGTGCCAAGTTTTTTGATAGAAGTATCAATGCTGAAATTAACGATAGATTAATGAAGTCATTTGAAGGTTTTCAGTACAATCATGAAATAGAAGAGAAGATCCGGATACTCAGGTTCTTCACAATTCTTTCTGAACGATACGTCAGAATGTCTAAAGAAAGCATGGTTGAATACATTGATTCTATTACCAGTAGTTACCAGGAAAAAGAATAAGATTGAGGGCGGGTAAAACCGCCCCTCACTGAAAAAGACAGAACCTCAAGATCGAAAGAGCACAATTAGCTGTTATTTCACCTTTTCCCCAAAATCCTTCATAGAAGTCGTTACCATATTCTTAAATCTCATTAGTTAGGAATACAGCCACTCTTTAATATATGAAAAAGTAATATCTAACCTCTGAATACAACTCTTTAATCTGCCACAGTATCCTTTACATCAAAGAACGCAGCCACAACTTTATCTGCCTCGGCATTAGTCGAACTTAGGAAGTCAGATAGCGTAGCCTCAATAGCCGCCTCGCTATCTCCTGGATTAGTTAATTTGAAATACATTGCAGTCAACATATTGAAAATCATTACTTGCGCCTCGCTAGCCATTACAGAACGACGCAATACTTCACGTCGAAAAGCCTCTAGACTGAAGGTTTCATCTTTACCTTGAGCTTCGTATAAAAAAATCCCAAGGCGCAACAGCTCATTCACTAACCGAGAAAAATTCTTTTCTCCTTCACTGCCCTCATTACTATTTGCATTTAATATTGTTTGGATTTTGTCCCAATTTTCTTCATTGAAGTAAGTTGTTCTCGATGGCATATTTCAAATCCCTTCTGTATGTATAAAACCTACATATTGTATAAAAACTACACTACATCTTAGCTTGGCTAAACCGAGTTTATCATAGCTCACTTCAAGATTAACCCTACTTACTGACGCTAAAATAGGTATCTATGTATTGTAG
>NZ_MRWD01000066.1 GCF_002093625.1 Rouxiella silvae | reverse complement strand
GCTTTATTGATGTATATTCTAGATTATTAACGTGATGAGTTAGTATATTTATATTTTTTTTGAAGTTTGTTACATTTATTAAAATATAAAAATTAATTATATTATTACTCACTTTCATTCAGGTGAATCTTTCTGATTTTTGCAATAGGAAAACTTCCCTATGAGAGAGCCAAATCGTCGATATTCTAAATGTTGCCATATTTTAGTGCTGAAAGAGCATTACTTTGGTGCAAACGTTGCCTTATGAAATTCATCATTGCGCATCAGATCACAAAAATTGAAGATAATTTTCAATTTTCAGAGTTGCATAGTCATTCTGCAAGCAGCATGCCAGCAAAGGGCTTTTTCATAAATATTCACTTTTTATGCACTTAATGTGAATGGTGGTTGCATTTAACTTGTTGTTTTTTGGTGGTCAGCCTTTTTTTATTCACTTTTTTCCTTTGCTGGCACGATGTCTGCAATCTATTATCACTCCAACGCTCAGGTACGGATCCAGCCATTTAATTAATTTCCTTCTTTGAAACGAGGGTAAGGGATCCTGCACCCTGAATTTAGATATTGAGCGTCATGTGATGGTTAATCGCCCGCGTAAATGTGTGAGTCACGTTAACTAAAGTAAAACAATGATGAGGTTGATATGGAACAGCAAGTAACCCGCCAACAGTTTAACGAGTATATGGTGCCTGTGTATGCACCTGCCGAATTTATTCCGGTGCACGGTGCCGGATCTTGGCTGTGGGACCAATCGGGTAAGGACTATGTTGATTTTGCCGGGGGCATTGCGGTTAATGCCTTGGGTCATCGTCACCCTGCCGTTTTACAAGCACTTACCGAACAGGCAGAAAAAGTTTGGCATTTGGGTAATGGTTACACTAATGAGCCCGTTCTGCGCTTGGCTAAAAAGCTGGTCGACGCCACTTTTGCCGACAAAGTATTTTTCTGTAATTCGGGTGCTGAAGCTAACGAAGGTGCACTTAAGCTCGCTCGCCTGGTTGGGCATTCCAAAAATGCACATCAGAAAACCGAAATAATCGCTTTTAATAATGCATTCCACGGTCGCACGCTGTTTACCGTCAGCGCCGGCGGACAACCCAAATATTCGCAAGACTTTGCGCCCCTGCCGCCCGCAATCACCCATCTACCTTTCAATGACCTTGCTGCGGTTGCCGACCATATTTCCTCACGCACCTGTGCGGTTATTGTTGAACCCATTCAAGGTGAGGGCGGTGTTGTTCCTGCCGATCCTGAATTCCTCAAGGGGCTGCGTCAACTGTGTACACAATACGATGCGGTGTTGATTTTTGACGAAGTTCAAACTGGCGTGGGCAGAACTGGCGAGCTTTATGCCTATCAGGCTTACGGTGTGGTGCCTGATATTTTAACAACCGCCAAAGCCTTGGGCGGTGGTTTCCCTATCGGCGCCATGCTGACTGTGGACCGTCTCGCTGAGCACTTTCAACCGGGCACTCATGGAACGACTTACGGCGGAAATCCACTCGCGACTGCGGTGGCCGGAAAAGTATTGGATCTTATCAATACGCCAGAGGTGCTGGGCGGCGTTTCAGTACGTCACGAGTGGTTCACAGAGCGCCTGAATCAAATTAATCACCAGTATCATGTATTTTCGGAAATACGCGGTATGGGTCTGCTCATCGGCGCCGAGATGAGTGAGCGTTTCAAGGGGCAGGCCAA
Organism: Rouxiella silvae; assembly: GCF_002093625.1. Taxonomy (GTDB): domain Bacteria; phylum Pseudomonadota; class Gammaproteobacteria; order Enterobacterales; family Enterobacteriaceae; genus Rouxiella; species Rouxiella silvae. The sequence goes on along the minus strand of NZ_MRWD01000066.1, from coordinate 27,799 downwards.
GCAGCTCAATCAGTTGGCGGCGGAAGAAGGGCTGATATCGCTGATAGCGGGTCCTAACGTACTGCGTTTCGCTCCTTCGCTGATTATTCCGCAGACCGACATCGAAGAAGGTTTAAACAGACTTGAACGTGCCGTTGCCCGCCTGTGTGCCTGAAATCGGCGTCATCTTTTGAAGTGAGGTAATTATCATGATGTTGATTCGTCCTGTGCGGCTCGGCGATATCGCCGATATCCTCCAGTTGTCAGGTAAAACCGGCATCGGTTTAACGTCTTTGCCTAAAGATGAGGCACACCTGCGTACGAGGATTGAGCGGTCCGTAGCAACGTGGAAGGGAGATTTAAGTAAATCTGAACAAGGGTACCTGTTCGTGCTTGAAGATCTCAGTCAGCACAAGGTCGTGGGCGTCAGCGCGCTTGAGGTGGCAGTGGGACTTAGTGAACCCTGGTACAACTTTCGCCTCGGCACGCTGGTGCATGCTTCTAAAAGTCTGAATATCTATAAACCTGTTCCGACGCTGTTTTTAAGCAATGACCACACCGGCTACAGCGAGCTTTGCACGCTTTTTCTTGACCCAGACTATCGGCACAGCAAAAACGGACAGCTGTTGTCGAAGGTCCGTTTTCTGTTCATGGCGGCGTTTCGGGACCGATTTTCGCCCAAAGTTATCGCCGAGATGCGCGGCGTGTCCGACGACAACGGCCATTCTCCCTTTTGGGACAGTCTGGGCCAGCACTTTTTTGGCATGGAGTTTGCCGAGGCCGACAGGCTGACCGGCATGGGGCAGAAGTCCTTTATCGCCGAGTTGATGCCAAAGCATCCGCTGTACACCGATTTACTCAGCGCCGAGGCGCGGGCGGTGATGGGGCAGGTGCATCCACAGACTGCTCCGGCCCGTTCATTGCTGGAGGCTGAAGGTCTACGCTATCAGGGTTACGTTGATATCTTCGACGGCGGACCTACGCTTGAAGGTGAAGTAGACACCCTGCGGGCCGTGAAAGAGAGTCGACTGCTGCCGGCAATTGTAGGCTACAGCGATTCTTTAGCCGATGAGACCTGTTATCTGGTCGCTAATGAAAACTATGCGGATTTTCGGGCGATATTAGTCACCGGAGATTCAGACCCATCAAGGTTGGTGCTTGACGTCGAGTCTGCACAGGCGCTGGGCGTCACTTCAGGCGTCACGCTGCGTGTGGTACCGCTGTTTACCGCCTCTGGGCAAAGCACCTCAACCCGACAATTATCACAAGCGAGTGAACTATGATCCATCCAGCACTTTTTATTCAGGGACAGTGGCGCAGCGGACAGGGCGTGCTGCTGGAGAAATCAAATCCGGTTAGCAATGAACGGCTTTGGTCTGCCCTAAGCGCCAGCCCGCAGGACGTCGAATCTGCGTGTCAGGCCGCCCGCGAGGCGTTCCCCGCCTGGGCTCGAAAGACTCTTGCCCAGCGCGCGGAAATTATTCAGCGCTTTGCTGCACTGCTCAGCGAAAATAAAGCCAAATTGGCCGAGACTATCAGTCTGGAAACCAGTAAGCCGCGTTGGGAAACCCTGACCGAGGTACAGGCGATGATTGGCAAGGTGGCCATCTCGCTTGAAGCCAACCAGCAACGCACCGGTGAAAAACATACGCCGATGCCTGACGGTGAAGCGGTCTTGCGTCATCGTCCTCACGGCGTGCTGGCGGTATTTGGTCCCTACAACTTCCCTGGACATTTGCCTAACGGACACATTGTTCCTGCGCTGCTGGCCGGGAACACGCTGGTGTTCAAACCCAGTGAGCTTACCCCGGCCACCGCTGAAGCTACGCTGAAGCTTTGGGAGCAGGCGGGACTTCCTGCCGGCGTGCTGAATTTGGTGCAGGGCGGGCGTTCTACCGGTGAAGCGCTGGCAGCTTCGTCACAAATCGATGGCCTGCTGTTTACCGGCAGTGCCGGAACGGGGTATCAGCTACATCGACAGCTGGCCGGACAGCCAGAGAAAATTCTTGCGCTGGAAATGGGGGGCAATAACGCGCTGATTGTTGAACCGGTGCAGGACATAGATGCTGCCGTTAACCTGACGATTCAATCGGCGTTTATTTCAGCCGGTCAGCGCTGCACCTGTGCACGTCGCCTGTTGGTTAAGCAAGGGCCGGCGGGTGATAGATTCCTTAAACGTTTAGTCGAGGTGACAAGTGCGCTGCGCGTCGGGGCTTGGGACGCAGAACCTCAGCCATTTATCGGGGGCGTTATTTCCGATACGGCGGCGCGCAATATGCTTAACGCGCAGGCATCTTTGGTTGAGCTGGGTGGAAAATCATTATTGACCCTGGCTCGCCTGAGCCCTGACAACACCTTGCTCTCGCCGGGTATTATCGACTTGACCGACGTTGCAGGCGTGCCGGATGAAGAGCACTTTGGGCCGCTGCTCAGCGTGATTCGCTACGCTGATTTTGATGAGGCAATCAGGCTAGCAAATCAAACTCGCTTTGGATTGGCAACCGGTCTGATATCAGAACAGCGCGAGCAGTTTGACCGTCTGTTGCTCGAAGCCAGAGCCGGCATTGTTAACTGGAACAAGCCGTTGACCGGTGCCTCCAGCAATGCGCCTTTCGGTGGAGTCGGAGCCTCTGGCAACCACCGTGCCAGCGCCTATTACGCCGCCGACTACTGCGCGTGGCCGATGGCGTCGCTGGAAAGTGAGCGTATTGAACTCCCTTCGGCGCTGTCGCCAGGAATTGATTTTGGACAAGCAAAGTAACCCCTCACCATCGCTGGAGAACATGATGTCTGGATATGAAGTCAATTTTGATGGTTTGGTGGGTCTAACGCATCACTACGCGGGGCTGTCATTTGGCAACGAAGCCTCTACCCGCAACCAAAGCGCGGTCGCTAATCCCAAACTGGCGGCCAAGCAAGGCCTGTTAAAGATGAAGGCCTTGAGTGACCTTGGTTTTAAGCAGGGGGTATTACCTCCTCACGAGCGTCCGCACTTGGCCACGCTGCGTCAAATGGGATTTTACGGCAGTGATGCACAGGTGTTGTCGCAGGCTAATGCTTATTCACCACGCCTGCTTTCGTCGCTAAGCTCGGCTTCTGCGATGTGGGTTGCCAACGCGGCCACCGTTTCACCCTCTGCCGACAGCGCCGATGGCCGAGTGCATTTCACCGTCGCTAACTTGAACAACAAGTTTCACCGTGCGATTGAGGCAGAGACAACGTCAGCTATTCTGCGCAGCACATTCAATCATACGCAACACTTTGCCCATCACGGCGCGCTGCCGCAGGTGGCAAGCCTGGGCGACGAAGGCGCGGCTAACCACAATCGTCTCTGCGCCGAATATGACAGGCCCGGCGTACAGGTGTTTGTTTATGGTCGTGATGGACTGGTTACCGGCAATAACGAACCGGTGCGCTATCCGGCCCGGCAGACGCGATTGGCCAGCGACGCGGTGGCGCGGTTGCATCAGTTGGAAGCTTCACGCACGGTGTTTATTCAGCAGAGTCCGCAAGCCATCGACAGCGGCGTTTTCCACAATGACGTTATTTCAGTCAGCAATCGTCAGGTGTTGTTCCATCACCAGCAGGCGTTTGTACACCAGCAGGCGGCTTTTGATGAAATTCGTCGCAAAATGGCCAGTGTCGAGTGTGAATTCCAGCCAATTGAAGTGCCACAGTCGCGCGTTTCCCTTGATGACGCAGTGGCAACCTATTTGTTTAACAGCCAGTTGCTCAGTAGGGCCGACGGCAAAATGACCATTGTTGTGCCAGAGGAGTCGCGTCAGCATGCCGCTGTGTGGGACTATTTGTCCGATCTGCGCGACAGCGGGGGTCCTATCAATCAGATTGAAGTCTTCGACCTGCGCGAAAGCATGCGCAACGGCGGTGGCCCAGCCTGTTTAAGACTGCGTGTAGCGCTTAACGAAACGGAGCTGGCCGCGGTAAATCAGGCTTCGCTAATCGATGAAGTGCTGTTTAATCGGCTCAATGTTTGGGTCGACAAACACTATCGAGACCGCATGCAGCAGGAAGATTTAGCCGATCCTCAGTTGCTGACCGAGGTTCGCCACGCGCTCGACGAGCTCACGCAAATATTGCGGTTGGGGAGTATCTATCCTTTCCAGCAGTTCTGAAGCCATTAAAATTCACGTTAAGGAGCCTGAGTCATGTTTGACGTATTAACGCTGACAATGGAGGGAACACCTCCCGCTCAGCCGGTCGGACAACTGCCTCATCTCGACTGGCAGTGGCTGGCGGAAGGCGTGCTTGAGCTTTCCCCGCGTCAGCCCTGTACACGAGCCGTCGTGCTTTCAGCGGGCATACACGGCAATGAAACTGCGCCGATAGAGCTGTTAAATCAGTTGGTCGCCGACCTGCTGGCGGGAACACGGCCACTCAGGGTTCGCCTGCTGGTGGTGATGGGCAATCCGCCGTCAATGCGGGCCAATAAACGGTTTGTACAGGCGGACATGAACCGCATGTTCGGCGGGCGTCATGCCCGCTTTCCTCCGAGTGATGAAACCGTGCGTGCGCAGCAGCTTGAGCATCTTCTGGCGCAGTTCTTTCGCAGTGCTACCGCGTCAGGCGCTACACAGCGCTATCATTACGACCTGCATACTGCGATTCGTGGTTCTCTGCATCTGCGTTTTGGCCTGCTGCCTTTCCAACCGCGTCCCCATTCGCCAGAGATGCTGCGGTGGCTAGAGAGTGCAGGGTTAGAGGCATTGGTTTACCACCGCTCGCCCGGCGGCACCTTTAGCCATTTCAGCAGTGAAGTTTTTCAGGCCGATAGCTGTACGCTGGAGTTGGGCAAAGCGCTGCCGTTTGGGGGTAATGATCTTGGTCAGTTTAGCCAGATAAAACGTGCACTTGAGGCGCTGGTCAGTGATGTTCCCGCCGCCGAGCGTCAAGGTGAGCCGATGAAGCATTACCAGGTGGTGCAGGATATTTTACGCGAGCAGCAGGACTTCGAGCTGCATATTCCTGCCGATGCGCTCAATTTCACGGCTTATCCGCAGGGCTACATGCTGGCCGAACAATCGGGTAAAACTTATCGCGTGGAGCATACCGAGGAAGTGGTGTTGTTTCCGAATCCTAACGTCGGGCTGGGTTTGAGGGCAGGGCTAATGCTGGTGTTGAAATCGTAGACTACCCATACAAAAAGCCGCCTGCATGGCAGGCGGCGGGGTACAAATTCTAATTTTTTTAATACTTAAATTTAGAGAGCTTTCCACAGTGAGAAGGCGGCAACTGGGTTCCAGGTCTCAATTGAAGAGTGTGATTGCAGGCAACGATATTTTTTGCCCTGATAGGTCACTACGGTGCCTGCCTTATAGGCAGTCCCTGTTTTCCAATCACTTTCGGAAGGCGCAACAACCGTGTCGTCACTGGTTTTAGCCGTAAACGTCGCGCTTGCAGCCGATTGCACACCCTTGGCCGTCTCAGCAATGACATAATAGCGGTAAGTCGTGCCTGCGGTGAGACCACTTTCACGTAACTCTGAGTTCGCGGTGGTGGCAGTCTTAACGCCGTTACGATAAACGTGATACTTCGTCACGGTCACGTTGTTGACAGGTTTCCAGCGTAGGTTCAGGGCGTTTTTAGTCACTGAATCTACTGTCAGGCCTTTCGGTGCATGCGGATGAACAACCGCGTCTTCTTCTTCATCTTGAACGATTTTTGCATTAACCGTTTCACTTGCCTGAGAGCGATTGCCTGCTGCGTCGTGAGCTACAACATGGTAGCTGTATTCAACACCCGCTATAGCCGCGTTGTCTTTCCATGTTGTGAAAGGCGTTGCATCAGTCTTTCTGCTGTCACGATAAATCCAATAACCGGTAACGCCAACGTTATCGGTCGAAGGCTGCCAGTTAAGAGTGATATCCTTACCCGATACGCTTGCCTGTAGATTAGCCGGTGCTGTAGGTGCGGTATAGTCTACATCTGGGGCTGGTGTAGAATTGTCGCCCGCCGCTTTCCGCATATCGTTAATATATTCAACCTGGTGTTCCATGTTCATTTGTTCGGTATTTGAGCCTAACGTCCAGACAAAGAAACCACCGTATTGGTTTTGGGCCTGCCACTTGGCACGTTCAAGATTATTTTCTTTGCTCTCTGCAAAGTTGCCGCCCGGTGCCCACTGTTTATTAATGGTGGTGCCGAGGATCAATTTAGATTTGTCGCCAAGCGCTTTAGCATAGTTGGACATTGCCACTTTATACTTGAAGTTATGACCTGCGTCGTAGGCCATCACATTGTAAAAGTCGAACACGCCTTTACTCTTGGAAAGCAGTGGCAGCACTTCACCAGAGTGGTCGGAGTTAACGTAAGAACAATCCTTGCTGTCTGCCGTAGAGCATTCAATCGGATCCGCACCAACATGATAAGTGGTCAAGCTCAGCATTTTTTTGCTGTTTGGTCCGAGCAACTGGCGTATACGTTGAGACAATTTTAGAAGATTGTTATTTTCTTCTGGGGTCAGGCGTGCGGCTTTTTCAAAATCGAAATCGATGCCGTCGAGCTGGACAGTTCCAGCTTTCTGGTTATGATTCATTTGGCACGTGCCTTTATCATCTTTGGATAGGCACTCGCCCTGCATTTCTTCAGGTTTAAGCCCTTTTTTGTACACCGGATAGTCGGTCTTCAACAGATTAACCAGGCTATTGGCCAATTTTTCACGCTGAACTTGGCTAGTGATATAGGACCAGATTATTTCATCATTCTGTCCGCCAAAGGCGACCATCATTTTCTTTTCTGGATGATCGAGTTTAAGCGTTGTCCAGGTTTCGTAGGCATTATTATCTAATGACCACGGATTATACGGAGGAATATCGATGATTTTATCAGACGAGTTAATGTTACCTTCTGCATCCCATTTTCCAAAAGACAGCAGGAAGGTATCAACTTTGGTGTTTTCCAAGTCTGCGCGTGCACCGTGTGGAAGTCCCCACGAGGTCAAATAACTGATCGTGCGGTTTTGGTCGGCCGCCAATGCAGACTGTGTCAGTAATGCAGCACCCACTAATATGGCTATACGTAATTTGTTCAACATAAATCCTATGAATGTAAGGGATATTTCGTTGAGCAATTTATACACAATATGGGTTGGAGAAACTTCTGCACTTCATTAAGACTTTTAGTATATAAATGTCAGCAAAATATAAAAATTACCGAATTTCATTCACATAAACATAATTGTCGGTACTAAATCGATGATGCGCCAAAATGACCGGCAGCGCGCTTTGGTCAAACGATACCTCGTCAATCACCATTACCGCGTGGGGTGCAGTGAGCTCCAGCAGTCGCAAATCCTCTTCATTGGCAAGCACGGCCGTGATCTGTTCACGCACCGCCGCCACGCGCACGCCGTATTTTTCCAGCAGAAAACGATAAAGCAGCGGGGGCAGGTTTTCGGCCGCCGGGAAGTCGGGCAGGCGATCGGCGGCGAGTACCAACTGTTCATGCATGGTGGGTGCGTCTTTTATTTTTCGTAAACGTTTTAGGCGAATAACCGGTGCCTGCAACGAAATATTGAGCTTCTCTGCTTCATATTCACTGGCGTAACCGGTTTGGTAATCAAGCAAAATAGTGTGTGAATGTACCAGCGATCCGTCGCGGCCGTGCAGGCGAAAATATTGGAAAAAATAGCTCAGATTGTGCAGCGGTGCCCAGCCGGTCACTACTGTTCCGGTTTTACGTCGCCGCATCAGCATGCCTTCGGTGGTCAGGGCCGATAGCGCCTTCCTCACCGTGCCTACCGATACACCAAAATCGGCCGCCAGTGTATTTTCGCTTGGCAATACCATGCCCGGCGTCAGTTGCCCCATCAGAATAGATTCGCTGATATGACGTTTCACGACCTCATACAGCGGCGCGCCTTCCCTGTCGCTTAAACGAGCGAAGCTGCTTGCTTCCTGCTCACCTTTATTTTGTTGGCTCATACCTGATTACCTATTGACCTGAAGGGATATCTGCTTTATCTATAAACTATATAGAAATAAGATTGAGTGAGTATAGCATGCCGTTTAAAGGAAGTTTGCAAATTGCATTAGATTCCATCGGCCAAGATTCAGAGGCCATTTTGCAAGATCTGAGTCAAATGCTTGAGGTCGATACCTGCTTCCCGCCGGGTGCCGGTTATCCGGCCTTTGCCGACCTGATGGAGTCTTTGCTTGCGCCGATGGGATTCTCTTTTGAGCGCGCCATTGTACCCGAAGCGCTATGGCAAACGCCGGACGACAGCGCGCAGGGCGAACGGGTAAACCTGATTGCTTCGCTAGACGGCGGTGCTGGTGAGGCCTGCAATCTGTATTTTCACGTCGATACCGTTCCGGCGGGCGATGGCTGGACGCATCCCCCGTTGGCGTTGACACAGGTCGATAACAAGCTGATAGGGCGCGGCAGCGCGGACATGAAAGGCACCATTGTTGCCACGCTGGCGGCGATTCGTGCCGCACAGCGCACAGGACTGGCGCTGCGATTTAACCCCGTCTTGCTGCTGTGTACCGATGAAGAAGGCGGCCTGTATCCCGGCGTTCGCTATCTGGCGGAGCAAAAACTGTTTGCAGGCCACATGTTGAGCTTCAACGGCGGCGCTGTTCCACGGATCTGGGGTGGCTGTTTCGGCAGTATCGACCTCAAAATCAGCGTAACCGGGCGCTCTGCACATTCAGGCGATCCGGTGGGGGGAATTAACGCCATTGAACAAGGCTTGCCGCTGCTTAACGCGCTTCATGCGCTTAAACGGCAAGTGGAGCAGCGCGAGTCGGCAATGCCGTCACCGCCGCACTATGAGGGGCGTCCTCTAACCTCACGGCTGACGTTGGCGGCGGTGCAAGGCGGCAGCAAAGGCTCAACGATTCCTGCGCGTTTTGACCTGCTCGTGAACCGTCGTTATTCGCCTGAGGAGCCGTTCGAGCAGGTGTGGAGCGAGCTAATTCACTGCATCGAGCACGCAATGGCCGGTTCGGCGGCGCTGGCGGTTGAATATCATCTTATCGGGCATCTTGCACCGGTCAGTGACCCAAGCGGTCCACACTGGCCGCGCTGGCTGTCGGCACTCAGTCAGGGCTTTGGCTTTGACGCAAACGATTTCGCCGTGTGGGGGTCGTCAACCAGTTCAGATATGGGCTGGGTGCAGCAGGCAGGTATCAAAGAAATTTTACTTGGCGGATTAGCCCGCCCCGAGAATCGAATCCATGCGTCGGACGAGTACACCACGATGCAGGATATCGTTGCTTTGGCTCAGTCAATTTTGGCCTATTTATCGGCCGATTTTCAGCCTGAGTAATTTTTAGATCTATTTTTTATTTAAAACACCAATTCGCCAACCCAGGGTATTTCTGACTAACCAGTGAGGAAGTCATCATGTGTGCAATGAAAGACGTTAACCGCCGCCAGTTCATCGCAGGCACCACCGTATTGACCGGTGCCGCCATGCTTCCTTGGTCAGCCAAAGCCGCCGCACCTGCCTCCAGCGGCACGCCTTCTGTGGGAACACCACGCCGCGGTGGCGTGCTGCGCATCAGTGTCGATCAGGCTGCTAACATGCTCAATCCCCAGCAGGCGCGGGTCAATCCCGAGTATCTGCTGGCCGAATTGCTGTACAGCGGGCTGACCCGACTTACGCAGGACATGAAAGCCGAGGCTGACCTAGCCGAGAGCTGGAAGCCGAATGCAGACCTTTCACAGTGGACCTTTACGCTGCGCAAGGGGCTGACTTTCCACGACGGTTCAAGCTGCACCGCCAAAGACGTGGTTGCCAGCCTTAACGCCATTCTCGATAGCAAAAATGCCTCACCGGGACAGCGCAACATCGGGCCGATTAAAACCATTACCGCCAGCGATGACGCCACCGTGGTGATAACCACCGACGGAGCCTATGCCGACCTGCCGGTGATGCTGGCCTATCCCGATGCCAAAATCGTGCCGGCCGCCATTGCCGAAGGGCAGTTGGCGCGCCTAAGCAAAGAGGCTATCGGCACTGGCCCGTTCAAGCTGGTGTCGTTTGACCCCGAGCGGCTGGTGGTGGTCGAGCGCAATCCGCACTATTACGACCCTGAGCGCCCGTACCTCGACCGCGTGGAAGTGGTGGTCTACCCAGATGCCATTGCCGAAGGATCTGCGCTGATTTCCGGCGATACCGATCTGATGCAGGCGGTACAGTCCACTGAATTTCCGCGCCTGTCAAAATCGTCCGGAGTTATTCCTTTGCGCGTCCCGGCCGGGCAGTTCCTTAACGTTAACATGGCCTGCGATGCCAAACCGTTCAACGATGTCCGCGTGCGTCAGGCGCTGGCACTGTGCGTAGACCGCGCCGCGATGGTTGACTTTGTGGCCAACGGTTTTGGCACGCCGGGCAATGATACGCCGCTGAACACCGCCTATCAGTATTACCTGAAAGAGCCCCTCAAGCAGGCTGATTATGCCAAAGCCAAAGCCCTACTGGCCGAAGCGGGCTATCCGGATGGGCTGGATATCACGCTAATTGCCTCCGATAAACCGTCAACGCGCACCCAGCTTGGCGTGGCGCTGCGCGAAATGGCTAAACCGGCGGGATTTCGCATTAATGTGCAGACTATGGCCAACAGCACTTATCTGGATCAGGTGTGGAAGAAGGGCAATTTCTACGTCGGTTTCTACAACATGCAGGCCACGGCGGATGCGGTGTTCTCGTTGCTGTATACCTCAAAGGCCTCATGGAATGAAACGCGCTGGAACAACGCCGACTTTGACAAGGCAGTACAGTCAGCGCGTGAAACCGACGATGTTGCCAAACGCAGCGAGCTTTACGGCCAGGCGCAAAAATTGATGCACGAACAGGTGCCGTCAATGATCCCGACTTTCTTCGACCTGCTGGCCGCCAGCCGTGACTACGTTGCCGGTTATCAGTTGAATCCGCGCGGCGCCGTATTCCGTCTCGACCACGTTTGGCTGACGGCAAAAGCGCCAAACCGTAAATAAGCAGGGGGCAGTGTGACGGCGAGTTATCTTTTAAAGCGTTTGATGCTGGTGATTTATACCCTGCTGGTGGTCTCTCTGCTGGTGTTTGGTATTACTCAACTGTTGCCCGCCGACGCGGCGGTAACGCTGTTGGGGCAAAATGCTACGCCGGAAGCGCTGGCGGCGGTACGGGCAAGGTTGGGGCTGGATGCTCCGGCTTGGCTACAGTATTGGCACTGGCTGCGCGGCGTGTTGCACGGTGATTTTGGCGTGTCGATGCGCAATGGATTACCGGTGGCGCCGACTATTTTGGCGGCGCTCGGGCGTTCGCTGCTGTTGGCGTCCTGCGCGCTGGTACTGATGCTGATTGTTGCTATTCCGCTGGGGATTTGGGCTGCGGTTCGCCGAGGTAAAATGGCCGATATGCTGGTCAGCGTGCTCTCCTACGTGGGTATTTCGTTTCCGGAATTTGTCACCGCCACGCTGCTTTTACTGCTGTTTGCCGACGTTTGGCAGGTGCTGCCCGCCACCGGCTATGTTCCGTTAACGGAGGATTTTTGGGGTGGCGTAAGCCACCTTATTTTACCCTCGGTGACCGTGGCATTGATTCTGGTCGCGCACGTTTCGCGCATGGTGCGCTCCGAAATGGTTGACGTGCTGCAAACTGATTATATCCGCGCCGCCCACCTCAAAGGCCTGTCAAAGCGCCGAGTGCTGTGGCGTCATGCCCTGCGCAACGGCCTGTTGCCGACGATTACTATCGTTGCCCTCGACGTCGGTTATTTGCTTGGCGGTATCGTGGTGGTCGAAGAAATTTTTGCTATCCCGGGTATTGGCCGCGAGCTGATTGTTGCCGTGCAGGCCAGAGATTTACCGACTATTCAGGCGGGCGTATTAATTCTTGCCGCCACCTATTCAATCGTCAATTTCTTGGCCGATTTGGCCTATGTCTATCTTGATAAGCGGATCAGTTATGCGTGATGTAATAAAGCATTTAGTCCGCTCTCCGCAGGGTGCTGTTGGACTGTTTATTTTAATTTTCGCCGCGCTGATGGTGTTGGGAGGCGCGCATATTGCCCCTTATGACCCCGAAGCGCTGTCAATTCTGGCGCGCTACAAACCGCCTGGCCTTGAACACTGGCTCGGCACCGACCAGCTTGGCCGAGATATTTTCAGCCGAGTGATGATAGGTGCGCGCGCCACCATCGTGCTGTCGCTGTTGGCCACGCTGATGGCGATGGTCATCGGCGCCATTGTTGGCACCGCCAGCGCCTACCTCGGCGGAAAAGTCGATGAGGCGATTATGCGCACCATGGACGCCGTCATGTCGATCCCAAGCCTGCTGTTTGCGCTGCTCATTGTCAGCACGCTTGGGCAGAGCAGTTTCAACGCCGTGCTGGCGATAACCATTGCCTTTATTCCCGGCATGGTGCGCATCGCGCGTAGCGTCTCACTGGCCGCGCGTCAGCAGGACTACGTTAATGCCGCGATTGCCCGCGGTGAGTCGACAACGTACATCATTTTACGCGAAATGCTGCCCAACATCGTAGCGCCTATTATTGTTGAAGCGACTATCCGCGTGGCCTTCGCCATCATGCTGTTTGCTACGCTGAGCTTCCTTGGGCTGGGGGCGCAGCCGCCAGAACCTGAGTGGGGGTTGATGGTCTCCGAGGGTCGCGCGTATTTCTTTAACGCACCGTGGATGATGCTGGCGCCAGGCATTGCCATCGCCCTGATTGCCATCGGTTTTAACCTGCTCGGCGACGGCCTGCGCGATGCGCTTAACCCAAGGAGCCATTGATGACTCTTATTGCGACACAACCTGACGCCGTTTTATCGATAGAAGATTATAGCCTCGACTATTTGCTGCCAAAGGGCGATGCCCTGAAGGTACTTAAAAACATTAATTTGAGCGTTAAACGCGGTGAAGTCGTGGGGCTGGTGGGTGAGTCTGGCTCGGGAAAAACTACGCTGGGTTGGTCGATTATGCGCTACATGGCGGCCAATGCCCGCGAACGCAGCGGCAAAATTAGGTTGCAGGGACAAGACCTGCGCCAGATGCCGCAAAATCAAATTGAAGGGCTGCGCGGCGGCAAGCTGGGGATGATTTTTCAAGACCCGAGCGCCTCGCTTAACCCGACGCTGACGCTGGGCGAGCAGGTGACTGAAGTGCTGATTCGCCATCGCGGGCTCAATGGCAAACAGGCGATGGAGCTGGGTATTCAACTGCTCACCGACGTCGAGCTTAAAAATCCGGCGGCGATGATGCAGCGTTATCCGCATCAAGTTTCCGGGGGTGAAAAACAGCGCGTCCTGATTGCTACCGCCTTTGCCTGTCAGCCAGACTGCCTGATTTTTGACGAACCCACTACCGCACTGGATGTGATCAGTTCGGCGCAAATTCTCGAGTTGTTTGCCCGTCTGCGCGAAGAAACCGGTGTGGCGTCCCTGTATATATCACACGATTTAGCGCTGGTTTCCTCGGTGGCCGACAGTGTGTGCGTGCTGGAAAAGGGCCATATCGTGGAGCAGGCCGCGGCTAAAAATCTATTTTCTTCTCCGCAGCATGCCTACACGCAGAAGCTGGTTGCCGCCGTGCCTGACCCTGCGCATCGTCTGGTGGATGACGCGCCGGTCTCAAACCAGCCGCTGTTAAGTCTTGAGGGCGTGAGCATCGACTATGGTCATCACGGCGTCATCGACAGGCTGCTGCGCCGCAAAAATACTCAAACTCGCGCCGCCTCGGACGTCAGTTTTACGCTACATCAGGGCGAAATCCTCGGCATTGTCGGCGAGTCAGGCTCGGGTAAATCTACCCTGGCCAAGGCGCTGACAGGGCTGGTGCCGTTTAGCGGCAAACTCGATTTCAGCGGCTATAGCCTGTACGGCAAAGGCGAAATGGACAAAGAGTACCGCCGTCGGGTGCAGATGATTTTTCAACACCCCGATGCGTCGCTTAATCCCCGCCAGCGCATTGGCGAAATTATTGCCCGTCCGCTGCGCCTGTACGGACTGCCAAAAGGAGAAACCGAAGCGCAGGCGGTGGCCAGACTGCTCGAAGACGTGCGCCTGCCGGCCGATTTTGCCCGGCGTTTTCCCCACGAGCTTTCCGGTGGTCAAAAGCAGCGCGTCGCGATTGCCCGCGCTTTTGCCAATCCCCCCGATTTAGTGATTTGTGATGAAATCACCGCCGCGCTCGACGTGTCGGTGCAGGCGACGGTGATTGAGCTGCTGCTGACGCTTCGCCAGCGCTATGGCACCGCTTATCTATTTATTACTCACGACTTAAATCTGGTGCGGCAAATCGCCCATCGCGTCGCGGTGATGTATCGCGGTGATTTAGTCGAGATGTTGCCCGGTAAAGAGATGCGGCAACACGCGAAGCATAGCTATACCCAGGCGCTGCTGGCGGCGGTGCATACCCCTGCCGCAGGCGCTCTAGATCCCCAACTTGTTGAACTCTCCTGAATGAAAGGTTTACCGATGAACTCTGAACAGCTTTTGGCCTCGATAGATGATGAATATTGCCTGAGTTTTCTGGCGCGCATGGTGCAACATAAAAGCTACAGCGCTACCGACGGTGAGCGCAGGTTGGCAGAGTACATGGCCAGTCAGATGCAGGCGCTGGGGCTAGAGACGCAGCTTCAACCGGTTCCTGGGGACCGTTTGAACGCAATTGGCACACTGCCGGGCGTGGGCGGCGGCGGTAACAGCCTGCTGTTTAATGGCCACCTTGATACTAATCCGGTGACCGAGGGCTGGACCGTTGACCCGTGGGAAGGGAAAATCGACGACGAGTTTATCTACGGCATCGGCGTATCGAATATGAAAGCCGGGGACGCCGCTTATTTCTGCGCGCTGAAAACGCTGATTGACGCGGGGGTCAAGCTCAAAGGGGACGTTATTCTGACTTACGTAGTCGGCGAGTTGCAGGGCGGGGTGGGCACTATCGCGGCCATCGAACAGGGCATTAAGGCCGATTACTTCATCAACTCCGAACCCACCGACGTGCAGGCGCTGACCATGCACGCAGGCTCGTTAATGTTCACCATCGAGCTGACTGGCGATACCCGCCACTTATCCAAGCGTGAGGAGGCGGTAGACGCTATCGTCGCGGCGATTGATCTCATTCCACAAATCAACGCCATGACGTTTACCGGGGCTGAAACCGCCGATCATTTGAAAATTAACCGTGGTCACATCGGGTCAATTCATGGGGCATTGGGCCGCGAGTTGCAGGACTGGCGTCCGCCGCAGGTGGCCGATTTTGTGCGTTTGAAAGGGTCAGCGCGATTTGCACCGGGTCAGACCGTCGACGGAGTATTGGTCGATATTCAGAACCTGCTCGATGCGCTGTGCGTCAAATATCCTGGCCTGCAGGCTGAGTTGATTGACGACGGCAAACGTGACCGCCCAACCATGCTGCCGTTTGAAGTCTCTAGCGAATCGCCGATTGTGAAAGCGGTCGGGCGTGCTTATCGTCAGATTCGCGGTGAAGATCAGCCTACCGGCGTCATCACCCCTCCGGCTTTTTACGGCACCGACGCGGCGCACTTTTACCAGATGTTAGGAATGGAAGGCATCGTTTGCGGTCCCGGCGGCAAATTCAACACCATGCCGGACGAGCGTGTACACATCCGCGATTTCCTGGACATTGTGCGCATTTATCTGTTGGCGATCCTTGAGATTTGCCAACCGGTTGAGGCGTAATTCGTGCCGGCGCAGGTTAACACGCCTGCTCTCACCCGCACGCGTGAGGCAATGAGGGCCGTGGGTGCAGACCTGCTGTTGATTGACCACGCCGAGCTGCTGTTTTGGCTGACCGGCTTTACTGTGTCCGAAACAATGTACCGCGCTTGTTTGGTTCCTCTTCACGGGGAGCCCTGGATGGTGCTGCGCGCTTTGGACGCGGCACCCTGCGAGAAGATGAGTTGGATAAGTGACATTGTCACTTATCATGATGATAAAAACCCCTGGCAGTGCGTCGCCAACAGCATTATTACGCGGGGATTTCAACATGCAGCGCTGGGCGCGGACTACCACTCTTATGGTATGACGGTTTATACCTTGCAGCAGCTTGCTGGCCGACTGCCTGAGGTGCGGTGGATAGAAATGAGCGGCGTCAGCGATAGCCTGCGGCAGGCTAAATTTCCCGTTGAAATCGAAAAGCTGCGTCAGGCGGCCAAGATAGCCGACAGGGCTTATCTGGCCATTGAACAGCAGGTGCGGGCGGGTTGGCGAGTGCGTGACGTTGCGGCGCTGTGTGCGGGGATTTTCCTGCGCGAAGGGGCTGACAGCGGTGAAACCGGTCCGATAGTCCGATCGGCGGGTGACAGCGGCTTTTTACATGCGCAAACGCATGACGAGACCCTGAGCCAGGGTGATATTTTGCACGTCGAACTGACGCCCAAAGTCGATTATTACAGCGCGCGGTTGATGCGACCGTTTGTGGTCGGCGGTCCCACGGCGCAGCAGTCAGCGGTCGCGGCACAGCTGATGGATCTTCAGGACCAGCAAATTGCCGCGATGAAACCCGGCGTCTGCGCCTGTGATATCGACGCCATCGTGCGCGACGGTGTGCTCAAAGCCGGACTGCGCGGCGAGTACGGCAACGTTACCGGCTACGCGTTGGGAATTTATGGCCGCACACCGCGCCCAAGTGATTTTTCACACTGCTTTACACCCGAAGCGCACGGGTTACTGGAGGAAAACAGTGTGTTTCATATGTATACCTCCGCGCAGGGGCTGGCGTTCAGTGAAACCGTGTGGGTGACGCCAGAAGGAGGCGTGCGCCTTAACCAACTGCCGCGAAAGATTTTTTCTCTGCCCTAGTATTTTTGTATGCCTTTTCAGATAAGCGCTTTACAAGAGAGTTGTGACAATGCCTAAACTTCCTTATTACCCAAACGCGGAGTAATGCTATGATTTCTTCTAAAGAAATACCCCGCAAGACACAGTGAATTAGGAAAAAAATGGGCTTCAAAGCGCTGCAAAAATCCGATTGGGTAAACGTGTTGATTGCTATTCCCGCTGGGATTATTGCTGCCTTAGTGACCATCGGTTTTCGTCTGGCGATCAGCGGCATAAACGGCCTGATGTTTACCGATGGTTCGGATATTACCCGTGCTTTTCGTGAATATCCTCTCTTGGCCTGGCCGCTTATCACCACCGTCGGCGGCGTGGTGGCCGGTTTCATTCTGTATTGGGCAATGCGCCATGAGTCACGCAACGGTAAAATGCCCGATTATCTCGACGTTATCGATCAACGGTTACCGGGTATTCCGGTGGTCAGCACCTTGCTGCGTTCACTGTCGTCGCTTGCCAGTATCGCCAGCGGAGGCTCTATCGGTCGTGAAGGCGCGATGGTGCAACTTTCGGCGCTCAGCGGCAGCCTGCTAGGGCGCTTTAGCCGATTTTCAACCCTGCATCAGTCGGACGTGATTGCCATGGCCGCCGCCGGAGGGTTGGCTGCGGTCTACCATGCGCCGTTTGCCGGTGCGCTGTTTGTTGCTGAAATCGCCTTTGGCGTCACCGCCGTTCAGCGGCTTATTCCGCTGTTTATTTCCGCCTCAGTGGCCGTGTTGACGGTGCGCTCTCTCACTCACTATGCGCCGCTTTATCTCTATTCATCTGCCGTATTCAGCCCGACGCCGAGTGCGATAATAACCGTGCTGGCGATAGGGGCCATTACCGGAATCTTGGGACCGCTGTTTATCGCTTCAATTGATAAAGTCCGTAAGACCCTGCAACCGATAAGTCATCCCGCGCTGCGTTTGGGACTGGGTGGGCTGGCGGTTGGGCTGGTGGCCATGGTTTCGCCGCTGGTGCTGGGTAACGGCTTTGAAGTGATCGACCTTATTCTCAACAACGGCAATCTGCACACTTCGCTGCTGCTGTTGCTGGTGCTAAAAATTGTCGCCACGGCAATTACTGTCGGCTCAGGTGCGGTGGGCGGGCTGTTTACCCCGTCGCTGCTGATTGGTGCAGCGGGCGGGGCGCTGGTTTGTACCTGTTTGCAGTGGATGGGGTTAGATCCCGGCCCGATGGGCCTTTATGCCGCGATTGGCATGAGTGCGCTGTTGGCCGCAACCAGCCATGCACCGCTAATGTCAATCATGATGGCGTTTGAAATGACCCTCAACAGCTCGCTGCTGTTCCCACTGATGCTGGCTACGGCGATTTCTTACGTAGTGGCCTCGCGCTTCAAGGCCAGCGGAACTTATCCAGTGTTAACCCGCCATAATGCACGCTTCGCGGCAAAAAGTGATTTTGAAAACGGCACGGTCGCCGAGCTGATGTGCCCGTGTTCCAAGATGTATATCGACGCAACGCTTGCCGAAGTGGTGAGTGAAGGGCTGAAACAGCGCACGCGTTTTGTCTACGTTGTCGACAGAGAAGAGCGTTTTCTTGGCGTGGTGCCGACCAACGTGCTTGCCAGTGGCATTATCGACGGCACGCTGAACAAAGAGAGCAGCATTGACGCCTACATTGAACACGAATTTATCGTGCTATATCAGCAGTCGAGCTATGAACAGGCTTGGGCGACCTTCAGTTCGTCACCGCTCGAACGCCTGCCGGTGCTCGAAAATGCCCAATCACGACGTCTGCTGGGTGTCATCACCAAGGCGGCGCTGCTGAGCAAGGCGAAAGATTTTCTTTAGGCCCGTCCACTACCCCTAAATAGCCGTTCACGTACTCCGAGTTATACAGGCGCTCACATATGGGCGCTAACTCATTAAATATCAAAGAATTGAAGATAAAACCCTGCTACTCCCTAAGGAGTAGGCTAATCCGCATCCTGTTGTCCCTCTCAATCATGATTGATCGCCATCAAATTGGCTCGGGCTTCCCGTGGCTACCCTAGCGGCAATTTTAATCATGTCATCCTGTGTTGTTGTCTGTGGGCAACGCCACGCTTTTTTTGGAAGACAATGAAGACAGCACGCCTCTGGCGTCTGACTCAGGAGGTTTCTGGATGAGCAAGTTTCTTGACCGGTTTCGTTATTTTAAACAGCTGGCTGAACCGTTTGCCGATGGGCTCGGACAAACGCTAAACACTAATCGTGACTGGGAAGACGGCTATCGCAGCCGCTGGCAGCACGATAAAATTGTGCGCTCGACCCACGGCGTAAACTGTACCGGCTCCTGTAGCTGGAAAATATACGTCAAAAATGGTCTAGTCACCTGGGAAACTCAGCAGACCGACTATCCGCGTACGCGTCCAGATTTGCCCAACCATGAGCCCCGCGGCTGCCCACGTGGCGCAAGCTACTCCTGGTATCTTTACAGCGCCAATCGCCTGAAGTATCCCCTGATGCGTAAAAAGCTGATCCAGCTTTGGCGTGAGGCTAAGCTTCAGCACAGCGATCCGGTCGATGCCTGGGGTTCAATCGTCAGCGACCCCGAGAAATCTAAAACCTATAAAGTGGCGCGCGGACGCGGCGGGTTCGTCCGTTCGAGCTGGCAGGAAGTGAATGAACTGATTGCTGCCGCCAATGTTTATACCGCCAAGACCTTTGGACCCGATCGCATTCTCGGTTTTTCGCCTATTCCAGCCATGTCGATGGTCTCCTACGCCGCCGGTTCGCGCTATCTGTCGCTAATTGGTGGCGTGTGCCTGAGCTTTTACGACTGGTACTGCGATCTGCCACCGGCTTCGCCAATGACGTGGGGCGAACAAACCGACGTTCCCGAATCGGCCGATTGGTACAACTCGTCCTACATAATTGCCTGGGGCTCAAACCTGCCGCAGACGCGCACGCCCGACGCGCACTTCTTCAGTGAAGTTCGTTACAAAGGCACCAAAACGGTCGCCATCACTCCGGACTACGCCGAAGTGGCCAAGCTTTGCGACCACTGGTTAGCGCCGAAGCAAGGTACCGACAGTGCGCTGGCGCTGGCGATGGGGCACGTTATTCTCAAATCTTTCCATCTGGATAATCCGAGTACCTACTTCATTGATTATGTGCGGCGCTACACCGACATGCCGATGCTGGTGCTGCTCGAACCGCGCGAAGGGGGCCATTTTGCCGCCGGCCGTATGCTGCGTGCCTCGGACTTGGTCGATAATCTGGGCCAGGAAAATAACCCGCAGTGGAAGACTATCGCGCTTGATGAACACCACGGTGAGCTGGTTTCACCGCTAGGCTCGATAGGCTACCGCTGGGGAGAGAAAGGGCAGTGGAATCTTGAAGCACGGGAAGGAAAAGACCAGCAGGAGGTTAAGCTGGCGCTGAGCCTGCTTGGCCAGCACGACGACGTGGTTGAAGTGGGCTTCCCCTATTTTGGGGGTATTACACACGAGCATTTCAGCAGTGTGGCGCTGGAAGAAATTCTGCTGCACAAGCTGCCGGTCAAACGTATTCGTTTGGCAGACGGCACGGAGGCGCAGGTCGCTAGCGTATACGACCTGACGCTGGCGAACTACGGCATTGAACGCGGTCTAGGTGACGAAAACTGTGCGCAAAGCTTTGATGACGTAAAAGCCTACAGTCCGGCGTGGGCCGAAAAAATCACCGGCGTGTCACAGCAAAATATTATTCGTATTGCCAGTGAGTTTGCCGATACCGCCGATAAAACCCACGGACGATCGATGATAATCGTCGGCGCGGGATTGAATCACTGGTATCACATGGACATGAACTACCGCGGCCTCATTAACATGCTGATCTTCTGCGGCTGTGTAGGCCAAAGCGGGGGCGGCTGGGCGCACTATGTTGGGCAGGAAAAACTGCGTCCGCAAACCGGTTGGCAACCGCTGGCCTTTGGCCTGGACTGGCAGCGACCGCCACGTCAGATGAACGGGACCTCCTTCTTTTATAACCATTCAAGCCAGTGGCGCTATGAAACGGTGGCACCACAGTCGCTGCTTTCGCCTTTGGCCGACGCGTCTCGTTTTACCGGTAGCTTGATCGACTTCAATGTACGGGCCGAAAGAATGGGCTGGCTGCCTTCTGCGCCTCAGCTCAACGTCAATCCGTTGAATCTGGCGAAAATGGCCCAGTCAGCGGGGCAAAATTTGCAGGATTTCACCGTCGATAGCCTGAAAAACGGCAGTATTCGCTTTGCCGCAGAGCAGCCGGACGCGCCGCAAAACTATCCGCGTAATCTTTTTGTCTGGCGATCCAACTTGTTAGGCTCCTCCGGTAAGGGTCATGAATACCTACTCAAGTATCTACTCGGTACAGAAAATGGCATTCAAGGTAAAGATCTCGGTATTCAGGGCGAAACACTGCCGGAAGAGGTGGAATGGCAGGACAAGGGCGGCGAAGGCAAGCTGGATTTGGTGGTTACGCTCGATTTTCGCCTGTCGAGCACCTGTCTTTACTCCGACATTGTGCTGCCGACTGCCACTTGGTATGAGAAAGACGACATGAATACCTCGGATATGCATCCCTTTATTCATCCGCTTTCTGCCGCCGTTGACCCAGCGTGGGAATCGAAAAGCGACTGGGACATCTATAAAGGCCTGGCAAAGGAGTTTTCACGCGTTTGTGTTGGGCATTTAGGGGTAGAAACGGACTTGGTGACATTACCGATTCAACATGACTCTGCCGCCGAACTGGCCCAGCCGTTGGGCGTTGAGGAGTGGAAAAAGGGGGAGTGCGACCTCATTCCGGGCGTTACTGCCCCGCATCTTGTGGCGGTTGAGCGCGATTATCCCAACACTTATGCGCGATTTACCGCGTTGGGTCCGTTACTCGATAAATTGGGCAATGGTGGTAAGGGCATTAACTGGAATACCGACAGTGAAATTGAACTGTTGAAAAAGCTTAACTATACCCAGTCCACCGGTGTGGCAACGGGGCGCCCGAAGATTGAGACGGCGATCGACGCGGCAGAAATTATTCTGACGCTGGCTCCAGAAACCAACGGTCAGGTGGCGGTTAAAGCCTGGCAGGCGCTGGGCGAATTTACCGGCATTGACCATCGCCATCTTGCACTGAATAAAGAAGACGAGAAAATCCGTTTCCGCGACCTTCAGGCGCAGCCGCGCAAGATAATTTCTAGCCCAACCTGGTCGGGTCTTGAAGACGAACACGTCTCTTATAACGCCTGTTATACCAACGTGCATGAGCTCATTCCTTGGCGCACGCTGAGCGGCCGCCAGCAGATTTATCAAGATCACGAATGGATGCGCGCCTTTGGCGAAAGTTTGCTGGTCTATCGTCCGCCAATTGATACCCGTGCTGCACAGCCATATTTGAACGCCAAGCCCAATGGCAACCCCGAAATGGCGCTGAATTTCATCACGCCGCATCAGAAATGGGGCATCCATTCGACCTACAGCGACAATCTGCTGATGTTAACGCTGTCGCGCGGGGGGCCGATTGTCTGGCTCAGTGAAGACGATGCCCGCCAGTTGGGCATCACTGATAACGATTGGATTGAAGCGTTTAACGCCAACGGCTCACTGACCGCGCGGGCGGTGGTTAGCCAGCGGGTTCCGTCAGGCATGACCATGATGTACCACGCGCAGGAGCGTCTGGTGAATATCCCCGGTTCGGAAATCACCCAGCAGCGCGGCGGCATTCACAACTCGGTCACTCGCGTCACGCCAAAACCGACGCATATGATTGGCGGCTATGCTCAGCAGTCATATGGCTTCAACTACTACGGCACCGTGGGTTCAAACCGCGACGACTTTGTGGTGGTGCGAAAAATGAGCCGTATTGACTGGTTAGACGGCGAAGGCAATGACAGCGTGCAGGGGAGTGTTAAATGAAAATTCGTTCACAGGTTGGCATGGTTTTGAACCTAGATAAATGCATTGGCTGCCACACTTGCTCCGTGACCTGTAAAAACGTCTGGACCAGCCGTGAAGGCGTCGAGTATGGCTGGTTCAACAACGTTGAAACTAAACCAGGCATCGGTTTCCCCAACGACTGGGAAAATCAGCAGAAATGGAAGGGCGGCTGGATCCGTAAAATCAGCGGCAGACTTCAGCCGAGAATGGGCAATAAGTTGCAGTTGTTGTCAAAAATCTTCGTGAATCCCCACATGCCTGAAATCGACGACTATTACGAGCCGTTTGACTTCGACTATCAGCATTTACACAACGCTAAAGCGGGCAAGCATCAGCCTATTGCGCGTCCGCGTTCGCTGATTACCGGCCAAAGAATGGATAAAATCGTCGGCGGGCCCAACTGGGAGGACGACCTCGGCGGCGAGTTTTCGACCCGTTCGGCCGACAGCAATTTTGCTAATATGCAGAAAGAGATGTATGGCGAGTTCGAAAACACCTTCATGATGTATTTGCCACGGCTGTGCGAACACTGTCTCAATCCTGCCTGCGTGGCGACCTGTCCGAGCGGCGCTATTTATAAGCGCGATGAGGACGGTATCGTACTGATAGACCAAGATAAATGTCGCGGATGGCGCATGTGCCTCACGGGTTGTCCGTACAAAAAAATCTACTTCAACTGGAAAAGCGGCAAGTCGGAGAAATGTATTTTCTGCTATCCACGCATTGAAGCCGGGCAACCTACCGTGTGTTCAGAGACCTGCGTGGGCCGCATTCGCTATCTTGGCGTGTTGCTGTACGACGCTGAACGGATTGAGCAGGCCGCCAGCGTGGAAAATGAACAAAATCTCTATCAGAGTCAGATGGATATCTTCCTTAATCCGCATGATCCGCAGGTGATTGCCGAGGCGCTGAAACAGGGAATTCCGCAGTCGGTTCTTGACGCCGCCCAGCAGTCGCCGGTGTACAAAATGGCGATGGAATGGAAGCTTGCACTGCCGCTACATCCTGAATATCGCACCTTACCCATGGTGTGGTACGTGCCGCCGCTGTCGCCTATTCAGTCCGCCGCTGACGCAGGCGCCATGCCGCACACCGGTGTACTGCCGGATGTCGAAAGCCTGCGCATACCGGTACAATATCTAGCCAATCTATTAACCGCCGGTGATACCCAACCGGTGCTGCTGGCGTTGAAACGCATGCTGGCCATGCGCCACTTCAAGCGCGCTGAAACGGTCGATGGCGTCACTGACACCACCGCGCTCGAGCAGGTCGGCCTGAGTCAGGAACAGGCGCAGGAGATGTACCGTTATCTGGCGATTGCCAACTATGAGGATCGTTTTGTGGTGCCTTCAAGCCACCGCGAGCTGGCGCGCGAGGCGTTTCCTGAAAGTAAAAGCTGTGGTTTCAGCTTTGGCGATGGCTGCCACGGCAGTGAAGGCAAATTTAATCTGTTCAACAGCAAGCGCATCGACGCCATTGACGTCAGCCCGCGTACGCCAGGAGCCGCAAAATGAAAACCTTGCAAATCATTGCCCGCCTGCTGGATTACCCTGACGACGCACTCTGGGCGCACCGCGATGAGCTGCTGGCGCTGGTGGCAGAAACCAGCGAACTCGATCAGGTCTCAGCCAACCGTCTTGCCGAGTTTATACGCCAGTTCTGTGCGGCCGAGCTGCTCGACCGGCAGGCTGAATACTGTAGCCTGTTTGACCGTGGACGCGCCACTTCACTGCTGCTGTTTGAGCACGTTCACGGTGAGTCACGCGATCGGGGGCAGGCGATGGTCGATCTTTTAGACCAATACCGCGCCGCCGGTCTGGTGTTGGATTGCAAAGAGCTGCCAGACTATCTGCCGCTCTATCTTGAATATCTTGCCACTCTCACCGAGGTCGAAGCCAAAGCGGGGTTGGTGGATATTGCGCCTATTCTGGCGCTGCTGGCGGCGCGCATTAAGCAGCGCGATAGCCACTTCGCGCTGCTGTTGGAGCTGCTGCTCACGCTTTCTGGCGTAGAAATCACCGCTGAGGACGTCACCGAAAAGCTGCGAAATGAGAGCCGCGATGATACGCCGCAGGCTCTGGACGCCGTCTGGGAAGAGGAGCAAATCAAATTTCTCGGCGAGCAGGGCTGCATCAGTGATGAAGAAAAGGCCCATAGCCAACGCTTTGCCGGTGCTGTAGCGCCGCAGTACATCAATCTTGACGTAAATTCTGACGCCGTTAACGTCGGGGAGTCACGCCCATGAGTTTCCTCAATACCTTCTTTTTTGATATTTATCCCTATATTGCCGGCACGGTATTTTTGGTAGGCAGCTGGCTGCGCTATGACTACGGGCAATACAGCTGGCGCGCTGGATCCAGCCAGCTGCTTGACAAAAAAGGGCTGCGCATTGCCTCACCGCTTTTTCACATCGGCATTATCGGCATATTTTTCGGACATTTTGTGGGCATGCTAACGCCGCACTGGATGTATGAGCCGTTCCTGTCGATTGCCGCCAAGCAGCAGTTGGCGATGGTGGCGGGGGGGATTTGTGGCCTTATGACCTTGGTGGGCGGCGCGATGTTGCTTAAGCGACGCTTGACCAACAGCCGTGTGCGGGCCACTTCAAGCATGGGCGATATTCTAATTATTGCGCTGCTGGTCCTGCAGGTTTGTCTCGGTCTGGGCACCATTCCTTTTTCGGCGCAGCATATGGACGGCAGCGAAATGATGAAACTGGTCGGTTGGGCGCAGGCGGTCGTGACCTTCCAAGGCAGTGCCTCGGCGCATCTTGACGGCGTTGCACTGATTTTTCGCCTGCACATGGTGCTCGGCATGACGCTGTTTCTGGTGTTCCCGTTCTGCCGACTGGTGCATATCTGGAGCGCGCCGGTGGAATACCTCACCCGTCGCTACCAGCTCGTGCGTAATCGTCGCTGAGTGCAAACGTCACTCCCTCGCTGCCATCTTCCGCTGTTTTCATCGAGGGAAGGCAGCGAGGGAAGAGAACGTTCTGATTTGTTTGATTATTTATTCATTCCGCAAGCCGCCAATTCTCCTATCCCGATACTTTATGCGTGCTCCTTAAACAAATATTAATATTGATAACCATTTTCATTTAGAATCTGAACCAATAATTAATTTCAATTAAAGGATGCATGATGCTCCGCCGTTTTTTCTCCTACTACAGACCGTATAAAAAGTTGTTCTACCTCGATTTCGGCTGCGCCATTTTGGGCGGCTTATTGGAGCTCGGCTTTCCGATGGCGGTGAAGTTGTTCATCGACAAGCTGCTGCCTGCCCATGACTGGGTGCTTATCCTGACGGCGGCGGTCGCTCTGCTGGCCATTTATCTGCTCAATACCGGGCTGATGGCCATTGTGAACTATTGGGGACACGCGCTGGGGGTGGGCATTGAAACCGACATGCGCACTCAGGCTTTTAATCATCTACAGAAGCTGTCTTTCCGCTATTACGACAATACTAAGACCGGTCACATTATTACTCACGTCACCAAAGATCTGGAGGAAGTGGGCGAGGTGGCGCACCACGGGCCGGAAGACCTGTTTATTGCCATCATGACTTTTATCGGCGCGTTTATCCTGATGGCTACCGTCCACCTACAGCTGGCGCTGATGACAATTATCATCGTGCCGTTTATGGCCTGGCTGGTAGGGCGCTATGGGGCACAGATGACCGAAACTTGGCGCAGACTGTTTGGTCAGGTGGGGAATTTCAATGCTCGCGTCGCCGAAAGCATTGGTGGCATCCGCGTAGTAAAGGCGTTTGCCAACGAGAGTCATGAAGAAAAGCTGTTTGCTACTGACAACGCAAATTATCGCACCACCAAGCTGCGCGCTTACCGCATCATGACTGCCAGTATAACTCTCAGTTATTTAAGTACCCGCCTGGTGCAACTGGTAGTGATGATTGCCGGAACCTGGTACGTGGTTGACGGTACGTTGAGCTACGGCGGTTTCGTGGGTTTCCTGTTGCTAGTGGAAGTCTTCTTTCGACCGGTAGATAAAATCACCTCGGTAATGGAAAGCTATCCAAAAGGGATTGCAGGATTTAAGCGCTTTACTCAGCTTATTGATACCGATCCGGATATTGTTGATAAGCAGGACGCGGTAGAGGTTGCACATCTGAAGGGCAATATTTGCTATCGCGAC
This sequence comes from Rouxiella silvae, assembly GCF_002093625.1. Taxonomy (GTDB): domain Bacteria; phylum Pseudomonadota; class Gammaproteobacteria; order Enterobacterales; family Enterobacteriaceae; genus Rouxiella; species Rouxiella silvae. Next base: position 982 of record NZ_MRWD01000066.1, on the reverse strand, counting down.
GTGGTGTTTGGCTATACCCCGGCGAGCAAAATTCTTGACGGAATAAATCTGACTATCGTGGCCGGTGAAACGCTGGCCTTTGTTGGCCCTTCAGGGGCGGGTAAAACGACGCTGTGCTCACTGTTGCCTCGCTTCTATGACGTTAGCAACGGCAGTATCACTATCGATGGCATCGACATCCGTAATATGACCCAAAGCTCACTGCGTAATAATATCGGCATCGTTCAACAGGACGTGTTTCTTTTTGGTGGCACAATCCGCGAAAACATCCTTTATGGCAAGCTCGAGGCCAGCGATGCTGACGTGTGGGAAGCGGCAAGAAGAGCGCGCCTCGATGAGATGATTGCCGACTTACCGCAGGGGATGGAGACGATTATTGGCGAGCGCGGCGTTAAGCTGAGCGGTGGTCAAAAGCAGCGTCTGTCGATTGCGCGGATCTTTTTAAAGAATCCACCCATTCTTATCCTTGATGAAGCCACGTCGGCGCTGGATACCGCAACCGAGCAGGCGATTCAGCAATCTCTTGCCGAGCTTTCCGAGGGCAGAACCACACTGGTTATCGCGCACCGTCTGGCAACTATCCAAAATGCAGATCGTATTGTGGTTGTCGATAAAGAAGGGATTATTGAGGAGGGGAGTCATCACGCGCTGTTGGCGCTCGGTGGACGTTATGCTGCGTTGCATGCGGCACAGTTCAGAGACGTTGCAGAAAGTTAGCAGGAAACCGTTTTTGTTATCTTATAGGCGGCGCTCTCCACGCCGCCTAATCATCTAACGACGTTTTTAAACTAAACTATTCCCGCTAAAACCCTTCAAGCCTTTGTTCAAAACAATAACTGCTGTTTATTAATTGCCCGTTTCGGGCATTAATATTTCTGAGTAATGTTCATTTTAATAACGCCCGTCATTATGAGGCTATTATTTTAATTCAATATTTGACTTAAATAATACTTTGTTGATGGAGGCGGTATAAATATTTAAT
>NZ_MRWD01000065.1 GCF_002093625.1 Rouxiella silvae | reverse complement strand
AGTTATTATCTGACGCCTTAAACTGTTCTTTGACTGCAACAGATATAAGCCCCGTTGCAATTAACATGGCTAAAAATAATCATTTTGATAAAAAAATTAATTTTGATGTGGCGGATTTCAACCATTTGCCTTACAACAGCAATAGCCTGGATATTCTAGTTGGTCTGGATTGCGTTCAGCACGCTAGTAACTATAATCAACTCAGCAAAGAACTTTCAAGAGTTATGAAACCTGGTGGACGGATGGCCTTCACTAACTGGATGAAAACATATCCAGATAGCAAGCTTGTAAAGGTCGATCCATTATGCGTAGCATTGACTGAAAGCGGTTTTGTTATTGACGGTTTTTATAATTTCGATGAAGAATTAAAGAGACAGTTTAAATTTTATGATTTAATATATTTAAATAGGGCATTATTCCAGAAGGTGATGGGGGAGTCTCTTTATACTTCACTTATGAATGAAGCGTGCCACCTTTATCAGTTTAATGGGACTGTTTCTCACTATGCTTTTTCTGTTCATAAAATAATTTATCCCGTATAGGAATAAATTAAGTTTACTATTTATGTGTGGAACATTGAGTCCCATAGTTCAACCACCATGTGGTTTACGATGACTGATTAATAATAACATGTACGGCCTGATAGAGAATATAACGGAAATAATGGCTCCAACGGAGCTGTGGGCATTTTCGAAAGGCATCTGGCGGTGTAGTCAGGAGATGGTAGCTTTAGGGGTCTGACGCTCAGTGGAACGAAAACTCACGTAAGCAACGTTTTCTGCTTCTGACGCCTCTTTTAATGGTCTCAGATGTCCTTTGGTCACCAGTTCTGCCAGCCACAAAGATAGAGTCCCTCAGCGTCCCCGGTATAACGATGCCATGAAAGCCGGAATACTGATCGGACACAAAGTTGTACCAGGTGATCCCTCTGTTATTACCAAAGTATCTGCGGTTTGGTCCGGCATTGATTGTTCTGACCGGCGTAACAAAGCGCATTCCATCTGCAGATGCCACTTATCCTCCACCCCATATCTGTGCCAGTGGCAGCGTTGCCTGAAAATCAACCAGTCTGGCATTAGCACTGGTGATAGTTTCAGCCCGCAGATAGTTCGCTTTTGTCCAGTTCAGCCGGTGTCGGGTCAGTGCAGGAACATTTGATCTGATTAGTGGTTCCAGACCGATATTACAGGCTTCAGCCATCATCACGGCGCTGATGCTGACAGGCAGATCATCAACTCTGGCACTGGCTTCACTGGCGTGGAAAAACTCATCAGCAAATCCGGTATGGGCGTTAATTTCGAGCAGCAACTCCGTTAAATCTACCGGAGGGAGCAGATCACTGACCATTTTGCTCAGTCGTTTCAGACTGTCCGGCTCATCAAGACTGGCGAGGGGAGAAATTGTCAACCGGGGCTTCGGGCCAGAAACATCGAGTTCGAGAGCCTCATTTTCGCCAAGACGTGCAGCAACCTGTCTGTAACGACTATCAAGCTGATGACCCAGAGATTTTATTGCTTCCTGCGGGTCTGTCGGGTGCCCCAAAGAACGATAAACCTTAATCCGGTTTGCCTGCCAGTCAGCACCCTGTAGTAATCTTGCACGGGGATCTCCCCACCGGTTACTGCCGGTAGCCCTTCTCAGTTTAGCCGTGAATGTAGACGTTTGTTTGGGCGTCCCCCTCATGAGGATGGAAAATATCTTAGAGACCTCGACGCTTTAGATCACATTAAAACTCTTTGAGGCTGATGCCGTTGACCTGCTCCCCCTTGATTAACTAACTTTACTGTTCGTAATGTCCGCTTTTGGCTGTGAGTTCAACGGGTCGATATTAGACGTGGTGATTCAGTTAGTCATAGTATAAATTTAAGAGCCAATTTCAGACAATTAGGTAAGCAGGCATGTCGCAGAATTTAGCAGGAATTGAAGTCTTGTTTATCGCTGGGGTTGGCCCCATCTCGCAGAATACTGAATCCAGCTCCGAATTTTATGTGCAGGTACTCGGTCTACCGCTTAAGCCAATGGAGGGTAACTGCGATTACCTGCTTTCGGAAGAAAGTATGCTGAAGGGCGTTAAGCATTTTGCCGTCTGGCCGTTATCACAGGCCGCAAATTCATGTTTTGGCGCTGACCAGTGGCCAACCGAATACCCAATTCCGCAGGGATGGATTGAATATGAGGTACAGGATCTCGATTCAGCTACCCGCATTTTGAGCGAGAAGGGTTATCGCCTGTTGGTGGCTAACCGCATGGAGCCTTGGGGGCAAACAGTTACTCGTCTGCTTAGCCCTGAAGGGTTGCTCACAGGACTTACGATAACCCCATGGCTACGTGGGTAAACAATGTCCCAGACTAACACGTGACGCTGAAGGTCTGCTGAGAGCGAAGATCGGACAGCTACAAGACTGACTTAATCAGCACTGAGTCAGGAAATGATGCATATCTTCGCCACTGGCCAGCCTGATCTGGCCTTGGGGACGTGTAGTGGTCAAGCAAAACTGGCCACGGCTTTAGAGTTTTTCCAGAACAATCTCTCTGATTCATTTGGCGTCAAACCACCATTATATTAGTGAGGTCTGAGCTGGCTGTAATATCTCGTTATGTAATTCGTTATCGCTGTCCTGGCTTCGCTAAAATTAACGTATCCATTATCCGGTACCCACTCCGTTTTCAGACTTCTAAAAAAACGTTCCATGGGGCTGTTATCCCAGCAACTCCCTCTGCGACTCAGGCTTTGCTTTATCTGATGTCGCCACAGTAACTGTCTGAAATTCCAGCTGGTATAGTGGCTGCCTTGATCCGAGTGATAAAGCAAATTAGCGGGCTTTCCTCGCGCTTCCCAGGCCATGGACAGCGCTTTACCTGTCAGTGCAGAGTCCGGGAAAATAGATCAAGCACAACGGCTAAATAAGCCCAGCGTTTACCCGCCCAGATATAAGTCACATCACTGCACCAGACCTTATTAGGCTCTGTTACGGGGAAACTGGCGTTCCAGATAATTGGGGATCTCTACGTGTTCCTTAGACGCCTTTTTATATTGATGACCAGGCTGCTGACAACTGATGAGATTAAGTTCTTTCATTAACTTTGTTGCCCGCCAACGGTGTAATGCTGATCGAGTACAAGCTGGGCAGCTTCGAGGCGAAACTCGGGGCTAAAATTGCGTCTGTTACGTGCGGTCATAATGTCACCTGTTTTGACTATGAGGCGATGATATCACCTCTATTCAGGTGGCTAAATTAACTATGCCACTACAGTTTCTCCTTTAGCTCTACCCAAAAAAACCGAAAAAGACGGCCTAGATTTGCTGGCCGATTATTTACACGGTTTCGCATTTTCCATCAGTTGTTGCCATGACGAGAGTATGATCAAAACTGAAATGATGAATGGGCCTTTGGCACTCATTTGTAATGCATTAAGATCCTCCCGAACCTACCCCCTTGGGTAATGGATTCAGGGAATAAAAGAAAGAACACAAAGGAATTTAGCTCACCGTCAGTCATTAGAGAAGCCCGCTTAAGGAAACTTAAGCGGGCTTCTTGCCAAGCGTATCCAGCGTTATGAACGCAGCGCCAATGCTTCCTCGTTCGCTTCCTCATTTTTACACGCCGAACGTTTGTGATGCACAATACGGCTGGTGACCAGTACGGCGAGCGTTAACAGACCAGTAGCAATGATTTCAGGACGGTGTTGCGGATTGAACAGCATCGCGATGAGTATTCCGACGATGAACGTCATGGTCGCCCACGTCAATCCTGGGAATAGCCACATGCGGTAGCTCAGTGTTTCGCCGCACGCCTCGCGTTTTTTTCGCAGCACCAAATGTGAGGCGGCAATCACCAGATAGACCAGCAAAGCAATGGCGCCTGAACTTGCGAGCAGGAATTCAAAGACTGCGGCGGGTGCCAGATAGTTACAAATCACCGCAAGAAATGCGGCAGCAGTCGAGGCGATAACGGCAACCCAAGGCGTACCGCTGCGCGTGGTGCGGGAAGCTGCGGCGGGTGCATCCTGACGACGTGATAGCGAATAAAGCATGCGAGATGCCGTGTAGAGTGCAGAGTTAAGGCAGCTACACACCGCTATCAGCACCACCACATCGACGATTTGGCGCGCATACGGAACATTCATCATTTCCATCGCGGTTTGATACGAACCCGCCTTCATCAGCGAGGGCGTATTCCAGGGTACCAGGGCAACCACGATGAAAATAGACAGCAGATAGAACAGCGTGATGCGCCAGATAACCGAATTGGTGGCTTGGGTGATCTGTTTTTTTGGCTCGCGCGATTCGGCGGCAGCGATAGTGACAATTTCGGTGCCCATAAATGAGAACATCGTCGTGAGAATGGCCGCCAGTACCGCACTGATACCGTTTGGCATAAAGCCCTGGGTAGCATAAAGATTTGAAATACCCTTGGTGCTGCTACCGGGCATGAGACCCATTATCGCCAGACTGCCCGCAATCAGGAAAGCGACAATAGCCACCACTTTCAGTAGTGCAAACCAAAACTCGAATTCACCGTAATTCTTCACGCTAAACAGATTGGTCACCGTCAGGAAAGTGGTGATCGCCAGCGTGTATTCCCAGATTTCAACCTGCGGGAACCAGCTGTGTAAAATCGTGCCTGCCGCGTTGGCTTCGAGCGGAATAACCAACACCCAGAACCACCAGTAAAGCCAGCCAATGGTGAAGCCAGCCCAGCGGCCCAATGATTTGTCGGCGTAGGAGGAGAAGGATCCAGAATCGGGTGAGGCAATCGCCATTTCAGCCAACATGCGCATAATTAATACCACCAGCGCACCGGCCGCGATGTAAGCCAGCAATACTGCGGGGCCCGCTTCAGCGATCGCATGGCCGGAACCGACAAACAGTCCGGCACCAATGACGCCGGCAATTGATAACATCCGTACATGACGCGGCTTTAGGCCTTGCGCCAGCACATCGGCATTCTGTGAACTCATTGTTATTCTCCAGATTGTCTCTCGGGTTGCGCACCCTACAACTCGGCGGCGGCAGGTGAGTCGCCCAGACCGCAGCGCGGGCTGGGCAAATTGAGGAAGGTCTATGAATCCTGATAGGGGTTCAATACACCGCTGAGGATGTCCAACGCCTTGCTGAACTGCGCATCAGGAATAGTGAGCGGATAGAGGAAACGGATCACGTTACCCTTTGGACCACAGGTCAACAGCAGCAAACCCTGTGCCATTGCCTGTTGCTGAATTGCCTGAGCCGTTTTCGCCTGTGAAAACTCCACGGCGACCATCGAGCCCAGTGCGCGGATATCAGTAATGGCGGAGCAGTTGGCACGCGCACTGCTTAGGAAATCGACCAACTGAGCGCCGAGTCGTATCGAACGTTCACAGAGCTGCTCTTCGTCGATAACATCAAGCACCGCATGCGCTGCCGCTATTGCCAGCGGGTTTCCAGCGTAAGTGCCACCAAGGCCACCGGGACCTGGTGCGTCCATGACCTCTGCACGACCACTTACCGCCGACAGCGGCATGCCGCCTGCCAGACTTTTTGCCATGGTGATCAAGTCGGGTTTGACATCGTAATGGTCCATCGCAAAGAGTTTTCCGGTGCGCGCGAAGCCCGTTTGCACTTCATCGGCAATCAGCAGAATACCGTGTTCATCGGCCAGATTACGTAGGTGAGTAAGGAACTCTGGCGGAGCAATGTGAAAGCCCCCCTCCCCCTGCACCGGCTCCAGCACAATCGCCGCCACGTCTTGCGGTGCAATATCCTGCGTGAAGATATCCTGCAGGCTGGCAAGAGCATCTTCAACGCTGATGCCGGTTACCCCATTCGGATAACGCGCATGCCAAACGGATGCGGGCATTGGACCAAAGTCACGTTTATAAGGCGCGACTTTACCTGTCATAGCCAGGGTCATGAAGGTGCGGCCGTGAAAGGCGTTGCCAAAAGTAATAATGCCGTGACGACGTGTTGCTGCGCGTGCCACTTTAACGGCATTCTCTACCGCTTCGGCACCGGTCGAAAAGAAGGCAGTTTTGGCTTTACCGGCAATAGGCACCACGCTGTTAATGCGTTCTGCCAACGCAACATAGCTCTCATAAGGCGTGACCTGAAATGCAGTATGCGTAAATTTATCTAACTGATCTACTATCGCCTTAACAATGCGTGGATGGCGATGGCCGGTGTTCAGCACCGCGATACCGCCTGCAAAGTCAATCCAGCTGTTACCCTCAACGTCACGAATCGTAGCGTTTTCTGCTTGTTCGACATACCACTGGCAAAGATTTCCGGTGCCGCGTGGGAGTGCGTCATCTTTGCGCTGTTGCAATTGGCTATTCTTACCATCCATAATTTTTCCTTAACAATAGGGGTCTTTACAAATCACGACAAACACGCTTATTTATCCCTGTGCTAAGGTTTGTTGCCAGAGCCACTTCTGTAGAAAAGGGGGGATCCAATTGCGGAGTTTGTACGCCGATCATGTATTAGGACGTTTGCAGTCTTTACCGGAAGGGACGTTGCAACAACGTCTGCTAACCTGTATGCAGGCTGCGATCGTTGAAGGGATATTTCCACGCGCCACGCGATTACCGGCTACGCGCGATTTGGCCCGCGAGCTGTCGGTATCTCGCAATACCGTTCTTAACGTCTATGAAAATTTGATGTCACAGGGTTACGTCACTGCGCGAACCGGAAGCGGCACCTGGGTAGCCGAGACGTTGCCGGAAAGGTGTTTAAATAGCCCGCGCAGTGACGATATCAGCCTGCCGCTCATCGCTAAAAGAGCCGCTATCTCCAAGCGTGGTGCATCGCTATTAGGGCACGCCAACGCCTCACCGTATCAATGGGGTGCCTTTGTGCCAGGAGCCCCTGATGTCACCCAGTTTCCACATAAACTTTTCAGCCAAATTCAAGCGCGGCTTAATCGAGAGCCTGATATAGACAGGCTGATCTACAGCAGTAATGGCGGTTGCCCGCATCTGCGTCAGGCGTTGGCAGAATATCTCAGCGTTGCACGTTCAGTTCGGGCGGATGCTGATCAAATCATCATCACCGAAGGCATTCATCAGGCCGTGGATTTGGTGACACGTGTGCTGTGCGATCCGGGCGATATGGCATGGATAGAAGAACCGGGTTATTGGGGGACACGTAATCTTTTGCGCATCAACGGGCTGAAAATTATGGCAATGTCAGTCGATGAACAGGGCATTGTCCCTGATCTACCGCCGCGAACCAGCGCGCCGAAAATGATTTTTGTTACGCCTTCACATCAATATCCTCTTGGCGTACATCTCAGCCTTGAACGGCGAAAACAGCTGCTAGATTTGGCGCGAAAACATAAAACCTGGCTAGTCGAAGATGACTATGACAGTGAATTTCGTTTTGCAGGTCAGCCCTTTCCCTCGCTGCAAGGTTTTGAACCTGACGCGCCGGTCATTTACATGGGCACCTTCAGTAAAACGCTCTATCCGGCACTGCGCCTTGGTTATCTGGTGGTGCCAAAAGCATTAGCGCAACCTCTGCGGGTGGCAGCGGCGGAGCTATATCGAGGTGGACACCTGCTGGTGCAGCGGGCGCTGGCAGAATTTATTCAAAAAGGACATTACGTAGCGCATATTCGCCGTATGCGTAAACTCTACAGCCAGCGACGCCGTTTTTTGACCCGTTTGATTGAACGCTATTTAGGCGAGGATTTTATGCCGCGGGTTAATCATGAAGCAGGGTTGCATCTGGTCATAAATCTCCCTGCGGGCTGTGACGATGTGGCTGTTGCCGCTCTGGCACTTCAGCGTGGCGTTAAAGTACGGCCTTTGTCGCAATATTATATGCATCAGCAAGAGCGACGCGGACTGCTGTTAGGCTACGCCTGCGTGGATGAACGCCAGTGCCAGGATGCGTTCGGCGTGCTTAGGGCGTGTTTGATTCAATTGGAGATCGTCGGCCGCTCGGAAAGTCTGAACTCGCGTGCCTGCGGTGAATGAATCAAATACTGCGATAGAAAATTCTCGACGCCTAACAGCACGACAACAATCCCTATTTGCCTAAGGATGCGCCTTGCAGGCGTTGAGACGACAGTTTAGATAGCCCCTCACTGCCTGCGCTTCCATTCCTCTACCACATCACCCAAGGTTTTTTGAGTATCATTTTTTATCCAGGCCATAAAATCACGATCGAACCGAAAGCTCTCCCCGCATTGCTCAACCAGGAAGCGACGCACGTTCTGTGTGTTTTTATAATTTTTATCCACGATCGTCGCACGAGTAAGAACTGCACTGTGCCAGTCTAGCTCCATCGTTCCGGCTCCTCAGTAATAAAGTTAAATTCGAGTATAACGTGTTCCCTTGTACTTTTAGATTTGTTCGCAATACTATCAACTTAACTTTTACAGCAGGCAGGAGAGCCAATGAAATTGTACGGTATGCTGGATTCACCCTACGTTCGTCGCGTGGCCGTTTCGCTTGAACTTTATGGCGTGAAGTTTGAACATCGTCCGTTGTCGGTGTTTACTCATTTTGACGAATTCATCAAAATCAACCCGGTCGTAAAAGCACCGACCTTAGAGTTGGAAAATGGTCAACGTTTAATGGAGTCAACGCTGATTATTGACTTCTTCGAAACGCTGGCGGCGCCCGAGCATAAGCTTCTGCCACAAGGTGCAGAGAGGTTGGCCGAAGATTTACAGCTTTTAGGACTGGCGCTGGCGGCCAGCGAAAAAGCGGTGCAGTTCGTTTATGAACACAAGCTGCGGCCCGATGAAAAACAGCATCAGCCTTGGGTTGATCGCGTTACCCAGCAGCTACTGGCCGCCTGTAAAGGTTGGGATTCTGCCCTAGCGGCAAGGAAGGCATCCGAGCGCATCGACCAAGTTTCAGTGACCACCGCCGTGGTGTGGAGCTTTATCCAGTCGAAAATCCCGCAAGTGTTTGCCGACTATGACTTCCCGCATATCGTAAAGCTCACAGAGCAAATTGAAGCACTGCCGGCGTTGCAGAAATACCCTTATCGTTGAAGCGTACAGCGGATGTGCAATTTACACCGTAAAACCCTAGTGAGTGCCGTCTGGAAGGTCGACCTCAAGCCGAGGCTTTCCTGCTGCTGCCTCAATGTGGCGTTTCAGGGAAGACATTTTGAGGTTCATGCCAGGCTTTTCCATGCCCGCTTCGGTGGGCTGTTTAATGCCTACAGCCAGTGCCATTTCAACCTGCGTTTTCTGCACCCGCTCACGCAGCTCACCATGATTAATGCTGATTAGAATTTCTTCTGCGCCAGCCTGCGCTTTTGCGACAACGTCCGATTTCTCTTTCGCCAACATCTCTTCAAGTGTTTTACCCATAACAACCGCTCCTAATGAAGGTTTTTTTAGGCGTGTCATGGACTCAATGTCTGCAATTTATCGGCATAGGGTCTGGAATAGGTATTCCAGAAAAGCGCACTCACGCGTATCGTTGAGGCAAACTCATCAAGGCAGTTGATGCAACGAGGTAAGAAATGAACGACAAAGGCGCGGTCCGAAGCGTAAAATAAATTGAAAATGTGCGTTAGATCACGTTTTTATCTGCTACGCTCTAGGCCTTATCGCGCTTTTCCCGATAAGAAAAGCACACTAGTCTGGTTGCAAAATCTTCGCAGAGTTCAGCCTCGTGGCTTGGGTTCAAATTACTGCTTATCCCTTTTTCTTGGTTTTTAATTTATGCAAACAACGATGTCTTCTCGCTCACAGGGTTGGTTCAGAGTACTGAGTCTGACGCTGGCAGCATTTATCTTTAATACCACTGAATTTGTGCCCGTGGGTCTGTTGACGGATATTGCACAAAGCTTCTCAATGACCGCGGCACAGGCTGGCATAATGCTTACCGTCTATGCGTGGGTCGTCGGTCTGTTCTCGCTGCCGTTGATGCTGCTAACAGGCAAACTGGAACGTCGCAAGCTGCTCATCGGCCTCTTTGTAGTGTTCATAGCCAGCCATATTCTCTCCGGCTTTGCCTGGAGTTTTATGACGTTGATGATTTCGCGTGTGGGCATAGCGTTGTCGCACGCCATTTTCTGGTCGATCACCGCGTCGTTGGCGCTGCGCGTTGCGCCTCCGGGCAAAAAAGCGCAGGCGCTGGGTTTGTTGACTACCGGTACTGCGCTGGCAATGGTGCTGGGATTACCGCTGGGCCGCGTCATTGGGCAGCTTCTTGGCTGGCGCAGTACGTTCCTTATTATCGGTGCCGTTGCCCTGGTCACGCTGATCCTGCTGGCAAAACTGCTGCCGCCGCTGCCAAGCAACAATTCTGGCTCGTTGAAAAGCGTGCCAGAACTGTTTAAACGCCCGGCTTTGATGCTGATGTACCTGCTTACGGTGATCGTTTTTGCCGCGCACTATACTGCGTACAGCTACATTGAGCCATTCCTGCAGAAAGTGTCCGGGATCGGTGCAAACTTCACCACGCTGTTGCTGCTGCTGTTTGGATTGGCGGGCATCGTGGGCAGCTACATCTTTACCCGGCTGAATCACAAGTTTCCGTCAGGCGTGCTTATTAGCGCCGTAGCGGTGCTGTTCCTGAGTCTGGTACTGCTGCTGCCGCTGTCGTTTAACACCAACAGCCTGGTGATATTGTCGCTCTTCTGGGGCATGGCGATGACCATGATTGGCCTGAGTCTACAGGTTAAGGTGTTGTCGATGGCCTCGGATGCTACCGACGTCGCCATGTCGCTGCTGTCGGGCATTATTAATATCGCGATTGGCGGCGGTGCTCTGCTGGGGAGTCAGGTGAGTATCTACCTGAATATGTCGGACGTGGGCTTCGTCGGTGGCGCCTTCGCCCTTGTAGGTCTTGGCGTTGCTATTTACACTCTGCGCCGCTACGGCAAGCAGTTTGCCGACTCGGCAATGACCGAAGGCAGCGTCCTGCACTGATTCATTCTGCTTTACTCGGGCAGTGTGGCGGTAACAATACGCCACACTGCCTAGGTACGCGGCGTTTTAGTTGCTCGTATTTCAACCGTGCCGTTATTCCAAAATTGCCATCGCGCTCAGTTCGTCAGTGACCAATCCGCTAATCCAGCCGCCTTTAAGCGCCGCGCGTATCGCACGATGCTTCTCCTCCCCGCCCGCCAGAGCAATAACCGGTTTATCCGGCTTTGACACCAAGCTTACGCTGGTCAAACGCGCGTTAAGCTCACTGTCGATTCGCTGCCCGTCCGCCCCCATGAAGTGCCCGACCATTTCGCCCACCGCGCCGGAAGCGGTGAGTTTTTCAATCTGCTCCAAAGTGAGAAAGCCATCCTGATGCAGCGGACAGTCGGCCGCAATAGTGCCAATGCCGGTAAAAGTCACGTCTGCCTGACTGGCTTTCTCACTCACGGTGCGATAGATACGATGATTACACCAGCTTTCACGATCCTGTTCACTGTCGGCGAACAGGGGGGCGGGCAAAATGAAATAGCGCCCCTGCGTTTTTTCGGCCATCAGCAGCGGAACATCGTAGCGAGTACAAGAGCCGTCGGCAGCAATGGCGCCTATTAAAGAAACGCTGCTGTGCTGCGGGCAGTTAACGTCGTCCAGTTCATCAATCGCGGCTTTCAAAGTGCGCCCGGAACCTACGCCGATAATGGTCGGCGGCTCACGGCGAATAAACTGTGCCATGACTTCTGCACCGGCTACCGCAATCGCGTGCAACAATCCCGTTTTACTCATTCCCTGCGCGGGAACCACTTGGCACAAGCTCAGGCCATAAGTCTCGCGAAGCTTTGCCTCGAGCGCCATACAGTGGCCGACCGAGTGTGAAATATGCACGCTGACAAGCCCGCTCTCGATGGCGCTGGCGACCAGTCTTTGTGCGACCTGCCGCGAAACACCTAACGCTTCGGCTATCTCATGTTGCGTCTGGCCGCCAACGTAATACATCCATGCTGCGCGCGCGGCCTGGTCCAGTTTTTTATCATTTTTGCTCATCGCTGACCTCCGCCCTCTCCGTATTGATTCCGCATTTTATCGGCATTCATCATTTCAAGTGATGTGTTTTCACGGAAAGATAACAATATTGTGAGTTAAAGCCCATTTAACGGGCAAAAGTTCATTTATGCTAACCGCAATTGAGCAAAAGCCCAAGCAAAGAGCTAAAGCCCTTACATTAACCTTATCACCATTACCCTCACGGAGCAGACTATGAATCACTCTCAGCCCCAACAATCCGCAGTATGGCTGCATATTGGCGCAGGATCCTTTCACCGCGCGCATCAGGCATGGTATCTGCACCGCCTGATAAAGGCGGGTGATGAGCAATGGTCGATTGCGCTGGGAAATATTCGTGACGATGCCACCCCGCTGCTAAACACGCTTGCGGCTCAACAGGGTGAATACGTGCTCGAAACGGTGACCCCGGCCGGTGAACGCCATTATGAAACCATTAGCTCTATCAAAAAGATCATTCCTTGGGACGCAGAGCTGTCGCAGCTGATTGCCCAAGGTGAGAAGCCCGAGACGCGGGTCATCTCTTTTACCGTGACTGAAAGCGGCTATTACCTCAATAATCAGTTTAATCTTGACCAAACTAACCCCGATATTCGTGCCGACTTGCAGGGCGAGTGCCGCACTATTTACGGGGCAATTAGCCATATTTTACAACAGCGTAAACGCAGTAACGGCGGTCCGGTGACGTTGCTCAACTGCGACAATTTGCGCCACAATGGCAGCCGTTTTCATCAAGGATTATTGCAGTTTCTCGCACTGCGCCAACAGCCTGAGCTGCTGAAATGGATAGCCGCCAATACGTCCTGCCCCAATACTATGGTCGACCGCATTACCCCGCGCCCTTCACCAGATGTAGCCGTACGCGTTGAGCAATACATGGGCAAAGCGTCTCAGGCGCCGGTGATGGCCGAAGCGTTTATTCAGTGGGTAATTGAAGATAACTTTATTGCAGGACGACCTCGTCTTGAGAAAGTCGGCGTCGAGATGGTTGAATCTGTCCTGCCTTATGAAGAAGCAAAAATTCGCATCCTCAACGCCAGTCATAGCTGCATTGCCTGGGCAGGAACCTTGGTAGGGCAGCAATACATTCATGAAAGCACGCAGACCGAGGCGATTAAAAAGATTGCCTACCGCTATGTCACCGAGGATGTCATCCCCTGCCTTTCACCAAGCCCGCTTAACCTAAAAGAGTATCGTGACGTGGTGCTCGATCGCTTCAGTAATTCCTATATTCAGGATACTAATCAGCGCGTTGCCGCCGACGGTTTTTCTAAAATCCCTGGGTTCATCACCCCTACTCTTATCGAGTGCTATCAGCGCGGTGAAACCCCCGAAGCCACCAGCCTGTTGCCCGCACTGTTCTTTGTATTTATGCACAAGTGGGCACTACAGCAGCTACCGTATGAATATCAGGATGGCATTGTAGACCCACAGGCCGTAAAACAGATGTTTGCGGCTAAAGACCCTGTCGCCGTTTATGCCCGCGACGGCAAACTCTTCGCCGAGCTGGCTGAAAAACCCGAATTCGAGGCCCTGCTGCGCCGTTCTATTGCCAGCGTTTATCAGTGGCTTGATTCTGTAAATGCAGGCTAACAGGAGCATGACATGTATTTAGGACTGGATTTAGGCACTTCCGAAATCAAAGCGCTGGTGATTGATCATCAGGGCAAGGTGCTGGCCAGTGCCGGTGAAGCACTTGAGGTTCAACGCCCGCATCCGCACTGGTCTGAGCAACATCCTGCACAATGGTGGCAAGCCACACAAAACGTGGTCACAAAACTGCGGGAGAAACTGCCGCGCGAATGGCCGGAAATTAGCGCCATTGGCCTGTCCGGGCAGATGCACGGCGCAGTGCTGTTAGGCCGTGAAGGTGACGTACTGCGCCCTGCCATTTTATGGAATGACACACGCAGCGCCAAAGAGTGCCAGCAGTTGACGCACAGCGCGCCGGAGCTGCATCAAATTACGGGTAATTTGGCGATGCCGGGCTTCACTGCCCCAAAACTGCTGTGGGTGGCGCGCTTTGAACCCGATATTTTTAGTCAAATAGCCACGGTGCTGCTGCCGAAAGACTATCTGCGCTGGAAAATGAGCGGCGATAAAGTATCGGACATGTCGGACGCCGCCGGTACGCTGTGGCTCGATGTCGCCAAACGTGACTGGTCGGATACGCTGCTCGACGCCTGCGGCCTGACCCGCGATCAGATGCCGCGTCTGATTGAGGGCAGCGAGGCTTCAGGCTATCTCAACCGCGATATTGCCCGCGCTTGGGGGTTAAAAAACCAGGTCATAATCGCAGGCGGAGGCGGTGATAATGCAGCCAGCGCGATCGGTATCGGTGCCGTTGAGCCCGGCGATGCCTTTATCTCACTCGGCACCTCGGGCGTGCTTTTTGCCGTAAACGAAAAATTCAGTCCTAATCCGCAATCGGCGGTACACGCCTTCTGCCATGCGCTGCCCCAGCGCTGGCACCAGATGAGCGTAATGCTGACCGCGGCCAGTGCGCTGCGTTGGTACTGTCAGCTGATCGGCAGCAACGAAACTACCCTACTGGCTGAAATCGCTCAGCTCACCCAGGCTGAAAAACGGCAGGCTCCGCTGTTTTTACCTTACCTCTCCGGTGAGCGAACGCCGCACAATGACCCCGATGCGGTCGGTGCTTTTCACGGCATGACCCACAGCACGCAGCGGGCTTCGCTAGGCTATGCCGTACTCGAGGGCGTGGCTTTTGGCATGGCGGACGGCCTCAGCGTACTCAAAGAATCAGGCACCGAGCTGTCGAGATGTTCTCTGGTTGGCGGCGGTGCACGCAGCAATGAGTGGGCACAACTGATTGCCGATGTGCTTAATCTGACCATCACGACCCATCAGGGCGGAGAAGCCGGTGGCGCATTGGGCGCGGCACGGCTGGGCTGGCTGGCCGTCGGAGGTGAAGTTAAAGAAGTGTGCCGCAAGCCTGAAGTAAAACAAACCTTTCTGGCAGATTCTGCACGTCACCAGGTATTGCAGGTACGTCTGGCAACCTGGCGAAAGCTCTATCAACAACAGCGGGAGCTGCGGCGATAACCGCCTAATATCTAGATAACGTCAGGGCATTCTACGCCCCGTTTACCTCGAACTTCATCGACAACTGAGGGAGCAGCACTCCCTCAGAGGAGCATGCTATGCAAAAAAAACAGGCCCACTGGTTTGGCTTACCGCTTAATTTACTGTGGGGATACATCGCTATCGCCGTGTTTATGAGCGGTGACGGCTTTGAAATGGCATTTCTGTCAAAACACATCACCGACATGGGGTTTACCCCCGCCGAGTCAGCGCTGGTGTTCACCGTTTATGGTCTGGCCGCGGCAGTGGCGGCATGGAGTTCCGGCGTAGTGGCTGAAATTATTACGCCACAGAAGGCCATGCGCATTGGCTTTATATTGTGGATAGTCATGCACATCCTGTTTATGCTGTTTGGTTTAGGCATGAAAAATTACCCACTGATGTTGCTGTTTTATGGTATTCGCGGTTTGGCATATCCCCTGTTTATCTACTCGTTCGTAATGCTGGTGGTGCAAACGGTCCCCAAGCAACAGCTCTCATCAGCAATGGGCTGGTTCTGGGCCATGTACTCGATTGGTATCGGCTGTATCGGCAGTTATTTGCCCAGTTTTACTATCCCGATGTTTGGCGAAACCGGCACGCTGTGGTTCGCGATTGCCTGGGTCGGCGTGGGCGGGATCATGGCCCTGACGCTGCTGCGCAACGTGGGCACCGTCAGTGAAAAAGCGAACCTGACGCCGAGGGAAAAGCTCACCGAGCTTTCGCGTGCAGTGACCATTCTCTTTACCAACAAGCATATCTTTATGTCGTGTATGATCCGTATCATCAACACCATTTCGCTCTTTGGTTTCGCGGTAATCATGCCGATGCTGTTTGTTGGCCGCCTTGGATTTAGCATGTCGGAGTGGCTGCAGATTTGGGCAGTGTTCTTTTTCGTGACTATTTTCACCAACATCATGTGGGGCATTCTTGGCGAAAAAATTGGCTGGTTGCGTCAGGTGCGCTGGTTTGGCTGTATCGGTTGCGCTATCTCCAGTCTGGCGTTTTACTATCTGCCGATGCATTTTGGTCACAACTTTTGGATGGCATTGGTACCCGCCGTTATGCTCGGCATCACCGTGGCAGCGTTTGTGCCGATGACAGCCGTGTTTCCGGTTCTTGAGCCAAAGCATAAAGGCGCAGCCATTTCGATTTATAATCTTTCAGCAGGTCTAAGCAACTTTGTCGCGCCCGCCATTGCTTCAATGGTGCTGCCGTTCTTCGACATTGTTGGCGTAGTGTGGGTTTACACAGGTCTTTATTTGCTGGCGGCGGTGTTAACGCTGCTGGTGAAAGTCGATCAACCTGGGCACCATAAAGTCCCCGCAGTTGCGGTTCAACAGGCTGAATCAACGCCATGACTCTGGTGCTTTCAACGCTTCCTGTTGGATAAAAGCATAAATAAAATGTCGTGCTGCCTGATTCAATGGCTCAAAATACGCCGGGTTATTGCGGGCTATATCGTGCACGACACGTTCATCATAAATCGGTATCTCCATAGCAAATGCTACGCATATCGTCCTGACTTCACGGCGAATATTAACAATTGGATGGGCTTGTTGACGCTCAATTTCTCTTACCATTACGTCCATCGCGTCATAAATGCCAAACCGTTCTGCCGCGGGTTTACTTAAAAAATTCGACGCGTTGTTTACATTAAAAGGGTGTAAATACACAGAAGCGCGGCATGGCCCGCTGTTGGAGGTTAAGTCTAAAGCCGCTAAATTTTCATGAGTGATATTATTGGACGCCAGTGTGGCTGTAGGTAAAGGTGGCTTTAATAATGGCTCTCTAGGCACAGTATAAGTGTGATATTGGTTTCCATTATGGACTGAGGGCGGTAAAAAAGGTGAAATTAACGGTTGGGGGACATCCGACGATGCTGAAACAATACCAGGTAGTTTGTCACTATTGGCAACTCGATTGATCACGGCCAGCCTAGTAGGCACCGCCGGTTCGTTAACGTTCTGAATAGAGGGACTTACTGGGCGTGTAGAACTCACGTTATTTAAGCGGTTATCCATTTTCACTCCTGAGCTTATTCTTTTCGAGTCACAATACCTGTACGATACGTACCCCGATTAATTTTGATTCTATTAAATTTCAATCATTACTCTATTTTTTAAAGCAAACCCTTCAGGAGTCTTTCGTGAGAATCAACGTGATTGGCACCAGCGGCAGCGGTAAATCAACTTTTGCCAAAGCGTTAGCGCAGAAGTTAGCGGTGCCTTATGTAGAAATGGATGCGCTTTATTGGAAGCCAAACTGGGGTGAAAGCAGCGACGCAGAACTGTTTGCCAAGCTGGAGCAAGCATTGGCGCGGCCTGCCTGGGTGTTAGACGGCAACTACAAACGCACTCAGCCGATTAAGTGGCGCAACGTCGAGACGATTATATGGGTGGACTACAGCTTTGCTCGAACCCTGTTTCAGGCGGTAAAACGGGCCGTGCAGCGCTTGAGGAGCGGTAAGGAAATTTGGGCAGGAACCGGTAATCGAGAAACTTTTCGCAAAAGCTTTCTAAGCCGAGACTCTATTATTCTCTGGACGCTGAAAACGTTTTATAAAAATCGCCAGCAGTATCAGAAACTGATGGAATCACCGCTTAAGGATGGCGTTACGTTTGTTCGCTTGCGGTCCCACAGGCAGGCCGGTGAATATATTGCCCGCTGTACTCTCCAACACGAAGAAACTAAAAAAGCCTGACGTAAAAGTCAGGCTTTTTTTAATAACGGATCCGGAATGCGTGACGTGTATTAGTAGTCGACGCCGTTCTCGGCAATGTCCATCGCGAAATATGACAGAATAATATCTGCACCGGCACGTTTGATAGCGCCCAGTGTTTCACGAACCACTTTACGCTCATCAATTGCGCCAGCCTGCGCGGCAAATTTAATCATCGCGTACTCGCCACTGACCTGATAAGCCGCCAAAGGCAGACGAGAAGCGGCGCGGATGTCGCTGATCACGTCCAGATAAGCCCCCGCAGGTTTAACCATTAGCGCATCGGCACCTTCGTATTCGTCCATTAATGACTCACGAACGGCTTCGCGGCGGTTCATTGGGTTCATTTGATAGTTTTTACGATTGCCCTGTAACACGCTGCCGCCCGCTTCACGGAATGGCCCGTACAGCGAAGAGGCAAACTTGGTTGAATAGGCCATGATGGAGGTGTCGATAAAACCGGCTTCATCCAACGCAGTTCGAATAGCCTGAACCTGACCGTCGGCAGCCGCAGACGGCGCAATAAAATCCGCGCCCGCTGCGGCAGCAACGACCGCCTGCCTACCCAAATTTTTAAGCGTAGCGTCGTTGTCTACGCCGTGGTCATGCAGAACGCCGCAGTGGCCGTGCGAGGTATATTCGCAGAAACAGGTGTCAGACATGACAATCATTTCGGGCACGGTGTCTTTACAAATACGCGCCATGCGCGCCACAAGGCCGTTTTCGTTCCAGGTATCACTGCCGGTCGCATCCATATGATGAGAAATACCGAAAGTCATTACCGAACGGATGCCGGCTTTAGCATAGCGCTCAATTTCATAAGCCAGTTTCGACTCAGGAATACGCAGTACACCCGGCATGGTTTCAATCACCGTATATTCTGACGTCTCTTCTTCAACAAAAATAGGAAGAACGAGATCGTTAACGCTGAATTCCGTCTCCTGAAACAGAGCACGCATAGAATCAGACTGTCTCAGACGACGGGGGCGTAAACTTGGGAACTGATTTGACATGACAACTCCAGCAAAAGCGATATTTCTAAAAATAGTAACATACGATTATTGGCGCTTATTTTAACCCAATCAAAGATGAATTATTTATCTTTACGTAGCAACTTTTCCGCTTAATGCCCTACAGAGGTTATGCCAATACCCAATGGCCCTCGCTGACCCGCTGGTAATTACGCGGCGGAGGTTCGAAGCCCAGCGGACGCACCGGGCTTTTCAGCTCGTCAACTTTCAGATGTCGTTTCATCCCGCGCCGGGCGGGGTCAGGAACTGGCACCGAAGCAATCAGCTTGCGGGTGTAATCATGCTGTGGGTTGTCAAAAATAGCGGCACGCGGGCCAATCTCAACAATTTCGCCCAGATACATCACCGCCACACGATGGCTTACCCGCTCGACAACCGCCATATCATGAGAGATAAACAGATAAGAAAGGTTCATGCTTTCTTGTAAATCCAGCAGCAGATTGACCACCTGCGCCTTCACCGACACATCAAGCGCCGAAACCGACTCGTCGGCCACAATCACTTTAGGGTCCAGGGTCAAGGCACGAGCAATACAGATGCGCTGACGCTGACCGCCGGAAAATTCATGCGGATAGCGACGCATCATGTCTGGCGAAAGCCCGACTTTATTCATCAATGCGGCGGCTTTATCCAGCGCATCGGTTTTTCCGGCCAGTCCATGCTGCAATATCGGCTCGATCAGGGCATCGCCAATTTTCATGCGTGGATTGAGGCTGGCGAACGGATCTTGAAAGATCATTTGTATCCGTTGACGCATCTTGCGCAGTTCCGGTTTACTCAGATTCATGACGTCAAATCCGTCGAAATTTATCTGACCATCGTGAGGCTTGAGTAAGCGCGTGACCGCACGGCCGGTGGTTGACTTGCCGCAGCCCGACTCGCCCACCAGCGACAGGGTTTCACCTGCGAACAAGTCAAAACTGATATTTTCCACCGCGTGAACCGCCCCAACCGGACGACCAAAAATACCGCCTAGCACCGGGAAACGGGCGCTGAGGTTTTTCACCGACAGCAGCGGAGTTTTATGAGTGTCCACTTTTATCAGGCTCTCGCGAGGAACGCTGGCCAATCCGGTTTGCATGTCGATATGCGGAAAACGCAGCGGATGTTCACGACCGCGCATCGACCCTAAACGCGGCACCGCCGCCAGCAGTGCGCGAGTATAAGGATGCTGCGGGTGCAGAAAAAGGCTCGCCGTTTCGCCACTTTCAACCACCTCCCCCCGGTACATCACCAGCGTGCGGTCGGCAATTTCGGCCACCACACCCATGTCATGGGTGATGAACAGCACCGCCATGCCCTCTTCTTCCTGCAGAGTCTTGATAAGGTCGAGGATCTGCCCCTGAATGGTCACGTCCAGCGCGGTGGTAGGCTCATCGGCAATCAGCAGCCTTGGCTTAAGCGCCAACGCCATGGCAATCATTACACGCTGGCGCATGCCGCCGGAAAACTGATGCGGATATTCGTCAAATCTCGCACTGGCGTTCGGTATGCGCACTTTTTCCAGCAGCCTTATGGTCTCTTCGCGCGCCGCCTTTTTGCCCATGCCACGGTGCGTTTTCAGCGTTTCGGCAATCTGGCGACCAATGGTAAACGTTGGATTCAGCGAGGTCATCGGCTCCTGAAAAATCATCGCCACCTCATTGCCACGAACCTCACGCATTTGCTTCTCGGACAATCCGGTCAGCGCCCGCTGATTCAGGGTAATAACGCCCTCGATTTTGCTGGTGCGCGCCTTGAGCAGCCGCATTATTGAAAGCGACGTCACGCTTTTCCCCGAGCCAGACTCGCCAACGATGGCCAGCGTTTCTCCCGGATAGACCTCAAACGATAAATTACGCACCACCGGCAGCCAGTCGTCGTCTCCCTGAAAAGAAGTGGTCAGATTCTCTACTTTTAACACGGGCTGCACAGAGGTCATGGTATTTATCCTTTTATATCAATTAGCAGCCGAACGGGCCGACAGGTGAATTTCAGCAGTGAAGGTAAAATCCCTGTCGAACGGGAAAGTCGGCACCGTTTTTCGGTGACGCGGCAGGCGTTCAACAAACTGATCGACCACGCCGTTGGACAGCGCCATCAGATTTGGATGGGCAATAGGGGCCAATTCTGGGGATAAATAACCTGATTTCACGACCACGATTTTTGCCTGATGCGGGTCAAGCCCCAGCAGCGTGAAATCGGCAATATTGTGGTAAGGTCTGCGACGGGCCGAAACCACGACGTCAATCTCGCCAATGCGCAGCACCGCCTGCCTGTCGGCCAAATTGGCGGAGTCTGCAAGGCGCAACACGGTAAATTCGGCGCTAACCTGCGGGCTAGAAGGGTCCAGAGATGCGCCGACAGTCAGGCTTAAGGACGCCCCCACACCGGCCTCAAAAGCAGCATCGGTTGCTGGAAGGTCAGTAATTCCGGCCACGATGACGCCGGTCGCGCGCTGCGCGATAAGTTCGTTCAGCAGGTCGGCGCGGTCGCCTACCCCGCCGCCGGTGGGGTTATCACCCGAATCGGCCAACACTACGGGATGCGTTTCGCTGGCTATCGCATCACGCACGCAGTCCTGCGGCATGTCGGTTTTACACCCAAAAACAAAGTCTTCCCGCGCGTCCCAGTAAGCCTGCGCCAGTTTTAGCGCCTGCTGTTCCAACACATCGCGGCGGGTGCCGGTAAAAATGGCCGCCGCCGTGGCGCGTGGCTCATCGGCCCAAACATAGCCCACCATCAGCGAACTGTCCCATATGCCGTCAATGTCATCCAGCGCGGGCAAACGTGCATAAAGGCTTTTTGCCGGTTCGTCTTCGGTACTGGTGCGCTCGCCCGGCAGCACCACCGGTATCGGCACCCACAGCAGCGTAGGTTTAACGCCGGTTTGTAGACTTTTCACCAGCATCGAGACTGAGCGACGCATTGTCTCTTCAACGTCAATGTGCGGCGCGGTGCGGTAGGTCGAAAACATATCAATGGCATCAATGATTTTCTGCGAAACGTTGCCATGCAAATCGTAACTGACACTTATCGGGCAATCTGGCCCCACCACTTCGCGCGCCGCCGTTATCCAGTCACCTTCGGCGTCTTCCATGCCTTCAACGTACATCGCGCCGTGCATCGCCAAATACAGGCCGTCGTAAGGTTTATGGGCTTCGAGTCCAGCCAGCATTTCTGCTTTAAACATCTCATAGGTGGCGCGAGAAACCGGTCCTCCGGCAATCGCACGCGCGTGAACGGTCGGCAAAAAGGTCGCTGGATAGTCCTGTAAAAAAGCAAAATACGGAGCGGCCAGCAGCGCTTCATTGCGCACGATGCGGAAATCTTTTTCTTCATTAAGAACAGGATTATAAGTGCTGCATTCGATGTGAATGCCACTGACAGCTATACGCATTGTTTACCTCAGTTGATTTTCAGGTCCGTCAAGAAAACGATGGGCTGCAATGCTTGCCGCTGCGCGAACCCAGGTATCTTCATTGATAGGAAAAGTGTTAACCGGCGTGAGTCCGGCGAATCCGGGCAACACGTTTGTTTCAATCGACTGCTGAACCACCGTGCCTAAAAGGCCGCCAAATGCTCCCTGCTGATGGGCAATCAGAATCAGGCTCGGGTCGATAATTTGAATAAGGTGGGCAATCGCCAGCCCCAGCGCCGAGCCTGCGCGGTGCAAAATTCGGATCGCCGCCGCTGATCCGCTCGCGGCTAACTGTTCCAGTTCGGCGAGGCTGGTCAAAATCAGCCCCTCTTCACGGGCCATTTCCATAATGGCGTTGAGTGAGGCGATAGTGTCGAGGCAGCCACGTTTGCCGCAGCGGCAGGGGGTGCCGTTGAGCTCCAGAGTACAGTGGGCAATTTCACCCGCGCCGCCGTGCAGTCCGCGATGCAACTTTCCGGCAATAAAGTGAGCGCTGCCAATGCCTGCGCCGTGGCTTACCAAGGTGAAGGTGTCGAGGTCTCGCGCCTGACCAAAGCGTTTCTCGCTGACCGCCAGCGCTTTGGCGTCATTTTCAATGAACACATCCAGTCCGCTCGCCGCCGCAATCAGCTTCGCCAGCGGCACATCCCGCCAGCCAAGCAGCGCAGACTGTACGCAAATCGACTGATTTTCATCAATAAATCCCGACAAGGTTACGCCCATCCCGATTAAACGAGCCGTCGCATCGCTTTGTCTTTCCAGCAAGTCTGGCAAGGCGTGGGCGATATTTTCAGCCAGCAGTTCAGGTTCGCGGCTTAGCGCAAACTCGGCTCGGGCAATTATTTCACCTTGTAAATTAATAAGTGCCATTTGTGCGGGGTCTTGCAGCAGCGACACGCCGACAAAATATGCGCCTTCAGGACGCAGCATCAACCGCACCGACGGTCTTCCCTGACCCGGTCCATTAACGGTTTCCGATTCCTGTAAATATCCGGCGTCGAGCATTTCCCTCACCACACCGCCAATGGCCGCTTTGCTCAGGCCACACAACTGCGCCAATTCAGTACGGCTCAGGCCTGCGGCGGAATTTATCGCCCCTAATATTTGCCGTTGTAATGAACTTAACATTCCGTTTCAGCGCTCTCATTTTTGGCTAATCTGTCTTGACATTAAACTTATAAGATGAATATATCAATGCCAATTAGTTCACAAAATTAACTAAATAATGAAACATAAGCATTTCATATGAAATAAATAAGCGCAGATTGTAGAGAATGCGCTTTAGGCCGTTTTCGAATTCACCGCAACATTGGCAGAGGAAAATCTATGAAAGGTTTCAAAACCATGAGTTCTTCGCGACGTTTAACGCTGCTGGGCTGTGCATTGCTCAGCGCCATCGCTGCCCCTCTTCACGCTGCCACACTGACGGTGATGCAAAACGAAGCGCCGCGCAGCATGGATCCCGGCAACCAAACCGCCACTTTTACCGCTACCGTGCTCGACCCAATGTATGAAGGCCTGCTGAAAATGTCGCCCGAGTTAACACTCGAGCCCGCACTGGCAACCTCATGGAGCAGCGACGCCAGCGGACTGGTTTGGACCTTCAAACTGCGCAGCGGCGTGACTTTCCACGACGGCACGCCTTTTAATGCCGATGCCGTGGTGGCCAACTTTGCCCGTCATCTTGATGTGAAGCGCGGTTTGGCTGCGAGCGGACGTTTACGCACCTTTATCGACAGCGTGACCAAGGTTGATGACACGACCGTGGTGTTCAGGCTGAAAAAACCTTATCCGGCTTTTCTCAATCTGCTGACCACCGGCGCATGCTTAATGGTGAGCCCAACCGCCGATAAATCTGGCACGCTGGACAGTAAAGCAGTAGGAACCGGCCCGTACAAAATGGTGCAGTACAAAACCGGCGAATACGTGTTGGAAGAAAAATACCCGGGTTACTGGGGCAAGTCGGCCGGACCGGATGATATTAAGTGGACCTGGAGTGCGGAATCATCAGTGATGAATATGGCGCTCCAGGCCGGTGAAGCCGATGTAATCAACCCAGTGCCGCCGCAGTTTGCCAAACAACTGCAAAACAATCCTAAATTCAAGCTGCACGAAAGTCCGGGAGCGTCAGTGTTTTGGGTGGCCTTAAACACCCAGTTGAAACCTCTCGATGACGTACGCGTGCGCCAAGCGCTGAACTTCGCCACCGACCGCGACGGCTTAGTGCGGGCAATCATGTCCGGCTTTGCCACCCCGGCCAACTCCCCACTGGCACCGGTAACCCCAGGTTATGATAAAACCCTCAACCCTTATCCGCTGAACGTTGAAAAAGCCAAGGCGCTGTTGAAAGAGGCGGGCTATCCCAACGGTTTCTCAATGTCTATTGCCGTTCAAGGTGCTGATGCCCGCATTGGTCAGGTGCTGCAAAGTATGTGGGCCAAGATTGGCGTGAAGCTTGACGTTCGCCAGATGGAAAGCGGCGTGTGGACCAAGGCTGCCTTTGCCGATCAGGCCGGTAAAAAAGCCGACGGCACCGGTGCCATTCTCGCCTCATGGTCTTCGGGCGTAAACGGCGCTGACCTACAGCTTCGTCCACTCTATTACAGCGGCAGTTTCGCACCGGGCGGTGCCAACCTCGGTTTCTTTAGCGATGCCAAACTCGATAACCTGCTCGATACTGCGGCCTCAACGCTCGACGTTAACGCCCGTAATCAGCTTTATGTGCAGGCGCAGCAGGAGATTAATCTTCAGGCTCCTCAGGTGCTGCTCTACTATCAGAATGACCTGTATGCCACCGGCGCTGGCGTGTCTAACGTCTGGATGATCCCCGGCGGAAACGTCATCGTAAAAGACGCGCACAAATAAAGAGTTAACGACGCACTTAACTGTAGGAAACGGCATGAAAGCCTATTTAGCCAAAAAACTGCTGGCCTTTCCGGTCATTTTGATTGGCGTATCGATGCTGATTTTTGTCTCGATACGCGCGCTACCGGGTGACCCCGCGCGCATGATGGCCGGTCCCGAGGCCACGCAGGAGGCCGTCGATCACATGCGTGTGCGACTGGGGCTGGACCTGCCGTTGGTCACCCAGTACGCACACTTTGCGCGCGACGTGCTGCACGGTAACCTTGGGCTTTCGCTACAGTCCCAACAGCCGGTGACGCAGGAGATAGGCGAGCGTCTGCCTTATACGCTGGCGCTGGCCGTGCTGGCTTATTTTCTGGCGATTGTGATTGGCGTACCGGCGGGCATGATGGGGGCGATTTATCGCAACCGCTGGCCTGACTATGGCGTGATGCTGTTGGCAATTGCCGGCGCGTCGATTGCCAACTTCTGGCTGGGGCTGATGGCAATGAACACGTTTTCAGTCCAGCTTGGCTGGCTGCCGTTGCTCGGGGCGTCGTCGTGGAAGAGCTATATTCTGCCTTCGGTCACTCTTGCCGTGTTACCGATGGCGGTAATGGCCAGAATGACCCGTTCGAGCATGCTCGACGTGCTGTCAGAGGACTATATTCGCACCGCGCGCGCCAAAGGTTTGTCGGCGATTAACATCTATTGTAGCCACGCGTTTCGCAACGCGCTGATACCCATAGTCACCATTGTAGCCCTCAACTTTGGCAGCCTGGTTGGCGGCGCGGTGGTGACAGAATCAGTGTTCAACTGGCCCGGCATCGGCCGTTTACTGGTGGACTCCGTGCGCTATCGCGATTATCCGGTGATTCAGGGCGTGGCGCTGGTCGCCGTGTGCGGCGTCGTGGTGATGAACCTGCTCGGTGAGCTGCTCATCGCCCTGCTCAACCCGAAAATAAGGTTTGAATAATGAGTACCCTGGCAGCCGTGGCGGCGCGTAAAAAAAGCCGCACTACTTTGTTC
Organism: Rouxiella silvae; assembly: GCF_002093625.1. GTDB lineage: Bacteria > Pseudomonadota > Gammaproteobacteria > Enterobacterales > Enterobacteriaceae > Rouxiella > Rouxiella silvae. The sequence continues at coordinate 4,244 of NZ_MRWD01000065.1, read as the reverse complement.
TTCCGCTGGCTGTGGCGACATCCGAGCATTACTTTTGGCGGGCTGATCATTGCCGTTATTGTTATTGCCGGGCTGCTTGCGCCGTGGATAACCGGTCACGACCCTTATGCACAGGACTTGCTTGATACCCTGTTGCCGCCTTCCGCCGATCACCTGTTTGGCACCGACGACTATGGCCGTGACATCTTCTCAAGGGTGATTTACGGCGCACGGATATCCATTTTAGAGGTGCTGCTCAGCGTGGGTTTGGCGATGCTGATAGGCATTCCTCTGGGCGTACTTTCCGGCATGGCAGGGCGCTACGTTGATATGGTTATTATGTGGGTGATGGACATGCTGTTCGCTTTTCCAGGCATCGTGCTGGCGATTTTGGTGGTCAGCATTCTCGGCGGCGGTTTGATCAACTTGCTGATTGCTATCTCGCTGTTTGCCATTCCGGTTTATGCCCGTCTTAGCCGCAACCTGACGCTAGGCCTGAAGCGTATGGAATACGTTGAGGCCGCACAGGCGTTAGGCCTGTCTTGGTATCGGATCGTGGTGCACTATATTTTGCGCAACGCTATTGGGCCGATTATTGTGCAATCTACGCTGACCGCCGGTACCGTCATTTTGGCGGCGGCCAGCCTGTCATTTCTTGGTTTGGGCGTACAGCCGCCGATGCCGGAATGGGGTACAATGATGAGTGATGGTCGAAACTTTCTCGGCATAAATATCTACCTCTCGCTGTTCCCCGGTCTGGCAATTATGCTGACCGTGCTTGGCTTTAACGTGCTGGGCGATGGGTTGCGCGACTTACTGGACAAACGTTCATGATGGTTAACACTGGCACGGCGGTATTTTGTGCCGATATTGGCGGTTCATTTATTAAATTTGGCCTGTCGCGTCAGCAAGGCGAGGTCACCGAGCTGGCAAAATTACCTACGCCCGCTGAATCTTGGGACGAATTTGTATTGGCCTTGCAAACTTTGTTGTCGAATCACGGTGCCAGCTTGGCCGCCGATACGCCGTTGGCCATTTCCACCGCCGGTCTGGTTTCACCGCAAAGTGGCGAAGTGATGGCGACCAATATTCCGGCCTTTGCCGGACACAATCTTGCCGCCGAACTGACGCAAATTCTCAAGCGCAAGGTCAGCGTGGCAAATGATGCCGACTGTTTCGCACTGGCAGAAGCGCACGTGGGTGAGGGTCAGGGGCTGCCGATTGTGATTGGCGTTATTCTCGGTACCGGCGTGGGTGGTGGCATTGTGATTAACGGCCAACTGGTTCGCGGCCACGGCGGCGTTGCAGGCGAATGGGGACACGGGGCTATCACCCGCACTGAACTGCTTGTCGAGGGTCAGCGCGTTACCCTGCCGCGCCTGCTCTGCGGGTGTGGTCAAACGGGCTGTCTCGACATGTACGGCGGCGCACGCGGTATGGAAAGGCTGCACCTTGAGTTTCATCAGTTGAGCCACAGCAGCCATCAAATCATTAGCGGCTGGCAAGACGGCAATACTCAGTGTGCCTTAACGCTGGAAGCCTGGTTGCAACTGGTCAGCGAACCTCTGGCGCTGCTGGTCAACATTATTGGGCCGTCCAAAATTGTGGTCGGCGGCGGGCTGGCAACGGTAGCGCCCTTGATTGCCGCGCTCGATCAACGGCTGCGAACGCAGACCCTGCATAAATACTCGCAGCCGCTGCTGGTACCGGGTAAGTATGTGAATCAGGGGGGGTTGGTCGGTGCCTCGGTTTTAGGTCGTCAACGTTGAGTTGGCCTTACGCGATTTAGAAATCAAACGTTAAAAGGCATCGTCACAGGGCTGGCCGATTTTATTGAGCGCGTTGACAACACCCGCGCGCAACGCCACCAGCGCCCGCTCTTTCTCTTCAATCTGCATTAATTTGCGCACAAGGCTGGCGCGTTTTTGCTCAACGCTGAACGCGTCGTCAACCCAAATCGCCAAAACATCAGCAATCTCTGAAAGGGTAAAGCCCAACATTTTGGCGTGCTTAATCATCTTCAATCGCTGTAAGTCGACGGCAGAATACACTTTATAGTTGTTACTGACGTTGGGCTGCGGGATTTTCTCCAGCAGTCCTTGACGTTCGTAATAACGCACTGTGTCACGCGGCAGTCCGGCCTTGGCACATAATTCACCGATTCTCATTTACACCCTCTTTGAAACGTCGCCAGGTATTTAACACTAGGCGCTTGACCGTGGACTCAAGTCAACGGTTTATCCTGTTTTCAGAATATTAGCAAACAGGATAACCAGTCATGAAATCTTTCGATTATTCAGGAAAAACCGCACTAATCACCGGGGCGTCATCGGGTATTGGACTCAATATAGCTGAGCAATTGGCGGCGCGCGGCGTCGCACTTGTTTTAGTGGCCCGCACGCAGATTAGGCTAGAGGCATTGGCCGACAGACTGACAAAAAAATACGGCGTCTTGGCTGTCGTTATTGTGCAGGATCTTGGTGTTCCTGATGCAGTCCCCAAACTTATGCAACGGCTAAATGCATTCGCTATATCACCGGATATATTGGTCAATAACGCAGGCTTCGCCACCTATGGGGTCTTTGAAGAAATTTCACTCGAGCGACAGGAAGAAGAAATTCGCATTAACTGTCTGACTCCACTGGCGCTGACCCACGCGCTGCTGCCGGCAATGATTATGCGCGGCGGCGGCGCAGTCATTAACGTGGCCTCAACCGCCGCAATGCAGCCAGATCCTTATATGGCGACGTACGGTGCCACTAAAGCTTTTCTACTGGCATTTTCAGAAGCGCTATGGGCTGAAAACAGACAGGGTGGTGTACGCGTGCTGGCGCTTTGTCCGGGCGCAACCGAAACGGCATTTTTTGACGTGGTCGATGCCGAAGAAGCCTCGGTTGGGAAAAGGATGTCGGCGAATGCCGTGGTAGATATTGGCCTGAAAGCTCTGGATAAAAATCGCAGTTACGTCATTACTGGGTGCACAAACTGGCTGTTAGGCCAATTGCAGAGGTTCGTTACCCGCAGGCGTATCTTAATCATCGCCGAAAAAATGCTTCGACCCAAGAAACCCAAGAACGTGAGGCTTTGAACGTCTTGATTGACAGCCCCTCATTCTTAAAAATAAGGGGCCAAAAGAGCTTACTTCAAATCATAGAAACAGTCGGCGTCGAGAGTAATCTCGGCAATTTTTTGCACCGGCCCGCGCATGTTGACCATAAAATCTCCGGAGAAGGAGATGGCCAACTGACCGCCAGGCATGGTAACGGTTACGCTATCATCGACTAATCCAAGTTTGCGCATTGCGCTGGCGGCGGCACAGCTGCTGCTGCCTGATGCAAGGGTGTAACCTGCGCCCCGCTCCCAAATTCCAATATTGATATTCTCTCTATCAATCACTTCAACAAACTGCACGTTGGTGCGCTTGGGAAAAATAGCCAGCGTCTCAATCAGCGGCCCCAGTTGATGCACCCACTGAAGGTCGAGCTTTTCAACGCGCACTACGCAATGCGGATTGCCCATCGAAACCAGCGTAACATTCAGGCTATGTCCTGCCACCACCAGCGGCTGGTCAAGCATCTGCTCACCGTCAACGTGAGCAGGCAGCGCAGACGGTGAAAACTTGGCCTGTCCCATATCGACAATCACCTGATGCGCGCCCTCAGTCACCTCACAGCTCACCTGTCCGCCCAGCGTGTTAACCAGAAATGGCGCATGCCCCACTCTTTTTGTATCGAAAAGGTAGCGTGCGTAAATACGCAGGCCATTGCCGCTTTTTTCAGCCTCTGATCCATCCGGATTAATTATTCGCACGCGAGGAACGTCTTCATCATCGATGTCGATCAGAAGTCCATCGGATCCAATTCCATAGTTGCGATCGCAAATGCGGCTTATCTGTGCCAATGAAAATTGTGCCGCCACGCTTTGATGACAAACCAAGTAGTCATTACCCAAACCATGGTAGCGATGAAAAAGGGAGGAATGCATAGTCAGTTCTGCCTGTAATAAAGGATGTTAATGACGATAATAATAAGAATCTTAAAAGAATACACCACGGCGTAAATCCGCGGTAGCACCTGCTTGTTCAACGCTTCCCCCACCTTTTCAATCGTTGATTTCAATTTTGAAACAGCCGGACATTTTCGACACACTCAATCATCGTTATAAATAAAAATCATACCTCGATAACGATTTTATGGCTGACATTGCGCTTTACAGTCCCTAACGTGGTTATACAGCCACGGGCAACAACTCATGCAACACACTGT
>NZ_MRWD01000064.1 GCF_002093625.1 Rouxiella silvae | reverse complement strand
CACTTTTTGTTTTTTCTAGCTTGAATTTCAGGGTTTATTTTTAAAAGTTGACCAGTTGGTCTTGAAAAAAACATTGAACATTTATTTTTTAAAATGATAAAACATTCTCATTCGATAATTGTTTTTCATTTTATCCCCTACAGTAAGGTCAGAGAAAATGGCATTGGAAACGGCAGAAGTTCGTATTGCTCCGCGTTGGGTTCGCCCTTCTAAAAACTGGCTTGAGGCATTTTCGCCTTTCCCGGTTGCCAATATTGGTGACGCCATGGAGCGATTAAATATGTGTGATGCAGGCATTATCCCCTTAACCACGAATACGGCCTTCACCGGCTTTGCATTTCCGGTGCAGGTTACGGCAGGAGATAACGCGGCGGTGATTAAGGCGCTGGACTACATCGAAGAGGGCGACGTGATGATGATCAACGGCATGGGGCACGTCGATCGCGCTTTAGTTGGCGAACAGCTAACACAGCGTTTTCAACATGCCGGGGCGCGCGGTCAGGTTATCGACGGTGCGGTGCGTGATAAAAAAGTGATCGAATCGACCGGTTTACCGACTTATTCACGTGGCATTAGTCCTGCGGGTCCTTATAAAAACGGACCTGGCGTCATTGGTGAACCCGTGGCAATCGGCGGCGTGGTGTGCTGCGCAGGCGACATCGTGGTGGCCGATGACGACGGCATCATCATTATTCCTTTCTGGAGAGCCGAAGAAGTACTCGAAAAAGTGAAAGAAGTGGCAAGACGCGAAGCTGAGATGACCGCAGAAGTCACCCAGCAGTACCAATAAATCACAGCGTACAAGACCGGCCCGCATGCTGGGCCGGATAACCTCAATACTGTAGCAGGGCAGAACAATGAATAAATCACAGGTTGCATCGATGAATTACGCTTTGCCGGCAAAAGACTCAACAAAAAGCAACGTCGTTAAACGCGCCTCACTGGCTGGCGGCGTGGGTTCGTTTGTTGAGTGGTATGACTACGGCATTTATGGTCTTTTAGTCAGCACTCTGGTGCTGGTTTTTTCCGCCAGCGAGATGAATACCAGCGACGCCGGTTTGATGCTGACGTACCTCGGTTTCACCGTCAGCTTTGTAGTGCGTCCCTTTGGTGGCGTAATTTGTGGGTACCTGGGCGATAAAATGGGCCGCCAGAAATTACTCGCCATCCTGTTGTTAATGATTTCTTTAGCCACCGCAGCCATTGGCCTGTTGCCAAGCTATGCCAGCATCGGCTGGGCGGCACCCGCGCTGCTAATTTTACTGCGCATCGTGCAAGGTTTTTCGGCCGGTGGTGAAGTCTCGGGCGCGGGTTCTTTTGTGGCGGAATACGCCGAAGATGACCGACGTGCCGTGGTGATGTCGCCGCTGGTGATGGGGTCATTTATTGCACTGCTGTTTGGCAGCCTGTTAATTAGCGGCTTAATTAATATCTACGGTGCTGAGGCAATGAGAGCTTGGGTCTGGCGTGTGCCATTCCTGCTTGCCATTCCGATGGCGCTGATTGGCGTTTATATTCGTACCCGTATTCAAGACACGCCACACTTTCAGATGGTTAAGCAAAACAAAGCCGTCGTGCGTAATCCGATCCGCGAAGTATTGACCTCAAAACGTCACCTTAAGGCCATCGCGTTGGCCGTCACACTGCCAGCGGTCAATGGTCCAGGCTACTACGTGCTGTTTGTCTACATGCCAACCTATCTCAACAAAGTGATGCACTTTACGCAGATTCAAAGCCTGATGGTGACCGCCTGCGGTCTGCTGACCATTATTGGCGCCATTCCTATGATGGCCTGGCTCTCTGACCGGCTTGGGCGCAAACCTTTGCTGGTGGCGTCGGCGATTGCCATGGCGGTGCTGGCGTATCCGTGCTTCTGGCTGCTGACGTTGGGCATGATGCCATTGGCCTGTATGGCGGCCATTTTACTGGCCTTTGCCTTTGCCGGACACGCAGCAGTGATACAGGCTACGCTGGCGGAAATGTTCCCGACCAACGTGCGCTACAGCGCCTACAGTATCGGTTTCAACCTATCTACCGTTATTTTTGGCGGTTCCGCACCGCTGCTGATGACCTGGCTTATTGGCCTGACCGGTATAGCCAGTATTCCAAGCTATATGGTGATCCTGACCGCCGCACTGACCCTGATTAGTACTTTTTATCTGAAAGAAACTGCCGGTAAACCGCTGCGCGCGGAGTAGCCCGTACCTGTATGCGTTATCTGAGCAATCTGAACATCTGTCGAGGTAATTATGAAACACGCGTCAACATGGCGAATGGGATTTGATATTGGTGGCACGTTTACCGACTTGGTTTTGCTAAACGATGAAACAGGCGTTGCCCTTCGCCATAAAACGTTGACTACGCCACACGATCCGTCCGAAGGCGCCTACACCGGTTTAACGCAGTTGGTCGAAATGGCGGGGTTGGCGGCGGGGGATATTCACACCATCACCCACGGCACCACGCTGGCGATCAATGCGTTATTGGAGCGTCGCGGTGCTAAAACGGCGTTTGTGGTAACGAAGGGATTTCGTGATGTGCTAGTTCTGGGGCGAGAATATCGTTACGACATTTATGACCTCAATGGTGCACCCGCTGCGCCACTGATCCCACGTTCTCAGGCGTATGAAATCAGTGAGCGAGTGACAAGTTTGGGTGACGTTGTCACGCCACTTGAGGAAGGCGAAGTGGTTGCGCTGGCTGCCACACTGCGCGCTGAAGGTTATGAAGCGGTGGCGGTGCTTTGCATGCACGCCTACGCGTGGCCCGAACATGAAAATCGAATTGAAGCCATTCTAAGTCGTGAACTGCCGGGGGTGTCGATTTCGGTATCGCACAAGGTTTCCCGTGAGATCCGTGAGTACGACCGTGGTGTTCTCACCGCCATGAATGCGTTTGTGCAACCCAAGGCGCGTCATTACATGGCACGCCTGGAACACAAACTGCGCGAAGGGGGGTTTACCTGCGACTGGTTGGTCATGGGCTCTAACGGCGGACTGATGGCTCCACAGGTGGCGGCAGATTACCCTACACGCATTATCGAATCTGGCCCTGCTGGCGGCATTGTCGCAACGGCGGCGTTTGCTCGTAAAAATGGTCATCCGCAGGTACTGGCGTTTGATATGGGCGGCACCACGGCCAAAGCCTGCGTTGTTCGCAACGGCGAACCTTCGATTACCACCGATTATGAAGTGGGCCGCGCCGACCGACTGCTAAAAGGCAGTGGCCTGCCGGTAAAACTTCCGGTGGTAGATATGATTGAAATCGGCGCGGGCGGCGGCAGTATTGCGCGCGTTGACTCGCTCGGCCTGCTTGAAATCGGCCCAGAAAGCGCCAGTGCTTACCCGGGACCCGCCTGCTATGGGCGAGGCGGCGAACTCCCCACCGTGACCGATGCCAATCTTGTCCTCGGGCTGCTTGACCCTGATGCTTTTCTGGGTGGCCGCATGGCGCTCGACGTCTCGGCGGCGCGCAGAGCAATCTCACGCATTGCCGAACCGTTGGGGCTGAGTATTGAAGATGCCGCCTGGGGCATTCATGAAGTTGCTAACAGCAAAATGGCCGAAGCCCTGCGTACCCATTCAGTCGAGAAAAACGTGAGCCCGCACCAGATGACTATGTTGGCATTTGGGGGCGCAGGCCCCAGCCACGCGTGGTCGCTGGCCAAGATCCTCTCAGTCAAAAAAGTCTATTTCCCCAATGGGGCCGGTGTGTATTCCGCCTTCGGCCTACTCACTGCGCCGCCAAGCGCCGACTTTGTGCGCAGCAGTCGCTGCCGGCTTGAGGCTGCAATCGACATGGTCGCCGTGCAAAAAATCTTTGCCGAAGGTTTCGATGAGGCCTTTACCACGCTGGCGGCGGCAAATGTTGACCCTGCCACCGCCAGCACACAAAAGTTGGCCGATGTGCGCTACGTCGGTCAAGGTTCTGAACTGACCGTCACGCTGCCGCAGGCGTTTGAAGAGCAGGCTAACGTTGGCGCATTGATTGCTGCCTTCGAAGAAGCACATTTCGCCCGCTTTGGCCGTACGTTGCCGGGTCAGGGCGTTGAAGTGGTTAACTGGCGTGGACGGGTACAAACCACACCGCCGCTGATGAACACCTCTGACAAACAGGCGCAGCCGGATGAAGGCGCACACGAGAAAACCCTTGCGGTATATCTCGGACGCGACAGCGGCTTCAGCGACTGTCGCGTAGTGCCGCGCAGTCTGATGGTCACCGGCGAGTGGATAGCCGGACCCGCGCTATTGCAGGAAAAAGAGTGTGCGATTTATGTCGGACCGGGCGCATCCGCGATGCTTGATGAACAAGGCAATATTCTGATGGAGCTGAAATAATGACAACCTCAACCCCTGACAACCTGCGTTTTCTCAATGACCCCATCAGTCTGAGGATCACCTGGGACCGCCTGGTCAGTATTTCTGAAGAGGCGGCGGCCACGCTGGTCAACATGGCGTTTTCCAGCATTATTCGTGAAGTGGGCGACTATTCATGCCTATTGATGGACGCCAAGGGCAACTCGTTGGCGCAGCCGAAAACCAGCGTACCGGTGTTTATCGGGACCTTACCGGCGACCGTTCGTCATCTTTTGGCAAAATATCCGGCCGAAACACTCCGGCCTGGCGACAGTTTAGTGACTAACGATCCGTGGTTGGGCACAGGACACCTTAATGACGTCACTATTGTCACGCCGGTGTTTCGTCATGGGCAGTTGGTGGCCTTCACCGGCTCGGCGGCGCACATGTCAGACATTGGTGGATCGCTGAATATGGGCTCTTCTCGTGACATGTTCGAAGAGGGATTTCTCATTCCTCCTAGTAAACTGATGCTTGAGGGCGAAGTTAATCAGCAACTGCTTGACCTGCTGCTGGCCAACGTGCGCTCGCCGGATCAGGTGGAAGGTGACCTGCACGCCATGCTCGCCGCCAATCAGATTGGTGCCAAGGGGCTGTTGGGCCTGATGGACGACCTGAACATCGATTCGGTGGAGCCGCTGGCTGAAAAAATCCATTCTCTGACTGAAAATGCCATGCGTAAGGCTATCGAGGCGGTACCAGACGGGCGTTATGAGGCTGCAGTAGATATTGGTGATTACGAAGGTGACATTCACCTCAACGTGGCAGTTATCGTTGAGGGCAGTAATATCACGATTGACTACGCCGGGTCCTCCGCCGAATCACTGTTTGGCAGCAACTGTCCGATGTCCTTTACCTATGCCTACAGCGTTTACCCACTCAAATGCCTGCTTGAGCCGCATTTACCCAACAACGAAGGCTGTTTCAAGTCGATCACCGTGACGGCGCCGCTGGGTTCAATCGCCAACGCCCGTCCGCCTTGCGCCGTGGAAATGCGCAACCGCGTGGGGCACATGGCGCACGCCGCCATCTTCACCGCATTGTCTGAAATTATGCCTGACCGCGTAATGGGCCACTCAGGCAGTGCGCCGGTGACCTGTGACGTGTTTGCCGGTCAGTTCGACGACGGTCGCCGCTTCGTTGAAAGCCTGTGCGTTAACGGTGGAACGGGGGCAAGACCTGCGGCAGACGGTATTGTAACCGGCTTCCCAGGCAATATGTCCTCAACGCCGGTTGAGCTTATCGAGTCCTCGACGCCGCTGCTGTTTACCGAAAAGTCGATTGTACCGGACTCTGGCGGTGCAGGGCGCTATCGCGGCGGCGTGGCCCAACGCATGGTTATCCGCAATACCAGCAAATTCCCCCTGTCGCACAGCATGTTCTACTCGCGTCAAAAGCATCCGGCGCAGGGCGTGTTGGGAGGAGAAGCCGGGGCACCAAACTTTATCGCCATTAACGGCAAACAGCTTGAGAAGCCGGTTGGTCGTCACGACGTGCTGCCCGGCGATGAAGTCACCATTCAGATGCCCGGCGGCGGCGGTAAAAGCCCGGTGGCAGAACGCAGTAAGGCGGCCATCCTGTTTGATTTACAGGAAGGCTATATCACCGAAGAAGGCGCCCTGCGTGACTATGGCGTCTCCACTGAAGCGTTAAAAAGAGGCTAATTATGGATACGCTACAAGGAAAAGTAGTCATCGTGACCGGTGCTGGCAGCGGTATAGGCAAGTGTTCAGCGGAGCTGTTGGCCGCGCGGGGTGCAAAAGTGGTGCTGGTTGGTCGCCGTATTGAGGTGCTTGAAGGCGTTGCTCAGGCCATTCGTGAAAAGGGCGGAGATGCCTGGAGCCGTGCCACACACATTGAAGACAAACAGCAGGTTCAGGCACTGATTAGTTGGGTGAACGACGAGCTGGGGTCGGTCGATATTCTGGTTAATAACGCCGGAAGCGCCAGCAAAACCCTGAATGCCCGCTGGATTGAAGAAGATGAGTGGCAACAGGTGCAGGACGTCAATCTTAAAGCGGTGTTTCTGCTGACGCAGGCGGTGCTGCCGGACATGCTGGCCAAAAAGAACGGCACCATTATTACGGTCTCCTCATTGGCGGCGCTGCGTCCTAATTTGCTGGGCGGGGCAGCCTACGGTGCGGCCAAGGCCGGTGTGCGCAACTTTATGACCTATCTGCACAATACTTTTCGCAACGACGGTATCCGCTCAACCTGTATTTTACCGGGCGAAGTGAATACCCCCATTATGGACAACCGCGCCAATCCGCCGACGCAAAATATACGCGACAACATGGTGCAGCCGGAAGACGTCGCCGAAGCGGTGCTGCTGTGCGCGGGTCTGCCCGCTCGCACGGTAATCGAAGAGCTGATTGTTGCGCCGACGTTTATGCGCGATATCTCGGGCGACCTCGAGCTAAGCCGCTGGAAGGGCGCACCTGCGGGACTGAGCGATTAATAAGCGCGTCTCGTCAGGCTATGAATATTCGTTGATGACTGCATAAATCAAGGTGAAACATGTCTTCTTTAACTAAAAAGTTTATCGCGGCCGAAGCCGTACTGCGTATTGAACGTACCTCATTGCGGGTACAACAGCCGGCATCCAGCGGTGATATGGTCTCACTGGCGATGGGCGAACCGGACTTTGATACCCCGCCACGCATTGTTGAGGCAGCCGCCCAGGCGTTGAGGAACGGCTTCACCCACTATGCGCCACTGCTGGGTGATAAACTGCTGTGCGAAGCGCTGGCCGAAGAAGTGTCGGCGCAGTCCGGCTTTCCGGTCAAGCAGGGCGAAGTGTTGGTCACTCACGGCGGCACAGCGGGACTGGCGGCGGCAATTTTGTCTATCGTCAATCCCGGTGACCGCGTAGTTATCCCTGACCCGACCTATTCTTTGTACGCTGATTTGGTGAATATGGCGGGAGGCGTTTGTGTGCCGATGCCTTGCAAGGCCGATTTACATTGGGATCTCGACCGTTTGGCCAGCAGCTTGGAGGGCGCCAAGCTGTTTGTATTCTGTAACCCGGGTAATCCTACCGGCATAGTGCACACCCGTGAAGAGATTGAAACACTCGGACGTTTGGTCAATCAGCACGACACGCTGGTGATTGCCGATGAGGCTTACAGTGACTTGGTATTCACCGGTAAGCCTTTCACGTCAGTGCTACAGGTGCCTGCTTTTCGGGGGCGTACGTTATTTTGCCAAACTTTTTCAAAGAGTTATGCAATGACTGGCTGGCGCGTTGGCTATCTCGCAGGCCCGGCCGATATGATTGCAGCGGCGGCCCGCGTGCACAACAGCGTCAACGGTTCGGTAAATACAGCGGTGCAGCGCGCAGCGGTTGTCGCGCTCAAGGAGTGCAAAGATGACGTCAAACGAATGTATGATGTCTATCGCGAACGTCGTATTCTGATGATGGAAGGGCTGCTGGCGATACCTGGGTTAAAGCTTAATGAACCTGAAGGCGCATTTTACTGCTTCCCCTCTTATTCATTGCCTATTCCTGCCATTGATATGGTTGCGCTGCTGCGCGAACAGGGAATTGCCGTGCGACCGGGCAGTGAGTTTGGCGCCGCCGGAGAAGGCCATTTACGTCTGTCCTACGCCGCCAGTAAAGAAGCGATTGTCGAAGGCGTTAAACGGCTCAAGCGTGGTCTGGCGTCACTTGGATAAGTAAAGATACACACCATAGGCAGAGAGTGAAATGGCAAAAACGATGCGCAGTGATACCGAAAGGAACCGTAAAAATCTGATCCAGGCTGCTGCACGGCTGTTTGAAGTCGTCGAAGGGCCTATCAGTATGACGGAAATCGCCAATGAAGCCGGTGTTTCAGTGGCTACCGCATACCGCCAATTTGCCTCGGTAGAGGAGGTCTTAAATACCTATCGGCAAGAGGTGGGCCAACTGCTGCTTGAATACAGTGAAAAGCTCAGAGGCAGCGGGCTTGAAAGGCTTGAACAGGTCAGCCGCTACTGGGTAAAACTGGTGCGACAGCGCGGCGCAGCAATGGTGCCCATGCGTAATCGTCGTGGTTACCTTGAGCGCCTGTGGGAAGGTGCGGAATATCTGTTGGTGCAGGCCAACGCCGTGCGACCCGCGCTGCGCGATTCGATGCAGGAAATGGACCTTCCGGATATCGGCGATAAGGCCGTATTCCTGTGGAACATCCTGTTCGATCCACGAGAGATTTTTGATTTGATTGACACCGTAGGGCTAAGTGAAAAACAGGTAGGCACTCAACTTATGTCAGTATTAATCGGTGGGCTGCGCGGTTTTGCGGTGGCTAACACTTTCTCCGTAGACGAGTGCCGAGTTAAATAGCGGAGTAGCATAATGATTAAATAAGGGGCCGCAGATACGGTCTGCGGCCCCTTATTATCTTATTAGTCATTGGCTCTTTCTTATTCACTCTACGCGGTGTAATACGCTTTAAAATAAATACTTATTTTTATTATCACCCCCGGTGAGGATTTCCTTCGCCTGTATTAAGAGCATCCCCTAATTAAGAGGTTAAATAATGACTGCGCTTTCTTACGTTTCGGACGAAGCAGATTCCGCCTGGGCAACCTATTTGGCACAGGTTGAACGTGTACTGCCTTATCTCGGCGATTTGACCCGCTGGGCCGACACCTTACGCCATCCCAAACGCGCATTAATCGTTGATATTCCGCTGGAGATGGACGACGGTAGCGTGCGCCATTTTGAGGGATATCGCGTGCAGCATAATCTGTCACGCGGTCCGGGCAAGGGCGGCGTTCGTTTTCATCCCGACGTCACGCTCGAAGAAGTGATGGCGCTTTCCGCCTGGATGACCATTAAAAGCGCGGTGCTTAATCTGCCATTTGGCGGTGCTAAAGGCGGGGTGAGGGTGGATCCGCGCGAGCTGTCAATTAAAGAGCTTGAAAGACTCACTCGGCGCTATACCAGTGAAATTGGCAATATCATTGGGCCGCAGCAGGATATTCCTGCACCGGACGTCGGCACCAATGCGCAGGTCATGGCGTGGATGATGGACACGTATTCCATGAACGTGGGGGCCACTACCACCGGCGTAGTGACCGGCAAGCCTGTGCACCTCGGCGGCTCATTGGGCAGAGTTAAAGCCACAGGCCGAGGCGTTTTTGTGACTGGCATGGCGGCGGCTCAGCGTATTGGGTTAGAGGTCAAAGCGTGCCGCGTGGCGGTGCAGGGATTCGGCAACGTCGGCAGCGTTTCTGCCGAGCTATTTTATCAGCGCGGAGCTAAAATTGTGGCGATTCAGGACCACAGCGGCAGCTTATATCGTGAAGAGGGCATTGATATCCCAGCTTTGCTGACCTGGCAGCGCGAGCACGGAAGTATTGCCGGGTTTACCCAGGCCGAGAACATTCGTCATGAGGCTTTTTGGCTTAAGTCTTTCGATATTCTCATTCCTGCCGCCCTCGAGGGACAAATTACCGAGGCGCGGGCCAGCGCACTGAGCTGCAAGCTGGTGTTGGAAGGGGCGAACGGGCCCACGCTGCCTGCTGCGGATGATATTTTGCGTAAACGCCAGATTACCGTGGTGCCCGATGTCATTTGCAACGCCGGTGGGGTAACCGTGAGCTATTTCGAATGGGTGCAGGACTTTTCCAGCTTTTTCTGGACTGAAGAGGAAATAAACCAACGCCTCGACAGCATAATGAACGACGCCCTCATTGCCGTATGGAATAAAGCCGAGAGTTTGAACGTGACATTGCGCACCGCAGCCTACGCCGTCGCCTGTGAGCGTATTTTAATGGCGCGTAAAGACCGCGGTTTATATCCCTAAATCCCCCCGCCTGACGGCGGGTTTTTTAATCGTGTAATTGTGCTAAGCATCGCTGTTTTACGCATTTAACTTTGTATTTTCCCTTGCGCATAATGTCACTACACCACTTTCATGCTTAGGGACAATAGCTTATGACACAGCTCGCCATTTCACATCTCGCCTTTCTTACGCCAGGTAATTATCCCGACGACGCGCCCTGGCAGGGACTGGAAGAAACCTTACAACTGTTTGAAACCGGTGAGCGGCTAGGTTACAACGGGGCCTGGGTGCGTCAGCGCCATCTCGAGCACGGCGTTTCATCAGCCAGCACTTTTTTAGCCGCGGCCAGCCAGCGCACCAAAACTATCGAACTGGGCACGGCGGTCATTCAGGTTGGCTATGAAAGCCCGTTCAGGCTGGCGGAAGATCTTTCTACTGTAGACGTGCTGTCGCGCGGACGTCTAAACGTTGGGCTTAGCGCAGGCCAACCCGCGCACGCCGAGTTGTTGGGAGCCGAAGTTTTTAACGAAAATTGGCGCAGTGAGGACTTCTCGTATAATCGCGTCAAGCGGCTAATAGATAATCTGAGCGGCCGCTACTTGGGGGATCAGGAGAGTTTTATCGAGTCACCCGGCAACCGGCAGCGCCCGAGATTACAGCCTTATGCCTCAGGACTCACCCATCGTTTGTGGTACGGCGGTGGCTCGCTCAGATCGGTGAAATGGGCAGGGGAAAACAACCTGAACTTGCTGATAGGCAACCTGACGTCGGGCGAGAATACCGACGATTATTATACCGCCCAACTCAGGCAGCTTGAGGTTTATCGCGCCGCTCTGGCGACCCACCATCATGTCAATGCTAACCCTACACCACGTATCGCGCGCGGCCGAGTGATTGTGCCCTTCGACAGCGCCGACGCTGCAACCCGCCGTCGCTATACCGACTTTGCAGCCTCAAGACACGCGCGCACGCTTGCACCGCAGGGCGATCGCCGCACGCTGTTCTCACCGGACTTGGTTGGCAGTGCAGACCAAATTCTTGAACAACTGCACAAGGATCCCTTGCTGCATGAGTTGAGCGAGCTGCGCATTGAACTGCCGTATGAATTCAACATTGAGGAGTATCAGCAGATCCTGACGGACTTCATCGAGCTGATCGCGCCAGAAGTTGGCTGGAAGAAGGCGGCATCCGAGTTAAATCAGACCGCCGCCTGAGAGACGTTTTAAATCCATACCTCAACCACGTGTTGAACGCCGTCGTCATTAATGGGGATCATGGCGTCTGCTAATGGCTGTCCGTCGAGCATGACTCGGGCAATGCCTTCGGCGCGTTTAACTGTTATCTGATACTGACTGCTGCCTTGCTGATAGGTCACACTCACCTGCGGCCAGTCGGCGGGCAATTGGGTGGTTATTGAGATAAACTGCCCGTGGCGTTTTATGCCCAGCAGTGATTCCACAATCAGACGATAGGCCCAGCCAGCGGAGCCGGTGTACCAGCTCCAGCCGCCGCGGCCTACGTGGGGGGCTACGCTGTAGATGTCAGCGGTCATGACATAAGGTTCAACCTTATAGCGCTCGGCGGCGTCAGGGGTCAGGCTATGGTTAACCGGATTAATGGCCGCCCACAGCTGCCATGCGCGTTCGGTTTCGCCCATCTCGGCAAAGGCCATGACTGCCCATATCGCGCCGTGCGTGTACTGCCCTCCGTTTTCGCGAACGCCCGGCAGGTAACCGCGTATGTAACCCGGATTAGGGCCTTCATCATTAAACGGCGGGGTAAGCAGCTTGATAAGCCCGGCGCTTTCATCAACCAGATGTTTATCCAGCGATGTCATGGCCTGTTTTGTCCGCTGCGGGTCTTCGGCACCCGCCAGCACCGCCCAACTCTGGGCAATGGCATCAATTTGGCACTCTTGATTTACATGTGACCCTAAGGTTTCGCCGCTGTCAAAGTAGCCGCGCAGATACCATTCGCCGTCCCAGGCGTGGTCATAGAGGTTTTGCTTAAGCTGTTTGCTCTGTTGCTGACACAGTTTGGCTACCTCGATTTCGCCCAACTGTTCGGCCAGCACGGCAAAGCGTTGTAGCACGTTGAGCAGGAAGAAACCAAGCCACACGCTTTCACCCACACCTTTAATACCGACGTTATTCATGCCGTCGTTCCAATCGCCGCTGCCCATTAGCGGTAGCCCGTGTTGACCAAACTGCAATCCGTGCCGGATGGCGCGAACACAGTGCTGAAACAGTGGCTCGCTCAATGCGCTCGGCAGAGGTTGTCCATAGAAAGACTCTTCGCCGGCGGCCAGCAGACGCGTTTCGAGGTAGGTGACCGATTGACTGGCGATATCTAGGTCTCCGCTGATGTCGACGTAATGGCAAAGTGCCAGCGGCAGCCACAGATAATCGTCAGAGCAGCGGGTGCGAACGCCTCGACCGGTCGGCGGATGCCACCAGTGCTGCACGTCACCTTCAACGAACTGACGGCTGGCGCAGAGCAAAATTTGCTCACGCATCCGTTCGGGTGCGGCATGTGCCAGCGCCAGTGAGTCCTGCAACTGGTCTCTAAAACCAAAGGCTCCGCCCGACTGATAGTATCCGCTGCGGGCCATTATTCGGCTAGCAAGGGTCTGATAAATCAACCAGCCGTTCACCAGCAAATTCACCGCCGGTTCTGGCGTGATGATCTGAATTTTATCGAGGCGCTGATGCCAGTAGTGATGAATACGGCACAAGGCCGAACGGGCGGCGTTCTCATTCAAAAATTGCTGAATCAGCTGCTCGGCGTCGTGCGCGTCTTTTCCTACGCCCAAGGCAAACACCAGCGTTCGCTGATCGCCATCAATCAGCGTCGTAGCGGACTGAACGGCGGCGCAGGGGTCAAATCCGGCACCGGTTTTATCTGAAAGGCGTTGCTGCTGCATTGCCGCAGGCAGTGCCAAAGAACCGTTTCGGCCAATAAACTCACGGCGGTCCCCAGTAACAGAACAGTGCACGCCGGTGACGGCTAAAAAGGCAGTGCGCTCACTGTCGCTACTGCCGTAGTGGTTGGTTGCCAACACGCCACAGCCACCGCTAACGTTGGCCGATGTGGTAGCAATATGCATGACAGATTTTGAACGCAAGTCGCCAAGCACCCACTCAACGTAGCCGGTTGCCGAAACTTTGCGCGTGCGGCCAGAGACGTTGCTGAGGGTCAGAATAAACAGCTTCACCGGCGATGACTCATCGACCAGAACCGTCAGTTCACTATCAATGCCTAAATGGCGGTGTTCGAATACGCTGTAGCCAAATCCGTGACGACTCAAATAGGCCTCGCCGCTGCGGACTGGCAGCGGCATCGGTGACCAGACCTCAGCGCTTTCTTCGTCACGCAGATAAAACGCTTCACCGCAGCCGTCACTGACCGGGTCATTCTCCCACGGCGTTAGTCGGTATTCATGAGCATTTTCGAACCAAGTATAGGCTTGTCCACTTTCTGAAATAACGCAGCCAAAATTGTCGTTGGCAATCACGTTTGCCCACGGCGCAGGGGTGTTTATTCCATCATTAAGCAAAATTTGATATTCGCGCCCATCGGGCGAGAAACCGCCTAAACCGTTAAAACAGCTCAACTGTTTGGTTTCAAAATTGCGCGGCGTGAGATTGAGCGGCAGCAGGTTCTGCATTGGAACCAGTTTCGACTGAATGTTTTGTGAAGGCTGCATTATCTGATTCAGCTGATCGACCAATTCCCCGCTGTTGTCGTCGAGGTTGATGACGGCAACACTCATCAGCAGCGTCAAATCCTCCGGCGGGATGTGTTCACTGATCCTGACAAAAATCCCCCCATTTTTATCAATCAGGCTAGATTCCGCACCTGCCGCTACTCGATTAAGAATTTCGTTATGCAGCTCCTGCTGATAGCCCTCGTGCGAATTGTTGAGAATAACCAAATCTACTGCCAGGCCTTTTAACCTCCAGTAGCTGTGCGCCTGAATCAGCGTGGCAACTAACGGGATGTTCTCTACGCGGGTAATCATCAATAAGACGATAGGGAAATCACCGGAAAGTGAATGGCTCCACAGGGAAGACTGTCCGCGTCGGTTGCG
This sequence comes from Rouxiella silvae, assembly GCF_002093625.1. GTDB lineage: Bacteria > Pseudomonadota > Gammaproteobacteria > Enterobacterales > Enterobacteriaceae > Rouxiella > Rouxiella silvae. The sequence continues at coordinate 16,256 of NZ_MRWD01000064.1, read as the reverse complement.
CATCAGCGTTTGCGCATCGGCGCGCATTTCGGCGCTGGGGAAAATAATCGAACCTGCCAGTCGGTTAAACAGATTCGCCTGTTCTTCGTTAGCGTTGATTTGCCTCAGAGCGACCTGACTGTGCGAGCGTGCGATATTAAATACGCGGTCGGCAATATTGTTATCACGATATTTCTCCATCATCGACAGGCTTTGGTTGCGAGTTTCAGAAATACCGTAAACCATATCAATGACCAGCGGCACGCCAGGTTTGAGCACCACGCGCTGGCGAATAGACAGAATGGGGTCCAAAACCGGCCCCGCACTGTTGTCGAGCGGCCCAGCACTGCGCATGGCCTGCGGTGAAGCACAAGTTTGACCTCGCCCAATGAAGGCCGCGCGGTCAGTCGCGAAGGAGGTTTCACGCTCGGTTTCGCCGTGAATGGCGTTCATATGAAACAGCCACGGGCAGGCCTCATCTTCTTCACGCGGACGGCGATGACAGAGAATACCTTCACGGTCAGGCACCAGTTCGGTCTGCACAAACAGGTTACTGAAGGCCCGATGTGCCATGTCGTTGGCCAGCGGTGCGAGCACCACTTCGGCGTAGGTAGTGACTTCTAAGGTGCGTGGTTGACGACCGCGGTGTGTCAAGGTCATGCGCCTTATTTCTACATCGTCCTCCGGTGAGACTACGATTTTGGTATTGATGCTCAACGTACCTTCGATGCGCATAAACTCGACGCCTGCGTCGGTAAACACGGCCTGATAGTCGCCGGTTGTAGTGCCCAGCGGCTGCCAGGTATTGCTGAGAACCTCACCACTTTTAGGGTCGGAGATGTAGCAAAACGCGCCGTAGTTATCGCGCGTAGCGTCCGATCTCCAGCGGGTGAGCGCCAGATTACGCCAGGTGCTGTAGCTGCCGCCGGTCTGAGTGACCATCAGGTGATACTGGGTGTTCGAGAGCAGTTGAACCTCAGGCACTGGGCTGTCGACGCGGCTAAACTGCCTGAGATCAAAACTGACCTTTTGCAGCGCATCAAGGGTATCAAACTGCCGACGCGGGCTGTAAAGCGTCAGTGCGTCAGGTACGCGCTCCTGTAGCAGTGGAAGCGCTGACTGGAACAGCGGATTATCGGCAAAACGTTCAATCATCGGTGCATTGAGCAACGTGTGCGACAGTGCCAGAAAACTCATTCCTTGATGGTGCGCCATGTAAGTCCGCACTGTAGAGAAAGTCTCGCCGTGATTGAGTCGCGAAGGTGAGTAATCCAGCGCCTCATAGAAACCGTATTTACCGCGCGCACCCAAACTTTCCAAGCGCAGCAGGTTTGAGATGGCAGCCTGAGGCTCAACGATGAGGGCCATTATCGTGGCGTAAGGAGCCACGACCATGTCCTCACCGAGGCCGCGTTTCAGCCCGAGGCCCGGAACGCCAAACGCGCGATACTGATAGTTTTGACCAGGATCGAAAGCCGCGTAGGCCGATTCAGAAACGCCCCACGGCACATCGTGCTCATCGCCCCAGGCAATTTGTCGATTTACTGCCGCGCGGCACATCTGCACAAGCAGCGTATTGGGGTAGGCAGGCATGACCAACTGCGGCATCAAATACTCAAACATCGAGCCGCTCCAGGACATTAGCGACGGCTGTTTATCAAGCACGGTAAACAGCCGGCCGAGTGCAAACCAGCTCTTTAACGGCAGTTGATTGGTGGCAATAGTGAAAAAACTGGTCAGGCGTATTTCAGACGGTAGCAGGTCATAATTACCGCCGTCGAGTTTGTTCGTTTCGCAGTTGTAGCCCACGCTGAGCAGCTCGGTCGTTTTCTTGTAGAGGAACTTGAAGTCCATCAGCGCGTTTTCTTGAAGACGCTGCTCAAGTTCATTGATCAATACCAGCCGTTTACGCGCCAGATTCACCGCCAAGGCAATTTTGTTTTGATCAAGCCCCGGCACTTTAAACTCAAGCTGAGACAGGGCACGCAATGACGGCAGTTTTTTGCCCACGGGTTCATGCTGCATCCAGGTAAACAGCAGTTCCCACTCTTGGCAGAATCCGGCTAATTGTTGGTTAAGCTCAACCAGCCACTGACTGTTGGTGTCTGGTAATAGTGCAGAAGACACGTCGAGCATAGTGTTGAGTTCGCTAAACATCTTGTGCACTGGCAACTGCGTGGCCCTTATCCAATGCTTTCGCAGGGTACATAGGCCGTCTCGCAGCTGTGGGTTGGCTTCCATTTCAATCAGCAGCAGTGTGTCTTCTAGCCCAGCCAGCATCTGTACGGCGTCAAGCACCGGCGCATCACGCAGACCGGCAACTCCAGTGGCCAGCACCAAAAGATGCCCCGCCAGGTTGCCGCTGTCTACGCTTGAGACATAGCGAGGGTTAAGGGGGGCTAATGTGCGAGTGTCGTACCAATTGTAAAGATGGCCGCGATAGTGTTCGAGCTTGTCCAGCGTGTCAAGCGTCAGGCCGGTGCGCTGCAACATGGTTCCCTGAGTGATATAGCCAAAATCCATGGCGGTCATATTGGCCAGCAGCGACAGACCCACGTTGGTTGGCGAAGTACGATGGGCAATTTTAGGTTGGGGCACTTCCTGGAAATTATCCGGTGGCAGCCAGTTTTCTTGCTGATTAACAAACGTCGAGAAATAGGACCAGGTTTCACGGCTGGTGCGGCGCAGGAAGGTGCGTTGGGTGGTATAAATTTTTGCCGCAGGCTTGCGTGGTGCCTTGCTTAACCATCCCAGCAGCAGAGGGGCTACCAGCCAAACTAGGCTCAACGGCCCGGCAAGCCACATCATCATAGGGTTGTAGTGCATCACCAAAAGGCTCAGCAGGATCCCGGCCAGCGGATTTACCCACATCACCCGGTAGAGGTTTTCAGACGAAATGGCGTAACGCGGTCTATTAACATCACAGCTGCTGGCCCATTCGTGCAAGTGCTTATGACTGATGTTCAACCGCCATAAGGTGACGATAATTGCTTTGAGGGTGTAGTAACTTTCATGCGGCAGGGTAGCGATATAGAGGCCAATGCGCAGCAGTCGTGAAATAATGCCCAGTGTGACCGATTTAACGTGCGGAGCAAGCCTGGCCTGCGCGCCCTTGTTTAATAGGTTCAGCAGCAGGGCCGCTGCGCTTGGCAACAGCAGCAACGTGATAATAAAGGTCAGCCAATATTCCCCGTTGGGCACCCACACCAGCGCACTCATTAGCATAATCAGCAGGGAAGGCGCGGCCAGACTGCGTCGCAGGTTATCGAGCAGTTTCCAGCGTGAGAGCATGCTAAGCGGATTAGCGCAGTAGTTGCCGTCGGCCTGTTTTACCCGCAGCCGCAGCCAGTTCAGCAACTGCCAGTCGCCGCGTATCCAGCGGGTTCGGCGCGCCACGTCGACCAGATAATTGGCCGGATATTGTTCATACAGCACCACGTCGCTCACCACGCCGGAGCGCGCATAACAGCCCTCAAGTAAATCATGACTGAGCACCAGATTTTCGGGGCAGGTATTTTCATTAGCGCGGGTAAATATATCGACGTCATAAATCCCTTTGCCAACGAATGAACCTTCGCCAAATATATCTTGATAAATATCGGAAGACATTGAGGTATAAGGGTCAGTGCCCGGAAGGCTGCTGCTGATCGCAGCATAACGGCTTTGCCCATAGCGGGGTATTTCCTCGGCAAGCCGTGGCTGAAGAATACCGTAGCCTTTGACCACCCTCATCAACTCAGGACTGTAAACGGGCCGATTAAGCGGATGTGCCAAAGTGGCGACCAATTGGTGAGCGTGGTCACGGGGTAAAATGGTGTCGCTGTCGAGAGTAATGACATATTTAATGCCCGCGAGCTGCTGCTGTGTAGCGCCCACGCTGGTGGTAAACATGTTTTCTGCGCCACGAAGCCAGCGGTTAAGCGCCGAGAGTTTGCCGCGTTTACGCTCATAACCCATCCACACACCTTGCGCCAAATTGAGCAGGCTTTCGCGATGTAGCAGGGTAAATCGACTGGCGTCGTCGGGCGAATAGCGCCGATTGAGCTGATTTATTTTGTCGCTGGCGTACTCCAGCAGCGAGTCGTCAGTGTGCAGCGTGGCGGTTTTACTGTCGAAGAAGTCGGCGATTAGCGCGAAATAAAGATGTTGATGGCTGTTACCGAGATAGCAGACTTCAAGGCTGTTGATCAGTTTGTCGATCCCGCTACGGTTGCCGAGCAGGCAGGGGATCGCCACCAGCGTGCTGTGCTCAACCGGAATAGACAGTGAAAAATCCATGCGCGGGAGTGCTCGCGGGGTGCGGGTACGGCTGGCCGTTTCATTAAGCAATTCCATGACGAACTGACTGCACATTATTATGATAGGAATAAGCAGCAGCCACAGGGTCCAGCCCATCCCACGGCTGTGGGTCTCGTAAAGCAGGTTTGCGGTGAGCGCCGTAATAAGCAGACTCAGGCTGCCGAGCCAGGACAGCAGCGGTGTTTTATTCATCTGGTGACGGAAATAGTTGATTAGCGAATAACGAATATCCAGCAGCTTCTCCAACTCAACCCGACCTGTGTCAACCAGATAATAGCCGACGTGTCGAAGCTGACTCTCTTCCTGCGCCTGTGAGCACAGGGTCAGAACTTTGCTTGCGATTTCTGTTTCAGAATAACGGCAGTGTCGGGCTAATTTTTCAATCACGTGACGGTAGTTGTCACGGGTGGCAAATGACATGTCTGGGTAGACCTCGGCCGGATCCTGCTGGAGGATTTTTTCGACTTCACTCACGCTTTCTGCAAAGTCGGCCCAGTTCATTTCGTTGAGCTTACGCAGCCCGGCGATGCTGTTGCTTACAGAAAGCTGGCTTAATGCCAACTGCTGGTTATAACGCACGATCAGTTCGGCTGAATTCAGGCCAACCTCCGCCAGACGTTGTTCAATCCAGGTGAGTGGCAGCGCCAACAGGGTTCCGTGACCCTGTAACCTACGCACTAATTCGGCAACGAAGGCGCTGGTGCGTGGAGGATTGGTGCGCGCCATATCGGCAATGACGATAATCAGACCCGTCGGGTCATTTTCAGCGCTGTCCTGGATTTTAGTCGCCCAGAGCTCGGCGAGATTGCGGTCCTGCTGCGCCTGTGTCACTTCAATGCTGATGCGTCGCAGATTTTCGATTAACGCTAGCCGTAGCATGCCGGGAAACGCCCACAGCTCACCAAGCTTCAGCGGAGTCACTTTCTGATAGGCCGCAATAAAGCGCGTTAAGGTGCTGGCATCCCAATGACCGTCACTGTGGGCGATGGCCTCGGTGGCGATATCATAAATACGCGGGCAGTTGTGTGGACTGACCAGCGTAGGCAGACCCATACCAAAGTTTTTTGGCAGCAGTTGACGGACAAGCCGTATATGTTCTTCAATCAGATAAAAATTATCGAGCAGCCATTCGGCGGCGGGCGCGATACTTTTATCACCACCTGCGCTCAAAATATTGCAGTTGTGCGATAACAGCGCTTCGCTATCCGTCAGGCGGTTTAATAAATAGTAGGGCGCTTTTTTGGTAGAAAGCTTGTGCGACTGTGCAAGTTTTTCGCCGTATCTTTCCATCTGATCGATAGAAAAAATTTCGGCCGCAATCGGGGCAATCTCGCGATCGTCTTTGTTGTCGCTTAACGTTATTCCCTGTGAGGCTTGGGGGACCCTTTGGTTCTTAATCCATTGAACGAAAGCCATTTTCACGAAAATTTTTCCTCGTGCGTACGCAAAAGGAGGGGCAAGGTAAAATGTATGAGTACGCACACAAGGGTGAATGAAGAGATCGTCTGAAATCTTCAAGAGCAGCTAATAAAGAAATAGCCGGATGATCAAATTATAGCAGCTAAACCCTTGGCTTCTGGGGGAGGCAGTATTCTGGCTCGTTCATTTTGTCCGAAAGTGGCCCTTACTCTTTTCCTGTTTTTAACCCAAAGTCTGGCTTTCAACATGATGGACCGAGTCAATGATGGAAAATAAAATACAGGCTATGCCACAGCGTGTGCAGTCAAAATCGAGTGCTGGGTGGACTAACGGATTTATTGGTATGCTCATTTTTAGCGGCTCTCTGCCTGCTACGCGCGTTGCCGTGCTTGAGTTCGACCCACTTTTTCTTACGGCAATAAGAGCCGTAATTGCTGGGCTGCTGGCACTGAGTGTATTGGTTATAACGCGACAGGCCAAACCTCGGAGAGAAGAGGTCTGGGCGTTAATTTATGTTTCGTTGGGCGTAGTGCTTGGCTTCCCCCTGCTTACTGCACTGGCGCTTCAGCATACCACTTCTGCACACTCACTGGTTTATATTGGTTTACTTCCTTTATCAACCGCCTGTTTTGGCGTGCTGAGAGGCAAAGAACGGCCGCGTCTGGCGTTCTGGCTATTTTCGATTTTCGGCAGCCTGCTGGTCGCTGGCTACGCGCTAAGCCACGGTTCGGCTGGTTCGATAACCGGTGATTTATTGATGATTGCTGCCATCTTGCTCTGTGGTCTGGGCTATGCGGAAGGCGGTATCTTGTCGCGTAAGATTGGCGGTTGGCAGGTTATTTCCTGGGCTCTGGTTATTTCTTTGCCACTGACGGCAGTCATGATGCTCTTTACCGCGCCACATATTTGGCCCGGAGTATCCACCGCCGCGTGGGCATCGTTAGGGTATGTATCACTGTTCAGTATGTGGATTGGTTTTATCTTCTGGTATCGCGGGCTGGCTCAGGGCGGGATTGCCTCTGTCGGGCAGCTCCAGCTTCTCCAGCCCTTTTTCGGCCTCGCACTGGCGGGCTGGGCGCTTCATGAAACCATCGAGCTTTCAATGGTTGTCGTGATGATGGGCGTGCTAGTGTGCGTATTTGGCGCTAAAAGATTCTCACGTTGAGCGCGCAACGGCTTGAATAACGGCGGCGAGTTTTCTAACCGCGGTCACAATGGCCTCATCACTGAACCCACCCAAGCCGAGAATTAATCCCGTTTTCGCATTGCCCATCGAATACATCGGTGACACGGCGCGCACAGAGACGCCTGAAGCAACGGCGCGTTTAACCACTGTGCCGTCTTGCAAATCCTCTCTCAGCCACAGCACCATGTGCATTCCCTGGTCGCCAGGCTGAAGTTTGGCAAGCTCGGGGGGAATGTACTTAACGACTGCTTCAATCAACACCGTTCGTTTCTCGGCATACACACTGCGCATGCGGCGAATATGGCGATCAAGGTGCCCCTCGGCCATAAAGCTGGCTAAAACGTGCTGATCTGCGCTGGGCGGATGCCGGTCAATCAGCATTCTGGCACCGCAGTAGGCGTCAACCAAGATATCGGGCACCACGGCGTAGCCGAGCCTCAATGAGGGAAACAGGATTTTGCTAAAGGTGCCCAAATAGACCACCCGTTCGGGCGCTAACCCCTGTAACGAGGGAAAAGGGTGACCGGCATAGCGTAATTCACTGTCGTAATCGTCTTCTACAATCCATGAGCGGTGTGTTTTCGCCCAGTCAATTAAGGCCATTCTTCGCGCCATGCTCAGTGGCATGCCAACCGGATACTGGTGCGAAGGCGTAACAAATGCTGCTCTTGCATCGGCCCCCACGGCAATGCCTTGTGCCACGTCTATACCTTCTTCATCGAGCGGAACCCGAATCATTTGGGCCTGCCGCCCCGTGGTTTCAAAAATGGAAGTAATACCAGGATAGGCAGGGTCTTCAACCCAGACCTTATCCGCACCGTCTAGCAGAACCTGGGTTGAAAGAAATAATCCCTGCTGAGTTCCGGCAGTGATTATTACTTGCTCAGGGGAGCAGTGTACCGACCGTGATTTTCTGACGTATTCAGCTATTTGCTCACGCAGCGCCAGTGCACCTGCCGGCGAACCATAGCCCGAAGGTGCACCTGGGCCTTTTGCTCTAACGCGATTACCTATTCGCCGCCAGATGTCATCCGGCAGGGTGCTACCCGCGGGGATGGACACCGCAAACGGTACCGGTGGCAACACGCTTATTTTTGCTCCTGCTTCGGCATATCGCGCCGCCTGTGCCGAGATCATGGGAGGCTCGTGCCCCGGTTCGTTGTTAAGCACGACCGGGCGACTAACCTCAGCCAGATCGCAGGCGATGCGGGTGCCTGAACCACGTAGGGCTTCAAAGAATCCCTCGGCGATCAGTTGTTCGAAAGCTTCAATGACCGTGCCTCGAGCTAAATTGAGCGACAGCGCCAATGTTCGCGTTGACGGCAGCGGGTCACCAGGCTTCAACTCACCGCGTTGTAGGGCTTTTTTAAGCGCGTTTGCCAGCTGAAGGCTAAGCTGACCACGCTGCCTGTCGAGTTCACCAATGGCGGGAATATCAACAATTTTAGCTTTTCTAGGCATAGGTAATGTCAGTGCTTCTCTGATAGCGGATTGTGGCTTAGTCAAATTTACCTAAAGTGGTACTTAATCGTAAACCACTTTCACGATAATTTATCCTCCTGTTGGTGGCGCACTGCACCCTTTGCCACGATGGCCCGGAGGTCACGATGTATATTCCCGCGCAGTTTAAAGAGCAAGACCCTGATACTTTGTTTCAGATGATCGAACACTGCCCGCTTGGCACTTTGATAACCCACAGCGAAGGGACACTTGATGCTATTCATATACCCTTTGAAATCAACAGAGAAGAAGGAGAAATCGGCTGTTTAATTGGCCACGTGGCGCGGGCTAATCCCGTGTGGAGAAGCGTTGCCAACGGTGACGAGGTGCTGGTGGTGTTTCGCGGCGGCGATGCTTATATTTCGCCTAACTGGTATCCCTCCAAGCAGCAGACACACAGACAGGTTCCCACCTGGAATTACCGTGCCGTTCACGTGCGCGGACAAATCACGTTTCGCCAGGATGAGTCATTTTTACGTGACGTAGTGGCCAAATTAACCAAGACGCATGAGTCAACCCAGCCGATACCCTGGAGCATGGAGGATGCGCCAGCGGACTATATCAGTGCCATGCTGAAAGCCATCGTCGGAGTTGAAATAAAAATTCTGCAGATAACCGGTGCCATGAAGCTGGGACAAAATAAAAATGCAGACGATTTGCGCAGCGCAGGGGAAAACGTGATCAACGCCGGTAATGAAATTATCGGTGAAGCTATGCTAAGTCATTTAAAAATAAAGGACTCACGATAGGCACAATCAATAATTTATTATTTTTACAAACCATAAAAAGTCATATTTGGCATCAAAATGTCTTATAAAAAAGATAAGCTCGCGCGTATTTACTTATATTCTAATTTTATACGAATAAATAACAGTGGATTAAAAGGCCATATTTTTTATTTAAAAAATTAAAGCGTTACAGCTATTTTATAAAATAGTCACCTGCAATTTTTGACATAAAAATTAACCACACTATTATTAATTTCGAGCATTGTGCTCTTGAATGGGGCTTAATACAGGATGTAATCGTTGAAATGGAAGGCCCTGTTAAATTGATGGAACAAATCCGATAGGAGGATTTATGGCCGAACATCGTGGTGGATCAAAAAATTCTGTGGACGATCATGACAAAGCATCAGAAACTGGTAAAAAGGGCGGCAAACAGGGTGAAGGTAACTTCGCTAACGACCGCGAGCGCGCAAGCGAAGCGGGTAAAAAGGGCGGCAAAAATAGCCATGGCGGTCACTGATCCAGATTCTTGGAAAAGTGCATGACAGGTTGCGCTCCCTGGCCCACGGTTAATTCCGTGGGCTAAAGGCCAATAAGCTTACCCTCGTAATAGCAAGGAAGTATTATGTGTAAGAAAAGTGACTTAGACAAAAACCATGAGGACTTTAAACGAATTAAAGATAATCCTCAGCCTGACTTTACTAAAGACGATCCGCTAAAAACGTCTCAACATGAAGGTGAGTTGTAATTGCTTTGTTCAATCATTGTCAATTATTCTATTTGCAGGATGAATATGTTAGATCTCTTTTGGAAATGCATAAGTAATTTGGCTGGCTAATGAATGCTGGGCAGAGCATAAAAAAGCGATAAAATTAACTCAGCCAAACGTATAGCAATGTGGCGATATATATTTCCTAAGAGGGTAGTGCGTTGATCAGTTGACGCGTCCAGGGATGCGCAGGGCGGTTAAATATGTTATCGACTTCGCCATGTTCGACCACTACACCGTCTTTCATTACCGCCACTCGATCCGCCAGATGATGTACAACACCAAGATCGTGGGAAATAAACAGCAGCGCCGTGCGGTGTTCTGCTTGCATCTCTGCCAGCAGGTCCAGCACCTGAGCCTGTACCGATACGTCCAGCGCACTTACCGGTTCGTCGGCAACCAGCAGGGCCGGATTAGGAGCAAAAGCTCTGGCGATGGCAATTCGCTGCCGCTGACCGCCGGAAAGGTCGCGCGGATAGCGGCTGAGAAAGCTGGCGCCCAGTTGAACTTCATCGAGCAGTTGAAGAATACGTTTTTTCCGCTCGTCACCGTAAATCTCCACGCTGTCTAGGCTCTCACCTATGATTTTCTCGACGCTGTAGCGCGGGTCAAATGAGCTGAGTGGATCTTGTGCGATAAGCTGAATTCCTCGACGGCGCAAACGTCGCACAGACTCGGGGATTTGGCTCCAGCGGTGGCCCTTTATAGTTATGGTGCCACCGCTAGGTTCGGTTAATCCCATCACCATTTTGGCCACTGTGGTTTTCCCTGAACCCGACTCACCGACGATACCTAACGTTTCACCGGCCGCCAGTGAGAAGCTGACGTGATTAACCACGGTTTTATCGGCGTATTGTTTATACAGTCCGCTGGCGATCAGCACAGGGTCTCCGCCGGAAATATTTTTAGCCGGCAGTCGTTCGCCGGGTGTCCCGGCAAGTTTAAATCCTCGTGTCTCGGGGCTTGGCACCGCCGCCAGCAACTGCTGGGTATAAGCATGTTGAGGAGAAAGCAGCAGCCGGTTACTGCTACCTTCTTCAACCACCACGCCGTTTTTCATGACCAGCACGCGGTCCGCTAACTGACCGACCACGGAAAGGTCATGACTGATTAACAGTAGGCTTTGCCCCTCGTCGCGGCGTTGTTGCAGCAGCTCAAGGATCTGTTTTTGAACTGTCATATCTAACGCGGTGGTCGGTTCATCGGCAATCAGCAAGTTGGGCTTACCTGCCAGCGCGGTGGCGATTAATGCCCTTTGCCTTAACCCCCCTGAAAGCTGATGAGGATAAGCCGCAAGCCTAGCCTCGGCGTCGGGAATTCCGACCGACTGTAACAATGCGATTGACTGCGCGCGCAGGGCGCCGCGCTCGATGCTTTGGCTGGCTTGCAGAGCATCTCGCAGCTGTTGCCCGACCTGCCGCAGAGGGTCTAGCGACACCAGCGCATCTTGCAATACGTAGCCTATCTGAGTGCCGCGAATTTTACGCCAACGCCGCTGGCTGGCGTTGCGCATGTCTTCACCATTGATCAAAAAGCGCTCGGCGGTGACCTGGGCTTTAGCATCTTGCAGCCCCAGTAAACTGCGCGCCGTAACCGTTTTACCCGAGCCGGACTCACCGACAAAGGCGATGGATTCACCGTGTTTCAGTTGCAAATTCAACTGGCTAACCACCGTCTTACCGCCGAAACTGATGTTGAGATTCTGGATATCGATAAACAGAGGCTGACTCATGACTGTTTTCCTTCAAATGCGGCCTGCCAATAGCGCCCAAGGGTGTTGACGGAGAAAACCGTCAATGTAATGGCTACGCCGGGCCACGCCGCTATCCACCAGGCATTGCGCAGATAATTTCTTCCCTCGGCCAGCATCAGTCCCCATTCGGCAGTAGGCGGCTGAGGCCCCATGCCTAAAAAACTTAAACCGGCGGTGCCGATAATGGCCGTACCCAGACCTAGCGTCGCCAGTGCTGGTACGTGAGCAATAGCGTGCGGCAACACGTGTCGCCACACCAACACGTGTCGTTTGAGGCCAAAGGTTCTGGCCTGTTCAACATATCCGGAAGACATCACTAAAAAGGTTTGCGCCCTCACGACTCGGGTAAAGCGCGGCACGGACGCTACGCCCAATGCAAAGATAAGGTTTGTGGTGCCGGGTCCGGTGAAAGCAATCAGCATCAGTGCCAGCAGCAAGTCGGGAAAAGCCGAAATGACGTCTACCGCACGGCTGATGAACTCGTCCAGCGGACCTCTGGCCAGACCCGCCAACAGGCCAAGCAGGCTGCCGACACTCACCGCCAGCGCCATCGATGCCAGGCTTATCAGCAGTGAGTAGCGACTGCCGTAAATAACGCGGGTCAACACGTCGCGGCCCAGTTGGTCGGTGCCGAGCCAGTGTTGCCAGGAAGGCGGCAGCATGGCATTAATCGGGTCGGCATTGAGCGGCTCATAGTGGCTGATATACCCAGGCAAGATAACCGCCAGCGCGACCAGAAGCAGATAAAGGAGTGCCAGTCCATAGCCAACGGAGTATTGACGTTTTACACCGACTGCCGCGAGTAGTTGACTCATCGGGACGTCTCCTTCGATGCGTCTGCATCGCGCAGACGCGGATCAATCAGTAAATAAAGAATATCGACCAGCGTACTCATTACCACATAGACAAACGCCGAGAAGATAGCGACCGCCAGTACCACGGGCAGGTCTTTACCCAGCACCGCATCCACGGTTATCTTGCCCAGCCCAGGTCGACCAAATACCTGTTCGGTAATCACTGCGCCGCTGAGCAGCCCGCCTATCAGCCAGCCGGTCAGCGTGACCGCCGGTAGGGCGGCATGACGCAGCGCGTGGCGCAGGCGAATAGTAATATTACCCATGCCCCAGGCGCGCAGCGTCAAGGCAAAAGGCTCGTCCAGTGCATCCTCAAGTCCACGGCGAAGCACCTGCGCGACGACCGCACCCTGTGCCAGACCCAGAGAGAGCGCGGGCAGGACCAGTGACGAGAAACTCCGGTCTCCGGCCACCGGGAACCAGCGCAGGGTAAAGCTGAAGACAAACAGCAGCACGATCCCCAACCAAAACGACGGCGTCGAGGCCAGCAGCAGCTCGAGTGAGCCGGCAATGCGGCGACCCCAGCGACGATGCGCCGTTGCCACCGCCATCAGCACGGCAAACACAATGCTCACCACCAGTGCCAGGCCGGTGAGTTTTAGCGTGGGCCACAGTTGATTAAGCACCAGCGCACTGACGTCGGTATTAAGCAGGTAAGAACGACCAAAATCGCCGTGCAGTACGCGCCACAAATAGCTGAGATATTGCAAATAAAGCGGCTGATCCAGGCCCCATTCTGCACGGATCGCCGCTTCAATCGCCGGCGTGCGTACCTGCTCGCCAATCAGCAAGCTAACAATGTCGCCGGGTGCGAGATACACGCTAATGAAGGACAGCGTCACCGCTGCCCACAGCACCAGCGCACCGCTCAGCACGCGTCGGGCCATTCGGCCGAAAATAAAAGACTGCCGCGAAATTTTGCGATTTTCCGGCTGTTGTGACGTAAACGTGCTGTCAACGGACATAGTCGTATTCCTCGTAACGCATCGATTGCCGATTAATGCTTGCTCAGCCACACGTCATAGGTATTTTCCGGCATCTGTTTAAACGCACGGAAAGTAATGCCGTGAACGTAGGTCGCGGCGGCAATTTGGTCTTCTGGCTCGTACAGAGGAATTGCCAGCGCCTGTTGTAAAACGGCGAAATGTTGCAGCTGGGCGTAAAAATCCTTGCGCTTGGCATTGTCCTGCGTCTGCCACGCCCCTTTCAGCAGAGGAATGATCTCCGGTGCGTCGGTGCGGCTGTAGTTAATCGCACCACCGGCGTTGATCGGCAGATAATGGTTTTCAATATCAATGCCGTCAGTCGGGGTGTTGGAGTTGGCAATTGAGCCAAACTTGCCGTTGTTGCGCACTTCAGTGTAAGTGCCGGAGTCGACATAGCGAATTTTCAAATCGACGCCGAGCTTTTGACGCGCCTGCGCCTGGAGCGCCTGGAGCAGCACGTCACGCTGGTCGCGAACCGTGGCCTGTGACTGAATAATCTCAATGGTCAGCGGCTTGCCGTCCTTGGTGCGTATCCCGTCCACGCCCTTGGTGGTCCAACCAGCTTCATCGAGCAGTTTATTGGCCAGCTGTGGATTATTGCCGTATTTACCTTCCAGGCCGTTGTCATAAAGGGGGTCAATAGGTGAGGTAATTCCCCAAACACGCGTGCGCTGGCCACGATAAATGGATTGCAAGATAGGACCCACGTCCAGTCCCTGTAAAAGTGCCTGACGTACCTTAAGCTCTTCCGTTGGACCGTATTTAACATTTAAAAACAGCGAGTACGGCGTGCCAGTGTTCAGCGCGTGCTGATAGGTAAAGTCCGGATTAGATTTGAACTCACCGGCGTCGTTGCCAGAAATTCCCTCAATAACGTCCACCTGACCTGAAAGCAAGGCGCCGGTACGCACCGATGATTCCGGCAAGAATCGATAGGTGACGCTGTTCAGATAAGCCGGTCCCTGATGCGCCGCATTGGCCGAGGCCCAGTTATAGTCAGGGTTGCGTACAAACTCGATCTGCTGCCCTTTCTCATAACGTTTTAAAATGAAAGGGCCGGTACCGATGATTTCAGTACCGCCTGATTTTAACTGCGGCGACTTCCACGATGAGGGAGAAATAAGTTTAAGACTGGAGGCGAAGGAGAGGAAAGGGCTGTAAACCTCTTTCAACGTTACGACCACCGTAGCGTCATCAGGGGTTGTAATACTGTCGATTCGGGTACCAAATACGCCGATACTGGTGCCTGCGCTGTAGGCCGGATCCCCCAAATGACGGAAGTTTTCAGCCACGGCGTTGGCGTTAAACTTTTCGCCATTGGAGAATTTAACATCGTCACGCAGTTTAATCGTGTAGGTTTTTCCGTCTTCAGAAACGGTAATTCCCTTGGCAAGCCAGGGAATATAACTGCCGTCCGCTTTACGTGCCTGCAGTGACTCGTAGGCGGCACGCAGCAAGAGTTCGGTTTTATCCTGACCATTAAGCTGTGGATTGAGCGTGCTCGGCTCAGTTTCAACACCCCACGTCAAGTTTCCGCCCTGTTGAGGCTGTTCTGCGGCATAAAGTGGCTGCGCGGCCGAAATAATTAATAAAGCCAGTGCCGACAAAGAGTGAATAGTGGTTGAATTCTTCATATTTTTCCCATTGAGGTATTAACAATTGAAGGCGTTAATAAAAATCTCTATCACCTTCTTAAATGTAGCGAAACGATTATTCATGAGGGGTTGCTGATATGTAAAATCACATTAATAGCATAATAATGAAGGGAAATGACTTACGAAAATTCAGTGTGTAAATAATGAAGATTAAGGCCAGTTTTCATTGATGGTGGTGACGCGCACCGCCGAAGTAGGTTGTAACTAGCACCCATTCAACGGACGCTTTCCAGGTGGGATCTTAAGCATGAAAATAAAGTGCTTAACTTATATTCAAGCCGCTGCCTTTATCGTAAAACTGAATATTTAAAGCTCTAAATAGTGTTTCTACTGTTGCGGATTCTGCGGTTTACTCAGTTCAGGCAGTGTTAATTGTTCACTGCCGACCTCAAATTTTATGTAGATAACGCGAATGCAATTATTGAGGGTTCAAAACTAAGGATAACCGAGTCTTTATTTTGAATCCTTTTTCTTTGGTTTTACAGGGCAGCCATTACACTTCAGAATTTGGATACCAGCATGAGTGATTTAAACGAGTACCTGGCGGAAAAGCGTGCGGCTTTACTCAAGATAAAAGCCCGAGACCCAGAAAAGCTTGCCGTTCAAACTATTAGTGCCAGAGCCAATGCTGAAGGGCGCAGCGGCGTACGACATATTCGTATTCGAGACCACCATATTATCAGCGACAGCCCGCCAGACTTTGCCGGTTATAATCTCGGGCCCGCTTCACCAGAAATATTTTTAGGTTCGCTTTCAAGCTGCCTGACGCATATTTTTCTGATCCACGCGGCGGATTTACAAGTGCCGTTATCTCGCCTTGAAGTTGAGGTGAAAGCTGACGTTGATGCGCGCGGTGGAAAATTTGACGGCTATGAAAACGTGCCTTTCTATCCCTTTAATATCCGCTATAGCGTAGAAATTGACAGCACCGCCAGCAAGGCAGAAGTGGATGCGCTGCATCACGCCGTGGAAAAATGGTGTCCGGTGCTTAATCTAATCAAGAATCCGCAGCCGATTGAAGGATCGTTGATTTATAGGCAGGTAAAAGAGTGATCTAACCCGCTTAATATTATAATTTTATTATCTAATTTACAGTCCTCGCCGTAGTGTATTTACGCTCTCAATTGT
>NZ_MRWD01000063.1 GCF_002093625.1 Rouxiella silvae | reverse complement strand
TAATAATCAAATGAGATGTTTTTCTATTTAATAGGCTAAATATCGCCTGATCTCTTTCAGGGAATTAATGATATTGAACATTAGGATTTTATTTGGCGGATAAGAGATATTACGCAAGGATATAAGATAAAGACCGCAGACTGATTGATAAAGTCTGCGGTTTTAAGATGCTTTTAAATCAGGCAGATTCGCGGACGATGAGAGAGAAACCGATATCGATTACGCTTTCGGCAACCTCGTGACCTTCGATTTTATCCGCCAACATGTTGGCTGCCTGCTGGCCAATTTTGACTTTATCGACGCAAATAGTGGTAATGGCAGGCCGGTTATGTGCCGCAAAGTTTAAATCAGCAAAACCGATAACTTTCAGGTCCTGCGGAACCCTTAAACCGCGTGCCTCTGCCTCCATAATGGCTCCCTGCGCCAGGGTATCTGAGGTGCAAATAATGGCATCGAACGCTTTATCTTCTTCTATTAGCTGACTTAATCCGCTGCGTCCCACTTCCATATTGGCGGGTGCCGTGACGGTAATGTCGCGAATAAAGCTCCCTGGGCGGCTGCGTAAAACGTCAATCACGCCGTTTTTACGCACCTGCGCGCGACGGTCAGACGCGCAGATGAGGCCAAAGCGCGTAAAGTCTTGCTCAAGAAAATAGTGGCCGATGGCGTGACCGATTTTTTCGTGCGAGAAGCCGACCAGCATATCCAGCGGTGTTGGCGTCATATCCCAGATTTCTACCACCGGAATATTGGCGTTGAGAATCACTCTTTTTAGGTCTGAAGAGTGGTGGATCCCGGTCAACACCATGCCGTCCGGCCTGCGGGTCAGCAGGGTAGAAACAATTTCGGTTTCAGACTCTGTGGTGTAACCGACAATACAGAGCAGCATGTGATAGCCGCGCAGAGCGAGCTCGTCACCAATCGCCTGCACGGTATCGACAAACATGTTGTTATTGATTTGCGGGACGACCACGGCGATAAGCTTGGTTCGCTTGGTCGCCAAACCTCCGGCTAACATATTAGGAATATATCCGGTGCTGTTCACGGCCTCCATCACGCGAGAAATGGTGCCGGGCCGCACCACCTTCGGATTGTTAAGCGCGCGACTCACCGTCATCGGCGACAGTCCGGCAGCTCTAGCAACGTCTTCAAGCGTTGGGGAGCGGGGCTGATTTTTATCAGGATTTCTATCGTTATTCACTGCTATTTCCACTGAGTTCCAGAAGCCGACACGCATAGAAAAGGAGAATGTTTGCGCAATCATTTTATATTTTGCACATAATATCCCTGTATTACGTTAGGTTAAAGTGTTCAATTATTGTTACTAAAATTAATGTGGTCAGTTAACGGCTAGTATATTATTTTTTAAAGATTATTATTTTGATCCACGCGGATCGAAGCTCGCTTATGGGGAGAAGAACATGCCAGAAATCGTGGTTTATGCTGTAGAAGGGCGCTCTGATGAGCAAAAAGCCAAGTTGATGAAGAAGCTTACCGAGGCGGTAGTGGAATCTTTTGACGTCGATGCCGAGCGCGTGGTGGTGTCGATTGTTGAGACCAAGGCGGTCAATAAATCGCGCGGCGGTGTGCCCTTTAGCGAATTGAATAAGAAGCGATAGTTTCTGTCTACAGGCTTTTATCCTTCCTCTGCTACACACAGCCGATTAAGGGTACTTGGCCCTTATCGGCTGTGTGATTTATCAGAAGCTGTAACTCATTGAAACCGATGCGTTACGCGATTCGCCATAGACGATGTAATTGCTCAGATTGGTGTAATACGTCTTGTCGAACAGGTTGTTGACGTTGAGTTGGGCAGCAAGCTGCGGGGTAATCTGATATCGGGTGAACAGGTTGAAAAGCGCGTAGCTGCCCTGATAAATACGCACATTTTTGCCGGAAACACCGGAGGTGTCCTGATAGGTTCTGTTCTGCCAAGTCGCGCCGCCGCCCACCGTGATATCCTGCTGGACCGGCAGTTTGTAACTAGTGAACAGCTTGAATGCGGTGCGCGGCAGGTTAGTGCTTACGCCGTTGCCCTCCCCGTCTTTTATGCTATAACTGGTGCCCCCGAAGGTTACCTTCAGACTATCGGTAACTGCGCCGTTAACCTCAAATTCGACGCCTTTACTGACAGTTCCCTGCGCCGCGTAGTAGGCTTGGTCGGCGCTGCCTTCAACGTATTTACTGCCGTCTTGCTGGCCTAAATTATCCTGTTCGACGCGGAATACGGCCGCTGATGCAATCAGGCTGCCGTTGTACCAGTCAGATTTAACCCCCGCCTCGTAGCTTTTACCCTTGATAGGGTCCAGCAGTTTACCGTCAACGGTTTTGTAGTCCTGCGGCTGGAAGATTGAGGTATAGCTGGCGTAGGCCGACCAAGTTTCATTGATGTCATAAACCAGACCGGCATATGGCGTAACGTTATTTTTTTCGTAGCTGGAGCTGCCCGTGTAAATACCCGTCTCTTCGGCGCTCCATTGGGTGTAGCGCGCACCGACAATCAAACTGAGTGGGTCGGCGAGCGAGAAACGAGCGGCGCTGTAGGCGGACTTCTGACGAATAATTTCAGCAGAATAAGGCGTCATGGAATCCCAGTTGGCATCGGCCATTGAGCCGTCCCAGTCATTGAGATTGCCAATCTGTTCGGGGCTGAAGCTCGTCGTTGAGGCGTCGTAGCTGTTGTTTTGACGGCTGTACGTGACGCCGGCAATCAGCTCATGTTGGCGGCCCAGCAGTTGGAATGGACCGTTTGCCATCACGTCAACCGAGTCCAGTTTTCGTTTACCCTGATACCAGCCGCCGTAGCCGGTCGCACCGAACCCAGTGATTTTATTCGGGAAGCCGTCGAGGTACATCAGCTTAGAATCAAAGGTAGTTTCTGAATGGGTGCCGTTAGCGCGAATATTCCAGCCGTTGTCAAACTGATGGCTCAGGTCGGCGAAGACTTTTTTTGAATCGACGTTGTAGTGCGTCCAGTCCGGTGCCGGATTGAAGCTGCGCGAGAAGTTGGTTTTGCTGCCGTCGGTGTACCAGGTGGGGATCCCCCCCCAGGTAGACCCGCGCACGCGGCTCTGCTGATAGTCGTAGCCTACTGAAAGCTTGGTATTGTCGGTAATGTCGGCGTCAACCACGCCATAGATGAAGGCCTTTCTCGCCTTGTAGTTGTCGAGATAAGAATCTTTATCCTGATAACCGGCCACCACGCGACCGCGAACGGTGCCTGAATCGTTGAGCGGACCCTGCACGTCAACCACGCCGCGGCGCTTGTCCCAGCTGCCATAGGTGCCGGTGACGGTGCCGGTCCAAGTTTTGCTGTCGGCGTGTTTGCGCACCATATTGACGGAGGCGGAAGGGTTACCTGCACCTGAAAGCAGGCCAGTTGCGCCGCGTACGACCTCAATGCGGTCATAAATGGCGGTATCTTCGGTGGAGTCTCCGAAGTTCCATGCACCGGTCACATTGGTAGGTATGCCGTCAAAGGTGTAGTTATTGATTTCGAAACCGCGCGCGTAATATTGCTGGCGTTCACTGTCGGTGGTTTGGCTGTAAACGCCGACGGTTTGATCCAGTACTTCGCCAACGGTATTCAGATTTTGATCCAACATGCGCTGTTTGGTTATTACGCTGACCGACTGCGGTACGTCGCGCGGCGCCAGCGTCAGGCCGGTGCCGGCCGTGGTGGTTTTAACCGCATAGGCTTTGCCGCTATTTTCTGGCGTTGTTGCGTTAGCACTGTTGGCGGTGGCATCAACCACAATGGTGTCTGATGTAGATGAAGTCGTTTCTGCTGCGTCAGAGTGAGGCGCATATAACGCGAAACCAATGAGAACAGTGAGCACTGAGAGTGTCGATTTCCACTCTGCATGAATACGTGCAGGTTGAATTAATTTTTTGCCACGGACCTTTGACGCGCGTACCAACATGACGTTCCCCTGAATGCACTTAACCCTTTAATGGATTGATTTTATGAGTTTTATAATCCTAAAAAATATGTAGGCGGAGTAATTTTTACCCTTTTTATTCTTATTAATTTCCTGTGACATAGCGGCAAGCTGTGTATTGGGTGCAAAGATTATCAATTAATTTTCTAAATACAAACGAAAATCATAATCATTTACTCTATCACTTGTGGGGTTTGTTCAGATTGAGACTTAATGGTAGGAAAACGTGACTGATGAGAAATATATGAAGTAATCCACGCTCGCATCGTCCCCATAATCAATCATTCTTTGACAAGGTTTGATGCTTGAACCCAAGGGTAAAAGGTGCGATTATTGCGCCGATTTATTTGCATCGCACAAGTTACTTTCTTTCTTCGCGACAGCTCAAGAGGGTTGCGGCACATGACCGTTTTATCAGATTGCACTTTTAGCCAGTGCCACAGAACATTGATGACGTCGTCAGGGTGCAGTGACCTCCATAACACCTGCTTTTCTCCCGTTGTAAATCCTTTCATGCGGTAAGGCTAGCCTTTGCTCGCTGTTAGGCATTATTAAAAATAGAGCGTGACTCTGATTTTACTGATGTCTATCAGACGTGGCTAAGACCGGTAAATCGTTCTGTAACAGCTATGCTTAATAATAAGCCTTGCCTGATAAAACTCGGACATCACCCCTTAGCTAACGTCACATTGTCGGGCTGGTCTCTGCGCGTGGGTTATCCTGAAATCTGCCCCCGCGTTAATCAAACCTGCTCATTGCCGTGCCACTCTGGCACACCCTCTTACTTAACCGTTTGAGAGCCCTGTAATATGAAACAGTTAAAAATAGCAGCAAGCGCCTCCGTGGCATCCCATCTCGACACACCGCGCGGCGTAGTCAGCCTCGACAATGCGGACTATACCGACATTGCGGCAATAGTGATTTCCGTGGATGACCTTAATAACGGCAGACTGGCGGAGGTTGAAGCCTTGGGATTCAGTATCCCCGCGTTTGTTGCAGTACAGGGGGCGGAACAGGTTTCTCCAAACTTTTTGTCGGCGCTGAAAGGCGTTTTTGCGTTGGCCGATGCTAATCAGGCATTTTATGCTGCCCAGCTTGAAGCTGCCGCTGAGGAGTACGAGCAGGGCTTATTCCCGCCGTTTTTCGACACCTTGAAAAAGTATGTCGAAATGGAAAACTCCACCTTTGCCTGTCCGGGGCATCAGGGGGGCGAATTCTTTCGTCGTCATCCTGCCGGTCGCCAGTTCTTTGAATTTTTTGGCGAGAATATTTTCCGTGCCGACATGTGCAACGCCGACGTTAAACTCGGTGACCTGCTGATCCACGAAGGATCGGCGAAAGACGCGCAGAAGTATGCGGCGAAAGTGTTCAGTGCCGATAAAACCTATTTCGTGCTTAACGGCACCTCGGCGGCCAATAAAGTGGTCACTAACGCCTTGCTGACCCGCGGCGATTTGGTGTTGTTCGACCGTAACAACCATAAATCGAATCATCACGGTGCACTGCTTCAGGCGGGCGCGACGCCGGTGTATCTTGAAACCGCACGTAACCCGTTTGGTTTTATCGGCGGAATTGATGCCGCCTGTTTTGACGAGCGCTATCTGCGCAAGCAAGTTCAGCAGGTTGCACCAGAACGTGCAGGGGAAAAACGACCATTCCGCTTGGCGATTATTCAGCTGGGCACCTACGACGGGACGGTATATAACGCCCGTCAGGTAGTTGAAAAGATTGGTCATCTATGTGATTACATCCTGTTTGATTCTGCCTGGGTTGGCTATGAGCAGTTCATTCCAATGATGAAAGAGTGCTCGCCGCTGCTGCTGGAGCTTAACGAAAACGATCCAGGTATTATTGTGACCCAGTCGGTTCACAAGCAGCAGGCCGGTTTCTCGCAGACCTCACAGATTCATAAAAAAGATAATCATATCAAGGGCCAGAAGCGTCACTGTAGCCATAAAAAACTCAATAACGCCTTTATGATGCACGCCTCAACCAGTCCGTTTTATCCGCTGTTTGCCGCACTTGACGTCAATGCCCGCATGCACGCCGGCGGCAGTGGAAAACATATGTGGATGGAGTGCGTCAAGCTGGGTATCGACGCCCGTAAAATGTTGCTCAACCAGTGCTCGATGATTCAGCCGTTTGTACCCCCGACTGTTGACGGCAAGCCGTGGCAGGACCACGACACTGAACGGATGGCCAACGACGTGCGCTTCTTTGACTTTGTACCGGGCGAGCGCTGGCATGCGTTTGCCGGCTATGCCGAGAAGCAGTACTTTGTCGATCCTTGCAAACTGTTGCTGACCACGCCGGGCATTGATGCCAGCAGCGGAAAGTACACCGAATTTGGTATTCCGGCGACCATTCTGGCTAACTACCTGCGTGAAAACGGTATTGTGCCGGAAAAATGTGACCTCAACTCAATCCTGTTCCTGCTGACGCCGGCTGAAACTGAGGCGAAAATGCAGCATTTGGTAGCGGAAATTGCCCGCTTTGAGCGTTATATCGAAGAAGATGCTTTGCTAAGTGAAGTATTGCCAACGGTTTATCGTAAAAATGAAGAGCGCTATCGCGACTACACCATTCGCCAGCTGTGCCAGGAAATGCACAACCTTTATGTCAGCTTTGACGTGAAAGAACTGCAAAAAGAGATGTTCCGCGAGAAAGGCTTCCCGCAGGTGGTGATGAATGCTCAGGACGCGCACAGCGAGTTTATTCGCGACAACGTTGAGCTGGTACCTATCAGTCAGGCGGAGGGACGGATCGCGGCAGAAGGCGCACTCCCTTATCCTCCAGGTGTGCTCTGCGTCGTTCCCGGCGAGCTGTGGGGCGGTGCGGTTCAGCGTTATTTCATGGCGCTGGAAGAGGGCATAAACATTCTGCCGGGCTTCTCTCCTGAGTTGCAGGGGGTTTATGTCGAGAAAAAACCAGTGGGTTGGAAGCGTGTGATGGGTTATGTGATCGCCGAATAAATTGGTTTTATTACCCCGTCTCAATGTTAAAACGGAGCTTTTTAGCTCCGTTTTTTTATTAAGAGAGATCAGCAATCCGAGTCGATCGGACTCTTTTTTGTGTCATCACGCCCGGCTACGGTTGCCACAAACAGCGGATAAAGCGTACCCAGTACCCCAGATGTCAATATATCGTTGAGTTGAACTAAAGTTGTGTCGTCAAAATAGTGTGCAAAAGCCGTTTCCAGCGAGGAGGCGGTCAGTATGGGTGTATTCATTAACGCCGTCCGAGCCGCTAGAGCATTAAATAGCGTGTTGAAGATCTGTTGGCGATCGGGCAAGCCGACCTCTAGGTGGTTACGTAACTCGGTGCCGGTTTGCAAGCTGTTCAATCCGCTGAACACCATAGCATCCAGTATTTCTCCCGGTGTGTTCAGTCCAGCTCTCGATAGATCGTTTATTACCGTATCTGCAAACGTGCAATCCCGTAATGCGGCGGCGGCGCCTGAGGGCGAAGCCAGATAGGACATGGCCGATGAGGTACCAATCTGATTGGGAATGTACAGCGCAGCAGTACCGAGCGTGCTCCCAAGGTGTACCTGGGTGTTGTCACTTAGGCGGAAAATAGACTGTCCGCATTCGCGAAGCACGCTGTAGGCGTGGAAAGAGATAAGCGTTGAGGCTAATCCTGCCAGTACGCCTGTTGTTCCTGCGGCAATCAGCGCTGCGCTCGATATCACTACGTTAAAAGCTCGCGCAAATTGCGTCAAGGCGGTCGCTGTGCCTTGCATATAATCACGTATGCCGCCCCCCAGATTGAGCAGCAGCGGAACCGTTCCGGCAAATAATGCCAGCGTCATTCGCGTCATTTTGCTGGCTGAGCAAGTCTCTAGGCCAGATTCAATAAAATAAGCCACCATTTGCCGCAAAAGGGTGGGGATGGCGACGCAGATAACACTTCGCAGGGCGATATTCTTGGTATTGTGCAAGTATCTCGCTAGCCTCCCGTCATTAGAAAGATGTAATACCTGCCTTAATCGCAGCCAACAGCCCGCACTGTCGGCTTTAAAATGAATCGGCGTCAGGCAATTTTGGTCCAAAACGTTCAGTGCCTGACACACTTCATGGTCAACCACGGGTTCACTCTTCATGATGTAATCGGCTAAGGCTTTTTGGAGATGTAAGCCTTCAACGGATGACTGCGAAAATAAGTCTGCCGACTGCGCTTCGGCAGCCTGCAAAATGTCATCCAGGACTTTCAGCGTGGTGTCGACTTCTTCATCGGGAGGCGCGTGCATGGCCTTAATCAATTGGCGGGTAAGGCCGTGGCTACTTAGCGCCAGATCCAAGTAATCCAGTCTGCTGCTTGCTGACCGTGTTGGTGGGGGAAGTGGGATATTTTGAGCGGAAAGAGAACGCTGAATAACCGGCAAAAAGAGTGAGTTTATGGGCATGTTATATCCGTAAAAAATTCACCGCAAAAGCAGTAGTTTTTGATTGAAATGGGAGGAAGGCGATAACTAACAGGCACGTGTTAACGGTTGGTGCAGTCAATAAATATAAGACGGTTTCACAGACTGATTTTCATAATTCGCTCAAAGTTATAAAAATTGAGCAAAAAAAAAGGAGACCCGCTGAGGTCTCCGTTTCATATGTTTTAAATTACAGGCTGGCTAGTCGGTGCGACGATAGCTTTTCTGAGTATTGTTTACTTTGTACAGATAACGACGCGATTCACCGGATGGATGACGGCTGACCAGCGTGTCGTAAACGTCGCCCGGCGACATATTGTTAATCATGTTAAACGCCTGCGTTTTATCACTCGAGAAGACGCGAAGCACGCTTCCCGCACCGCCGTTATAGGCGGTAATTACCGCATAACGTCTCGAGGTCGGGTTAGCAATTCCGGCCAGGTAGGAGTTCTGTAAAATCGCCAGATACGCCGTGCCAGTGTTAATATTATTTGCTGGATCAAACAGGTAGCTTCTGCTTGGCTTGCCCCATTTCCCTTCCGATTTAAAGACGTCAGCGCCGGCTGAATGCTGTACTACCTGCATCAGACCCAAGGCGTCGGCATTGCTGACCGCATACGGGTTAAACGCAGATTCGGTTTGCATAATGGCCAAGATCAGTGACTGATCGACGCCGTATCTCGCGGCGGCTTCACGCACCAGCGGCAGATATTTATGCGCACGTTTGTCTAGGTGGTTTGGCACCATCTGAATGGTTACGGAGTAAATAATGTGCATGCCGGACTGGCGCTGTTGCAGTTTATACTGCAACAAATAGTTGGCGAAACTGGTCGCACGGCCCTGCCAGCGAATAGGTTGCCCGGTGTTGTCCAGCACCTGACCGTAAAGCATGGGTTCTTTACTGATTTGAATATCATTGGCGTCGGAGTAAAGGTCTACGCCGCTGGCATCTTCGCCCACCAACAGGGTTTTCACTATCGCCTGACGCAGTTTGTCGGCAGGGTCGAGGCCTGAAATAGTTTCGATAGTGATGGTACCCGCCTCAAAGTTAATGTGGCTGCGGGTTTCATACTGATCGCTATATTTTACGTAGTCTTTTGGACCGGCGATCAGAACTTCATTCATGCCCCAGATGTTTTCAATATTGTGGGCAAATTGGCCCATCAAAATGTCAAAACCGTTGGTGTCTTTGACGTAAGCTTCGTTAAAAAGGTCTTTTTTATTGCTCGAGCAGGAAATCAGGAGAGGCGCGATAACCAGCAACGCTAAAATTTTCTTCATCTTAATAGCCATATCGTGATGAAAAATAGGGCCATCGTCCGTTTAGACGCTAGCCCCAATCATAAATACCCGAGGGTATTGGGTTTTACTGTGAAGGTGGGGTGTAACCTTCGATATGCACATCATGGCCTTCGAACAAGAATTTGATCATCTCCTGCTCCAGCAGTTTGCGGTCTTCAGGATTCATCATGCTTAATTTTTTTTCGTTGATGAGCATGGTTTGTTTTTTCATCCACTCTGACCAGGCTTCTTTAGAAATTTCGTTGAAGATGCGTTTACCTACTTCGCCCGGATAGAGCTGAAAATCCTGGCCTTCTGCTTCTTTGTTCAAGAACGTACAAAAAATTGTTCTGCTCATACTTAATTCCTCATCAATGGCCCAGTGGCCAGACTCTACCCTGCTAAAGAAATAATCTTATTTTTATTCAGCAGGTTAGGGTTAAAATTTTGTTATCGGGGCAGATCTTTTGCCAGTTGATTCAGCAAACGCTCAACCGGAGCCGCTAGCCCGACAGACTGTGGCTGCGCTAAGTTATACCAGAGACCCGAGCCTTCATCCATGCAACCCGCTGCTGACTCGATATTTACCCACATTGGCACGATATCTAAGTGGAAATGACTGAAAGTGTGGCGAAAAGCAATCCCCTGCTGCATTGATTTGCGTGGTACGTCGTACTTCTTGCCACCAACAAGCAGTTCGTCTTCGCTGGTGAACTGCGGGAAACAGAACAGGCCGCCCCATAGGCCAACCGGCGGCCGCTGCTCGAGCCAGACGTTGTTGCCCTGCTGAATCATCAGCATCCAGGCCGTTTTCTCTGGCAGCGTTTTCTTCGGTTTTTTACCCGGATAGTTGGCCCAGCTGTGGTTGGCGTAGGCGACGCAGCCAAAGCTTAGCGGACAAAGCTCGCACTTTGGCCGCGAACGGGTGCAAACCATCGCGCCGAGGTCCATCATTGCCTGATTAAACTGCTCAACGCCCACCGCTGGCGTGACGTCTTCACTGATTTTCCACAGCCGGTTTTCAACTTTTTTCTCGCCCGGCCAACCTTCGATAGCATAACTGCGGGCTAAAACGCGTTTAACGTTGCCGTCGAGGATCGGATAATGTTGGCCTAATGAAAGAGACAGGATGGCCCCAGCGGTGGATCTGCCAACGCCCGGCAGGGCATGAACTTCTTCAAAAGTGGTCGGGAATTCACCGTTATGTTGTGCCACAATAGTCTGCGCGGCCTTGTGCAAGTTGCGGGCGCGGGCGTAGTAGCCCAGTCCGGTCCACAGGTGCAGAACCTCATCAAGTGGGGCGGCGGCCAAAGCACTAACAGTGGGGAAAATCGCCATAAAGCGCTGAAAATAAGGAATAACGGTCGCCACCTGAGTTTGTTGCAACATCACCTCAGAGAGCCAGACTTTATAGGGTGTTTTTTCGAGCTGCCACGGCAGGGTCTTGCGACCATAGCGTTGATACCAATCGAGTACCGCAGGCGCGAACCGATGCGCGTCCATCATAGGCGTTTTGCAGCCTCCGTCGGGGGTTAAAATTCAGCTAAGGATTGCAGCATAGAGTCTGTGAGCTGTAAACCGGAACTTTCCTTCACTTGCATTCATTTACACGCAAAGTGGTAACAAAGTATCCGATTTTAAACGATCGCTTGCTAAAGCTGGGTATCTTTGGATAATGCGCCTTTCCCTAAATTTATCGCCAGACAGATAGAAAGCATTATGAAAAATGACGTCATTTCACCGGAGTTTGATGAAAACGGTCGCGCTATGCGCCGTATCCGCAGTTTTGTACGCCGTCAAGGGCGTCTGACTAAAGGTCAGCAGCATGCGCTAGATACTCTCTGGCCGGTGATGGGCGTAGAATATCAGTCGCAGCCTGTCGAGATTGCCTCGCTGTTTGGTCGCGAAGCACACACTGTGCTGGAAATTGGTTTTGGAATGGGCACCTCGCTGGTGACTATGGCCCAGCAGCATCCTGAACAAAACTTTATTGGTATTGAGGTGCATTCACCGGGCGTGGGTGCATGCCTGGCTACGGCGCAGGAAGAGGGCGTCGACAATTTGCGCGTTATGTGTCACGACGCAGTTGAAGTACTCGAGACCATGATCCCCGATGGCTCGTTGGACATGGTGCAGCTATTCTTTCCTGACCCTTGGCACAAAGCGCGCCACAACAAGCGCCGTATCGTTCAGACGCCGTTCGTTGAACTGGTGCGCCGTAAATTAAAGCTGGGTGGTGTGTTCCATATGGCAACTGACTGGGAACCTTATGCCGAGCACATGCTCGAAGTGATGACCCGCGTTGAGACCTATGGCAATCTGTCGGCGGAAGGCAACTATGTGCCACGTCCAGAATCGCGCCCGGTAACCAAGTTCGAAATGCGTGGCCAACGTTTAGGCCACGGCGTATGGGATCTGATGTTTGAGAGGAAGCAATAATGGCTAAGAATCGTAGTCGTCGTTTACGTAAGAAGTTACACATTGAAGAGTTTCAAGAGCTGGGTTTCTCAGTAAAATGGCGCTTCCCTGAGGGAACTGACGTTGAGACTATCGACGCGGCGCTGGACACCTTCATCGAAGGCGCGATTGAGCCAAGTAAACTGGCCTTTGACGGTAGCGGTTATCTGCAGTGGGAAGGATTGGTTTGCCTGCAGGAAATTGGGCTTTGCACCGACGAACATCGTGAGTTGGTGAAAAAATGGTTGGAAGACCATAAAATGCAGGACGTTGAAGTTAGCGAACTGTTCGATATCTGGTGGGATTGATTTTCTCATTCTGAATCTCTGAATCAGTTATCTAAAGCGCCTTCATGGCGCTTTTATTATTTAAAGGGAATAACGGTGTCGACTGAATTAGATAACGGCCTGCTGGATGAGATCCTTTCACAGGTGCGGCCTTTGATTGGGCAGGGAAAAGTGGCGGACTATATTCCGGCGCTGGCGACTGTTGACCCTCAAAACCTGGGGATTGCAGTGTGTACGGTAGACGGCCAGCAATTTTATGCCGGTGATGCCCACACCCGTTTCTCTATTCAGTCTATTTCCAAAGTGCTGAGCCTGACCCTGGCGATGAGCCGCTATGAAGAGCATGAAATCTGGCAGCGGGTGGGCAAAGAGCCTTCCGGGCAGCCGTTTAACTCCCTGGTGCAGCTCGAGCTGGAAAAGGGCAAGCCGCGTAATCCGTTTATCAATCCGGGCGCGCTGGTAATTTGCGATATGCTGCAAACGCGTCTCGCAGCGCCCAAACAGCGCATGCTAGAAGTGGTTCGCCAACTTGCGGATGAACAAGACATTCATTACGATCCGCTGGTGGCGCGCTCCGAATTTGAACATTCGGATCGCAACGCTGCTATCGCTTATCTGATGAAATCATTTGGTAATTTTGAAAATGACGTCATCACCGTTCTACAGACCTATTTTAACTACTGCTCGCTCAAAATGAGCTGCTGTGAACTGGCGCGTACTTTCCTTTATCTGGTTAACAAAGGCGTGCCGCCCGGCAGTGATCAACCGCTGATTGAGTCCTCTCAGGCTAGGCATATCAATGCGTTAATGGTCACAAGCGGCATGTACGATGGTGCCGGGGAGTTTGCCTATCGGGTGGGAATGCCGGGTAAATCTGGGGTGGGTGGCGGCATTATTGCCGTCGTGCCAGAAGAGATGTGTATTGCCGTCTGGTCGCCAGAGCTTGATACCGCAGGGAACTCTTTGGCAGGAACCGCTGCCTTAGAACTATTGGCGCAGCGCATTGGCCGTTCGATATTTTAAATCAGTGCAGCCAGCTAGGTTTTGCTCGCTGCCTGTATGACCTAAGGGAGTTACCATGTTTACAAGAACGTCAGCAAAAGCGTTAACAAAAAGCGGATTGAAACACGGTCTGGTCGGTCTGATTGCCTTGACGGCGCTGCAGGCTCACGCAGAATTTCAATGCAGTGCCAAACCGCAGGACGACATTGTTATCAAGCCGCAAACGGTGCAGGTTGTCGGTGCCAGCGGTAACCTGCTGATTTCCCCAAACGGTGACCTGACCCAGAATGGAAAAGAAGTTTCTCTGACGGCGAAACAGCGTCAGGAAGCGATTGATTATCAGGCCGCGCTGCGTCGTGATCTGCCGTGGATCGATCAGGGTGCCAAAGCACACCTTGAAAAGGCTCGCGTGGCGATGGACGGCGTTATCGTTAAGCAATTGGGTGCCGACAGTAACGTACGCAACCGCCTAACCACGCTTGACGGCCAGCTTAAGCAGCAGATGAACCGCATTATCGAGCACCGCTCAGACGGGCTGACTTTCCACCATCAGGCTATCGACAAGGTGCAGCAAGACGGTCAGCACCTGGTTGAGCAAACCATGGGCGGCGTGATGCAGGACAGCATGAACGAAATGGGTACGCGTCAGGTGGCCAGCGGCGGGAATCCTTTACAGGCGATGATGAGCAATCTCGGCGGGTTGCAGCAGGCGGTTCAGGCCGAATGGAAAAGACAGCAGGGCGAGTTTGAAGGTTTTGGCCACAGTGTCTGTAATCGCGTGACCTCACTTGAAGAGCAGCGTCGCGAACTGTTGGCAGATATTAAGTAATTCAACCGCGTTTGTTTGGGTGCGCGCGATTGCCCCCACCCTAACCCTCCCCCATTTTGGGGGAGGGGATTAAAATCTGAGGTAGAGTCTCCCTTGCAGAATGGGGGATTAAAATCTGAGTGAGTGTTTTCCTTGTAAAATGTGGGATTAAAATCTGAGTGAGAGTCTTCCTTGCAGAATGTAGGATTAAAATCTGAGTGAGAGTCTTCCTTGCAGAATGTAGGATTAAAATCTGAGTGAGAGTCTTCCTTGCAGAATGTGGGATTAAAATCTGAGTGAGAGTCTTCCTTGCAGAATGTAGGATTAAAATCTGAGTGAGAGTCTTCCTTGCAGAATGTAGGATTAAAATCTGAGTGAGAGTCTTCCTTGCAGAATGGGGGATTAAAATCTGATTTTTTGAAGGTTATGCTTCTTTCCAGAAAGGATTTTTTTGATCCCTTCCCCCACTTTTTTCAGTGGGGGAAGGTTAGGATGGGGGAGAAGCAACTAATCAGCCAAAAACAGCTCCAGCAGTGAGTTCAGGAACAACTTTCCCTTCTCGGTAATCTGCCAGTGCGTGGCTGTCTCAACCAAGTACTCCTTGGCGATTGCATCGTCGAGCTGCGCACGAATGGCAGACTCCTCCAATCCAGTATAAATCGCAAACTCTTCACGCGGTGCCGCTTCAAGCAGTCGGAATCGATTCATAAAGAACTCGAACGGCAGCTCTTTGCTCTCAACCTCATGCTGTTTGTCCATGTAACGGCCCTGCATATAGCCACGCGGATGTTTAGTTTTCACCGTACGCAGAATGCGACCATCGGACTGAGTCAGCTTGCCGTGTGCGCCACAGCCCACGCCGAGGTAATCACCAAAGCGCCAATAGTTAAGGTTGTGCTGGCACTGATAGCCCGGCTTGGCATAGGCTGAGGTTTCGTACTGCTGATACCCGGCGGCGGTCAACAGTTGGTCACCTTGTTCGAAGATATCCCACAGCGCATCGTCGTCCGGTAATACCGGCGTTTTGTAGGCAAACAAAGTGTTAGGTTCAATGGTCAGCTGATACCACGAAAGATGCGGCGGGTTGAGCGCTATGGCCTGACGCAAATCGTCGAGCGCCTGTTCCAGCGTCTGGTTCGGCAGGCCGTGCATCAGGTCGAGGTTAAAGCTGCGCAGGCCTAAGTCGGTCGCCAGATGTGCCGCGCGTTTCGCTTCCTCTGGTCCGTGGATGCGGCCAAGGCGCTCAAGTTTTTCAGCGCTAAAGCTCTGCACGCCGATAGAGATACGGTTCACACCGGCACGCTGATAGGCGCTAAATCTGTCGGCTTCAACGGTGCCCGGGTTCGCTTCCATCGTGATTTCAGCATCGGCAGCCACTGGCAGGCGGGCGCGAACGCCGTCGAGCAGGTTTTGCATTGCTTCGCTGCTCAGCAGGCTCGGCGTACCTCCGCCAATAAAAATAGTGTCTACCGTGCGGCCAGAAGTCAGATGCAGGTCGGCGTCCAGGTCCGCAAGCAGATGGGCTACGTAGTCATCATGCGGCACCTCGCCCTTGAGGGCGTGCGAGTTGAAATCGCAATACGGGCATTTCTGCACACACCACGGGATATGCAGATAAAGACTTAACGGAGGCAGCTTACGCATTTTTTTCAGCAGCCCCGGACATGGCTTGCAGTAACTGAGCCAACGCTAAGCCACGGTGAGACACCGCGCTTTTTTCTTCGCGCGTCAGCTCTGCGGCCGTTTTGCCCAAGGCGGGAACATAAAAGATCGGGTCGTAACCAAAACCCCCTTCGCCCGCGGGTGAGCGAATGATTTCACCGGCCCAACTGCCGTGACAAACCAGTGGCGTAGGGTCTTCTGCATGACGCATATACACCAACACACAGTGGAACTGCGCCTGACGCTGGCCTTCCGGCACGTTTTTTAGCGCATCCAGCAGTTTCTCGAGGTTCTTCTGGTCAGTGGCACCTTCACCGGAATAACGCGCAGAGTAAATTCCCGGCGCACCCCCGAGAAAATCGACCGCCAGTCCCGAATCATCGGCGATGGCAGGCAGTCCTGTTATCTCAGCCGCATGGCGTGCTTTGAGGATCGCATTTTCGATAAAAGTCAGGCCAGTTTCGTCGGCGTCATCAACGCCCAGCTCGGTTTGAGCCACAACGTCAAGCCCAAAGTTGGCGAGTATCGACGCGAGTTCACGCACTTTTCCGGGGTTGCCAGTGGCCAGTACTACTTTTTGCATTTCTACTTCCTGAAATTAAAATATTTACGCGGCGAACAGCACAACGAGTTGATAAACAACCCGCGACTGCCCGCCGCGTTTTAGCGACTGCGGATCACAGCAGGAACCAGAGCTCGCCCAACAAATCCATGCCGAGATAATTCAGCATATAAAGAATAAGGATAACCACCATCGCAGAGAAGTCGATGCCGCCCATCGCCGGAATAATTCGACGAATGGGTGCCATCAGCGGTTCGGTCAGTTGCATCAGCACGTAATCCATCGCGCCGCGTCCCTGACTTACCCAGCTCATTAGCGAGCGGATAATGATAAGCCAGAACACCAGATAACCGGCGGACTTCACCAACGCTATCAGGCCAAACAATAGGTTATACGGACTCAGCGATATTCCACCGCCCTGAACCAGCAGCAGCAGCGGGTACTTAATCGTCATGAGCAAGAAAGCCAGCAGCAGCGATGCACTGTCGATAGGCCCCAGCGGTGGAATGACCCGGCGCATCGGCGCAATGATCGGCTGGGTTATTTTAACAACAAACTGCGAGAATGGATTGTAAAAATCAGTTCTCGCCCACTGCATCCAGATGCGTAAAAGTAAAACCATGACATAGAGGTCAATCAGTGTTTTGACCAGGAAAGTCAGCGTGAGCATAAATAACCTTATTCTTGTGATCGATAATCCAAAGCTTTACTTTGAATTACTTCAATTTTTTCCCTAAACGGTGTTGACCTGCGTCGGCAGGCCAACGTTAAGACTAACAGCCAAAATATTTACAGCAGCAGACTAGAAAAGTTTTTCCATTTCCTGTGCGCGGGTAATCGCTGCCTGCATTGCTTCGGCAACGATAGCCGACAGTTCGCGCTCATTAAATACCTTTAATGCTTCAAAGGTGGTGCCGCCTTTGGACGTCACGTTTTCACGCAGCGTAGACAGTGGCGTTTCAGGATTAGCTTCAACCAGCGCCGCCGCGCCGCTCGCCGCCTGCTGCACCAGCAGGCGTGCTGTATCGGCACTCAGGCCCTGACGCTGTGCTTCCTGCTGCATCGCCTCCATAAACAGGAAGAAATAGGCTGGCGCACTGCCCGCGGCGGCAATAACGTGATTGATCCCTTCTTCGGTGTCAACCCAGCACACTTTTCCTACCGCCGACATCAGTTCGCTGCTGAAATCTCGGTCCTGCTGGCCAACGTGCTCTGGCGCATACAGTCCGCTCATGCCTTTACCCACCAGTGAGGGCGTATTAGGCATCACGCGCACAATGTTTAGCCCGTTGCCCAGCAGTGCGATAAAGCGTGCGACGCTTACGCCAGCGGCAATCGACAGCACCAGCTTGCCGCTGAAATCGACTTGCTTTTGCAGCTCGCTGCACACGTCGGCCATCAGTTGCGGTTTAACGGCCAATACCACAACGTCGGCTTCTTTGGCGCAGGTGATATTTTCGCTGCTGCTGCGTGTACCGTACTTTTCTGCCAGCGCATCACGATTCTTGCCCGATGGCGCGCAGACACTGATCAAATCAGCCGGATATCCGCTGGTAACCAGTCCTGCGATAATTGCCCCTGCCATGTTGCCGGCGCCGATAAAGCATATTTTACGATGTTGCATGTGAACAGTGCTCCTTTCTACCCGTCGTACTTAACGCTGTAGCGATGCTACAGGTCCTGATACTGGGTTCGCAGTTTTGAATTTATCTTACGCCGAATAGTCACGGGCACCGAAAATAGCGGTGCCGATACGGACCATGGTGCTGCCCGCGGCGATGGCGGCGGGCATGTCGTCGGTCATTCCCATTGAAAGCGTATCGACCTGTGGATAGTGCTGCTTCAACTGGTTATAAGCCTCGGTCATTTGGCTGAAAACGGCCAACTGACGCGAATATTCACTCTCGGCGGCCGGGATAGCCATTAACCCGCGCAGAGTAAGATTTTGCATGGCGGCAATCTCTGCGGCCAGCTGTGAAACTTCTGACAGGGTAATCCCCGATTTACTTTGCTCATCGCTGATATTCACCTGAATCAGCACTTGTAGCGGTGCTCTGCCCGCAGGACGCTGCTCGTTAAGACGTTGAGCAATCTTCAGGCGGTCTATGGTATGGCACCAATCAAAGCTCTCGGAGACCAGGCGACTTTTATTGGACTGTAAAGGACCAATAAAGTGCCAGACCAGCGGCGGCTGATGACCAGCAAAGGCGGCCACCTTTTCTACGCCTTCCTGAACATAGTTCTCACCAAAGGCCAGTTGCCCGGCGGCGATCGCTTCTTCGATAGCGCTCGCAGGTTTGGTTTTGCTGACTGCAAGCAGAGTCACTTCTTCTGGAGCGCGCGCGCAAAGGGCGGCAGAAGAAGCGATACGTTCTCTGACTTGCTGTAGATTTTCCGCAATAGCTGAATGCTGACGTTGGTTCATATTCGCTCAGGAGGTTTTAAAATGGATATCAATAATTTTGTGGAGCTTAGTGTAAAGCAAAATGCTTCTGATCTGCACCTTTGTACCGGACAACGCCCGATGTTACGCATTGACGGCGAGCTGACGACCGATGAATTAAGCACACCTTTAACCCATGAGCAGCTGGCGGCGCTAAGTGAGGCCTGGCTCGACAGTGGTCGATTGTACGAGCTGCGACACAAGGGGCACGCGGACGCCGCTGTGACCCTCGCCAGCGGCAGGCGCGTGCGGGTCAATTTTTTTCGCCAGTTTGCCGGGCTTTCTCTGGCACTGCGGCCGCTGCCCCAGCACTGCCCAAACCTTTCAGATCTGCAAGCTCCCGAGGTATTACGCACCCTTAGCGAACAGGAAGATGGTCTGATTCTGATTACCGGCGCAACCGGCAGCGGTAAATCGACCACGCTTGCCGCCGTGATAGGTTATCTCAATCAAACTCGCACTCGGCACATTATCACGTTGGAAGACCCGATTGAATTTTTGCATAACAGCCAGCGTTGTTTAATTCAGCAGCGGGAAATGGGCACTCACACGCCATGCTTTACCGAGGCGATACGTGCCGCACTGCGCGAGGACCCTGACGTGCTGCTGCTGGGAGAGCTGCGCGAC
Source organism: Rouxiella silvae (assembly GCF_002093625.1). Taxonomy (GTDB): domain Bacteria; phylum Pseudomonadota; class Gammaproteobacteria; order Enterobacterales; family Enterobacteriaceae; genus Rouxiella; species Rouxiella silvae. The sequence continues at coordinate 11,920 of NZ_MRWD01000063.1, read as the reverse complement.
ACACAGAGTATCAGGTTGGCACTCACTGCAGCAGAAACAGGGCATCTGGTATTGGCTACGCTACATGCCCGCCACGCGGCTCAGGCAGTAGATCGCTTGATTGACGTTTTTCCCGCCGAGGAAAAAGCTTTTGTGCGCGCCCAGTTAGCGGGCAGCCTGCGCGGTATTCTGGCGCAAAGGTTAGTGGCGAGCAGGCAAGGGGGAAGGGTTGCGCTGTATGAGATGCTGACTTCAACCCCGGCGGTGTGTAATTTGATTCGTGAGGGTAAAACGCATCAGTTGCAGGACAGCCTGCAAACCGGTTCAGGGGCCGGAATGCAGACTTTTGAGCAGAGCAGGCAGCAGCGGAGTGATTCAGGATTGCTTTAAGGCTGAGGGAAATGGCCCTTTAGGGCTTATTCCATTGATTCTCAAACCAGCTTTCAAGAATAATTACTGCCGACGCGGCATCAACGCTGCCTTTGTCCAACGCACGAAATCCCCCGCGCTCGAACAAGTCCGCGCGTGCTTCAACCGTGCTGAGGCGCTCATCGTGCAGCTCAACCTGAACGCCAAAACGGCCATGCAGGCGGTTGGCGAATTTGCGAGCTCTGGCAGTCAATGGCTGCTCGGTACCGTCCATATTGAGCGGCAGACCAACGATAACCAGGTCAGGCAGCCACTCTTTAAGCAGTTTTTCTATTTTCTGCCAATCTGGCGTGCCGTCCTGCGCTTTGAAGGACGTTAGCGGGCGCGCAGTGCCGGTCACTTCCTGGCCGATAGCAAGGCCGATACTTTTAGTGCCAAAGTCGAAGGCAAAAAGCGTGCGGTTGCCCATTATGCGTGGCCTGCGTGGGTGGCAAGCTGGCTGACTTCAATGCCAATCATTTTGGCTGCTTCACGCCAGCGGTCGGCAATCGGCGTTCTGAAAATAATATCGCTGTTGGCTTCGATGGTCAGCCAGCTGTTATTTAACAGCTCCTGTTCTAGCTGACCCTGTTCCCAGGCCGCATAGCCCAGCGCAACCAGCACGTCTTTCGGTTGGTCAGGGGTGCCTAAGGTTTCAAGCACGTCTTTCGAGGTGGTTATCATTGTGTGTTCAGAAATCTGAATACTTGAACCAAAGCCTTTACGCGGCGTATGCAGAATGAATCCCCGATCGTCAGCCAGCGGGCCACCCGAAAATACTGGACGGTCGAGGTTAATCGCTGGGTCACGCGGCATTGGGTTGATGTCTAACTTATCTAATACATTCTTGACGGTAAAATCGTCGACAAGTTTATTGATCACCAGGCCCATTGCGCCGTCGTCGTTGTGTTCACACACGTAGATAACTGAACGTTTGAACAGAGGTTCTTCCAGTCCAGGCATGGCAATAAGAAAGTGATGCTGTAGATTCATAAATGTTTGAATACTTTATTGTTGGCTATAAAAATAGCAGGCGGCAAAGTGTCTTGCCGCCATTAATGACATATTAACGTGCAGCGAGACGGACTTCGATGGCATCCATCAACATTCCGGTAATGGAGATATCCGGGAATGCGGCTTCGATTTCACGTACACAGGTTGGGCTGGTCACGTTAATTTCGGTCAGGCGATCGCCGATGATGTCCAGACCGACAAAGATTAGGCCTTTTTTCTTCAACGTAGGAGCAACGGCACGCGCAATTGCCCAGTCGCTTTCACTTAACGGACGCGCTTCGCCACGGCCACCGGCGGCCAGGTTACCTCGGGTTTCGCCCTGAGAAGGGATCCGCGCCAAGCAGTAAGGCACCGGTTCACCGTCGACAACCAGAACGCGCTTGTCACCATCTTTAATGGCTGGCAGGTAATTTTGCGCCATGCAATAGCGGCTGCCGTGTTCGGTCAGGGTTTCAATCACCACCGATACGTTGGCGTCTTCCGGCTTGAGACGGAAAATCGACGCGCCACCCATGCCGTCGAGCGGCTTAAGGATGACGTCGGTATGTTCTTTATAAAAAGTTTTCAACTGGGAAGCATTACGCGTGACCAGCGTGTCCGGCGTTAATTCAGGGAACCAGGCGGTAAACAGCTTTTCGTTACAGTCGCGCAGGCTCTGCGGTTTATTAACGATAAGCGTGCCTTTCTCTTCTGCGCGCTCAAGAATATAGGTCGCGTAGATAAACTCGGTGTCAAACGGCGGATCTTTACGCATTAGCACGACGTCAAGGTCATGCAGCGCGATGTCCTGTTCGTCGCCGAACTGATACCAGTTTTCGTAATCTTGCTTAACCAACAGCTTGCGGGTTTGTGCACGACCTTCTCCGCCGCGCAGATAAAGAGAGTTCATCTCCATATAATGCAGTTCATAGCCGCGACGCTGAGCTTCCAGCAACATGGCGAAGCTGGTGTCTTTCTTGATATTGATGGATGAAATCGGGTCCATCACGATGCCAAGCTTAATCATCTTCTCTCCTTTAGAGACTGCTTCTAGCCCAAGTCACCAAAACGCACCTGCAGGGCGGTTATGGCGGTGAGCGCTGTAGTTTCTGTGCGTAAAACGCGCGGTCCCAACAGGATATCAGTAAATCCGTAGCCCGTGGTCATCGCAATTTCGTCGGCGGAAAGTCCGCCTTCAGGACCAATCAATAATCGCACACGTTCTACCGGCAGTGGCAGCGTATTTATGCTGTGGCTGGCGCGAGGATGTAAATTTAGCTTCAAACTGTTGTCCGGTTCGGCGCACCACTGCTCGAGCGACATCGCTTCACGTATTTCAGGCACGCGGTTTCTTCCGCACTGTTCGCAGGCGGCAATGGCAATTTTCTGCCACTGTTGCAGCTTTTTGGTGAGCCTTTCGCCGTCCAGTTTAACGCCACAGCGCTCTGAAAACAGCGGCGTGATGGTATTTACGCCCAGTTCGATAGATTTTTGGATGGTGAATTCCATCTTCTCACCGCGAGAAATAACCTGACCCAGATGCAGATTCAGCGGTGATTCATTATCGGCCAACTCTGCGTCGGCAAGCTGCACGTGCACGCTTTTCTTGTCAACGTGAGTGATGCTGGCGTCGAATACTTGGTTTGAACCGTCGAACAGCTGAACGTGCTGACCAGGCTGCATGCGCAGTACGCGGCCCACGTGGTTGGCGGCGTCTTCGCTCAGTGCGACTTCGCTGTGTGCGATAAGTTGCTCGGGGTGATAAATGCGCGGTATTCGCATGTGAGACGGTAGTCCTTATGTAGTCCTAAAATACAAAACAGCCCCTTGGGGCTGTTGGGCAGCACGCTCGGCTGTTCATCGAGACGGAGCGTGCATGGCAGCCAGAGCAGGGAGATATAGTAGGTTAGCTGTTTCCCCGCTGGCAAGCCTGCTGAACATAGTTGTTATGATTCCCCTGCACCGCGGCAATGCGATTATCGCGTTCACACTCCCACACAGTGACCGGATAGAGCTTGTCCCAGGCGGTGAACAGCTGCGTTTGCTGGCGTGACAGGCTGAGTTGATAGCGGTCGCGCATATAAAAATAGGTGCGTGCAATGGCACCGCGAGCGCGAGCGGGAGGCTCCGCAGCCTTGTTTTTGAAATCAACTTTCATCTCGCAGCGGCCATACTGGTCGGCAGGCGCGTTCCACTGACTGTACTGAAAGTTGTTGCGATCGCCATTCACTTCACCGATTGCGGGTTGCAGATTATGCAGGTCCGTTTCAATCTGGCGATACCCTGCATCTTTTGCACAATTTTTTCTGCCGCCGTTTTGCCAGCACTGACGCTGGTGGCCAAACTCCCACGCCGGAACCACGTGTTCCCATTCAATGCGTTCGGCTCGTTGGGCACTTTTGCGCGGAACATAGCCGCAGGATTGCAGGTCCGGCGTGCCTTTCTTACCGGTCCAGCTGACTTTGCAGCCACAGTAAAAAGTCGGTGCATCGTGGTTTATTTTTACCGCCGCGGCCTTCGCCTGGCTGAAATTATTGATTTTGATATTGTCGTTTGAACGACCAAGCGAGCTAAAAGAGGAGAAAGCGATGAGTGACAACAACAGCCAGATTTTGCGAGACATATTCCAGAACAGCCTAATAACCAAAAGCAGGCAGGGTAGCGGATGCCCCACGCGCTATCAATGAGATAATAGATATATTTTAACGAGTTAGCCGCTGCGGTTAGGCAACGCTTTTAGCGCTTTAATGGCTTTTGAAACGCAGTAGCGTACCGCAGTGGCTGCAGCGATATTCAGCCTCTTTGCGCATTACCTTATTATGACGACGTACCGTTAGCTGATGATCACGGCACTCGCACAGATAGGGGTAGGTTTTGCTCTGCACCGAGGTGACGGTGAACGGGTGCGTGCGGCGGGGGGGAACGCCTAAAATTGACTCCATCATCCAGCGCCATTCTTTCCCGTGGGGAGCAGCGGCGCGACCAAAACGGCGATAAACCAGCAAATGGGCCAGTTCGTGTGGTACCACTTCATCGATAAATTGTTGCTGATTTTCTATCAACAGCACCGGATTGAGCCGTATCTGCCAATATTGCAGGTAGGCAGTGCCAGCGCTGGTGCCGCGTTGCTGATAGTTGATTTCAGGCTCTGGATAGGTGGTATCCAGCTTCTGGTTAGCAAGTTGCAGTTTTTCTCGCATACAGCGCATAACAGCTTGTTGCAAGGCTATGGGGAGTCTGGTGCTTTTCATATTTTAAAGCATAAATCCGACAGTGAGGTTTGTGCAAGAACATTGGTGGGCAAAAAAATAAAGGCACTCAATGAGTGCCTTTATAGATGTTATTCAACAAGCCTAAGCGCGTTATTCGCCGATGTTTTTCAGCGCTTTACCGCTCATCAGGTTACGTTCGATGTGTTCCAGAGAAACGTTTTTGGTTTCAGGAATAAGCGCCAGAGTGATGAAGATAAACACCAGGTTCAGTGCGCCATAAACCCAGAAGGTATTGGCGTTGCCCAGATTATCCAGCATGGTCAGGAAGGTTGCACCGACGATCATGTTGGCAATCCAGTTAGTAGCAGTTGACACAGTGATACCGAAATCGCGGCCTTTAAGCGGCTGAATTTCAGAACACAGTACCCAAATCAACGGACCGGCGCTCATTGCGAAGCCGACAATAAACATCAGCAGCATGGCGATAGAGAAGTATTTGGCACCCATGGACTCTACGCCAATGTGCAGCATGGTGCCCAACACGCCCATACCTACTGCCATGACCAGGAAGCCCAGAATCAGCGTAGGCTTGCGTCCCCAGCGGTCAACCAGGCCGATGGCGATAAAGGTGGCCAATACGTTAACCAGACCGACGATAACCGTGCCCCACATCTGCTGTGAATTGCTGGCAAAACCAGCCAAACCGAAGATTTTTGGTGCGTAGTACATGATGACGTTCATGCCGGTAAACTGCTGCATAACTTGCAACAGGATGCCGAGATATACCGCGCGGCGGAAGTTTTTATTGGCCGTGAACAGTGACCAGCCGCCTTGTTTCACTTTCAGGCTTTCACGGATTTCATTCAGCTCTTTTTTGGCCTGCTCGCTGGTGTCGCGCAGTTTTTCGAGCACGCGACGTGCTTTATCATCGTTGCCACGGGCCGCCAACCAGCGCGGACTGTCAGGCAGGAAGAACACACCGATCAGTAACAGCAGGGCCGGAATAGTAATCACGCCCAGCATCCAGCGCCATGCGCCGGTGTAACTAAAGCCGGTATCAGACAGATAGGCTGCCAGAATACCGATGGTTATCATCAGCTGGTACATAGAAATCATGCTGCCGCGAATTTTTTCTGGCGCAATTTCAGAAAGATACAGCGGTGCGGTATAAGACGCTACGCCAACTGCCAGACCCAAGATAACGCGTGCGATAACCAGAACTTCAGTGTTCGGCGCTAAGGCAGAAGCCAGTGAACCGATAACAAACAGCACGGCACCGATCATCAGGCTGTATTTACGGCCTATGCGGAAGTTCATCCAACCACTGCCGATGGCACCCACTGCGGCACCAAACATCATTGAACTGACCACCCATTCTTGCTGATGGCTTGAAATTTGGAAGTCGTGACTGATAAACGGAAGGGCACCTGCTATTACACCAATGTCCAGACCGAACAGCAGCCCAGCCAATGCGGCGAGAAAACAGACAAAAAAAGTCACACTCTTATTAGAGCGCTTCCCTGCCTTATATGACGTTGAGTTACTCATCCTGCCTCCGAAAAATGGCTATAATACTTTGCCAGCTATGTTATTTGCCCTTGCCCCGCGGTAAAGTGCGCCAGATCACAGAGTTGTAATCGCTTACACTTAAACGTACTTGGACAAACGGGTTCTGGCGAGCTTTTTTATGACGTTGTCTAGGTGGGCGCGTTAGCGATGTAGAGTTTTAGTCTATCCCTTGATTTAAATCAATCAATTCCTGTGGAAGTGTTATTTATTATTTCTGTAATTTACTAATTAGTAAGCATTTATATTCTGTAACCGTTTTCATTTTAGACTAATTCTTAATAATAGCGTGGCGTTATTGGACATAAAAAAACCCTGCCATGTATGGGCAGGGTTGTGCTGTTAACAGAGACGAATGATACCGTCTAATCAACTATAGGCCGGCAGCTTCACGTAACTGAGCGGCTTTGTCGATTTTTTCCCAAGGGAAATGTTCACGACCGAAGTGACCGTAAGCCGCCGTCTCTTTGTAGATTGGGTGCAGCAGGTCAAGCATCTGAATCAAACCGTATGGGCGCAGGTCGAAGAACTCGCGAACCAGCAAAGTCAGCTGCTCGTTAGAGATTTTACCCGTACCGAAGGTTTCAACCATGATAGAGGTAGGTTCTGCAACGCCGATTGCGTAGGAAACCTGGATTTCACAACGGTCAGCCAGGCCAGCAGCAACGATGTTTTTAGCAACGTAGCGTGCAGCATAAGCAGCAGAACGGTCAACCTTGGAAGGATCCTTACCGGAAAAAGCACCGCCGCCGTGACGCGCCATGCCGCCGTAGGTATCAACGATAATTTTACGGCCGGTCAGACCGCAGTCACCCATTGGGCCGCCGATAACAAAACGGCCCGTCGGATTGATGTGATATTTGGTTGAAGCGTTCAGCCATTCAGTCGGCAGAACCGGCTTGATGATTTCTTCCATCACGGCTTCTTGCAGATCTTTCAGGCTGACGTCTTCTGAGTGCTGAGTAGACAGCACAACGGCGTCAATGCCGACGATTTTTCCGTCGTCATACTGGAAAGTGATCTGGCTTTTTGCATCTGGACGCAGCCAAGGCAGTGAGCCTGATTTACGTACCGCAGCCTGTTGCTGCACCAAACGGTGGGCGTAGGTCACTGGCGCTGGCATCAACACGTCGGTTTCGTTGGTTGCATAACCAAACATTAGGCCCTGGTCACCAGCGCCTTGCTCAAGGGGATCGCTGCGGTCAACGCCCTGATTGATATCGGGAGATTGCTTACCAATAGCGCTCAGCACGGCGCAAGAGTTGGCGTCAAAGCCCATTTCAGAGTTGACGTATCCGATTTCACGGATGGTATTACGGGTAATCTCTTCGATGTCTACCCAAGCACTGGTAGTCACTTCGCCACCCACTAAAACCATGCCAGTTTTAACGTAGGTTTCGCACGCTACGCGCGCTTTTGGATCTTGTTCTAAAATCGCGTCGAGAACGGCATCAGAGATTTGGTCTGCGATTTTGTCTGGATGTCCTTCTGAAACAGATTCGGACGTAAAGAGGTGTTTAGCCATTATCTTCTTTACCTTTCATACGACGGTTAGAGATTGCTGCCAAGCTAGGCAACTTGAAAAAGGACAGATTTGAAGCCCATCCTGAAGCCGTTTGACGGTTTGTCAGAGTATACTCCAAATCGCTTTGGGTATGGACGGATTAACATCTGGATGGCTATTTTAGGACAGCTTTTAATGTGATTGCCAGCCCTTTTTTACTGCAGTCGTATTCATATTGTGCCGAATTTGCGTGACATTCACTGTTCGAAACAGCTTTGACCTCATTTTCATTTTGCATTTTTACAGGGTTATCGGTATAAACGCCCCCGCGCTGCCATCTTTCATCTTTAGGCGATTACGCAGCGTATTCCAGTAATTACTGTTCTCTTTTGCCCTATATTTGGCTGGATGCTCGCACTTTTGCGTGGCACCTGTGGAGGTGGTTAAGTTAATGACCCACTTTTTACCGCTTGTTACATTTCAACAGCATCCCCAGCAGACGCATTTTATTTCTGCGTCCCACCACTGTGAAAAAATTCTGTCATCTATCCGATGTTATAAACAGCGTGTCTCTACACGGCTGTCTTATAGACAGGTCAGTCACAGACATCTCGGTGCTACTCAAGATTCTCGGGCCGGCTAAACGCCATTTCTTCCCAAATTATTGATGTAGCCTGCAACCTTTGGGGGTAGTTCTCCCATGGTTTCTTCTGACTCGCTCCACGGAGTCTGACAACGTGATTTACAATTATATGAGTGAACAACTTTTTTTCAGGGTTGAGCGTCCGGTTTTTGCTGCGCGTTTCTCGGCTTTGTCTGGGTTGTTCTCACCTGTTGTTACTGCGATAGTGGCTGGCCATGCTGTCAGTGTAGAAAAGGGTATTAACTATGTCTGATGACATGCATTCCCACCGTCCGTCTCATGCGGGCGACAGTGTTTCTTTGCGCTCCATGCAGGAGGTTGCCGTGAACGACCGTGATGCCAGCAAAATGCTGCGCACTTATAACGTTGCCTATTGGGGCAATAATTACTATGACGTCAATGAGTTAGGGCATATCAGCGTCTGTCCCGATCCGGACGTACCCGAGGCTCGCGTCGACCTGGCACAGTTGGTAAAAGACTTGCGCGAGCAGGACGGTCAACGTCTGCCTGCGCTGTTCTGTTTCCCACAAATTTTACAACACCGTCTGCGCTCGATTAACGGAGCGTTTAAGCGCGCCCGTGAGTCATTTGGCTACGAGGGTGACTATTTCCTGGTTTATCCCATCAAGGTAAACCAGCACCGTCGCGTGATTGAGTCACTGGTTGAATCCGGTGAACCGCTGGGCTTGGAGGCCGGTTCTAAAGCTGAGCTGATGGCCGTTCTGGCGCACGCGGGCATGACCCGTTCGGTTATCGTGTGTAACGGCTATAAAGATCGTGAGTATATTCGCCTGGCGCTGATCGGCGAGAAGCTGGGTCACAAGGTCTATTTGGTTATTGAAAAAATGACCGAGATTAAGCTGGTGCTTGAAGAAGCCGAACGCCTGAACGTTATCCCGCGTCTTGGCGTGCGTGCGCGTCTTTCTTCGCAAGGTTCAGGCAAGTGGCAGTCAAGCGGCGGCGAAAAATCCAAATTTGGTCTGGCGGCTGCGCAGGTTCTGCAACTGGTAGAAATGCTGCGTGACGCAGATCGCCTCGACAGTCTTCAGTTGCTGCACTTCCATCTCGGTTCACAGCTGTCGAACATTCGCGACATCTCTACCGGCGTACGTGAGTCGGCGCGCTTCTACGTCGAACTGCACAAGCTCGGTGTGAACATTCAGTGCTTCGACGTCGGCGGCGGTTTGGGCGTGGACTATGAAGGTACGCGTTCGCAGTCTGACTGCTCGGTAAACTATGGTCTGAACGAATACGCCAACAACGTTATCTGGGGTATTGGCGACGCCTGTAATGAGCACGGCCTGCCGCACCCAACGGTGATAACGGAATCGGGACGTGCGGTTACCGCACACCACACGGTGCTGGTTTCCAACGTTATTGGCGTTGAGCGTAATGAATTTACGCCGCCGGTGGCACCCGCTGAAGACGCACCGCGTGCGCTGCTGAGCCTGTGGGACACCTGGAACGAGATGCACGACCCGGAGAACCGTCGTTCGCTGCGCGAGTGGCTGCACGACTGCCAGATGGACCTGCACGACGTTCACTCGCAGTATGCACACGGAATTCTCGACCTGACCCAGCGCGCTTGGGCGGAAGAAATCTACCTCAATATCTGCAACGTTATTCAGAAGCAGCTTGATCCAAGCAACCGCGCGCACCGTCCTATTATTGATGAGTTGCAGGAGCGCATGGCCGACAAGCTCTACGTTAACTTCTCGCTGTTCCAGTCAATGCCGGATGCCTGGGGTATTGACCAGCTGTTCCCGGTTCTGCCGCTGGAAGGCCTCGACAAGCCACCGGTTGGCCGCGCCGTGCTGCTCGACATCACCTGCGACTCCGACGGGACAATCGATCACTACGTTGACGGTGACGGTGTGGCAACCACCATGCCAATGCCGCCGTATGATCCTGAAAATCCGCCGGCGCTGGGCTTCTTTATGGTGGGCGCCTACCAGGAAATTCTTGGCAACATGCACAACCTGTTCGGCGATACTGCTGCGGTAGACGTATTTGTCTTCCCTGACGGCAGCGTTGAGGTGCAGCAGTCCGACGAGGGCGATACCGTGGCGGACATGTTGGAATACGTGCAGCTGGACCCTAACGTGCTGCTCACCCGTTTCCGCGACCAGGTTAAAGAAACCGACCTCGATGCAGGACTTCAGGCGCAGTTTATCGAAGAGTTCGAGAGCGGCCTGTACGGTTACACTTATTTAGAAGACGACAACATTTAAGCAACGGCTGAGAACCATGGCCTCGCGGAACATCACTCGCGCGAGGCTTTTATATAAAGGATAAGTTATGAGCACTTTGGGGCATAAGTTTGATAACTCGCTAGTTTCCAACGCGTTTGGTTTCCTGCGTTTTCCGGTGAATTTTGAGCCATACGACAGCGATGCCGAGTGGGTTATCACCGGTATTCCTTTCGATATGGCCACCTCTGGCCGTTCTGGCTCACGCCTTGGCCCGGCGGCTATCCGTCAGGTGTCTGTTAATCTGGCGTGGGAAGGTAAGCGCTGGCCGTGGGATTTCGACCTGCGCGATCGTCTCAACGTGGTTGACTGTGGCGACGTCGTATACGAATTCGGTGATGCACAAAGCCTGGTGAATAACCTAGAAGAGCACGCAGATAAACTGCTGGCTTCGGGTAAACGCATGCTGTCTTTCGGTGGCGACCACTTCGTGACCCTGCCGCTGCTGCGTTCTCACTTTAAAAAGTTCGGTAAAATGGCGCTGGTTCACTTTGATGCGCACACCGATACCTACTCCAACGGCAGTAAATTTGACCACGGCACTATGTTCTATCATGCGCCGAAAGAGGGTCTGATCTCTGCTGAAAACTCGGTACAGATTGGTATCCGCACTGAGTTTGATAAAGACCTGGGATTCACCGTATTAGACGCAGCGCAGGTGAATGACCGCACCGTTGACGATATTCTGGCGCAGGTTAAGCAGATCGTCGGTGATTTGCCGGTTTACCTAAGCTTTGACATCGACTGTCTAGATCCGGCGCACGCTCCGGGAACGGGCACGCCGGTGATTGGCGGACTGACCTCTGACCGTGCGTTGAAACTGGTGCGTGGCCTGAAAAATCTGGACCTCGACATTGTGGGCATGGACATCGTTGAAGTTGCTCCAGCCTACGACCAGTCAGACATTACTGCACTGGCCGCGGCGACGCTCGCTCTGGAAATGCTTCACGTGCAGGCCGATAAAAAAGGCGCATAATTTTTCAGACGCTAGCCGTTAACCAAAATCAGGACCCGGCCGCGCTGGGTCTTTTTGTTTCTTTCTGCTTTGATTTCTTCGCGAAATTTCTAAAACGGCAGCGAAAGTTTTTATAAAACGACCTCCCAAACAACATCTCCTTATAAGCCGTGTGCCAAGATTGGTTTTTACCAGCGGGGGCGATATAGTTGGGTAGACTAAAAACTCTATGCCCCCAGCGCCGCTTCGATAAGTGTGTCCCGTGCAGTAATAGAGATTGCCGTTTTAATACGTAGTCTGAGAAAATGATTTTTTCGACTGCTTTTTTAATCCGACCTGGAGTAGAACATGTCCTCTCGTAAAGAGCTTGCGAACGCTATCCGCGCACTCAGCATGGACGCCGTGCAGAAA
>NZ_MRWD01000062.1 GCF_002093625.1 Rouxiella silvae | reverse complement strand
GATCTCAAGTCGGTTTATGTGTTATTTATAATAGAAGCAGTAGAATTTTATAAAAATACTCCGCAGGCTTTATCCTAACCTTTGAGTCAGGATTTTTTCTATCCTACTACACCAGTACACCATGGGAATTGTTTATGAATATTGAACGTAAAATAGCGTTAGGCGCTTGCCCCTTTTGTCACAGTCCTTTAACTAAAAGCCCTGCCAATTGTTTTCACTGTGGCGCGGAAATGATGGAAAAATATATAAATACCAAGCAGAGGAAACAAATGTTAGCAATCAGAATATTGCTCATTAGTGCTAGCTTGGTGATTTTCTTTCTTCTCTTTCAAAGTATGCGCGACGGCGGGGTAATCATCATTCCCGGTCTATTATGCCTGCTTGCTTCTTGGGTAGGACCCTTGCTGTTCTTTAAAATTAAAAATAGAAAAAATAACATTTGGAAGAAAAAGCCTATTCCTTGGTAAGTGACGATTAATCAGAAAAGCTTATGTTTTGTCGTAATCTCTTGTAAAGAGTGACATACCGGCCGGACTTCTCGAGAAGTGCATGTAATAATAATTGTCCTGTCGGAATATTCTGATTTCTCCGCAGGCGCAGGATTTTTAGGGAAGTTGAATCAAAAAAATTGAATTCGACAGCGTGTATCCTGATTTCTGTTTTGCTAGCGTAGGCGAGGAAGTGCCGGGCGTATGGCTGACTCGCGCTATAAATATTATTTTATAGCCCTTTAATAACCTGTCTGAATGAGATGGTATTTGAACGCTATGAACAACAGTGAGGAAATAGGTAAAAGACTCATCTTTAGACGCACGGCGCTGGGATGGTCGCAGGTTTGCCTTTCTCAAAAATCTGGGGTCTCGTTGGTTCAGGTTTCACGCTACGAGTTAGGCAAGGTGAAACCGACTCCCGTTGTTTTGACCAAGTTGGCTCAGGCTCTTTCGGTCTCATTTACTTGGCTGGCATATGGTCGAGATGATGAAGCACCCGCGGACGGCGATATGCCACCCGGCAGGCTGAGGGTATCGACAGACTTATCCAACTATATTATTACTCAGGCGAATATAGCCGGCGTTGAGCCTGACGAGATGACGTCGAGATTGATAAAGATAGGCATCGCCATTTATGAATTGGAGATAAAGTCGGACAATAAAAAACCGGAGCCGCGTTAACGACCCCGGTATGTTCAGTCTTCTTACCGCGCATTTGCCCAGTAAAATCAGGCTTTTTCGATAATGTTAATTCTTACATCCACCACATCGCTTTTAATGTTTTCACGGTGTGCGTGCATATGTGCCGCCTGCTGATGATCTTCCAGATGTGCCAAGCTTTCCCAATCCTCCAGCATGAAAATAGAATCAGGCGCGCTCTGACGCCAAGGTATCTGGCCTTTGACGTCGAGAAAAGGCGCATACCGATGACAGCCTTTTTCTTCCAGAACGCTGGGCAGAAGCTGAGTGATTTTTTCTAGCACCGCATCGCGACGGCCCGGCTTGATGATGATTTCAGCAATTACGGTTATCATAAAAACCTCGGTTTCCCTTTAATGAGTGAGCCCTAAACATGACTGACTCACGCGAATGGTGAACCCTGAGTGTGGCAATAAACACTGCCTTTGCCAAACCCGCTTAAGATTTACAGAATTAACTGAATGCTTATTCTGCGGCTTCGGCCTGACCAAATACGTGGTCAAGGTGCGCGCGATAGTGGGCAAAATAGCCTTCGATATCGGGATCTTTGATAACGTCGTTACACATGAAGGTTGGCAGCGTATCCATGCCCAGGAACTGGTTGGCTTTATGGAACGGCAGATAAACTCCGTCAACGCCCACGCCATGGAAGAATTGATCTTTATCTTCGAAGGCTTCCAGTGGTGCATTCCAGGTGACCGAAAGCATATACGCTGTGCCTTGAATCAGGCCGCCTGAACCGTATTTTTTTGACGCGTCAGAACGTGAACGACCATCACTTTGGTACAAACGACCGTGGCCTTCGGTGAACACTTCATCAATGTATTTTTTCAACGTCCACGGCGCGCCCATCCACCAACCCGGCATCTGATAAATGATGGCATCGGCCCACAGATAGCTCTGTATTTCGGCTTCAATATCATAACCCTGTTCAATATTGGTGACGCGCACGCTGTGTCCCGCATCGCGCAGGAACGTGTCGCCAACTTCTGTCAGGCTGATGTTAAGTGCGCCTTTTGAGTGGGCGAATGTTTTTCCTGCGTTGATAATCAGTATGTTGCTCATGGCAATGACCTCGTTATTAAACTGTTGAACAGAGTTTACAAGAGATCGTTGAGGTGAAAAATGTGCGCTAGAGCACAATACTGTTGCTTGAAACGCAATAATCAGGCGGAGTTATCGACTTTTTACGTGTTTTTTGAGCATAACATGCGCGCCCAAAACACAGCAACTGTGACAGCAATACGCCATATGATGTACTATCGCGAACATCATCGCCTTGTGCGGCAGCGCCTGCGCGTGTCTGCAAGCGGGCCTCCTTATTTTCCAGAACGTTTATTTTCCAGCACGACAGTGCCATGGGGCTGAGGATAAAAATTAATGAGCGAAGTGACTCATGACGGTACAGAGCGTTTAGCGCTGCACACGTTTACCGAGAATGCCTATCTGAATTACTCCATGTACGTAATCATGGACAGGGCCCTCCCTTATATTGGCGACGGCCTTAAGCCGGTTCAGCGCCGCATTATTTATGCTATGTCTGAGCTTGGCCTCAGCAATAACGCTAAATTCAAAAAATCAGCGCGCACCGTGGGTGACGTGTTGGGTAAATACCATCCGCATGGCGACAGTGCCTGTTATGAAGCCATGGTATTGATGGCGCAGCCTTTCTCCTATCGTTATCCGCTGGTTGACGGGCAGGGGAACTGGGGTGCACCGGATGACCCGAAATCCTTCGCCGCCATGCGTTACACTGAATCGCGCCTGTCGAAATATGCCGAAGTGCTGCTGCGTGAGCTGGGTCAGGGAACCTCTGACTGGGTGCCAAATTTCGACGGCACTATGCAGGAGCCGAAAATGCTGCCTGCGCGCTTGCCCAATATTTTGCTTAACGGCACCACCGGTATTGCCGTGGGTATGGCGACAGATATTCCACCGCACAACCTGCGTGAAGTCGCTAATGCCGCTGTGGCACTGCTTGAAAAGCCGGGCAGTACGCTGGAAGATTTGCTGGAGTTCGTACAGGGTCCAGACTTCCCGACCGAAGCTGAAATCATTACCCCGCGCAATGAAATTCGCAAAATCTATGAGTCGGGCAAAGGCTCGGTTCGTATGCGTGCGCTGTGGAAAAAAGAAGACGGTGATGCCGTTATTACTGCGCTGCCGCATCAGGTTTCGGGCGCAAAAGTTCTGGAGCAGATTGCCAACCAGATGCGGGCCAAGAAGCTGCCGATGGTTGAAGACCTGCGTGACGAATCCGATCACGAGAATCCAACGCGCCTGGTTATTGTGCCGCGATCGAACCGTGTCGATCTCGATCAGGTGATGAATCACCTGTTTGCGACCACCGATCTTGAGCGCAGCTACCGCATTAATATGAATATGATCGGTCTGGACAACCGCCCGCAGGTGAAAGGGCTGGTGGAGATCCTGAACGAGTGGCTGTCATATCGTCGCGATACCGTTCGTCGTCGACTGAATTTCCGCCTCGATAAGGTTCTGAAACGTCTGCATATTTTAGAAGGTTTACTGACCGCCTTCCTGAATATTGATGAAGTGATCCACATTATCCGTTCTGAGGATGAACCCAAACCCGTGCTGATGGCGCGTTTTGCCCTGAGTGAAACGCAGGCCGAGGCGATCCTCGAGCTGAAATTGCGCCACTTGGCCAAACTCGAAGAGATGAAGATCCGCGGTGAGCAGGACGAACTGGCGAAAGAGCGCGATCAACTGCAGGCGCTGCTGGCCTCTGAGCGTAAGCTGAGTACTTTGATCCGTAAAGAGATCCAGGCCGATGCCGAAGCCTATGGCGACGATCGCCGTTCGCCAATCATTGAACGTGGTGAAGCGAAGGCGATGAGCGAAAGCGACTTTGTTCCGTCTGAACCCGTGACAGTAGTGTTGTCGGAAATGGGCTGGGTGCGCAGTGCTAAAGGCCATGACATCGACCCAACTGGCCTGAGCTATAAGGCCGGAGACAGTTTCCGCAGCGCCGCCAAGGGTAAAAGTAATCAGCCGGTGGTATTTATCGACTCCACCGGTCGCAGCTATGCGCTAGACACCAATACGCTGCCGTCGGCGCGCGGACAGGGCGAGCCATTAACCGGTAAGTTGACGCCGCCGCCTGGCGCCACCATTTCGCAGGTGCTGATGGCCGCCGATGACCAGAAATTGCTGATGGCCTCAGATGCTGGCTACGGTTTCGTTTGCACCTTTAGCGACTTGGTCGCGCGAAATCGCGCGGGTAAGGCTATGATTACGCTGCCTGAAAATGCCAAGGCGTTACCGCCTATCGAGCTGGTAGGTGAAGACGACATGCTGCTTTCTGTCACCAGCGCGGGCCGTATGTTGCTGTTCCCAGTGGCTGACCTGCCGCAGCTGTCCAAGGGTAAGGGCAACAAGATTGTGTCTATTGCCTCGGCCGACGCCGCCGCGGGTAAGGACAATCTCGCCTGGCTGCTGGTATTGGCCCCGCAAACTTCGGTCACGCTGCACGTGGGTAAACGTAAGCTGACGCTGCGCCCAGAAGACTTGCAGAAGTTCCGCGCCGAGCGAGGCCGCAAAGGTACGCTGCTGCCGCGTGGGCTACAAAGGATTGACCGAGTTGAGGTTGACGCCCCGGCTCGTCCTTCCACCGGAGAAAGCGAAGAGTAAATTTGTGGTTTGACGACATGTTAAGGGCACTTCAGTGCCCTTAACTGTGCAGAGTCACAAGGGCGAAACGTTGATTGTTAACTTGCGTAGCGCACTGATAATCTTTATTCCTGAGCACAATTAATCCACGTTTGTAACAAACGCTATTATCTGGATTAATAAAAACCCTCTTAGGGTGAAGAATAACTATTGTATAGAGCTTGCTGAGGCCCGAGAATAGCCCAGCGGCAAAGGAACCGCAGGGTCAATTTTATTGACTTCGGTTGTATGCTTAAGAGGGTGTTATGTTACTTATTTTTCGCTTTATTTATGTCGTGGTTTTCTCAATTCTGGTGTGTATTTTCGGCTCGATTTATTGCCTTTTCAGCCCAAGAAACCCAAAACATGTAGCGACTTTCGGCCATCTTTTTGGCGGACTGGCACCGATATTTGGCCTAAAGGTTGAGAAACGCATCCCTGCCGAAGCGGCGCATTACGGAAACTGCATCTATATTGCCAATCACCAGAACAATTACGACATGGTGACTGCGGCCAACGTTGTTCAGCCAAGAACGGTCACGGTCGGCAAAAAAAGCCTGCTCTGGATCCCCTTCTTTGGCCCGCTTTACTGGGTAACGGGTAACCTGCTGATTGACAGGGACAATCGTGCCAAGGCGCATGGCACCATCTCGCAGGTTGTCGAGCAGATGAAAAAGAAAGACGTGTCGATCTGGATGTTCCCGGAAGGCACCCGCAGCCGCGGTCGTGGCCTGATGCCGTTTAAAACCGGAGCGTTCCACGCTGCGATTGCCGCAGGCGTGCCCATCGTGCCTATTTGTGTGTCTAACACCAGCAACAAAATCAAACTGAATCGCTGGAACAACGGCCAGGTGATCATTGAAATGCTGCCACCCATCGACACCACACAGTACGGTAAAGAGCGCATGCGCGAATTAGTTGAGCATTGCCATCATATTATGGGCGTTAAAATTGCCGAGCTAGATGCCGAAGTGGCCATCCGTGAAGCTGAATTAAAGAAAAGATAAATAGTTTCTTAATCACTCCGCCTGGCGATGTCGTGCGGGGTGATTGCTATTAGTGCTCGCCGCCATTGAAGGTCAGCGGGCTTATACCGCAGCGTAGATTTTGTTCTCATGGAGAAGATATGTCCCTCAGTCGTCGCAATTTTTTACAGGCATCTGGATTGGCGCTGGCCGCTGGATCTCTGCCGCTGAGGGCACATGCAGGTGATGCGCAGCCGGCGTTACCCATTCCTCCGCTGATTGAATCCCGCCGTGGGCAGCCTCTTTTTCTGACATTGCAGCAGGCGCACTGGTCTTTTCTTGGCGGCAGCAAAGCGCCGGTATGGGGCTTCAACGGCATGTATCTTGGGCCGACGGTGCGGGTTCACAGTGGCGATGACGTCAAGCTTATCTACAGTAACCGCCTGCCGTCGCCGGCTTCAATGACCATCAGCGGTTTACAGGTGCCGGGTACCTTGACCGGTGGCGCGGCGCGAATGATGTCTCCGGGCAGCGACTGGTCACCCGTGCTGCCAATTCGTCAACCTGCCGCAACCTGCTGGTATCATGCCAACACGCCATCGCATATGGCACCGCAGGTCTATAACGGTCTGGCCGGAATGTGGCTGGTGGAAGATGAAGTCAGTAAAAGTCTGCCTCTGCCCAATCACTACGGCGTAGATGATTTTCCAATTATCATTCAGGACAAACGCCTCGACAACTTCGGCGTGCCACAGTACGACACACCGGCTAGCGGAGGATTCTTCGGCGACACCCTGCTGGTTAACGGCGTGCAAAGTCCGTTTGTGCAGGTTTCACGCGGATGGGTGCGGTTACGCCTGCTTAACGCCTCCAACGCCCGCCGTTATGAATTGACCATGAGCGATAATCGCCCGTTCCACGTAGTGGCTTCCGACCTCGGTTTCTTACCCGCTCCGGTGAGCGTTTCTCGCCTGTCGTTGGCGCCGGGTGAACGCCGTGAAGTGCTGATAGATATGACGCAGGGCGACGAGGTTTCGATTTCTGCCGGTGAAGCGGCGGGTATCATGGACCGGCTGCGTGGGCTATTTCAGCCATCAAGCATTCTGGTTTCTACTCTGGTTCTGACGCTAAGACCTACCGGACTATTGCCGCTGGTGACCGATAACCTGCCCATGCGCCTGCTTGCCGATCAGCTTATCACCGGCAACGTGGTGCGCAGCCGTGAGTTCCGCCTGGGAGACAGCCAGCCGGGGATCAACGGTGCAGTATTTGATGCGTCAAGAACCGACGTGCAGGCGATGCAGGGAACCTGGGAGCGCTGGACCATTCACGCCGATCTGCCGCAGCCGTTCCACGTGCAGGGGGTGAATTTCTTGGTTAAATCGGTGAACGGTGCTGCACCTCTGATTGAGGATGCCGGTTTTAAAGATACGGTGTGGGTCGATGGTGAGGTTGACTTGCTGGTGTATTTCAATCAGCCGTCCTACGAGCACTTCCCCTTCTTCTATTACAGCCAGACGCTCGAGCTTGCCGATCGCGGAACGATGGGGCAAATGGTGGTACAACCTTCTTCAAACTTTTAGCAACCCTACCCGGTATTTTCAACGGGGAAGGGCATAATGGGGGAGGTATTCCCCCATTGATCGCCATTCTAATCAGAAATTAAGCACATCTTCTGGGTTCGGCCCTAATCGGTTGCCGGTGTCCAGCTTGGTAAACTCTGCCAACTCTTCTTTTTCCAGCTTGAAGTCGAAAACGTTAAAGTTTTCATGAATGCGTTTCGGCGTAACGGACTTCGGAATAACAATCAGTCCATTGTCCAAATGCCAGCGGATCACGATTTGCGCCGGGGATTTTTCGTACTTCTCGGCCAGTTTTTTAATCAACGATTGATCAAACAAACCGTCGCCGCCCTGCGCCAGAGGACTCCAGGACTCGGTAGCAATGCGGTGAGTGGCATTCCAGGCGTGCAGTTGACGTTGTGCCAGAGAAGGGTGCAGCTCAATCTGGTTTACGGTTGGCGCAACGCCGGTCTCGTCAATCAAGCGCTGCAGGTGAGGAATATGGAAATTACATACCCCCACACTCTTCGCTAAACCTTGCTCCTTAAGTTTAAGCAGCTGTTTCCAGGATTCAACATAGTTGCCTTTGTCAGGGAGCGGCCAGTGGATCAAATAAAGATCTACATAGTCGAGTTTCAGTTTCTCTAGGCTCTCTTCCAGCGCTTTCTGCGCGTAAAGCTGCTGGTCATTCCAAAGCTTGGTGGTAACGAAAATGTCTTCACGAGGCACGCTGGTTTCCTGAAGCGCTTTACCTACGCCTTCCTCATTTTTATAGGCTGCGGCAGTATCAATATGACGATAGCCCGCGTTGAGCGCCGTGCCGACCGCATGAGTCGCTTCGTCATTGCTGGCCTTCCAAACGCCGAGGCCGAGTTGCGGAATACGGTTGCCGTCATGAAGTTGTATGATGGATTGCGTTGACATAAATCTCTCCTGTTGGGGAATGCGTAATCCACGCATTGAGTGCCTGATGGGGTAAGTTTAGTAAACGAATAGCCATTTCGCTGAGTTTGCTAATGATTCATTTTCAGTTATTTATCTAAAAAGTGACTTCAGCACTGCCAATCCAACACTTTAGCGGCAGAGGTTATAATTTGAGATGCACATTTCTGTTTAAAGCTTGCCCAGTCCTGCAATCCTGTATAGAAAAATCGACCAATATGGCAGAATCATTGCCAGTTTGTTTTTGTTCGGAGATGAGTCATGCAAGATGTCGAGAGCCTGTGCGCGGAGTTGGCTAAAAAAGTTGAGCGCCTGACGGAAGGTAAGAATAAATTTCAGTCTAGCGTGCCGCAGGCAACGCTGATGTGTTACTCAAGCTACCACGCCCGCCAGCCTGTAATGTACAACCCGAGTTTGACGATTGTATTTCAGGGCAGCAAGGTGGGGTATCTCGGCAATAAAACCTTTTCCTATGACCCCAAAAACTATCTGATGCTTACCGTTCCTCTGCCGTTTGAGTGTGAGACTTTTGGCACGCCCGAGCGTCCGGTGACTGGCGTTTCTATCCGTATCGATTCGGTGATGCTACAGGACCTGCTCATGGAAATGGGGGATGAAGGGTTTGCACATCAGCCCGATCAGTCGTCCGGTATTACCTCTGGCCTGCTAGATGAAGATATTCTCTGCGCCAGCGAGCGTTTGCTTGATGTGATGGATAAACCGTTGCGCGCAAAAGTGCTCGGCCCGCAGATTATCCGCGAAATTTTATTCTTTATTCTTACCAGCGAAAACGGCGGGGCGCTACAGGCGCTGGTAAATCGCCATACCCATTTTAGTCAGATTGCCAAAGCGCTGCGGAAAATTGAAAATCAGTATGCCCAGCCGCTCAGCGTTGAACAGCTGGCGAGCGACGTCAACATGAGTGTCTCCGCGTTTCACCACAACTTTAAGGCTGTCACCAGCACGTCGCCGCTGCAATATCTAAAAAACTATCGGCTGCACAAGGCGCGGACGATGATGATCTATGACGGAGTAAAAGCCAGCATTGCGGCTCTGAGCGTGGGGTATGAAAGTGCATCGCAGTTTAGTCGGGAATTTAAACGCTACTTCGGTGTGACGCCAAGTGACGAAATTGCCCGCATGCGTGAGGGCAATTCGCTGAGTCTCTCCGAAACCGTCTTTGGATCTTGATAAGGAAGCTCTTAATCAAGAGGCTATCTTGCGGCGGTTACGCCAAACCACGAGCACCGCGCCGACCAGACCGGTCACCAATAGCAGGGCAGGCAGGATCATTAGCCCTGCCATGACTTTTTCTTCATGACGCTGCACGAGAGGAATATGGCACAGCGCATAGCCCATGCCAACAATGACCCCGACCCACAGTACGGCGCTTAACCAGTTAAACAGTTGAAAACGGGCGTTATCAAGACCAGAAATACCGGCGATGGTCGGCAGTAGCGTTCGTACAAACGCCAGAAAACGACCGGCGAGCAGGGCGGCTAATCCGTGTTTAAGAAACAGGTGGTGGGCGCGTTCGTGATAGCTCGCCGGCAGTTGCAACAACCAACCTTTCACTATTCGAGTATGACCCAGCCATCTGCCCTGCAAATAACTGAACCAGCAACCCAGGCTTGAGGCCACGATTAAAATAATCAGCGTCGGTACCAGGCTCATGACCCCTTTCGACACCAGCGCGCCGGTCAGCAGCAGTAGGCTGTCACCGGGAAGAAAAGAGGCGGGAAGCAGACCGTTTTCAAGAAACAGCGTGGTAAACAGAACGGCGTAGACGACCCACAAAACGTTTGGATTGGCTAAAACGCTAAAATCGTGTTGCCAGAGTGCGTGAAGAATCTGAGTTAATACCGCCATAGTATTTCCTGTCTGATGTGCTGCAAAACGTGAAATTTCGGGCAAGTGCCTGAGGTCACGAGAAAAGAAAAATAGTACCAACAACCTTTATAAGTATTTAACGTATTATGGTCAAAAACCGCACACAATCCTATCAGATAAGTAAGGATTTGCGCGGCCTGTCGCAATGATTTTCTTACACTCAGACGATGCGTGCAAAGGCCGCATTTAAATCGTCAATCAGGTCGTCACAGTTCTCCAGCCCGATGTGTACGCGAACCAGTGTTCCGGTGAAATCAACCTGCTCGCCTGGGCGAATAGCCTGAATTTCTTCGGGTTGGTTGGCTAACACCAGCGATTCGAAACCACCCCAGGAGTACGCCATGCTGAAATGCTCAAAGTGGTCGAGATAGTCGGCGAGCTGGGCGTCGGTCAGGCGTTTTTTCAAAATAAAGGAAAACAGCCCGCAGCTGCCGGTAAAATCTCGCTTCCAGAATTCATGCCCCTGACTGCCGGGTAGAGCTGGGTGATTCACACGGGCAACGTCAGGGTGTGTTTCAAGCCACTGCGCGATACGCAGGCTGCTTTCTGCGTGTTGTTTGAGTCGAATACCCATAGTGCGCAAACCTCGGCTGGCGACATAAGCGGTATCGGCGTCAACCATTTGCCCCATCAGATAAGACTGCTCGCGCAACTGTTCCCAACAGCGGGCGTTGGACACCGCCGTGCCAATCATCGCGTCTGAGTGGCCGACAATATATTTGGTGCCCGCCTGAATCGAAATATCAATATCAAACTCCAGCGCCTTAAACAAAATACCTGCCGCCCACGTATTATCGATCATGATAATGACTTCAGGGGATACCGCGCGCACGGCCTTCACGATAGCAGGAATATCAGGGACTTCCATGGTAATTGACCCTGGAGACTCAAGAAACACGATGCGCGTATTGGGCTGCATCATGCGGGCAATGTCCGCGCCAATTGAGGCGGGATAATACGTGGTGCTCACGCCGAGGCGGGTCAGTACCTTGGAGCAAAAATCCTGCGTCGGTTCGTAGGACGAGCTGGCCATCAGCACGTGGTCGCCGGTTTCTATAAAGGCAAGGATAGCGTTGCTCACCGCCGCTGCACCGCAGGGATAAAGTGCACAGCCCGCGCCGCCTTCAAGCTCGACCATCGCCTCTTGCAGCGAAAAATGGGTTAACGTGCCGCGGCGACCATAAAACAATTCGCCGTTGGCGCGATTGGCAGTGGCGAACTTTTTCTCTGCAACGGACTCAAACACCAGTGAAGACGCTCGCTGGATAACAGTATTAACCGATCCCTGAGTAAATTTTTTGTCTCTTCCCGCGCTGATTAACGCTGTTTCAATCTTCTTGGATGTCATAAGACCGCTTTCACCTTGTTAACTGTGCCATTTGGCGCTTTTTATTACGTTAACATGCCATCTTTCTCGGGTCAGTCATTTGGCAGCATGTGTGAGAAAGTTTCATATGTCACCCCTTGATGATTTTTCAGGCTTATGCGGAATGTAAATAATAATGAGAACCACTATCACTTGTGGCTTTTTTTTTGCTATGATTTGCCGCTATTAATATTTTCAATAAATGATTATGGCTGGAGGCGCTACGTGCAAACGTGTCGCATTAAGATGAACAAAGCGGTGTCATTTTTGACGGACGTAAAACAGATGATGAGTACGCGTAAAAGTGGTACAGCAAGAATCGGTACTGTGATGACTTCATTGGTGCTGATTGCCGGATTGAGCGGCAGCGCGTGGGCAACGCCGACGTCCAATGCAGCCAACGCAGTGACACCTTCGCAGGCTTCCTCGGCATCCGCCGAGCCTTCAGCGGCGGCTCCAACCGCAACAGACGGCAGCGCAGCACCGGTGCTACAGAGTACTAACGGTGCCGATAACGGCGCAGTTCAGTCTTCGCAAACGCCAA
This sequence comes from Rouxiella silvae, assembly GCF_002093625.1. Lineage (GTDB taxonomy): Bacteria > Pseudomonadota > Gammaproteobacteria > Enterobacterales > Enterobacteriaceae > Rouxiella > Rouxiella silvae. Next base: position 19,580 of record NZ_MRWD01000062.1, on the reverse strand, counting down.
TCATTCCAAAAGACCTGTCCGTATTGGGCATGTATCAGCACGCCGATATCGTGGTGAAAATTGTCATGATTGGCCTGCTGCTGGCCTCTGTCGTGACCTGGACACTGCTGTTCAGTAAAGGTGCCGAAGTGTTTTCAGGCAAACGTCGCCTGCGCCGTGAGCTTTCTTCACTGCTGCCGGTTCGCTCGCTGAAAGAGGCGCTGGAGCAGGCAGAAGGCTTCTCTGCCAACAGTATTAGCAGCCAAATGCTGCGCGATGCCGAAAACGAACTTGAACTGTCTGCGGGTTCCACCGACAACGGTGGCATTAAAGACAGGACAGGCTTTCGCCTTGAGCGCCGCGTAAGCGCTGCCGGTCGTCACATGGGCCGTGGTAATGGTATTCTGGCTACCATCGGAGCTATTTCACCGTTTGTCGGCCTGTTCGGCACGGTGTGGGGCATCATGAACAGCTTCATCGGTATTGCCCAGACGCAGACGACCAACCTGGCCGTTGTGGCTCCGGGTATCGCCGAAGCACTGTTGGCCACGGCGGTGGGCCTGATTGCGGCAATTCCTGCGGTGGTTATCTACAATATTTTCGCCCGTACTATTGCGTCATACCGTCATCAGGTTGGCGACGTAGCGGCACAGATTCTGCTGTTGCAGGGTCGCGATCTGGATTTGGCGTCAAGTGCCGATGAAGCACCGCGCGCCCAGGCGGGTCATAAGTTACGCGTAGGGTAAGTCAATCATGGCAATTCGTTTGAACGACGACCTCGATGAAAGCGGTGAAATGCATGACATTAACGTCACGCCGTTTATCGACGTTATGCTGGTGCTGCTGATCATCTTTATGGTTGCCGCGCCTTTGGCAACGGTAGACGTGCGGGTTGATTTGCCGGCTTCTACCGCCCAGTCACAGCCTCGCCCGCCTAAGCCGGTGTTCCTGTCGGTAAAAGCAGACAACCAGATGTTCCTTGGCGATGACCTCGTCACGGCGGCGAATTTGGGCGCGATGCTGAGCCAGCTTACCCAGGGTGACAAGCAGACGACTATTTTCTTCCGCGCAGACAAGACGGTGGATTATGCCACCATCATGAGTGTGATGGATAACCTGCGTAGCGCCGGTTACCTGAAAGTCGGTCTGGTGGGCGAAGAGAAAAACGGCGCAGCGGCCAAGTAATCGACGCACCGTTATCGTGATTTTAAAAAGCCCGAGACTTTTCACTGTCTCGGGCTTTTTTATTGCACTCGGCTGGAGATGTTATACTTAACGCTGGTTTGACAGGCTGGAGGACACATGACACTCGATCTTTTCGATCACCCAGATTTTCATCCAAGCTGGCGTGAGGAACTGTGCCCCGGTGCGGTAGTGCTGCGCGGTGCTGCGCTCGCCGACAGCCGTGAACTGCTTAAGGCCATCGACAATATCGCCATTCAGGTGCCTTTTCAGTATCGCGCTACGCCGGGAGGCTATGCCATGTCGGTGGCGATGACCAATTGCGGTGATCTGGGGTGGGTGACCGACCAGCAGGGATATCGTTACCAGCCCACTTCGCCAGAAACCCTAAGACAGTGGCCTGCGATGCCGGACTTGTTCCGCACCTTGGCAATACATGCCGCGCGCGAGGCCGGTTTCAGTGATTTCATGCCCGATGCCTGCTTGATTAACCGTTATCAGATTGGTGCGAAAATGTCGCTGCATCAGGATAAAGACGAAGAGGATTTCGGTCAGCCGATTGTATCGATTTCCCTCGGGCTGCCCGCCGTGTTTCAGTTTGGCGGGCTGGAGCGTAGCGATAAAACTCAGCGCGTCAATTTGACCCACGGCGACATTGTGGTGTGGGGAGGGCCAGCACGCCTGCGCTACCACGGTATTTTGCCTCTGAAGGCGGGTGAACATTCGCTAACCGGCCAATATCGCTTTAATCTGACTTTTCGTAAGGCGCATTAAGCGTCTACAGGACGTTCTTAAACGGCATCTTTTAGGGGCTATAAAGAACAGGAAAGCACAGGACTTCGCATGCAATGTGCATTAAACTAGGCGACTTCACTGATTTACCCTCACGTTTAGCGTAGACGTCGGGCGTGAACAGGCATTTTTTGAACGAATTTATTAGGCGGTAAGAGCGATGAACGGTGTAATCACAACCTGGTTTGAAGATAAAGGTTTTGGCTTTATCAAAGATGAAAACGGTGATAACCGTTATTTCCATGTGATTAAAGTCGCCAACCCTGATTTGATCAAAAAAGATGCCGTGGTGACTTTTGAGCCCACCACCAATAACAAAGGCCTGTCGGCTTTTGCGGTGAAAGTGGCACCAGAGAGCAAGCATATTCATATTGCCGGCGAGCGCATCAAAATCACCAGCATCAAGTCTTTCTTGGCCTACAGCGAAGAGGTTCCTGCGGACTCAAAAATCGATAAAGAGAACGCCGTGCTCTCCGTTGGCCTGTTGATGAACCGCATCAAGCCGAAAGACGAAGAGACGAAAGCCGAGACGCGCACCATGAAAAAACTGCTGGTAACCACTTTCCAGAACACCAGCTATGTCTTTTCTGAAGACGAAATTGACGTCGACGCCACGGTGAAAATTCTCAAGGCGCTGTGATCCCTTTCTGACCCGCGCTAACAGCCGAATCGGCCCTCATCAGGCTGCGCATATAACGTCCAGGCGGCTCACCGAGGAGCCGCGTAAACATGGTCGAAAAAGCATTGGCACTTTGATAGCCTAACTCCAGCGCCACCTGCGTAAGATTCTGTCCTCTCGACAGTCGGTCTACGGCGCAGACAACCCGTAGATGGTCCCGCCAACGAGTAAACGTCATCCCGGTTTCTGCCTGAAACAAACGCGCCAGCGTTCGCGGGCTACAGGCCGCAATCTCTGCTACCTGTTCAAGTGAATAACGGCTCCCAGGATCCTGCTGCAATAGGCCGGTTATCTGGCGCAGGCGGCGATCCTTCCCCTTGGGAATAAACAGCGAAATGCCCGAAGACGTCGCGCCGAGCTGGTGGACGATAAGCTGGCAGATAGCTGGAATATCGGCATTATTCCGCCCAGGCGTGGCAAAGGTCAGCGCTTCGATCGCCAGTTCGCGCAGTAAATCTGAAACGTGCAGCGTCAGGCACGCTTTGGGCAGGGTCGAGCAAAGCTGCGGCGCAATCAGCAGCTGGATCACGTTTGAGAGTTCGCTGTAGGAGGCCGTATGCGCGACGTCGGGCGTCACCCACACCGCGCGCCCCGGCGGCGCCAGCCACCATCCGTCACGAGTTGTTATAGACGATGTTCCCTGCGTCACGAAAGTTAGCTGCCCCTGCGGATGACGATGTTCGGCGACTTGCGTACCGGCAGAATGGCTAAAACGCCTGGCTTCAAGAGGGGGGAAAAGCGACATGGCATAACCTCAAAGCGAATTGTCAGTTACGCGAATGTTTTTATCATTAATATTGTCATAATGCCATTTATTCGCCGCGCACTGAGAGCTGAGCGCCATTTAAATGAGGAAATATGATGACTAAATTACTGCGTATTGTCGGCATGGCAGGCAGCCTGCGTAACGATTCCTACAGCAAGATTGTATTGAATTCGCTGGTTGAAATGCTGCCCAAAGGGGCCGAATTTGCCAGTCTGGAGATTGGAGCACTGCCTTTTTATAACCAGGATCTCGATTTGCCGGTGGGTATCACCGACGTGCATCAGGCGCGTGATCTCGTTGCCAGTGCCGATGCCGTGTTAATTGTTGTACCGGAATTTAACCACGGTATTCCAGGCGTGCTGAAAAATGCCCTTGACTGGCTTTCGCGTCCGGCCTTTACCAGCAGCATGGTCGGTAAGCCGGTGATGTTCGTTACCCTTTCGCCCGGCGCGCTGGGTGGCGTAAGAGCGCAGTATCAGCTGCGCGAAACACTGGCGTCTATGCTGTGCAAACTCGATCCTTTGCCTGAAGTCGCCATTACTTTCGTCGGACAAAAGGTCAGTGAAGGGCGGTTGACCGATGAGCCTACCCGCGTCTTTGTGCAGAAGATCCTCAATCAATTCCTTGATAAAATTTAAGATTTTACCGGGAGAGTGACATGCAGATTTTCTATGCATTAATTGCGGGACTGTCGGTTGGCCTGTTTTTCTCCTGGTTAAAACTGCCGTTGCCTGCTCCGCCGACCCTTGTGGGCATCGTCGGGGCAGCGGGCGTTTTTCTGGGCAGTGTGTTATTCAGAACGGTCAGCGCCTATTTTCATTGATCCTGCTGATAAAGCGCTTCGTTAACCGGCTGCGGTGCGATGTGTTTTTTCAAACACAGGGCAACATAGACGATCACTGCTGAAATCAGTGTCAACGCGGCAAGCCAAAGCAGCAGGTGGTGCAAGGCGCCAGCGTAGATTTCAGTCAGCTGTTGGGCGCTGGCCTGCGGCAGTACTCGCTGAGTCTGGTGCAGATCACCGATCGCCAGCCGCTGTATGGCAACGCTTGCCGACGCGCTATCACTGTTGGGCGTAATTTTTGCTATCCCCTGACCGACAAACCCTGCCAGCATCGCGCCGACAATCGCCAGCGCAATGCCTTCACCGGCAACGCGGGTGGTGCTGAAAATACCGGTCGCCATCCCCGCGCGCTCCTTCGGCACGACGCTTATCGACAGCCCGTCCATTAATCCCCACGGAAGCCCAATCCCAATGCCTATCACCGTCATGGGCAGCAGCGTCGCCAGCATATTCTGACTGGCAATGCTCTGACTTAGCCAGACGAGACCGAGGGCGGCAATCAGCAATCCGCCGGTGCAAACAATGCCTGAGGATATCCAGCGGGTAAGAAATGCAGCCAGCAGCGGCACGACAAGCATCGGCAGCGAAAGCGCCATCATCATTAGTCCCGCCTGCTCCTCACTCATACCGGCTATGCCGATAAACTGCATCGGTAACAGCACCAGTAAGACCACAAAGCCAAAAGCGGTGGCCAGCGGCAGTGCCTGTACGCCAATGAAGCGCGCATAGCGGAAAAGCGAAAGATCGAGCATCGGGTGGCTGACTTTCCTTTCAACCACGATGAACAACACCAGCAGCACCAACGTAGCGAGCAGCAGAGTGATCACCTCAAAGCTGGCCACGCCCTTCACCGGAATGTCCATTAGCCCCCAGGTAAGCAAGGCCAGCATGGCGGTGAAAAGTAGGGTGCCGGGCCAGTCGATTCCTGCCGCATTCGGATTTTTAGACTCATTCAGACGCGTCACGCCGATAGAGAGCGAGAGCAGAGCAATCACCATTGAGGATAAAAATACTGAACGCCAGCCAAAATGCGCGATCAATAATCCGGCTAAAAATGGGCCAAAGGCCAGGCCAATGCCAAAGCTGCTGCCGAGCAGACTGAAGGCGCGAGTTTGCGCTCGGCCGCTAAATTCGTGCGCCAACGAGGCAGAGCCTCCTGCCAGCGCGGCGGCGGCGGCCACGCCCTGCGCAGCGCGCATCACGTCAATCCACAGCAGGTTAGAGCTAAAGCCTATTAGCCCAGAGAGCAGAGCAAACAGTGAAACGCCGACGATAAATACTTTTTTGCGGCCAATCTCGTCGGCCAGTGCGCCAGCTGCCATCAAGAAACAGCCAAAGCTCAGCATAAACGCATTGGTTATCCAGCTGAGCGCCTGCGCGCTGCCGCCCAGTTCACGGCCAATTACTGGTGTGGCAATGGAGCCACTCACGAAGCTCAACGGCAGAATAATCGCCGCCAGACAGATGGCGACCAGCACCGGCGTTTTACTCGGCGGCGTGGCGGTAATAGAAAGATTACTCATGAGGCTTCTCCTGAGGGGACAAAACTTATTTCGGTCTCATGATGATAAAATGTCCGTAATTTGACGGAAACAGGCTTTATGTCCGATGATTAAGGACAAAAGCGCTCTAATAAGGTTATGGCTGAGAGAATGGATAACATCAATGGCATGCTGGCGTTCGTGCGCGCCGCCCAGTTTCAAAGCTTTACCGCCGCGGGGGAACGACTCGGGATTTCGGCTTCTGCGGTGGGAAAAAGCGTGGCTCGCCTGGAGACAAGGCTCAACGTCAGGCTGTTTAATCGTAGCACCCGTCGCATCAGCCTCACCGATGAAGGCCAGCTTTTCTTCGAGCGCTGTCAGGCTATTGTGTCGCAAATTGAAGAGGCCGAGCATGAGCTTTCCAGGCTTTCCTCCCTGCCGCGCGGTAAGCTGCGGGTCAGTTTACCGGCGATTGGCTATCGCATACTGCTGCCTTATCTTGCCGAATTTATGCAACGTTATCCTGAAATTGAGCTGGAACTGGATTTCAGCGATCGGATGGTCGATATCATTGCCGAAGGGGTGGATGTTGCGGTGCGCAGCGGTGAATTAACGGATTCCGAGATGATGTCGCGCACGCTGGGACCGTTTCGCTTTGTCATCGTTGGCAGTCCGGGCTATTTTGCTCGTCATCCACAGCCGCAGCACCCACAGGACTTGCTGCAGCACCTGTGCCTGCGTTATCGCTTTCCTAAAAATGGCCAGTTTCAGAGCTGGGATTTTAACGAGGACTATCACATAACTCTCCCCGTACCGCTGTCCTTCAATAACCTCGAAGGGCTGCTGCAGGCCTCACTGCGCGGGGTCGGCCTAACCTACGTGCCGCAGTTTATTGTGCGAGAGTATCTGGCGTCCGGCGAGTTAATTTCTGTGCTTGAAGACTGCTTAAGTGACGCAGGGAAATTTTCGATGGTTTGGCCCAGCAGCCGTCATTTATTGCCAAAAATTCGCGTATTTATTGATTTTCTTACCGAAAAGAAGGTGTTGGGAGAATAATTCTCGATCCCGCTGTGTCTCGCGGGATCGGAATGAAGCTGCGCAGATCAGTCGTACAAATCGGGGACGATCATCGTCTCGGGCAGCAGCGTGCGCTTGTAATCATCGCTATAGTTACGTTTGGGCAGCGTGATTGGCGGTGATTCTATCTCTTCGTAGGGCACCTGCTGTAGCAGATGGTTGATACAGTTTAAACGCGCCTTCTTCTTGTCAACGCCCTGAACTATCCACCATGGTGCTTCAGCAATGTGCGTGCGTTTAAGCATCACTTCTTTGGCCGCGGTGTAATTTTCCCAGCGACGGCGGCTTTCAAGGTCCATCGGGCTGAGTTTCCACTGTTTTAGCGGGTCATGAATGCGGCTCAAAAAGCGCAGTTCCTGCTCTTCATCGGTAATAGAAAACCAGTATTTAATAATCTGGATGCCGCTGCGGGTCAGCATTTTTTCAAATTCTGGCACGCTGCGAAAGAACTCTTCATATTCATGATCGCTGCAAAAACCCATCACCTTTTCAACGCCAGCGCGGTTGTACCAGCTGCGGTCGAACAGCACCATTTCACCCGCGGCAGGCAAGTGGGCGATATAGCGCTGGAAGTACCACTGAGTGCGTTCACGATCGTTAGGTGCAGGCAGGGCGGCTACGCGGCAGGTTCGAGGGTTGAGGCGCTGAGTAATGCGTTTAATCACTCCACCTTTACCTGCGGCGTCGCGGCCTTCAAAAATGATCACCACGCGGTGCCCGGTGCGCATCACCCAGTCTTGTAATTTTACCAGCTCGCCCTGCATGCGCAGCAGTTCGCGGAAGTACTGTTTGCGCCAGGCTTTTTGGTCATCCGAGTCAGGCTCGCCGTCACCAAGGCGGCGATCGTCTAGCTCCATTTCAAGCTCTTCGTCGTAGCTGTCGTAAAATTCTTGTAATAAGCGTTGGTTAAAGGTGAATTCACCCGCTGAACCATTCTCATGCATAGCCATAACGCTTTCCCTCAAAGTCATGCCGCAGGTCAATTAATTCCAGTAAGATTATTCGTATCTAATGTGTCATTTTTATTGCAGAAAAATGACAGTTAAACGTCTGTTTACTATTGATAATTTTATTAACGACGGCCAATGAAATAAGTTGATTTTATTCTTGCAACTGGCGTAATGAGACAATGTTCCCGGTCGATATAGATAAAGTATGCTGGAAGATAAAACGCAGAAAATAGACTTTAACGATGAAGTCACAGGGCTGATATATGGCTTCGTGTTTGATGAGAATAGGCCCCCGCGTCGGGTAACGTCTGGGCAAATACTGGACGAATATCACCAGCATAAAAATGCCAGCGGATTTACCTGGCTGCACATCAACCTTAATCATGCAGCCGCGGAAAAATGGCTTAAAAAGCAGTTCTCTATAGAGAGTTTTTTCTTTGACGAGATCCGCAACGGATCGCACAGCACGCGCATTGAAAGCCAGGACAATGTGCTGTTTGCGGTACTTAACGATGCTAATTTTCAACCCGACAGTTCGGGTGAAGAGACGGCAACGCTGTGGCTCTACTGTTGCACCGGTCTGGTGATTACGGCGCGGCATAAGCCCTTACGGCTGATTGAACGACTTTTTCGCAAACTTGAACATCTCTCGCCAAGCTCCCCTTCGGCGCTGTTAGTGCATTTGCTTGAAGAGCAGGAAGAGGTGCTGGAACAGATTGTTCGTCAGGCTAACCAGTATGTCGATCAGGTTGAAGAGCGATTGCTGAGTGGGCATGTAAAGAAAAACCGCACCCGACTCGGGCGAATGCGCAGGCAGTTACTGCGCTTTCAGCGATTGTTGGCACCGGAACCGGCGGCATTGTTTCGACTGATGAATCGTCCGCCGCGCTGGCTGAGTGCCGAAGTGGTGGCGGATTTACGGCAGTTTGCCGAAGAATTTACTGTGGTGTTAAACGATTTAGTGGGGCTGACCGAACGCATCCGGCTGCTGCAGGAGGAGATTTCCTCAAGCCAAATGGAGCAGAACAACCGTACGCTCTACGTGTTGACCGTCATCACCGTGCTGGCACTGCCGATTAATATTATCGCCGGATTTTTTGGTATGAACGTCGGGGGGATCCCGCTGGCCTCCAACCCGCACGGCTTCATGCTGCTGGTATTGGTGGTCGTGGTCTTCACCGTTATTGCCGGCTGGTTTGCCCTGCGCAAAAAAGACGACGATTAACCGCAAGCATTTAAAGCGCAATCTGCTCCATCATCACAATCATTTTCTGGATAACGATTTGTGCCGCTCGTGAGAGCTGGCGACGTGGCGCGACGCACAGTGCCAGGGTCAGCGGCTTAACGCTGTGGCCCTGAAGCGGCACAAATGCCAGTCGATTTTCATGTAAATCCGGAATAACGTCGAGCAGGCTCAGAACCCCTACACCGGCACCTTTGCGGATTAATTCGCGCATCATTCTGACATCATTACAAACGATCGACGGCGTCTCGTGCAGCTGATAGCGGTTGTACAACAGCTTGGCGCGCGCATTGACCATCAGCGGCTCAGACGGAATAATTTGCCGGTACTCGGTGATATCACTAAAAGACAGCACTTTTTTATGCGCCAGTGGGTGTTCTTTTGGCATCGCAATGCCAATCGGCAGCTCTGCGAAGGCGCGGACTTCGAGACCGGTGTGCTCGACTGGGTCAAGCAGCAGGCCAAAATCCACCTCAGCCGAACTGACGTGTTCGCTAATGTTACGGCTCTCTTCAATACGAATAGTAAAGGTCAGATACGGATATTCTTTGCCTACATCCGCAATCAGCTGCGCCATGATGCCTTCACTTAAGGCTGCTATCATCGAAATACTGACGTGACCGCGTCGTAATCCCTGCATTTCATCAAATCTTTCGCGGGTGCGGGCAAACTCCTTGCGCCAGCGCTTAATATCATCAAACAGCACCTCACCGGCCGACGTCAGTTTTAAACCGGTAGGCAAACGCTCGAATAACGGCGTTTCCATGGTTTGTTCGGCCTGCAGAATTTGTCGGTTAATTGCGGAGGCCGAAACGTGTAGCGTTTCTGCGGCTTTACGCAAACTCCCTGTTCGGGCGACCTCAACAAAGTATTGTGAAAAGCGAGAAAATGGCGACATAAGGGGTGTACTAATTTTTGCAGTGAATTAGTGAGATATCTATTATGGACTGCATCACCTATTTTTCCTAGATTGGTCGATGGTTCTTTATAAAACAGCGACATCAGACGTTTTTTATCCAAATCGGTTGGAAAATAAACGTTTGCGCTGATAATTAAACAGACAGTGATGACAGGGTTCGTCAAAACACGCAGTAATTTCCGTGTGTCTTTATTTTTGAGTCGGACGAATCTATGGCATGTCGACTCTCGGCCCGCGGAAGTGTTTTGAAAAACAAAACCTATAACAAGCGTGTAGTTCATACAACGCGACCGAGAGACATCGAATGTTAGAGAAAATTTTTAAACTCAAAGCTCACCGTACTAACGTACGTACCGAGATATTGGCAGGCTTGACCACCTTTTTAGCCATGGCATATATCCTGTTTGTAAACCCTTCAATCCTTGGCGCGACCGGGATGGATAAAGGTGCCGTGTTTGTTGCAACCTGTCTGGCTGCCGCAATCGGTTCCGCACTGATGGGTTTCATTGCAAACTACCCAATAGCACTGGCCCCAGGCATGGGCCTGAACGCCTTCTTCACCTATACCGTTGTGCTGCACATGGGTTACACCTGGCAAATAGCCTTGGGTGCCGTTTTCCTCTCCGCCTGTATTTTCTTCGCGCTGTCTATTTTCAAAATTCGTGAATGGATTATTCGCAGTATTCCTATGCCGCTGCGTTCGGCCATTGCCGCCGGTATTGGTTTATTCCTGGCGATTATCGCACTTGAAGGCTCGGGCATTGTGGTTGCCAACCCGGCAACGCTGGTGGGTCTGGGTGATTTGACTAAGCCAGCGCCGCTGTTTGCTATGCTGGGCTTCGTGATTATCGTGGTTCTGGAAGCGCGTAAAGTGACCGGGGCAGTGCTGATTGGTATTTTGGCCGTGACTATTCTCGCGATCGCGCTGGGCTTCACGCCATTTGGTGGCATTATGTCGATGCCGCCTTCAATCGCGCCGACCTTCATGCAGCTCGACATTAAGGGCGCATTTAACGTTGGTCTGATTAGCGTCGTGTTTGCTTTCCTGTTCGTTGACGTGTTCGACAACTCCGGTACCCTAATTGGCGTAACCAAACGCGCGGGTCTGGCAGACGAAGATGGTAACATTCCGAAAATGGGCCGTGCCTTGGTTGCCGACAGCGCCGCGGCCCTGTTTGGTTCGCTGCTGGGTACCTCAACCACGACCAGTTACATCGAGTCTGCGGCTGGCGTAGGGGCCGGTGGTCGTACGGGCTTAACCGCGATTGTGGTGGCAATTTTGTTCCTGCTGAGCCTGTTCTTTGCGCCGTTGGCAGGCAGCATTCCGGCATTCGCCACTGCCCCCGCGCTGCTGTTCATTGCGGTGTTGATGACCTCAGGCTTGGCCGAAATTGACTGGAAAGACATCACTGTTGCTGCGCCTGTCACCGTTACCGCGCTGACCATGCCGCTGACTTACTCCATCGCCAACGGCATCGCGTTTGGCTTTATCACCTGGACTCTGGTGAAACTGCTGAGTGGCCGCGGTCGTGAGCTAAATGCGGCGCTGGTTATCTTGTCGATTCTGTTCGTCATTAAGCTCGGCTGGCTGAGCGCTTAACTCTCAGATATGCAGCCGGATATTGTTCCGGGCTAAGTAAAAGCAAAGAGGGCTTCCCGCGTGAAGCCCTCTTTTTTTTTACATTTTTCGTCGCCGCGATAGGCCTTTATGTGCCCTCCAACTTCAAAAATACTCCAGTATTTGTTATATTATTGAGCACTTCGCCAGCGAATTTTTTTTAGGGCGCAAGAGTGTATTTTTAATCCCGCTTTCCCAGGATAACGACATGTTAGATTTTCGCTTTCCAACAGCAATGCAGATGGTTTTTAGTGTGGCACTGGCTGAAAAGTCAGGTCAGCGCTGTACCAGTGCGACTCTGGCAGCGGGACTGGAAGCTAATCCGAGCTTTATTCGTAAACTGATGGTGCCGCTAACGCATCATGGAATTATCGTCTCGACGCTGGGCCGCACCGGCTCTATTCGTCTGGGTCGCATGGCCGACACCATTACGCTGCGTGATATTTACACCGGCGTTATCGAAGACAAGCGACTGTGGGCCGCCAGGCCGGAAGGCAAGGCTAAATGCTTGGTGAGCGCCAACGCCTGCGGATACTTCAAATCTGTAGTGTGTGAGGCCGAAGAAGCCTCAATGGCCGTACTTGCTCGCTACACGGTAGCGGATGCGCTGGCTGAGTTTGAACGCAACGGCAGTTACAACTGCACCGGTGCCGAGCTGGCAATTAACAAATAGCCTTCTCGGCCAGTATGTTTATTAAAATCTTAACTTATTAAAACTTAACGTTATTACCATTATATTTATTTAAAAAAGGGGACTCGTCTTGCGGCGAGTCCCCTTGTTCGTTTTGGTGACGTTTCTTACATAGCGTGGCGAGTTAGTTTACCGTTACGCTCTCCGTTTTGGACTCACTCTTCTTGCTCACCAGCTTTCTCAATGCGACGTAGAATACTGGCGTCAGGAACAGACCGAAAAGTGTGACCCCCAGCATGCCCGAGAAGACAGTAATCCCGGTTACGCCACGCACTTCTGAACCGGCACCGTGGCCCATAATCAGTGGAATAGTTCCTGCGATAAAGGCAATAGACGTCATGACTATCGGGCGTAAACGCAGCCGGCAGGCTTCCAGCGCGGCTTCAACAATACCTTTGCCCTGCAGCTCAAGTTCACGCGCGAACTCGACGATCAGGATAGCGTTTTTACATGCCAGTCCCATCAGTACTACCAGTCCAACCTGTACAAACACATTGTTGTCCCCGCCGGTAAGCCAGACGCCGAACAGGGCCGACAGCATGGTCATGGGGACAATCAGAATCACCGCCAGCGGCAGCGTCCAGCTTTCATACAGGGCGGCAAGCACCAGGAACGCCAGCAGCACGGACATCGGGAAGACGATAAGCGCCGCATTGCCCTGCGTTGACTGCTGATAACTCAGGTCGGTCCACTCGATGTTCATGCCGTTAGGCAACAGATTTTTCGACATTGCGGCCACTTCGGTCATCGCCTGCGATGAAGAAAGTACGCGAGGATCGGCATCACCAATCAGGTCTGCCGCTGGGTATCCGTTGTAGCGAATAACCGGGTCCGGCCCGTAGGTGGTGGTGATGTTCACCATGCTGCCGATAGGCACCATCTCACCTTTATTGTTGCGGGTGCGTAAATTGCCAATGTCTTCTACGCTGTCGCGGAACTGCCCGTCGGCCTGCGCCATCACCTTCCAGGTGCGGCCAAAACGGTTGAAATCATTGATGTATGACGAGCCAAGATAGGTTTGCAACGTACTGAACAGATCATCAAGCGAAACACCCTGCGCTTTGGCTTTTTCGCGGTCAATTTTTGCTTCAAGCTGCGGCACATTGGCCTGATAGGACGAAATAGGGAATCCCATACCCGGAGTCTGCATGATGGCACCCGACATCGTATTCACCGCAGACTGTAGTGCGCCATAGCCCAGACCGGCTCGGTCCTGAATATAAAGCGAATAGCCCGAACCTTGACCGAGGCCGAGGATCGGCGGCGGCATGATAGAGAACGCAAAGCCTTCCTGAATCTGCGAAATCTTGGCATTTATTTCGGCATTAATTTGCGCCGCAGTGCGGGTACGTTCGCTCAACGGTTTCAGGGCAAAGAATACCGTGCCGGTGTTTGGCGTGTTGGTAAATTGCAGGGCGTTAAGCCCTGGGAAGGCTACCGCGTCGATTACGCCGTCCGTTTGCAGACCCAACGCACTGATTTTACGCACCACGGCATCAGTACGAGACAGTGAAGAACCTTCAGGCATTTTCACGCCGGCAATTAAGTACAGTTTATCCTGAGTTGGAATAAATCCGCCCGGCACGGCTTTAAACATAAAGGCGGCTGCGCCTAGCAGCAGAATATAGACCACAAATACAGCGCCTCGGCGGCTCAGCGTTTTAGATACTGCATTCTGATAACCGTGTGAACTGGCGTTGAAAAAGCGGTTAAACGGTCGGAAAAGCCAGCCAAACAGTCGGTCGATTAAACGCGATGGCATGTCTTTTGGCGCACCGTGAGACTTCAGTAAAATAGCGGCCAGCGCCGGTGACAACGTCAGCGAGTTAATCGCCGAAATTACCGTTGAAATAGCGATAGTCACCGCAAACTGCTTGTAGAACTGACCGGTTACGCCAGACAGGAAGGCCATCGGCACGAACACGGCGCAGAGTACCAACGCGATGGCGACAATCGGACCCGAAACTTCACGCATCGCCTGATGTGCAGCGTCTCTCGGCGCTAGCCCTTCCTCTATATTACGCTCGACGTTCTCCACTACCACGATGGCATCATCCACCACAATGCCGATGGCTAACACCAGCCCAAAAAGGCTCAACGTATTGAGCGAAAAGCCCAGCAGATAGAGAATGCTGAAGGTACCGATAACCGAAATTGGCACCGCCAGCAGCGGGATAATCGATGCGCGCCATGTTTGCAGGAACAGGATAACCACCAGCACCACCAACACCACGGCTTCAAGCAGGGTATGAACCACGGCGCTTATCGAGTCACGCACAAACACCGTTGGGTCATACGGCGCACGCCAGGTCAGCCCGTCGGGGAAACGGGTAGCCAACTCGGCCATTTTGGCACGCACGGCGTTCGACAGGTCAATGGCATTGGCACCCGGCGCCTGGAAGATGCCGATACCTACCGCGTCTTTATTATTGAGTTGCGAGCGCAGGGCATAGCTGCCCGACCCCATTTCAATACGAGCGACGTCGCGCAGGCGCACAGTCGAGCCATCTTCGCTGGTTTTTAGAATGATGTTGCCGAATTCGGTCTCATCTTTCAGACGACCCTGCGCATTGATAGACAGGAGATAATCGCTCTCTTTCGGCATGGGTTCTGCGCCCAACTGACCGGCAGAAACCTGTACGTTTTGCTCACGCATGGCGGTAACCACGTCGGAGGCTGTTAATCCCCGCGCTGCGACTTTATTAGGGTCCAGCCAAACACGCATCGCGTATTCACCGGCACCAAAAATTTGTACCTGTCCTACCCCGGGTAAGCGTGCCAGCTCGTCCTTGACCTTGAGGGTGGCATAGTTGCGAAGATAGAGTGAATCGTACTTACCGGAAGGGGAGTACAGATGCACAACTAATGTCATCGTGGGTGACTGTTTCTGTGTAGTCACACCTTGGCGCTGCACGTCTTCAGGCAGGCGAGCCGCCGCCTGCGCAACACGGTTTTGCACCTGAACCTGCGCCTGATCCGGATCGGTTCCCGGACGGAAGGTGACCGTCGTGACCAGCACGCCGTCAGAACCGGCTACTGACTTCATGTACATCATGTTTTCAACACCGTTGATCGCCTCTTCCAAAGGGGTAGCAACGGTTTCAGCAATCTCTTTCGGGTTGGCACCGGGATATTCGGCGCGCACCTGCACGCTCGGTGGCACAACGTCGGGATATTCGCTCACCGGCAATAGCGGTATTGCGATAGCGCCGGTGACCAAAATCAGTATCGACAGCACCGCCGCAAAAATCGGCCGGTCGATAAAAAAGCGGGAAAAGTCCATGGGTCAGGTTCTCTGTTATTGTGCTTGGCGGGTAGCCGACGTAACGTTGGCAGCCATCTCGACACTCTTGGCGTTGACGGGCATCCCCGGCATAAATACTTTCTGCACGCCGTCGATCACTACGCGATCTCCCGCTTTCAGGCCTTGCTGCACGATGCGTAATCCACCGGCCATGGCACCAATCTGAATATCACGACGCTCAGCTTTACCTGCGGCATCAACCACGTACACATATTTACGGTCTTGGTCGGTCAATACGGCCTTATCGTCAATCAGCATCGCGTCAAACATTGGCGTGCCCGGCATTTGAATGCGGGCAAACAGGCCTGGTGTAAAGCTGCGGTCGCTGTTGTCGAGTACGGCGCGCATACGAATAGTGCCGGTGCTGGCGGTAAGTTGGTTGTCGGTGAAGTCGAGCAGGCCCTGATGTGGATAACCCGTTTCGCCAACCAGCGCGACATGCACCGGCAGTGCGGCATTTTTATATTTGGCATCGCGTGCAATGGCCTGATAGCGCAGGTAGGTGCTCTCATCGACGTCGAAATAGACATAGACTTTATCGAGCGACACTAACGTGGTCAGTACGCTGGCGCTGTCCCCGGCGCTAACCAGATTGCCTGCGGTTATCATTGCCCGGCTGGCTTTGCCGTCAATCGGGGCGATAACGCGGGTGAAGTCGAGATTAAGCTGGGCCATATCAAGCTGGGCCTGCGCAGCCAACACGTCAGACTGTGCCTGTGCGGCCGCAGAGCGGCGTTGCTCCCACAGCTCTTTTGAAATAGCTTCTGAGGCAACCAGTTTTTCCGTACGTGCAGACTCGCTGCGGGCGAGGCTGGCTTGATTCTTGGCTCTAACCAGCTGTGCCTGTGCTTGTTCCTGCGCGGCGCGGTAAGTTCGGTCGTCAATGGTGAACAGCACCTGACCTTTTTTAACCTCATCGCCTTCCTGGTAGTTCACCTTGTCGATATAACCCGAGACTCGCGGACGCAACTGAACGCTTTGCACCGCTTCGATACGGCCAGTAAATTCGTCCCATTGGGTGATAGGCTTAATAACAACAGTGGCTGCACTAACCGCCGGAGCGGGTGGCGCAGAACGCTGTGCCACGCTGTTATCACATCCCGAAAGAAGTGTGACGAACAGCGCTATCCCTGAGAGACGAGGGAGAAGATACGTGCCAGAGCGACGTGCGCTTGGCATCACGGAAAAATTTTGCAGGCTGATCATTATTTTTATTTCCAGTGTCTATTTCTGGTGAACAAGCGCCATCAGCCAGTACCGCCGGTCCTGTCCACCGGAGTAACGTCCCTTGCCTGATAGGATTTTATGAGTTTGTGTCGATCGTAGATATGATAAGGTATCAATAACTGATACATTAACTAGGAGGGATTGTAGGGAGCTGGCTGACAAACTGCAAGAATTATTGTTGCACTTTATGTGCTATCTGAAAAGCCCTTTTGTGAAAGGCAGTAACAATTGTCGTGTAAAGTTTAAAATGCAATAGTAAAACTTGCATTTTAACCAAAACTGCGTCAGCCTTTAACAAGGCTCTCTTGGTGAGGGCAAAAAACATAGCGGGAGAGCGGAGATGAAAACCGAAGATTTTATTCACGACCTGATCGACTGGATCGACAATAATCTTGAAGAAAGACTGGATATTAAAACCGTGGCCGAGCGTGCCGGCTATTCACGTTGGCATTTGCAGAGAATGTTCAAAGAGCACACCGGCTTGCCGATGGGCGAATACATTCGTGCAGAGAAAATGAAAAAGTCTGCCGACATGTTAGCCAGCAGCGGCGAAACCATTGTCAGCGTGGCAATCTCTCTGGGCTTTGATTCCCAGCAGTCTTTCACCCGCAGCTTTAAACGCCAGTTTGGCCAAACTCCGGGTGACTGGCGCCGTGCAGAAAACGGCCATTCCACACAGCATATGTGCCATTGATAAAAGGCCTGCGCAGAATTTAGTGCACCATTTGCTGCATTTGCCTGCTGAGTTCCATCAGTTGTGCATTGAGCGGAACCAGTTTTTTCTGGATAGCGTTGTATTTATCCAATTGAGACTGGGTGGCGAACTGCAAAGTACTGCCCGAAATCGTCACATTTTCACCCTGACTTTTAATGAAATCGGCCTTAACAACAATTTGTTTTAACACCTGAGGCAGTAGAGTGAACACCTGTTCAGCCAATGCCGCTGGTTTTGAAACGACTTTGTTATAGGCCTGGTCATACACTTCTTTAAGGTCCTGAGGCTGCTTTAAGGCATCGTGCCGCGCATCGGCCTGTAATTTTATTGCATCAATCTTTTCTGCCAAATGGGCGCTGTTATTCGCCATCTCTTGTAACCTGTCTCGCTGTTCCAGCAGTGCATTAACCGACGTCACTGAATTCATACTGCTAAATACGGGTGCCAATGACGCATTGAGTTCGGTATCCATTTGCTGGTGGAAATCGGTAATCACCGCATAGTCATTACTGTATTCGCCAAAGGATTTTATCTGTTCTTCAGACAGCTGTGGGACGGCTAAAGTTTGGGTGGCTAATAAGCGTGTCTGAATAAATTCAATAAAGGCTTTACGCTGGGCCGGTTCTTTATCGCCGCAGCCGCTTATCGCTATTAATAAGGCCAGTAATATGACAATCATCGACGCCTTTAAAAGGGCATGCTGATTTATAAACCTTCTTTCATACTGTGTTCCCACGTCCTTCTCCATCTCGGATTTTCTCCTTTTCCAAACATTATTGCTCTTGAAAACCTTAGCTTAAAAGCACGATCGTCGTCCAGTTGGCAGGGGGTAACAACCACGTTTACGAGCTCGCGGTTTATCTGAACACTGCAGCTACCTCTTTGAGTGGGGGTAATCAATGTAAACGCTAAGACTATTCGCCATCATTGATAACGCTATGTGACAAATATTAAGACCTTATGGTGATGAAAATCATCATGTATTCTAGGTTTACCGACCTTTTAAGACTCAGGCTTGATGTCAGAGCATGTTATTGTGTTGTTAAATGTGTGGTCGTTCAGTTTGCATTTATCGAAATTCTGGTTGATTTATCACAAGAAAGTGTAGATATCGAATTTTCAGATTGAGATAACCGTCATAAGTTTTAAATATTAAAACTTAAATGCTTATTTTTTTGGTTTTTTATTCTGAGTAATTTATCATTTTCAGTCTTTTAATCTGAAATGCTTTGGCGGTGAAATGTCGTTTATTATGTTTAGGAAAACTCCTAGATCAATTGGCTTATTTATCATTTTTGAACAGAATGCTGCACGTTTTGACTAAAAAGTAGCAAAGCCTTTAAGACTACTCCTAACTTAGGGGAGGGCTGTGACGATAAAATTAAGAATATTGATTGCTGTAACCTATCACTAACGTGTTTTACAAGCGACAAAAACGATTTGAAGAGTTTGGGCTGGAGACTATTCTACATACCATAAAGATAAAGGAATAAACATGAAGTAGACATTGGTAGCTTACTGCAGGACTTAACGTTAGGTCGGGAAGGGCTCTGTTTCTTCCGGTACACAGGGGGAAGAGTGTTTTTAAACATACTATTTAGGCGGCCTCATGCCTCGGATAATAATCTGGAGCGAGTGTCAATTTACTAAATTGACGTTGAAAGAAATTATCTCTAAAAAACTGCCGTACATTAACGGTGTTATTCCTTTTAATCAGAACGACGGAGTAAATATATCAACTAAGGATTATCTAATTATAGATCCATCCGGAAGTGGTTTCCAAAAATGTTATGACTTTTTAAAAGAAAACGAACATATCATTGACCCAGAAAGAATACTGATTATCTCTTCCTCGGTGGATATGTTGATGCTTGAGCTTTTTTTTAAGAAGAAATTCAAGTTTATCGAGAAAAAGAAAAGCATAACATGCGTCGTGAGTGCGTTAGAAAAGTTTATCCAGCTCCAACACATCGCCAGCAATGACACACCTTATGATTATAATATTACCAAAATGGAAGGTAAGGTGCTGGTGATGATGATGTCTGGATTGTCTGTCATGAATATTTCAAATATTTTAAAATTAAGTGTAAAAACAATCAGCGTTCATAAATGT